>DEKA01000036.1:0-2809 GCA_002353635.1 Lachnospiraceae bacterium UBA2734
ATAACGGGTCCTCCTGACTTTTTATTCATCTTTATTTCATTTCATGCACTTTTTTCCGTAAATTCACCCCTTGCAATGATTGTATCAGCTGTATACAATTATACACATACATATTTGCGACGAAAGCGTCAGAAAGAGGCCAATGATGGTTACAGAAACGTTTGAGAATCGTCCGGTCACATTGAACGATCACAACAGNNGAGGAGCATATGTACATTCTGGATGACGTGAAAAAACCTAACGTCTTCCGTCAGATGTATCCCTATTCCGAAATTCCGAAGATCCCCTTCAACGACAGAACCGTTCCCAAGTGCATGCCAAAGGATATCTGGATCACTGATACCACGTTCAGAGACGGCCAGCAGTCGAGAGCTCCTTATACAACAGATCAGATCGTGCATATCTTCGATGAGTTCCACAGACTCGGCGGGCCGAAGGGTCTCATCAGAGCCTGCGAATTCTTCCTCTATAGCAAGCAGGACCGCGATGCCGTCTACAAGTGCATGGAGCGCGGCTATGAGTACCCTATGGTAACATCCTGGATCAGAGCGAGCGAAGAGGACTTCAAGCTCGTGCAGGAGATGGGCATGAAGGAGACAGGCATTCTGGTCTCCTGCTCGGATTATCACATTTTCCTGAAGCTGCGCATGACGAGGCGGCAGGCCATGGAGCACTATCTCTCCGTCGTCCGCGACTGTCTTGAGCACGGCATCAGCCCCAGATGCCACCTGGAAGATATCACCAGGGCAGACATCTACGGCTACGTCGTTCCGTTCTGTCTTGAGCTCATGAAGCTGCAGAAGCAGTACGGGATCCCGATCAAGATTCGCTGCTGCGACACGATGGGGTACGGCGTCAACTACTCCGGCGCCGTTATTCCGAGATCTGTTCCCGGCATCATCTATGCGATTCATACGCATGCAGGCGTGCCGAGCTCTCAGCTCGAGTGGCACGGTCACAATGATTTCTACAAGGCAGTCGTCAATGCAACGACCTCCTGGCTCTACGGCTGCAGCGGCGTCAACTGCTCGCTCTTTGGCATCGGAGAGAGAACAGGCAATACACCGACAGAGGCCATGGTCTTCGAGTACGCACAGCTTAAAGGCACACTCGATGGAATGGATACGACAGTCATCACGGATCTCGCGAATTACTACGAGAAGGAAATCGGCTATCATATTCCGCCGAGAACGCCTTTTGTAGGCAGCAACTTCAACGTGACAAGGGCCGGCATCCACGCGGACGGACTGCTCAAGAACGAGGAGATCTACAATATTTTCGATACAGGCAAGTTCCTGAACAGACCGCCTGTCGCCGCTGTCTCCAACACATCCGGCCTTGCCGGCATCGCGGTCTGGATCAACAACTACTACAGACTGCCGAAGGACCGGACGGTGGACAAGAAGTCACCCCTTGTTGAGCACGTCAAGGCGTGGGTGGATGAGCAGTACGCAGGCGGACGTGTGACCGTTATGACGGACGCCGAGCTCGCGCAGGAGATCGATAAGGCATGTACCGAGATGCACATCGATCACCCCGGTGATGCACACATCACGAAATGATGCTGATGGAGTATCGATTGAAAATACAGCCGGCCGCCAAGATAAACCGCAGTCATTCTGTGTTCCGGGCGGCCGTATTTTCAGAAGAAGCGGGCCAGAGGTAAAGGTACAAGAGAAAGGATTGTAATTCACGCAAATGAACGAGTATGACGCCAGAAGAGATGTCAGCGACAAGTATTCTCTGCGCGGCAGAGTTTTTCATAAAATCCGGGATGACATCTTAAACGGCAAGTATGAAGAGAATGAGGAGCTGAAGGAAGTGGCAATCGGGCAGGAGCTGGGCGTGTCCAGAACGCCTGTCCGCGAGGCGCTGCGGCAGCTGGAGCTCGAGGGCCTCGTGCAGATCATTCCTAACCGCGGCGCGTTCGTCGTCGGCATTCAGGCGAAGGATGTACACGACATTTACATGATCCGCGCAAGACTTGAGGGACTGTGCGCACGGTGGGCCTGCCGGAACGCAACCAAGGAGGAGCTCAGCGACATGGAGGAGAATGTCTATCTCGCCGAGTTTCACGCCGCAAAGGGCAACATGGAGCAGATGGCGGACCTCGACAACGAGTTTCACAGGATTCTGTACGCAGCCTGCGACTCCAAGATGCTCGAACACTTGCTGATTGATTATCATCAGTATGTTTTCAGAATCCGCAGAAAGACCCTCTCGACGCCCGAGAGAGCCAGTGCTTCCAACAAGGAGCACCGGGGCATTATGGAGGCCATCAAGGCGAAGGACGAGGACCTGGCGGAGAAGATCGCGTCCGAGCACATGTATAACGCTTACGCCAACATGGTCCGCAACGGACTGTATGATCTGTACAAAAACTGATAATAATGGCGTGCAGCAGTAGATGCGCACGCCCGAGCGCATACAACATGGATATGTCTGACGGAATTGTCGGATGGCAATATTGAGCATGAAGACAGTATTCAATTGCGAAGGAGAGGACATGGCAAAAATTCAGATGAAGACACCGCTTGTNNCTCTGGAAGATGATCAAGGACGATCTGATCCTTCCTTTCATCGACCTGAAGAGTGAATATTATGACCTCGGTCTGAAGAAGAGGGATGAGACGGACGACCAGATCACAGTGGACGCAGCGAATGCGACGCTTCGTTACGGCGTAGCTGTCAAGTGCGCCACGATCACACCGAACCGTGCGAGGATGGAGGAGTACCACTTAAAGAGACTCTATAAGTCCCCGAATGCGACGATCAGAGCGATTCTGGACGGCACGGTTTTCCGTGCGCC
>DEKA01000036.1:2874-7433 GCA_002353635.1 Lachnospiraceae bacterium UBA2734
CGAGCACCGTCAGCTCATTCACGATTTCGATGGCGCCGGCATTGTGCAGGGCATCCACAACACGAGAGCGTCCATCACGAATTTTGCCAAGTCCTGCATGGAGTTTGCACTCTCCACACATCAGGATCTGTGGTTCTCCACGAAGGATACGATCTCCAAGACCTATGACGGCACCTTCAAGGAGATCTTCCAGACCATGTACGACAAGGAGTACAAAGAGAAGTTCGAGGCGCAGGGCAACACGTATTTTTACACGCTGATCGATGACGCCGTGGCACGTGTGATCCGCTCACACGGCGGCTTCGTCTGGGCCCTCAAGAACTACGACGGCGATGTGATGAGCGATATGCTCGCGACTGCGTTCGGCTCCCTTGCCATGATGACCTCGACACTTGTTTCGCCCAGCGGCGTCTATGAGTATGAGGCCGCCCACGGCACCGTCCAGCGCCATTATTACAAATACCTGAAGGGCGAGAAGGAGTCGACGAACTCTGTTGCCACGATTTTTGCCTGGTCAGGTGCGCTCAGAAAGCGCGGCCAGCTCGATAACCTGCCGGAGCTCGTGCACTTCGCGGACTGCCTTGAGAAGGCGAGCCTCGATACGATCGAGTCCGGAAAGATGACGGGGGACCTCGCTGCGATCACGACCATTCCGAATCCGCAGAGCCTTGACACTGAGGAGTTCATCCTCGCGATCAGGGAGAGACTGCAGGAGATTCTGTAATAAGGAACTAAGAACAACACAAGGGACATTAACAGGGTCAAAGAACTGACGATAGAAAAAAGGAACTCCGGGGAGTACCCCGGGGTTCTTTTTCATAACGGTGTATCAGAAATTTTCCACTAAAATTGAGTCTTTTTGCTTTACTCCTGTAATTCCTCCCACTTCTCATAAAGGCCTTCGAGCTCCTGCTCGTTGGCCGTTTTTTCTTTCTGGAGCTGGTTCAGCTTCGCGATGTCCGTACAGACATCGGGCTGTGCCATTTCCTCGTCGATGGCGGCGTTTCGTGTCTCCAACTGATTGATGCGGTCCTCGCACTTCTTCAGCTCGTTGGCGAGCTTCCTCGCCTTTGCCTGTTCCTCTTTCTGTCGCTGCCAGTCGTTCGCACCTGCTGCACCATTATCAGGGGAACCGATGGAAGCACCATTTCTGGAAGACCCTGTTACAGATCCATTGCCTGCACCACTTCCTGCAGAGGCGGCACCGCCGCCATTCCCACCGGAGCCGCCTCTTGCGGATGCATCTCCGGCAGCGCCGTTTTCTCCCGGGCCAATTCCTTCGCCGCTGAACGTCTCCGTGATCTTATCTGCCGAGAGCCCCGTCTCCTCCTGAATGCGCCTGATCTCATCGCGGGCGAGCGCACCCTCAACCTGCGCGGACTTCTCCAGGAAGAAATCGTAGTTGCCGATGTAGCACTCCGGCGGCTGCGCGTCGCTCCTTCCGCCAGGATAGTTCAAGAGAAGCCGTCCGGTCAGATTCAGAATCCGCGACGCCGTGTGGTTGATGAAATACCGGTCGTGCGACACGTACAGCACCGTTCCCTCGTAGGAATTCAGCGCATTCTCGAGCACCTCTTTTGAGACCATATCGAGGTGGTTTGTCGGCTCATCGAGGATGAGGAAATTCGCCTCGGAGAGCATGAGCTTGGCGAGCGACACGCGGCCTTTCTCGCCGCCCGAAAGATCCCCGATCTTTTTGAAAACATCGTCGTTCGTGAACAGAAACGATGCCAGAAGATTTCTGATCTCCGTGTTGGTCATGTCCGGATATGCCTGCGCAATTTCCTCGAAGACCGTGTTGTCATTGTTCAGCACATGGTGCTCCTGGTCGTAGTAGCCGAGGTGCACGTTCGTGCCGAAGCGGATCGCACCGTCGTCGGGCTGAAGCTGTCCGATGATGATTTTCAGCAGCGTCGACTTGCCTGTTCCGTTGTCGCCGAGGATGGCCACATGCTCGCCGCGGCTGATGTTGAAGGAGATATCTGTGAACAGGTGCTTGTTCTCAAACGACTTGCTGATGTGGCGTACCTCACAGACATCGCGCCCAGAGCGGATGCAGGGGCGGAGCGTAAGGCGCATGTCGTCGCGCAGCTCGATGGGCTTGTCCACCTTGTCCATCTTCTGTAGCATCTTCTCGCGGGAGTCCGCGCGCTTGATGGACTTCTCGCGGTTGAACTGGCGGAGCTTGGTGATGACCTCCTCCTGGTGTTTGATCTCGGCCTGATTATTCAGGTAATGGTGCCAGGCCTCCTCCCGCAGCGCCTTCTTTCTCTCTGCGTAGAACGAGTAATTCCCTGAAAATACCGTCGCCTTCGTATTCTCAATCTCGATGATCTTTGTGACACACTTGTCCAGAAAATACCGGTCGTGCGAGACGATGAGCACCGTCCCCTTATAATTCGAGAGATAGGTCTCGAGCCAGCTGATGGAGCCGATGTCGAGGTGGTTTGTCGGCTCATCGAGCATGATGATGTCGGGATTCTCGAGAAGGAGCTTGGCCAGCGCAACCCGCGTCTTCTGTCCGCCGGAGAGCGTGTGGATCTTCTGGCCGAACTCGTGTTCGTCGAAGCCAAGGCCCTTCAGAACGCCTGTGATCTCGCCCTTGTAGGCGTAGCCGTTCTCGCGCTGGAAGCGCTGCAGAAGATCGTTGTACTCCTCGATGACGCGGGTCTGCTCGGTTCCTGTGAGCTTCGTCATCAGATCCTCGTCGCGGTGGATCTTCTCCTCAAGGTCGATGACGTCCTTCTTTACGGTTAGGAGCTCCTCCCAGATCGTCCGGTCGGAGTCGAGATTCTGGTTCTGCGCGAGGTACCCCCATGTGGCACCCCGCTCGATGGCAACCTGGCCCTCGTCGGCGGCGAGCTCGCCTGTGATGATTTTCAGAAGCGTGGACTTGCCGGCGCCGTTGACGCCGACGATGGCCGCCTTGTCTCCCTTCTCCAGATGAAAAGTAATATCGGAGAGGACGGTGTCCTCAAGGAATGCCTTTGTGATGTGATGACACGATAAAATCATACGTAATCTGCTTTCTTATTATAAAATGATAATAACCGTAGGCATCATAACAATAAGAAGCAGTTTTTGCAAACCGCGCAGTGCCGGCGCGTCGAAAACCTGATATCTGATTGAAAGAACGCAGGCACTGCATCATTGAAATGAATGGTTTTGGCATTACAGGCAGGTACTTGTTTTCAAGGCTGATTCGCTGAAAAGACCACGCTGCAGCCTATACAAAGAGGAGAGATGATCATGACTGAAAAGGGAAAACAGGGTGAGGGAAAGACCGCCCTCATTACAGGAGCAACATCGGGAATCGGGAGAGAGTTCGCAAGAGTCCTTGCACAGAGGGGCTACCGGCTGATCCTCGTGGGCAGACGGCACGGAAGGCTCGAGGAGATCAAGGAGAGTGTATCCGTGCCTGTGCGCATCATTACGGCTGACCTGTCGCAGGAGAGTCAGTGCCGCCAGCTCCTGCATGACCTGGACGACGAACAGATCGATCTCTTCATCAACGACGCGGGCTTCGGCGACTGCGGCAGATTCGTGCGCACGAGCCTCGACAAGGATGTCTCGATGATCCACGTCAACATCATCGCCATGCATATCCTCTTCAAAGGAATTCTGAAAAAGATGACTGCTCGCGGCACCCATGGCTCCGGGCAGATCTTGAACGTTGCCTCCGCAGCCGGCCTCATGCCCGGCGGGCCCTTCATGGCGACGTATTACGCGACAAAAGCCTACGTGACGAGCCTCACCCGTGCCGTCTCCGTGGAGCTGAGGGAGATGCACAGCCATGTCCATGTGAGCGCGCTCTGCCCCGGCCCCGTGAACACGGAGTTCAACGAGCACGCGGACGTCGTCTTTGCACTGAAGGGCATCAGCGCACAGCAGTGTGTGCGCGAAGCGATGGCGGGCCTTGCGGCGCACCGCCTCATCATCGTCCCTTCCTTCACTATGAAAATAGCGATGGCCGGTCAGCGTCTTCTCCCTGCCTGCCTGACTGTCCATCTTGCGGGCATGCAGCAGAAGAGGAAGATGGGGTGATCGGGGATCTCTGTTTAGAGGAGAGCTGGGCAGGATACTATGATCTGTCGGACGATGAATGAACACGATCATTACGAAAACACTTAACTGTCCCATTCCTGTCTTGTCAAAACTAATATGTGCGTCTACCATTAGATAGACGGTTTAAATAAATCGTTGCTTTTTCTGCGAACATCTGCATTTGTATCTTCAGGGCGCAGAATGACTGCGATTTACATCCAACAATTATTATCATAGGGCTGAATATGGAGAGGACATCATCGCAGAAGACTATTGCTGCAGTGAGGTCCTTTCTGCGCGTTGGACGGGGATCCGCGAAATCGCAAGCGACATCGTCTGTTCATAAGATCTTGACCGTTCAGCAACCCATCACGAGAGCTGAAGGTTTACGGGATGCAGGCGGTATAAAGCAATTGCAAATATTAATACTGTCAAGGGGAGAGTTGTATGAAGAACAAATTTGTCTGGAATCGCGTTCTGGCTTTTGCGGGAGCGTTCGTTCTCGCTGCCACAAC
>DEKA01000020.1:0-24783 GCA_002353635.1 Lachnospiraceae bacterium UBA2734
ATGTGGTCAACACCGGTGCACAGGTGAAGGCGGAGGATCCCATCAGTGCGGAGCGCAAGGATGAGATCGGGCAGCTCGTTTATGAGCCTGACCTTAAGCTTGAGCAGATCGAAAATCTGAATCTCCAGGAGCTGACATTCCTCATGGGCACAATGGAGGTCTTCAACCAGAAGGCTCCCCTGAAGAATTTCGCGGCGAACCACCGCGTGTGCCACAATGAGCTGCTCCGCCGCGTGCAGAGTGCCGAAAAGATTTATATCATCTATGACAAGAGAACGGGATATCCCCTGCTCGATACCGGCTGCGCGCTGATCTATCTTGACAAGGATCATGCGGATCTCGCCTCTAAGATGTATAACGCGCAGTTCCGCGACACCGTTGTCGTGGAGAGGCCGGGCGTCAATGTGAAGCCGGATGAGAACGGCAGGACGCCCATGTCCGTCTTTGATTTTCTGTATTACATCGGGGCAGAGAATCTTCTTGTGGACAATGGCTGGTATAAGGCACTGGTTGGCCGCACGGAGATCTCAGCACCTCCGATCTACAACGTAGATCCGAAGAAGGAGCAGCCTGCTGCACCTCGCCTTGCGTTCGCCATGCTCGATTTTGTACAGGAGATCCGCTGGCCGGTCAAGTACCAGAACCGCGACAAGGTTATCCTGAGAAAGCAAAACCGCATGTTCGATGTGCTGAAGACTTCGAGGCTCGTCGTCCCGATGTCTGTCATTCCGGCGAAGAACCCCGGTGAGAAGCCGGAGGCAAGGCTGCCTATCGCCAATAACAAGGACAAGAAGTTCCTTCCTGTCTTCACGGATTTTCTGGAGTACGGCAGAAAGTTCGGACCGCAGGCAGGTGAGGCGGCAAAGGCCTTTCATCCGATGGGCGTTCAGTTCTCCGGCATTGAGAATTTCCTGAACGGCGACGCCGTGGACGGGATTCTGATCAACGGCGGCGGGGAGGGTATCATCATCCCCAATGCGAAGATCAAAGAGCTCCTTCACCCGAAGGAAGAGGGCAAGGTGATCCAGATGCCCAATGCCTTTAAGGCACAGGGCACTGCACAGACAGAACAGTCTGATGGAGAGCCGGCTGCGGACACAGACGCACAGCAGGGCGGAGCATCCGCAGATGCACCGAAGCCTGAGGATTGATGTTCTATATAGAGACTGCCGGAAAAAAGAGCGGACACATCTCAGATTTGTTCTTTGAGATGTGCCCGCTCTTCTGTCTGCGTTCTCTGAAAATAAGGCTTTTAATAGCTCACATCATAACAGGCTGTTTGGAAGCTTCAGGGACAGAAGGCGCATCCGGAATCCTGCGGTTTCGCTGGAGCAGATCATAGAGGGCGCTTGCGCGCAGGTCAGATCGCAGCATCTGATCAAAGGGAGACGGGATAACCGTGCTCCCTTTTTTTATATCAGAGAGGCGCGTGATGAGCGGAAAGGTGCCGTTTCTGCTGATGCTGCCGAGGAGATCCCTGGACGTCCTTTTCATGCCCAGAACCCGCGCATAGCCGATGGAGCCTGCCTGCCCATACGCCTGCAGATCACTGCTGCGCACATCCAGGAGGATATGAAGAAGCGAACGGGAGACTCTGGCCATTGTCACATTCTTTGTTTTGACGAGGACCCTGAACTGCTCGAAATCTGTGTACGCCGGAAGGCATTTGCAGATCCTCGCCGCGAGGTCCGGGGAGACATCCTGATAAAGATGTGTACATAAATTGTCCTCTGTCAGCCGGATCAGTTCCGCCCCGAGAGGGAGGGAGAGGTCGGAAGGCCAGATGCCTGTGCAGCCGCTATCGCGCATCCTCTCACGGATTGCAGAGGCGGAATCAGTCCGGATCCTCTTTACGGCATGCGGAAGAATAGAAGGCGATAGAAGGGATGCGCGCTCTCTCACAGCTCCTGCAGCTGGGAATGCATCTGTTCCCTGATACTCCGATCCGCGGCTGCCTTCCGGTATGTCGGCAGGTCCTTGATGATCTGTTCCCTGATACGCCGATCTGCGGCTGCCTTTTGGCATTTCGGCGGGTCCTTGATGATCTGTCCCCCGATACACCGATCCGTGAGATTGTCCATACGGAAATTTTTCCTGCGGGTGCTGTGAAGAGTGCGGCATCCGGCATGATGAGAAGAGAGTGCGCAGATACATTGTGCCAAGTGTATCGTTCGCCTCCGCACCTTCCGGGAGAGGTGCACCGGCAGCAGACAGGGCCTCCGCATAGGCCTTGGGATAAGGTAATCCCGACTCGAGAGCGCGGCGAAGCGTTTCCTGCAGCAGGGGTGACTCGTCCAGGGATGCGGCGGCACAGCGGGAAAGCGCTTCGACCTCTCCGGTCTCCGATCCGAAAAAGAGATCTGTCACGACGCCAAGACCTTCAAGAAGCGTGACAGCCCCCCGCGCAAAGACCTCGGCAGCGCCTGTCGCATAAGGAAGAGGGAGCTCGAGAACCAGATCAGCACCGGACTGGAGGAGCTGCGCAGCCCTTGTCTCTTTGCTCTGCACGGCGGGCTCACCCCGCTGTACGAAATCGCCGGACATACAGACGATAATCCTGTCCATTTCATATTCTTCCCTCACTGTTTTGAGGAGATAGCGGTGTCCGTCGTGCAGAGGATTGCACTCCATGATGATGCCTGCGACTCTCATTGAAAACCTCTCTCTTGTCTTCTTATCTGCAATGTGTCCCGCAATGCGGGAGAGATCAGGAATTTATCTGTCCCGTCTGTGCGGCTTTTTCTGTCTTTTGCCTGCATGCTTGTTATTGAAAATATGGCGTTATCTGTCTGAATTTCTGAGATATTATACACTTATACAGAAATTGTACGAACTTGTCAGACAGACAATATGATATACTTTTAACAATGATGATAATAAATTAACTAAGCTTGATGTTTCTTTTGTTCTATTTTATCTTATAACATGTGTCGGAACGCGGCAATGAACTGCACGGTGCTTCTTTCGTTGAAGGAGAGATGAACACCAGTTCCGGCGGAATCTGTTTTCCGCGGCGAGCGGGAGTAAACGAACAGACAATTTCACATTGTGAAACTAATATAGTCAAGGAGGACTACAGTCATGGCATTTATCGATGGAATCAAGGAGAAGGCAAAAAAGGATGTCAAGATGATCATTCTGCCCGAGTCCGAGGATGAGAGAACGATCCGCGCTGCCGCAAAGGTTATGGAGGACGGCATCGCAAAGATCACACTGATCGGCAATCCCGACACGATCAAGAAGGATGCAGCCAGATACGGCGTTGATGTCTCCGGTGCAAAGATTGTAGATCCTGAGAACTGCGACAAGTTCGACACTTATGCGAATACGCTCTATGAGCTGAGAAAGAAGAAGGGCATGACTCCCGAGGGAGCAAAGGAAGCTCTTCTCGCCGACAGAACAATGTTCGGTGTTGTCATGGTCAAGTGCGGCGACGGCGACGGCCTCGTCTCCGGCGCATGCCACTCCACAGCCAACACACTGCGCCCGGCTCTTCAGGTTCTGAAGACTGCGCCCGGCGCCAAGCTCGTATCGGCTTTCTTCCTTATGGATGTGCCGAACTGCGAGTACGGTGACCATGGCACATTTATTTTCGCGGATTCCGGACTGAACCAGGATCCCGATTCCGAGCAGCTGGCTGATATCGCCAATGACTCCGCGAAGAGCTTCAAGGCTCTTGTCGGAGACGATCCTTACGTTGCCTTCATTTCCCACTCCACAAAGGGCTCCGCGAAGCACGCACTGGTTGATAAGGTGGTCAATGCTGTGAAGTCTGCGCACGAGCAGTATCCCGATCTTGTCTGCGACGGCGAGCTTCAGGTAGATGCTGCCATCGTTCCTTCCGTAGCTGCCAGCAAGGCACCCGGATCCCCGGTTGCGGGCAAGGCAAACGTCCTTATTTTCCCGAATCTGGACTGCGGCAACTCCGCTTATAAGCTCGTGCAGAGACTGGCAAAGGCTGAGGCATACGGCCCTATGCTGCAGGGCATCGCAAAGCCGGTCAACGATCTCTCCAGAGGGTGCAGCTGGGAGGACATCGTCGGCGTTGTAGCACTTACATCCGTACAGGCGCAGATCGCAAGATAGGCTGTTATTCATCCGGAAAGCCCTGTGATACTTCCAGAAGTCTCACAGGGCTTCTTTTCGGATCACAAGAGACAGGGAGAGTTTTTCATGAATATTCTGGTTATCAACTGCGGCAGCTCGTCGCTCAAATTTCAGGTGATCGATACTGACACACGTGCGTGCATCGCAAAGGGCCTGTGCGAGAGAATCGGCATAGACGGCGCCTTCACTTATGAGAATCTGCGCGACAATACGGGCAAGATGAAGTCAAATCCGGAAATCGCAGATCACAAGATGGGCATCAGTATTGTTCTGGATGCACTGACAGATCCCAAGACAGGTGTCATTCATTCTCTCAAAGAGATCGGCGCAGTAGGCCACCGCATTGTACACGGCGGAGAGAAGTTCACAAAGTCTGTTCTTATTACAGACGATGTGATCAGCGGAATCCGTGAAGTCTCTGAGCTTGCGCCTCTCCACAATCCTGCCAATCTGACAGGTATTATGGCCTGCAGGGCACTCATGCCGGATACACCTATGGTAGCAGTTTTCGATACGGCGTTCCATCAGACAATGCCGCCGAAGGCATATATGTATGCACTGCCGCTTCATTATTACACAGATTACAAGATCCGCAGGTACGGCTTCCACGGCACATCCCATGAGTTCGTCTCCAAAGAAGTGGCGCATTATCTTGGAAAGGACCCTTCCGAGCTGAAGACAATCGTCTGCCATCTGGGCAACGGCGCGTCTGTATCAGCCGTAGATCACGGCAAGTGTGTGGACACTTCCATGGGCCTTACTCCTCTCGAAGGACTTGTGATGGGCACAAGATGCGGCGACATTGATCCTGCCATCGTCGATTACATCATGAGTAAGACGCACATCTCTGCTTATGACGTCGACCAGATGATGAACAAGGAGTCCGGCGTATACGGCCTCTCCGGCGGTCTCTCCTCGGATTTCAGAGATCTTGAGAAGGCGGCGGATGAGGGCAATGAGAAGGCAAAGCTCGCACTTGAGGTGTGGGCATACAGAGTGGTGAAGTACATCGGTGCCTATGCAGCTGCCATGAATGGCGTGGATGTGATCTGCTTCACAGCAGGCGTTGGTGAGAACGACGCATGGGCGAGAGCGGAGATCTGCTCGTATCTTGGATATCTCGGCATCACGCTTGATGAGAAGGCAAATGATGTGCACGGCGAGATCAGACAGATCTCAACGCCTGAGAGCAAGGTGAAGGTCTTCGTTTTCCCGACGAATGAGGAGCTGGCGATCGCGGAGCAGACGTATGCGATTGTGAGCGGAAAGTAATCTCTCGCGGAGCGCATCCGGAACAGGCTGCAGCACAGCCTGTCCCGGATGCGCTCCGCGAGGAATACGGTAAGATGACACCAACGCAAGGATAAATAACTTTTCATGCAGCCGTCACAGCGACAATCCGCTTTGCTCCTTGTCGCTGTGACGCGCAGCAGCATTTGCTGCTGCTGTCATGAGTATCGCACGCAAATATGTCCGCAAGCGGCCGATTTGCGTGTGATGCCCATGAGCTGCACGAAAAGTTATTGACAAGCAATAAGGCTTGACCGTATAATTCAATTTGCGTGTTTGGGGTACTGACCCGTGCTCCTTTTACGTAAGAACATATTCTAAAGAAGATAGGAGGTGTAACAAATGTCTATCTGCCCTAAGAATAAATCTTCTAGAAGCCACAGAGACAGAAGAAGAGCAAACTGGAAAATGACTGCTCCGACTCTCGTTAAGTGCAGCAAGTGCGGTGCTCTTATGATGCCTCACAGAGTCTGCAAGAATTGCGGTACATACAATAAGAAGGAAGTCATCAAGGTTAACGACTGATTTCCCGACTTGTATTGAATAGAAGAATCGATTCTGATGCCCCCGGCCAGCTGCAGCTGTCCGGGGGCCTTGCATTCATTTAGGCCATTTTGTATATTAGTACGGAAAAGAGTTCCGCATCCGAAGGAATGCGGCAGCTGCTGTCACAGAGTGAGGGCAACAGGTTCGGCTGGTGCGGCAGTATGGTTTCAGCTGTACAATTGAGGTTAATGCATGTCAGAAGTTGAGTTCGCTTTAGATCAGGGGAGCGGCGTCCCCGTACATGTCGCTGTAGATGCGATGGGCGGTGACTATGCTCCGTCCGAGATCATCAAGGGCGCCGTGGAGGCAGTAAAAGAGAGAGAGCAGCTGACGGTGAGTCTTCTGGGTGACGAGAAGGCGATCCGGGAGAACCTCTCTTCCCTGGAGTATCCGAAGGATCGGATACATATTGTACCGACAACACAGGTCATTGAGACGGGAGAGCCGCCTGTCGCCGCAATCCGCTCCAAGAGGGACTCCTCCATTGTGCGCGGCATGAAGATGGTGCATGACGGCGAGTGCGATGCCATCGTGACCAGCGGCTCAACCGGCGCAACACTGGTAGGCGGTCAGATTCTGGTTGGCCGCATAAAGGGAATTGAGAGGCCGCCGCTGGCGCCCCTCCTCCCCACAGCGAAGGGACCGGTTCTTTTGATCGACTGCGGCGCCAATGTGGACGCGAAGCCGTCCAATCTTGTGCAGTTCGCCCAGATGGGTTCCATCTATATGGAGAACATGACGGGCATTAAGAATCCCCGCGTGGCGCTCCTCAATATCGGCGCCGAGGAAGAGAAGGGCAACGCCCTGACAAGAGAGGTCTATCAGCTGCTGAAGGCGCGGGATGACATCAACTTTATCGGCAATATTGAGGCCAGAGAGGTTCCCTCCGGCGCGGCCGATGTTGTTGTGACAGATGCCTTTGCAGGCAACATCTGCCTCAAGATGTACGAGGGCACGGCAAAGATGCTGCTCTCCGAGATCAAGGGGGTTCTGCTGTCCTCTGTGCGCACAAAGATCGGCGCAGCGCTGATTCTTCCTTCCCTGAAGAAGACGCTGAAGAAGTTTGACGCGAAGGAATACGGCGGAGCACCTCTTCTCGGCCTTACAGGCCTTGTTGTGAAGGCACACGGCTCCGCCAAGGCAGTGGAGATCAAGCACGCGATTGAGCAGTGTATTACTTTCAAGGAGAAAAAGATCAACGACCAGTTCAAAGAGCGCATGCATCTTGTGGATCGGACGAAACCGTTAAAGACGGAGCCCGCGAAGTAAAATAAAAACGCGGCATCGGTTGCGAGATCCTTTCGGCGAANNCGAAACCGCCTTCGCGGATTTCGCCTCGGGGCGCCGCAAAAAACGCGGCACAGGGAGGTAATTATGGATAAGGAATTTGACAAGTTAAAGAGCATTATTGCGGACGTTCTGAATGTTGACCCCAACGAGATTACAGAGGAGACGACATTCGCGGATGATCTGGGCGCAGATTCTCTGGACCTGTATCAGATCATCATGGGGATCGAAGAGGAATTCGGCATTACCGTTCCCCAGGAAGAGGCGGAGAAGATCACAACAGTCGGTCAGGCTCTTGAGATGCTTAAGAACGTTACAGGAGAGAACTGATGGAAGAGCCGTCAAGAGACGTCCTTGAGGACCGCATCGGCTATCACTTTAAGAATCGTTATCTTCTTGAGTGCGCACTTACGCACACTTCCTATGCCAACGAGCAGAAGATCAGAAGATACGAGGACTATGAGCGCCTTGAATTTCTTGGCGACGCTGTCCTTGAAATGATCTCCAGCGCATTTCTCTACGAGAAGTATCCGGACAAGCATGAGGGAGATCTCACCAAGATCCGCGCCTCTCTTGTCTGTGAACCGGCGCTTGCCTACTGCGCAAGGGACATTCAGCTGCAGCAGTACATCCGCCTTGGAAAGGGCGAAGAAGGATGCGGAGGAAGAGCCAAGGACTCCATCACTTCTGATGTCATGGAGGCACTCATCGGTGCCATGTATCTTGACAGCGGAAATGCGGAGGCACCGAAGCAGTTCATTATGCGCTTTATTCTCTCTGACCTGGAGGGCAAGCTTCTTTTTTACGATGCCAAGTCCATTCTGCAGGAGCAGTGTCAGAAAAACGGCGGCACAGTGACTTATGACATCGTAAATGAAGACGGGCCAAGCCATATGCGCACGTATACCGCAGCCGTACTGATTAACGGTGAGGAAAAGGAGCGCGGCACCGGTCACTCCAAGAAGGCTGCCGAGCAGGAGGCGGCATACAGACTCCTTCTGCGCACCAGACAAAAGGAGCAGCATCTGCAGTGAGGGCAGACAGCCTGCGGTCTGTACATCCGTAAGGAACCGCCGCGGCTGTCTGTTTCTGTTTCATGTCATTTTCTGATCAAGGTATTTTCCGAACACATATAACAATCTGATATACATGTATCTTAAGAGTATCGAAATCCAGGGATTCAAATCCTTTGCCAATAAAATCAAGCTGGAGTTTCATGACGGCTTCACTGCAATTGTCGGCCCGAACGGTTCAGGCAAGAGCAACGTGGCGGACGCTGTGAGATGGGTGCTGGGCGAGCAGAGAGTAAAGCAATTGCGCGGCGGGTCCATGACGGACGTTATTTTCGCGGGAACGCAGCTGAGAAAGCCTCTCTCCTCGGCCTATGTGGCCATCACGCTCGACAATTCCGACCACCGTCTCCCCACAGATTATGACGAGGTGACGGTGGCTAGGCGCCTTTACAGGAGCGGCGAGTCGGAGTATCTCATCAACGGTGCACAGGTGCGCCTGAAGGACGTGCAGGAGCTCTTCTACGACACCGGTATCGGCAAGGAGGGCTACTCCATCATCGGACAGGGTCAGATCGAGAAGATCCTCTCCGACAAGCCTGAGGACCGGCGTGAGCTCTTTGATGAGGCGGCCGGCATCGTCAAGTTCAAGAGAAGAAAGGCGGAGTCCGTCAAGAAACTCGAAAATGAGCAGGCTAACCTCGTCCGCGTAAGCGACATTCTCTCCGAACTGGAAAAGCAAGTGGGGCCTCTCGAGCAGCAGGCTGCCAAGGCCCGCATCTATATGGATACGCGCGAGGCACTGAAGAAGCTCGATGTCAATGTTTTCCTTATGGAGAATAAGGACATGACGGCCCGCCTGGATGAGGCCTCCAGAAATTATGAGGAGGCAGGGAGCGAGCTCGAAAAGGCACAGGAGAACTATGCGCAGTCAAAGGCTTCTTTTGAGCAGATGCAGGGCGAAATTGCGCAGATCGATCAGAAGATTGAGGAGGCGCGCGGCCGCATCAGCAGAGCCAGCATCGTGCGGGGCAAGCTAGAAGGCGATGTGAAGGTCTATGAGGAGCAGATCCGATCGGCCAGGAGCCAGGCGGAGCATTTTCACACGAGAGAGGAAGCGGTCAGCAGTCAGCTGGAAAAGAGCCGGAATGAACTCGGGGCAGCGCTCGAGGGAAGGCACTCCATCGAGGAGGAGATCGGCTCCCTCAGAAACTCCAGAGATGAGGCAGCAGAGGGCCTGCAGGCTCTTCGAACAAAGGAAAAGGACCTCACGCAGAAGACGGATGATTTGCGGGCAGGCGTTCTGGAGCTGCTGAATGCGCGCGCCAATATCCGCTCGAGGATGGCTACGCTGAAGGCGAAGAAGGAGCAGTTTGAGGTCAGAAAGGCCCAGCTGAGCTCCCGTCTGATCACGGCCTCCTCTGAGGAAGCTGAGCACCAGAGAGAGCTCGAGCGCCTGCAGAGTGTCTTTGAGCAGGTCTGCGGCGAGGTGAAAAACCTGAGTGACCAGCAGAGCGATATCGACAGACAGATTCGGGAGAAGAAGGAGCTGCTCACCCAGAAGGATGAGCAGATGCGCGGTACGGAGATCGAGTACCACCAGCAGAAGTCGAGACTCGATGCCCTGCTCAACATGGCAGAGCGCTACGAGGGCTTTGGCGGCGCGGTCAAGCGCGTCATGGAGTGCAAGGCAAAAGAGCCGGGACTTGTCGGCGTTGTGGCAGACCTCATCAAGACGGAGCCAAAGTACGAGACCGCCATCGAGACCGCACTTGGCGGTGCGATTCAGAACGTGGTCACCACGGATGTTGCGACGACGCAGCGGCTCATCAGCATGCTGAAGAGGGAGAGGGCGGGCCGTGCAACCTTCCTTCCTTTGGAAAATATCCGCAATGCCCAGGGCTTCAACATGGTGGGCGCATTGAAGGAGCCTGGCGTCATAGGACTTGCAGATACACTTGTGCGGATTGATCCCGCCTATGTTCCTGTCGCCAGATCTCTTCTGGGCAGAATCGTGGTCGTGGATAATTTCGACCACGCGAAGGCGATCGGTGCAAAGTTCGGCCACAGGTTCCGCATGGTGACGCTCGAAGGAGATCTCTTCAACCCCGACGGCGCAATTTCCGGCGGCGCATTCAGGAACAGTTCCAATCTTCTCGGCAGAAGGCGGGAGATCGAAGGGCTGAAGAAGGATGCACAGGAGCTGAAAAAGCGTTACGATGCTCTGCAGGAGGAGATCGACAGGATAAAGGAGGAGAGAAATCTCCTTCGCGCTAAGAGCGAGTCCATAAGAACACAGCTCCAGGGAAAATTCATCGAGCAGAACACCGCGCGGATGAATATCCGCAGCGAAGAGGAGAAAAAGAAAGCCAGCAGCGGAAACTACACATCTCTCTACGAGGAGAATGCCTCCATCGGAAAGACGAAGGAGGAGCTCGAGAGGGATGACGCAGCTATCCAGGAAGAGCTGAGGAGTTCCTCGGAGAAGGAAAATGAGTCCAATGCGGCAATCGAAGCACTGCAGAAGGAGATTTCCGCGGTGCGCGAGGAGAGTGCCGCGCAGCAGAAGGAGCTGACGGCGCGGGAGGCTGCCCTCTCCGCAAAGGAGAAGGAGGATTCCTTCGGACGGCAGGAGATTGACCGCATGCAGGCCGATGTGACGCGCCTTGAGCAGGAGCTGAAGGAAATCACAGACAGCATAGGGAGCGGCTCCTCGGATATCGAGGACCGGCAGAAAAAGATTGAGGAGACGAAGAAGACAATTGCCTCCTCCTATGCCGAGCAGGAGAGCGCCCAGACGGATTTGAAGTCGCTTGCACAGCAGCGCGAAGCGCTGGATGCGCAGCAGAAGAAATGTCTGGAGGACCGTGACCGCTTCGCGGATGAAAAAGCGGGGCTGGACAAGGAAGTTTACCGTCTGGAGGCACAGAAGACGCGCCTCAGTGAGGCCTTGGAGAACCAGATCAACTATATGTGGTCGGAATACGAGATCACGCTGACGGATGCCGAGGGCATGCGCGATGAGACACTGACGGATCTGCATGCCATGAAGAAGGACATCTCCTCTTTGAAGAGCAAAATCAAGGGACTTGGCAGCGTCAATGTCGGCGCCATTGAAGAATACGCACAGGTGAAGGAGCGGTACACGTTCCTGAAGAAGCAGCACGACGACATTGTTGAAGCCCAGAAATCTCTTGAGCAGATCATCACAGAGCTCGATGAGGCCATGAGAACGCAGTTCAAGACACAGTTCGCCAAGATCCAGACGGAATTCGATAAGGTATTCAAGGAGATGTTCGGCGGCGGAACCGGGCGTCTTGAGCTCGTCGAGGGGGAAGATATTCTCGAAGCAGGCGTGTGCGTCATCGCACAGCCCCCGGGAAAGAAGCTGCAGAACATGATGCAGATGTCCGGCGGAGAGAAGTCCCTGACCGCAATTTCGCTTCTCTTTGCGATCCAGAATCTGAAGCCTTCTCCGTTCTGTCTTTTGGACGAGATCGAGGCTGCGCTCGACGAGAGCAACGTCGTTCGCTTTGCAGGATATCTGCATAAGCTGACCAAGAACACGCAGTTTATTGTGATCACACACAGACGCGGTACGATGGATCAGGCTGACCGTCTCTACGGCATCACCATGCAGGAAAAGGGCGTATCGGCACTTGTGAGTGTATCTCTGATCGACGACAAGGATCTGGCCTCCTGACAGACGCCATAAGGTGTACAATGCGTCGTGAAGCGTGCAGGAGCGCGGATGGAGAGCTGCCGGTGCGGACGGGACCTGCAGACAGATACAAAGGTGTCAGTGAAAGCGACATACGGCGGAATAGAGGAGCACTATGGAACAGCAGAAGAAGGGGTTCTTTGCAAGACTGAAAGAGGGCCTTGCCCGCACAAGAGACAATATTGTCAGCGGGATGGACAGGATATTTTCAGGTTATTCGGAGATTGATGACGATTTCTACGAGGAGCTCGAGGAGATCATGATCATGGGAGATCTCGGCGTCAAGACGACGGATGAGATCATCTCCAGGCTGAAGGAGCAGGTAAAGGAGCAGCACATCAAGGAACCCTCTGCCTGCAAGGAACTGCTGATCGAGGACATCCGCGGGAAGATGCAGGTGGATGAGCATGCCTATGACTTCGAGGAGGGGCCTTCCGTCGTGCTCATCATCGGCGTCAACGGCGTCGGCAAGACCACATCGGTCGGCAAGCTCGCCTCCATCTACCGCGAGAGGGGAAAAAAGGTCCTGATCGCTTCTGCAGATACGTTCCGCGCGGCGGCAGCAGACCAGCTGGCCGTGTGGGCAAAGCGCGCGGATGCCGAGCTCATCAGTGGCAGCGAGGGGTCGGATCCAGGCAGCGTCGTCTATGATGCACTGCAGGCCGCAAAGGCAAGACACACGGACATCGTCCTGTGCGATACGGCGGGGCGTCTCCACAATAAAAAGAATCTGATGCAGGAGCTGGCCAAGATTGACCGGATCATTACACGGGAGTACCCGGAGGCGATGCGGGAGAATCTGGTGGTTCTCGATGGCACGACGGGTCAGAATGCACTCGCGCAGGCGAGGGAATTCTCCGGCGTCACCAATCTGACCGGCATCATTCTTACCAAGATGGATGGGACGAGCAAGGGCGGCATTGCCGTTGCCGTACAGGCAGAGCTGGGCATCCCTGTCAAGTACATCGGCGTCGGCGAGGGACTCGATGACCTGCAGCGCTTTGATCCCGATGCCTTTGTGAAGGCTCTTTTTGACGTGAATGAACCAGAGGCGTGACTGCGGGTGAGCCTGAAGAGAGCGGACAGCACTATCAGGCTTCTATGCAGCGGGGGTAACAGGATATGGACAATCCGGTCGGCATGAATCACAAAGAGGAGCGGACGCCGGGCAGAGCCCAGTCCGCCTACTACATCAACATTATTGTGCTCTGTGTGGTGACGCTTGCCGCAATGGCGGCAGCACTCTTTTCCCTGCACAGGTACAGGCAGAGTGAGCGGCAGAAGGAAATTCTGCAGTCGCGCATAGAGGCCCTTGAAGGGGACAACAAGTCTCTCTACACATCTGCTGAGGTGGACAGCATCAGGGAGGAAGCAAGAGATGCCGGCGCCTCAGAGGAAAAGAATGCGATCCAGATGAGCATTCAGTCGACGCTTGAGTCCGGAGGCAGCACGCTTTCCATGCTGCGAAGCCTTTTTGCGGATGATCTTGTTGTGCTCAGCAACGGCAAGTATTACTTCTACCCTGTACTGACAGATCTCGCCAAAAATGACTTCAAGGACGGGGATTTTGACCTCGATGATACAGGGTTTCTCACCTATAAGGGAAGCGACAAGGATATCTCTCTCATCCGGGGCATTGATGTGTCGGAGGAGAACGGCGAGATCGACTGGCAGAGTGCACAGGAGGAGGGAACATCCTTTGCAATGGTGTGCGCAGGCGGAAGAGATGCAGAAGGTGTCATCACTGATGACAGGAATTTTGCCTCCAACGTACAGGGAGCTGCGGCATCCGGAATGTCCGTCGGTGTGTACTACAACTTCTCTGCGGTCTCCAAGGAGGAGGCGCAGGAGGACGCCGATCACCTGATCGCGCAGATGAAGAACTATAAATCGCAGATTCACTACCCGGTGGCCTGCTCACTGTCTGTGCCGGAAGAGGGGGCACGCACAGCAGTTCTGAAGAGAGCCGAGTGGACGGACAATGTCAGGACGTTCTGCAATAAAATAAAGGCAGCCGGTTATACACCTATGATTTATGGCACCATCGCAGCAGTGATCATGGAGACGAATGTCGACCAGCTCGATGAATACGGCAAATGGATCGCCAATTACGACGACAGTATTTACTACCCCTATTCCTTCTCTATGTGGCAGTATTCCAGCAGCGGCCAGGTGCAGGGTATCACAGGAGATACACATCTCGATGCCATGATCGTAAAGAAGAAGGCAACGGAGACTGAGAAATCAGATAAGTGAATGTCGGCGCATCAATATATGCGGGCAGGTACTAAAGACTTCAGAATTCTGTACTAAAGCTTATGAGGATGTCAAGAAAAAATACTTGACATCCTCATAAGCTTTCTGTATGATACCGGAGTATGGAAAAAATTGTCGAGCAGGGAATTCTATATGATTTCTATGGAGGGCTCCTGACACCGCACCAGAGGCGGATTTACGAGGATGTGGCCTACAATGACCTCTCTCTGCGGGAGATTGCGGAGAAAGAGGGCATCAGCAAGCAGGCAGTGTCCGATCTCATCCGGCGCGTGACAAAGCAGATGAGAGATTACGAGGAGCAGCTCGGCATGATCCGCCGCTATGAGTCCATACGCAAAGTCCTTGATGTATTGGAGAAGGATGCTGAAGGCACTCCTTCCGTTTCTTCCTCAGAGGTTGGCGAGGCAGTCCGGAAGATCCGCAGCAGTCTTGAGGGATGAGGGCAGGCTCCTGACGGAGAACGACAGAAATCTCATTTCGGCCGTCATCAGGTGTGACCGGCAGAAATCCTATTGATTAAGGTTAGAGAACATGGCATTTGAGAGCTTATCAGAAAAACTGAACAGAGTTTTCAAGAAACTCTCCGGCAAAGGCAAGCTCGGTGAGGGTGATGTCAAAGAGGCGCTCAAAGAGGTCAAGATGGCCCTGCTCGAGGCCGACGTCAATTTCAAGGTAGTGAAGCAGTTCGTCTCCTCTATTCAGGAGAAGGCTGTCGGCGAAGAGGTCATGAACGGTCTGAACCCTGCACAGCAGGTCGTAAAGATCGTCAATGATGAGCTGGTCCGCCTTATGGGACCCGAGGATGCTGAGATCCAGTATCAGCCCGGACAGGCTGTTACAGTGATCATGATGTGCGGCCTGCAGGGCTCAGGTAAAACGACGACGGCATCGAAGCTCGCCGGCAAGATCAAGGCAAATGGAAAAAGGCCTCTTCTTGCAGCATTGGATGTTTACAGGCCGGGTGCCATTAAGCAGCTCCAGGTCAATGGTGAGAAGGTCGGTGTTCCTGTTTTCACAATCGACGGGTGCAGCGATCCGGTGAAGATCGCGAAGGAAGCAGTCGCCTACGCCGGATCGAATAATAAGAATGTGGTGTTCCTCGATACGGCAGGACGTCTCCAGATCGACGAAGAGATGATGGATGAGCTCGTCCGGATCAAAGAGGCGGTCGATGTCCATCAGACAATTCTCGTTGTGGACGCGATGACCGGCCAGGAAGCTGTAAATGTCGCCTCTTCCTTTAATGAAAAGGTCGGCATAGACGGTGTGATCCTCTCCAAGATGGACGGCGATACGAGAGGCGGCGCGGCATTGTCCGTAAAGGCAGTGACAGGCAAGCCCATCCTGTACGTCGGCATGGGCGAGAAGATGGAGGATCTTGAGCAGTTCCATCCGGCCCGCATGGCGTCGAGAATCCTTGGCATGGGTGATGTGCTGACTCTCATCGAGAAGGCGCAGGAGAACGCGACAGAGGAGGACGAGAAGAAGGCCCTCGATATGTCTGCCCGCATGAAGAAGGGCAAGTTCGACTTTAACGACTATCTCGAGAGTATGAACCAGATGCGGAAGATGGGCGGCCTTGGCAGTATTCTCGGATTTATGCCCAACCTTGGCATCAGTAAAGATGAACTCGAGGGTGCCATCGACGAGAAGACGATGAAGCGCATGGAAGCCATTGTCCTCTCCATGACAAAGGAAGAGAGAGAAAATCCGAACCTCTTAACGCCCCAGAGAAAATACCGGATTGCAAAAGGCTCCGGCAATGACATCGCGGCTGTGAATCGCTTCATCAAGCAGTTTCGCCAGATGCAGGATGTCATGAAGAAGATGGGCGGCATGAAGGGAAAGAGAAGGCACGGCAATCCATTCGGAGGTCTCCAGGGCCTTGGAGGCAGACCAGGCGGAAACCCGTTCGGCGGTTTCGGCGGCGGACGCGGAAGATACTTTTAATGTCAGAACCGGATCTGCGGCAGAGGCATGACCCCCGCGAATCCGTTTTGTAATTGTTCAGCTCCTGCATCGAAGAGAAACGAAGGTTCTCGGGATGGGGTGGTGAACAGACACATATTTTCATAGCAAAGGAGTTCTATAAATCATGGTTAAGATCAGACTGGCAAGAATCGGTGAGAAGAAGTTACCCACATACCGCATCGTTGTACAGGACGCAGCAAAGCCCCGCAACGGCGTAGCAGTTGAGGATCTCGGATATTATGATCCCAATACAGAGCCTGCTACTCTTCATTTCGATGTTGAGAAGGCAAATGAGTGGATCAAGAAGGGTGCTCAGCCTACAACAGTTGTAAAGAAGCTCATGAAGGCTGCTGCAAAGAACTGATCCCGCATCCGGGAGTCGGCAGGAGTGGCGCGAATGAAGGAATTGGTTGAAGTTATTGCAAAGGCTCTTGTGGAGCACCCTGACAAGGTTACCGTCACAGAACAGACAGAAGGGTCGACCGTAAAGGTGGATCTTCGTGTAGATCCTTCTGATATGGGCAAGGTGATCGGCAGACAGGGGCGGATTGCGCGTGCAATCCGCGCTGTTGTCAAGGCAGCTGCCACGAGGGACAACATAGCCGCCGAGGTCAACATTGACGACGGCACGGCAGCAGAGAGTGCTCCTTCAGGCAGTGAGGAACAGGACAACTGACGATGACAGAGAGGTTTCAGATCGGCGAGATCGCCGGCACCCACGGTATCAAGGGAGATGTGAAGGTTTTCCCGACGACGGATGATCCGACGAGGTTCAAACGGCTGAAGAGAGCCTTCCTGGAGACAAGGGACGGACTGGTGAGCGTTGAGTGCAGCGGCGCGAAGATGCTCGGCAGATTCGTCTCTGTTCATATCAAAGGGTATGAGAGCATCGACGATGCAAGGCTCCTCAAGGGCAGAAAGCTCTACGTCGACAGGAAGGATGCCATAGAGCTGCCGGAAGGGTCCTGGTTTATCCCTGATCTTGTCGGCATGCAGGTGGAGACGGACGAGGGCGAAATCCTGGGCGAGCTCACGGAGGTCATTCAGACGGGTGCCAATGATGTGTACGGCGTGACGCGTGAAGACGGAAAGGAAGTCCTGATTCCGGCCATCAAAGAGTGCATTCTCGATGTAAATGTCGATGAGGGCACTATGAAGGTGCATCTTCTGAAGGGACTTCTTGATCTATGAATTTTCATGTTCTGACACTCTTTCCGGACATGGTGATGCAGGGACTCAATACGAGTATCCTGAAGAGAGCCATGGAGAGAGGACTGATCGGCATTGAGGCCGTGAATATACGGGACTACACGGACAACCGCCACGGCAAGGTGGATGATTACACCTACGGCGGCGGCGCCGGGCTCCTCATGCAGGCGCAGCCCGTCTACGATGCCTGGAAATCCATTCAGGACCGCCTTCCCCGGAAGGCGAGAGTGGTTTATATGACGCCGACGGGCGCTGTTTTCACACAGAAAATGGCGGAGGAGTTCTCGAAAGAGGATGATCTGATTCTTCTGTGCGGCCACTACGAGGGAATTGACGAGAGAGTCCTGCAGGAGATTGTGACGGACAACGTCTCTGTCGGCGATTACGTGCTGACGGGGGGAGAGCTCCCCGCAATGACTGTGATCGATGCGACAGCAAGGCTCGTGCCCGGAGTGCTCCACAATGAGGAGTCACCGGAGACGGATTCCTTTCAGAATGGTCTGCTCGAGTACCCGCAGTATTCGAGGCCTGAAGTCTGGAGGGACCTTCCGGTTCCGGAGATTCTGCTCTCTGGTGATCACGCAAAGGTGGCACAGTGGCGCCTTGCGCAGTCGCTTGCGCGCACGAAGGAGAGAAGGCCGGATCTGTATGCAGCTTATGTGAAGGAGCACCCGGAAATTCTGCACCCGAACAGAAAGCGCAGCCGCAAAAAGGACAGACAGTCTTCTGCGGAGCAGGTTTCTGCACCTGCGGAGAAGGGGCAGGCCCCGTTATCATGAGAATTTGCTTGCAAACGGGTCTGCTGTATGGTAAATTTAGACAGTTGTGACATCTGTCTGTTCCATTCATCGGAAGAGCAGGGAGCACAGCGAACAGAAAGGAGATGTTCCTCTGATGCGGAAATCGCATGAATGAACGTCCAGAGAAAAAGGAGATAATAAAATGAGCATTATCAGCGAGATCGAAGCTTCCCAGAAGAAGCAGGAAGTTCCCCAGTTCCAGACCGGCGATACAGTCCGCGTCTACAACAGAATCAAAGAGGGACAGAGAGAGAGAATCCAGGTATTCGAGGGCACTGTTCTGAAGATCCAGGGCGGCAGCAACAGAACAACATTCACTGTCCGCAAGGAGTCCAGCGGAATCGGTGTCGAGAAGACATGGCCCCTTCATTCTCCCAATGTAGAGAAGGTCGAGGTCGTAAGACACGGCAAGGTAAGAAGAGCTAAGCTCAACTATCTGAGAAACCTGAGCGGTAAGAAGGCAAAGGTCAGAGAGCAGGTAACAGGCAAGTAATAGCCCGGATCAAGAGCTGATAAGGCGCCGCACAAGTCATTGTGCGACGCTTTTTTCGTAGAGCTGCGGACAGTTATACAGACGGAAAAGAGGGCAGACGATGAGAAGACGGCGGATCGGCTATTCCAGCGGTCTTGATTTTTATGAGGATAAGGGCGGTGTCAACATGGATATCGTCAGGGAAGTTGTCTCCTGGATCGTCACGACTGCCCTGGCTGTGCTCCTGGCCGTCTTCTGGGTGCGCGCATTCGGCTTTCGTGCCGCTTCAGGCGATGCCGGCATGAAGCCCGCCGTCGTAAAGAGTCAGGACGTCTTTGTGAATACACTCTCTTATCGGTTCTCCAGCCCCAAGAGAGGTGATGTCGCCGCTTTTTACGCCGGCGGCAGCAAGGAAACGGCGCCGATCATCCGACGCATTGTCGCTGTACCGGGAGATACGGTGCAGATCGAGAAGGGTGTGCTGCTCATCAACGGAACCCCCGGGTATAAGGATAAGTTTAACAGCATCGAAGAGGCAGGGCTCGCTTCCAAAGAGATCACGCTGGGGAGCGACGAATATTTCGTCATGAGTGACAACACGGCGAACACAGATGATTCAAGGAGTCCTACGATCGGTACGGTGAAGTCCTCCTATCTGATCGGCAGAGTGTGGATTGCCCTGCCGTCAAAGGGAGGATCCCTTCATCTGTTCAGCAGACATAATTAGTTCTGCTTTGCAGATGATAAGGGAGCTATAGTTTTTATTCGTCTCAACCGGTCCTGCGGCCTGATCTGTTCGGCTCTAAAGGTTATTGCATCAGGCACTGCACCGCATTCGACTTGGAGGTTTTATGGCAGATTATCAGTGGTACCCCGGACATATGACAAAGGCCGTCCGGATGATGCAGGAGAATATCGGCCTTGTTGACCTCGTCATTGAGATCGTAGACAGCCGCATCCCGGTATCATCCAGAAATCCTGACATCGACAGACTGCGCGGCAGCAAATCCGGAATTCTCATCATGAACAGGCAGGACCAGGCGGATCCTGTCATGACAGACAGGTTCCGCTCTTTTTATGAAAATAAGGGACTCCTCGTCGTCTCTATGGATGCGAGGAGCCGCAGATCCGTCAGCCAGGTGAGGGGCGTGATCGATCAGGCGAGCCGCGCAAAAAGAGAAAAGGACTTAAAGCGGGGCATCCGCAACAGGCCGGTCCGCGCCATGGTCTGCGGAATTCCCAATGTCGGCAAGTCCACGTTTATCAACTCTCTTGTGGGAAGAGCCAGCGCAAAGACGGGCAACAAGCCCGGTGTCACCAAGGGAAAGCAATGGATATCCCTTGGCGCCTCGATTCAGCTGCTCGATACGCCTGGAATTCTCTGGCCAAAGTTCGAGGACCGGATGACCGGTGTGCGGCTCGCCCTCTGCGGCTCCATCAGAGAGGAGATTCTCGATGAGGAGGAGCTCGCTATGGAGCTTCTTCGCGCTATCCTCGATGATTATCAGGATCTCTTCCTTGAACGGTACCAGAGCGCAGAGGCGCCTTTTACAGCGGATGAGCTGGCGGGACGGGATGAGGTCTCTCTGGCACATCTTCTGGAGCGGATTGCTTCGGCAAGGAATTTCATTGCCAGAGGACAGGTGCCGGACAGAAAGAGAGCGGCGCACATGCTGATCGACGATTTCCAAAGCGGCAGGATAGGGCGGATTACATTGGACCGCATGGAATGAATCTGTGCTCTGCAGTCCTGAAGCTCCAATATCCTGATTAGGGCAGAATAAAATGCCGCTTACGGCGGCAGAAAGCGCATTCTTTATATGGCAAAGGCAGCAAAGTCGGTATTTTCATGGGTTCTGTGGGTGGCGGCGGTCGTCCTCATTTCCTTCCTGATGATTCATTTTGTGGCGCAGCGGACAGATGTCAATGGTACAAGCATGGTGCCGACGCTCGAGAACGGTGATCAGCTGATCTGTGACAAGCTCACTTATCATTTTCGGGATCCTAAGCGGTTTGAAATTGTTATTTTCCCTTATCAGTACGCTCCGAAGACGTATTTTATCAAGCGTGTAATCGGGCTTCCCGGCGAGCGGGTGCGGATCGATGAGGACGGGAATATCTATATAAACGGCAAACTCCTTGTGGAGCATTATGGTGCAGAGAAGATGGAATATCCCGGCCGGGCGGCGCAGGAAATCCAGCTCGGCGACGATGAATACTTTGTCCTCGGCGACAACCGCAACGTTTCCGAGGACAGCCGATACGAGGATGTAGGCAACATCAAGAGGAAGGACATCATTGGACGGGCGGTGTTCCGCATCTATCCATTCAGCAAGATGGGGCCGATCACGATCCACTCCGGGGAGGATAATCTGAAGGAGTGAAGTGACGAAAACTTCAGGGGGGAGAAGATGATTAAGGCTGCATTGACGGGGCTTGTATTTTTATCGATATTTGCTCTGCTTTTTGACAGGGCATATCGATATGCAATGGCAGACGAAAGGACAGACCTTTTTGAAGATAAGCGGATCCGGCGAATTTTTGTTCTGTTTTCAGCGCTCGGGCTGGCCCTCTGCATCCATCTGCTCATTCAGAACAGGTTTGTCTACTACTGGGACTACGGCGGATACTGGACATCAAGCTACCTCACCATGAAAAGCCTTTTCAAGGCTCCTCTGGATACAGTAAAGTCTGTGTATCAGTCAGTTCTGAAGTACGATTACAACAATATTCTCCCACTGGTGATCTCTGTGCCGCTGAAGGCATTCGGGTATACCTTTCCAAGGTATGTAGTTGTCAATTTTCTTCTGTTCCTCGTTCCGGCATGGGCTGTCCTCGTATCTGTCATTTGGAAAATACTGTCCAGGTATGAACCCTCACTTCTGTCTGGAAAGAAAAAATATCTGACTTTAATTTTCACAGTTTTTCTGACAGCTTCGTTCACGCCGTTTTATTATGCTATGCTGCGTGGCTATATTGATGCAGCATGTCTGATCCCATCTTCACTGGCGATTCTTCTGTTCGTTGATTATAACGGACCTGTTCTGGACAGGAGGCAGCTCGTCAGAGATATATTCATTTCGCTCTGCCTTCTTGTTTCTTTCCTGTTCAGAAGGTATTTTGCCTATTTTGCCGTCGGATATGGGGCTGCACTTTGTCTTTACTCGGTTTACCAGGTTATTAGTGCGCGCAGATCTTCCGGATGGGGAGAGACAATACGCAATGCCGTGATGAACCTTGCTGCCGTTGGTGCCATAGCAGCAGGTATTCTTCTGCTCTTTTTCAGACCTCTTGCAGTTCGTGCCCTCACCGGTAATTATGCCAATGCATATGAAGGCTATGATGCTCCGCTTCCTGATAAGGTGAACGGTGTTGCTGTTAAGTTTGGACTCATCACATTTATTCTGGCCGGTGCAGCGATCGTCCTTTGCTTTCTGACGAAGAAGGCCAGGAAGCTGACGCTGTTCTGTGCAGTCTCCGCGGCTGTTACGACCGCAGCCTTCTTCCGGGTGCAGAGCATGGATGATCATCATATCTATACGATTGCTCCGTCGATCTTCATCCTTATGGCACTAGGGATCTTTCAGATCTGTGCTCTTTTCCGACAATCTTCTTACAGGTTTGTCTGCGGCATAGCGGCTGCAGCCATTCTTGGGATTGGCGCAGTGAACTGTTATTTTCCTTCGGCGAGGAGATTTATCCGTCCCTTCGCGGGCATTTATGCACAGCAGTATAATCCCTTACAGCGAGGTGATCTGGATGAACTTCATCATGTCGCCAATGATCTGAATAAACTTACGGAAGGGACAGATGACTGGGTTTATATCTGTGCGAGCGGGGACATCCTGAATTCCAGCATTATGGGTGCACTCAATGAGCCATACAGCGAGGGAGCCGTGCATAATCTGTATTGGACTGCAAACGTAGATTTGCGGGATGGATTCCCGGCGGGCTTTTTGAGGGCAAAGTATGTCGTCGTTACAGATCCTGTTCAGCTCCACCTTGCAGAGGGAACGCAGGAGGCAGTGCGCTTCCCCAACCAGGAGGTGCAGAATGCAGACTCACCGATTGGAAGGCATTTCAGAAAACTTCCCGGGAGCTTTGTGCTCGACAATGACGTGAAAGCGTACATCTATCAGAAGGCAAGTGACTTTGAGAGGTCCGATCTTCAGTATCTCGCGGATTATTACAGCAAACTCTATCCGGGAAAGGATGACATGTTCGCTGATGTCATCCTGCATAGTCAGGATGACTGATGGCCTGTCCGCAGAAGAATGGCATGAATCTCTTCTGAATGATGATTTATAAAATTACATGAGTTTCAGCATCAGGGACAGCAGGCGTCGTCGCAAGCCGCCCGGAGAATGCGGGAAAGAACATCGTCGTCATCGTTCCCGACAGCGGAGACCACTATCTGAACGGGGATTTGTATCAGGAATAATTTGCCTTTCTGCACCGAAAATACTGCGAGAGCAGTATGAATCGCATATAATGATGCCATGGACCTGGCTTGAGCTTCGTCGGATTAGAAGACCTTGCCTTCTCCATGGCTTTTATATTTGTCATCCAGGACGATGGAACTGAAGGACGAAGCCCGTAGAGGGAGATCATGACAGAGAAGGAAAAGGCCGCCGCAAAAAGGGCGGAGAAACTGGAGAGGGAAAAAGAGAGGGTGCACGCCATGCGCACTTTCGAGGAGAACGCCGTGCGGGAGAAGTTCGGCGGCAGTTTTCCGGATTGGCCGTTAACAGATGACGGCACAGACCGTGCAGCAGAAGACGGACTGGATTCCGGAACTGAGGCAGGCGCGACAGGCACGACAGAGGGGGAAAAGAAGCACAGGATTCTGCTGTGCGGTATCGACGAGGCAGGAAGAGGCCCTCTCGCAGGTCCTGTAGCGGCGGGCGCCTGTATTCTACCTCTGGATCATGACATTCTCTATATCAACGATTCCAAGAAGCTGTCCGCGAAGAAGCGTGAAGAGCTCTATGAGGTGATCACGAGAGAGGCACTGGCATGGAATGTCGCCGTGGTGTCCCCTGCGAGAATTGATGAGATCAATATTCTGCAGGCAACCTTCGAGGCGATGCGCGCGGCGGTGGAGGGTCTGCACCGGCCGGCAGCTGCTGACGCTTTTGAGGAAGTCGTCTTGAATAACGCGCCCTCAGACAAGGCATCTTCAGAGCACAAACCTTCAGCATGCAGATCTTCAGGCGGTGCACCTGACAGGGAGAAGATCACACCAGATGTTCTCGTCGTTGATGCCGTTCATATTCCGCAGATTGACATTCCGCAGTGTGACATCATCAAGGCGGATGCACAGTGCGCCTCGGTGGCGGCTGCCAGCATTCTGGCCAAGGTGACGAGGGATCGGTATATGGAAGAGATGGACAAGCGGTATCCAGGCTACGGCTTTGCCGCCCACAAGGGATATGGGACAAAGGCACACATTGAGGCGCTGAAGGCACTTGGCCCCTGCCCGATTCACAGAAGGACTTTTATCTCACATTTCATCTGATCTTTTTACCTTCCGTTCCGAGCCCCTTACGCTCCCCCTGGATTGTTCGGGCGGAAGGTATTGACCGGTATCATTTTTTACAGGCAATCCCATTCCGTTTTCGTTTCTTTTTCAATTTTTCTCAGGATATTCATAGAATATGAGCAAAGCTAATCACCGCAGAATCGGCGCCGTCATGGAGGACATGGCGGCGGATTTTGTCGTCTCCAACGGAGGCAGAATCATCGCCCGCAACTACCACGACGGCAGGAAAGGAGAGATTGATCTTATCATCGAAGAAAAGGGCGTTCTGGCATTTGCAGAGGTGAAATACAGAGGGAGTCTTCGCTGCGGCGCACCTGAAGATGCTGTGACGGCAGAAAAGCAGAGAACGATCCGCAGGGCGGCAGAGTTCTATCTTTACCGTGAGCGGAGGATCAGTGCAGCAGATCTTTCTGTCCGCTTCGATGTCATTTCCATTCTCCGCACCGGACCGTCGCAGGTGCATGTGCGCTGGATCCGGGGAGCGTTCTGAGCTTTGTTGACATGTAATTGTTTAGCACCCCTCGGAAAGTCGAAAATTCGGATGGGAAGCT
>DEKA01000020.1:24810-49022 GCA_002353635.1 Lachnospiraceae bacterium UBA2734
CGTGCCGTTCATAGGATAATCACCTGCAATAATTTGACGGTCAGAACTCCGTATCTCTGATCTCGATCAGCGCCAGTTCATCCGCCTCGTGGCGATTGTATCTGGCCAGAATCTCATGGATCTTGGAGGACGGTGTGCTGTAGTCCTGCACGCAGGCGTTGTGGTTGAAGAAGTCGATGATTGTCGCAATGTACTTGGACATGTCCGCCTGACGGAACCACGCCCTTGTCTTCAGGCTCACCGGCTGGTAGGTGAGGTTCGTCGTCACGACGAGATCGAAGTCACCACACTCGTATGCCTTATCGAAGGCCTCCAGACCATCCGTGAACAGACCAAATGTTGTGCACAGGAAGACGTGGCGGGCATGCAGAGCCTTCAGCTGCTTCGCTGTGTCGAGAATGGAGCCGCCTGATGAGATCATATCATCCATGACGATGACATCCTTGCCCTGGAGGTCTGTGCCGAGGAACTCGTGCGCGACGATCGGATTCTTGCCGTTCACAATGCGCGAGTAATCGCGGCGCTTGTAAAACATACCGGTGTCAGCACCCAAAACGTTTGCAAAATACACGGCGCGGTCAAGCGCTCCTTCATCCGGACTGATCACAACAAAGTGATCCTTGTCGAGCACGACATCCGGGAAAGTATCAATGATCGCCCGCAGGAACTGATAGGGCGAGATGAAGTTGTTGAAATCGGTGAGCGGCGCAACGTTCTGAATTCTGGGATCATGTGCATCGAAAGTAATGAAATTCCCGATGCCGAGATCAACCAATTCCTTGAGCATCATAGAGCCGTCGAGAGACTCTCTTCCTGCTCTCTTGTGCTGCCTTCCTTCATAAAGAAAAGGCATGATGACGGAGATGCGTGTGGCTTTGCCGTTGATCGCGGCGATGATGCGCTTAAGGTCCTGAAAATGATCATCCGGCGACATGTGATTCACAAAACCGTTCATCTTGTAAGTGATGGAGTGGTTCGTCACATCCGTCAGAATGTAGATATCCTTTCCTCTTGCGGAGTCAAGAATGACACCCTTGCCCTCGCCTGAGCTGAAGCGGACAGCGTCGAACTTCATCCGGTAGTCGGAGCGCACATACCCTGTAAAAGCGGGATCGTTCTTGGCGATGTTGTTGTACTGCCTTCTGAAATTGACAAGATAATTGTTGACAGCAGCACCCAGCTCAACCGCAGAGGGCATGACGACCAGTTCAAGCGGTGCAACGGGAATTCTTCTCTCCAGCTGCTGATGAAGTTCCAGTTCAGACATGATGACTCCTTTCTTCTATCGGGATGACGGCAGTGGAAAAAGGACCGCTGACATAAACCCTGCGACCATTTTATTAGCATCAACCTTCTTGCGCAAGGGAAAATAGCCTGTTCTGCCAAAAGCACGCAGGTATGATACAATATTTTCGATTATGCAGTATTTCGTATTTCATCAGAACGGAACTTCAGTATGCCGACAACAGAAAGAGAGTAATTTGAATGGGCACGAAGAGTAAACCGATCGTTGCGATCGTTGGCCGGCCGAACGTTGGCAAATCCACATTGTTCAACGCCATTGCCGGTGAAAAGATTTCTATTGTGGAGGATACGCCGGGGGTGACGCGGGACCGCATCTATGCGGACTGCAGCTGGCTGAACCACGATTTCACCCTCATCGATACGGGAGGAATTGAGCCGGATTCGAAGGATGTCATTCTCTCTCAGATGAGAGAGCAGGCTCAGATCGCCATCGACATGGCGGACGTCATTATTTTTCTGGTAGACGTGAAGTCGGGTGTTCAGGACGCGGATGAGAAGGTCTGCAACATGCTGCGCAGAAGCGGCAAGCCCATCGTCCTGTGCGTGAACAAGGTGGACAAGCCGACGCAGCAGACGGCAGATGTCTACGAATTCTATAATCTTGGCATCGGCGATCCTTTTCCCGTATCTGCACAGAACCGCCTGGGCCTTGGTGATATGCTCGAGGAGGTGGCACAGCATTTTCCGGAAGATACAGGGGAGGAAGAGGACGATGACGCCGTGAAGGTCGCCATCATCGGCAAGCCCAATGTCGGCAAATCCTCCATTGTCAACCGTCTTATCGGCGAGAACCGCGTCATTGTCTCGGACATCGCAGGCACGACGAGAGATGCCGTCGATACGAGGGTCACACACAACGGGAAGGAATATGTTTTCATCGATACGGCGGGACTTCGCAGAAAGAACAAAGTTGATGAGCAACTTGAGCGGTTCATGATCATCCGCGCAGTGGCAGCCGTAGACCGCGCTGATATTGCGATCCTTGTCATCAATGCAGAAGATGGCGTCACAGAGCAGGACGCGAAGATCGCGGGCATCGCCCATGACCGCGGCAAGGCCATCATCATCGCCGTCAACAAGTGGGATGCGATCGAGAAGGACAACGGCTCCATCAAGAGATATACGGAGAAAATTCACCAGATTCTTTCATTTATTCCGTACGCGGAGATTCTCTTTATCTCTGCAAAGACGGGGCAGCGGCTGAACAAGCTCTACGACATGGTGGACCTCGTCTCTGCTAATCAGAACATGCGCGTGCAGACGGGCGTTCTCAATGAGATTATCAACGAGGCCGCGATTATGCAGCAGCCGCCGTCAGACAAGGGCAGGATGCTGCGGATCTTCTACGCGACGCAGGCATCGGTCAAGCCGCCGACGTTCATCCTTTTTGTGAACTATAAGTACCTGATGCACTTCTCGTACCTGCGCTATCTGGAGAACCAGATCCGGCAGACATTCGGCTTCCAGGGAACGCCGCTGAAATTCATCGTCAGGGAGCGCAAGAGCGAGGACGGGAACTGAATCTGCAGAGGTATGGCGGGGAGAAAAGATTCTGACCGCTATGCGGCAGAGCAATAAAGCCCAGGGGGAGGCTTCATTATGTTGAGACTTGTGGCACTGGCAATAGGATATGCATTCGGACTGATTCAGGGCGCTTATATTATAGGGAAGATGCACGGCATCGATATCCGCGAATACGGAAGCGGCAATGCGGGGACGACAAATGCCATGCGTGTTCTGGGCACGAAGGCAGGCATAACGGTGTTCTTCATCGATGCGCTCAAGTGCGTTGCGGCAATTGCGGTTGTCACGCTCCTTTTTGGCAATGCGCACCCGGAGATCAAGTATCTTCTCAAGGTATATACGCTCGCAGGCGTCGTGCTGGGACACGATTATCCTTTGTATATGAAGTTTCGCGGCGGCAAGGGCGTCGCAGTGGCAACCGGTATGACGCTGGCCTTCCACTGGACTTTTCTGCCGATCGCCGTTATAGTTTTCTTTGTTCCGTTTTTACTGACACATTATGTATCTCTTGGATCTTTGTGCCTTTACAGTTCCTTCCTCATTGCGATGATCATTGAGGGCAGCATGGGAATGTATGCGCCGGCATCGCAGGCGTCACTGATTGAAATGTACATCGTTTTCGGCCTTCTTGTATGTCTTACGTTTTATAAGCACAGAGCCAACATAGGGCGTCTGGTGCATGGAACGGAGAGAAAGACTTATATTGTCCATCACGAAAAGGACAGCCAATAAGGAACGGCGGATAAAAAATCCGTGTCCTGATCAGGAAGGATGCTGCATAGTTCGCTACGCGATCAAAAGAGCACAGAATTAATTCGTATCATCGAAAGGACAGATGGATGGCAGCGATAGGACTGATTGGCGCGGGCAGCTGGGGGAGTGCGCTCTCCTATGAGCTCGCCAATAACGGTCATCAGGTAAATGTCTGGTCAGTGGACGCAAAGGAAGTCTACATGATCAACAATTTTCATGAGCAGATGGTGAAGCTTCCCGGAACAATTCTGCCGGAGAGCGTTAAGGCGACGGGCGATCTGGAGCCTGTCATCAGAGAGAGTGAAGTGCTGGTTCTGGCCGTCCCTTCTTCCTTTACAAGGGGAACCGCAAAGAAGATGGCTCCCTTTGTGCGGGATGGTCAGCTGATCATTTCTGTGGCAAAGGGCATCGAAGAGGGAACTCTCTTTACGCTCACCCAGATCATTGAGCAGGAGATTCCGCAGGCCAAGACGGCTGTTCTCTGCGGCCCTACACATGCGGAGGAGGTCGGAAAGGGACTTCCTACGTGCATTGTGGCAGGTGCGAAGGAGGAGGAGACCGCACAGCTTGTGCAGAATCTCTTTATGAGCCCTGTGTTCAGAGTCTATACGAGCCCCGATGTTCTTGGCATGCAGATCGGGGCTGCACTTAAAAATGTCGTCGCACTTGCGGCAGGCGTAGCCGATGGACTTGGCTACGGAGACAACACCAAGGCGGCGCTCATTACCAGAGGAATTGCCGAGATCACAAGGCTTGGTACGGCAGCAGGCGGCCGGGCGGAGACTTTTGCGGGCCTCACCGGAATTGGCGATCTGATCGTCACCTGCGCATCCATGCATTCACGCAACAGAAGGGCCGGCATTCTCATCGGACAGGGAAAAACACCGGACGAGGCGATGAGAGAGGTCAAACAGGTTGTGGAAGGAGTATATTCCGCGAAGGCGGCAAGGGAGATGGCAGAGCACTATGAGATAGAGACACCGATTATTGATGCGGTGTGCAGCGTGCTCTCCGGAGCCATGACGCCTCAGGCGGCAGTGGACAACCTGATGATGAGAGATAAAAAGGCGGAGGCGTTCAGCCTTCGCTGGGATGAATAGTTTAGCACTCACCGGAATTGCAATGCATTATGGAACAATTAAAGCTGCAGAGCTAAACGGGTACTGCGATTAAAGAGGAAAATAGATGAAATTAAGCGAAGAACTGCACGCAAGAGGTCTTCTTGCGCAGATGACAGATGAGAAAGAAATCAACGACCTGATCGACAATGGAAAAGCCACGTTTTACATCGGTTTCGATCCGACGGCAGACTCCCTGCATGTTGGCCATTTCATGGCCCTTCTCCTGATGAAGAGACTGCAGATGGCGGGCAACAAGCCGATCGCTCTTGTCGGCGGCGGAACGGCCATGATCGGAGACCCTTCCGGCAGATCCGACATGCGCAAAATGATGACGATCGAGACGATCGATCACAACGTCGAGTGCTTCAAGCGCCAGATGAGCCGCTTCATCGATTTCGGGCCAGGTAAGGCGCAGATCGTGAACAACGCGGACTGGCTGAGAAACCTGAATTTCCTGGATTTCATGAGAGACATAGGGCCTTGCTTCAGCGTCAACGAGATGCTCCGGGCACGCGCCTATGTCAACCGTATGCAGAACGGGCTCTCTTTTCTTGAGTTCTCCTACATGCTGATGCAGAGCTACGACTTCTACAGGCTCTTCCAGGACTACGGCTGCCAGATACAGTTCGGCGGCGATGATCAGTGGTCCAACATGCTGGGCGGCATTGATCTCATCAGAAAGAAGCTGAACAAGGACGCATATGCGATGACCATCTGTCTTCTGCTCAAGCACGACGGCACGAAGATGGGGAAGACGAGCGGAGGAGCAGTATGGCTCGATCCGGACAAGACATCCCCGTACGATTTCTACCAGTACTGGAGAAATGTCGATGATGCAGATGTCCTCAAGTTCCTGCGCATGATGACCTTCCTTCCTCTCGAGCAGATCGATGAGATGGACAAGTGGGAGGGAAGCCAGCTCAATGAGGCGAAGAGGATTCTTGCCAGAGAGCTCACGACTCTCGTGCACGGCGAAGACGAAGCAAAGAAGGCGGAGGCCGGTGCCAATGCGCTCTTTGGCGGCACGGGCGCTGTCGGAGAAGGCGGCAATGTCCCGGAGACAGAGCTCAAAGATGACGATTTCCAGGCGGACGGCACGATCGATATCCTTGCCCTTCTTGTAAAGGGTGGCCTTGCTCCTTCAAGGGCAGAGGCGAGAAGAAATGTGCAGCAGGGCGGCGTCACTGCAGGAGATGAGAAAGTCACAGACCCGAAGAAGACCTACACAAAGGATGATCTGAAGGACGGGGTTCTCTTAAAGCGCGGCAAGAAGAAGTTCGTAAAAGCCGTTTACAGAGCCTGATGAGAAGATGTTCTGCACAGCTTAAATGTGCGGAAGTGAAAACGCAGATGAAAAGCGTGAAGAGAGACAAAGCGGTCTCTTTGGCGGTTCCGGGGAATCTTTATTGGGATTTCCCGGAACCGCTTTATACAAACTCTGTTTCAGGAAAGGAGAAGAGGATGACAGGAGCAGATGCCATCGTAAAGTGTCTCGAGCAGGAGGGGGTTGAGTACGTCTTCGGATACCCGGGTGTCGCCATCGCACCTTTTTACAACAGCATTCTCGCCACGGACATTAAGACGGTCCTCGTGCGTCAGGAGCAGAATGCGGCACATGCTGCCAGCGGCTACACGAGAATCAGCGGGAAGCCCGGCGTCGTCGCGGTGACCAGCGGCCCCGGCGCGGAGAACCTTTTTACAGGCATTGCAACAGCCTTTGCGGACAGCATCCCCATGATCTGCATCACGGGACAGGTGGACTCCCATCTGATGGGCTCCGACGTCTTCCAGGAGGCCGATGTGTCGGGCGCGGTGGAGTCCTTTGTCAAGTACAGCTACATCGTGCGGGATGTGACAGACATCCCGAGGATCTTCCGGGAAGCCTTCTACATCGCGTCCACAGGCAGAAAAGGTCCGGTCCTTATCGATATTCCCTGCGATGTGCAGAAGGAGACGATCTCCCGCTTTGTCTATCCCAAGGAAGTACACCTGCGCACCTACAAGCCTACTGTCGAGGGCCACATTGTGCAGATCAGAAAAGTAATCAAAGAGCTGGAGAAGGCAAAGCGTCCGATTATCTGTGTCGGCGGCGGAGTGCATCTCGGCGGCGCAAAGGAGGAAGTGCGCGCTTTCTCGAAAAAACACGGCATTCCGGTCGTCTGCACCATGATGGGCCTGTCTGTGATGCCCACGGACGACCCGCTCTTTTTCGGGATGGTCGGCAACAACGGACAGCCCTATGGCAACCAGGCGATGAACAAGGCTGATCTCATCATCATGGCGGGGGCACGCGTGGCGGACCGCTCCATCTCCCAGCCGGACCTTGCAATGGCCGGCAAGACCCTCGTCCACATCGATGTGGATCCCGCTGAGATCGGCAAGAATACTACGCCGGCAATTCCGCTGGTGGGCGACATCGCACATATTTTCCATACATTCAACGAGCAGGAACTGCATGTCGATTACAGCGACTGGATTGCGCAGTTGGATGACTGCAGGATGCATGGACAGCAGAAGAAGGCGGAGAAACTGCGCAGGGCAGCGGAAAATCCGGACAGACACTCTGTCGATCCGGCCCTCTTTGTCCACACACTTTCCTCTGCGATGGCCCCTGATGCCGTATATGTGGCGGATGTCGGACAGAATCAGCTCTGGAGCTGTGCGAATGCACAGATCCGCGAGGGCGGAAGGTTCCTCACTAGCGGCGGCATGGGCACAATGGGGTATGCCCTCCCTGCGGCGCTTGGCGCGGCGCTGGGTGCCCCGGGAAGGCAGGTCGTGTGCGTGTGCGGTGACGGCGGTTTTCAGATGAGTATGATGGAGCTGGCTGCGATGCAGTATTATCACATCCCCTGCAAGTGCGTCGTTCTTCGCAACCTCTCCCTCGGGCTCGTGCGGCAGCACCAGCACCTGGTCTACCACGATCATTTCAGCGTCATCGACCTCGGCGGCTATCCAAAGCTGAAGGAGCTGACGGCCGCCTATGACACACATTATTACAGGCTGGAGACGAATGCCGGGATACAGGGAACAATCGATGCTTTCCTGAAGGATCCCGCGCCCTCACTTATGGAAGTGATCGTTGATCCGGATGAACTGGCATAGAGAGGAGGCACTGCCAACATGAAAAAAATCTATTCCGTACTCGTTGAAAACAGGGCAGGCGTCCTGTGCAAGGTGGCGGGCCTCTTCTGGAGACGCTGCTACAACATTGATTCGCTCGCCGTGGGCGAGACGGATGATCACACGGTCTCCCATATGATCATTGTCTCCTCAGGGGACAGCGGGACGCTTGAGCAGGTGGAGAAGCAGCTCAACAAAAAGCTTGATGTCATCAAGGTGAAGACCTTTACAGAGGACCAGGCGGTCAGCAGAGAGCTCATGCTCATCAAGGTTCACTACAACAGAAACAACCGCAGGGACATCATGGAAAACTGCTCGATCATGGGGGCGCAGATCATCGACATGTCGAAGAGCCTCATGACGATTCAGATCTGCGACACGCCGGAGAGGGTGAGCATGTTCCTTGATACGTTCAAGACGATCAGTATTGTCGAAATCACGCGCACGGGCACACTCGCCGTCCCCAAGTGCAAAGACGGGCAGGCCTGACGCGGAGCATCCCTTCCCCAAAAGCGTCTCAGCCCCGTGACCCACTCTGAAGACAGAGCCGCATGGAACGCAGATTCGGGCGGAATGATACGATACAGATATCGTTATACCGATTTTATTGGATAAGAAAAAGTACATTGCATTTTCAAAAACACAGAACTATAATGATCGCAATCTTCACTTATACCTTTTCTGTATGAAGTGAACTAAGATTTGCGTATGATAAGAATGCCGAGAAACGGGCATTCAGGAAAGGCAGATATGCAGACAAAGGTATTCCAGCTGCTGGTCGACAATACATCAGGTGTTCTCTCAAGGATCGCCGGGCTGTTCTCCAGAAGAGGCTACAACATCGATTCCATCACTGCAGGCGTGACAGCCAACCCCGGCATCACAAGAATCACGATTGTGACGCATGGAGATGACGACATCATGGAGCAGATCGAGAAGCAGGTGAGGAAGCTCATTGATGTCCGTGACATTCATGAACTGAAGCCTTCTGAATCTGTCTACCGCGAGCTTGCGATGATCAAGGTCAAGTGCAGCGATGAGCAGAGACAGGGTGTGATCGCCATCACGAATATTTTCAGAGCGAGCATCATCGATGTGTCTCCGGAGAGTCTCATGATTGAGATCACAGGCAGTCAGGACAAGATCGAGGCTTTTCTGGGACTTCTGAAGGGCTACGAAATTCTTGAGATCGCAAGGACCGGCGTCGCCGGACTTGGCAGAGGTATCCGCAATGTCCTCGACATTGATCACAACGGAAAGATCGTTCCTCTCTTCGACAAGGAAGGACATCAGGTGAAGCTGTAAGGATGTATCGAAGAATCCCGCTGTACACCGGAGCGGTGCGGGGCAGGAGATGCAAAGATACATATCGCTATTTCTGACAGATCCGCTGTTCAGCATACTCCCCAGGTGCTGACAGATCTGCAGGGCCTGCGCAGTGCATTTATTCAGTGCAGAAGCGCCGCCCGAATACATTCATAATTGTTCAGCTCCCATCCGAAAATCGGGACTGGAACTGAACAGGTACCATTATTTTCAGAACCCGTTTAAAAGCGGGGCACGGAAAGGACAATCAACATGGCACAGGCAAGAATTTTCTATCAGGAAGACTGCAATGTATCACTGCTAGAGGGCAAGAAAATCTGCGTCATCGGCTACGGCTCCCAGGGTCATGCACATGCGCTGAACCTCAAGGATTCCGGCTGTGACGTTGTCGTTGGTCTGTATGAGGGCTCCAAGTCCAAGGCTAAGGCTGAGTCTCAGGGCCTCGCTGTTCTTCCTACCGCCGAGGCAGTAAAGAGATCCGACATCATCATGATTCTCATCAACGATGAGAAGCAGGCAGCCATGTACAAGAAGGATGTTGAGCCCAACCTCAAGGCAGGCGATATGCTGATGTTCGCGCACGGCTTCAACATCAACTACAAGCTCATCGTTCCTCCCAAGGATGTAGATGTTACCATGATCGCTCCGAAGGCTCCCGGACACACAGTTCGTTCCGAGTACCAGGAGGGCAAGGGAACTCCCATGCTGGTCGCAGTTGAGCAGGATGCGACAGGACACGCTCTTGATATGGCACTGGCTTACGGCGCAGCAATCGGCGGCGCAAGAGCCGGTCTTCTCGAGACAACTTTCAAGACAGAGACCGAGACAGATCTTTTCGGCGAGCAGGCTGTCCTCTGCGGCGGCGTCTGCAAGCTGATGCAGACAGGCTTCGATGTTCTGTGCGAGGCTGGCTATGATCCGAGAAATGCATACTTTGAGTGCATCCACGAGATGAAGCTCATCGTTGACCTCATCTATCAGTCCGGCTTTGCAGGCATGCGCTACTCCATCTCCAATACTGCTGAGTACGGCGACTATGTGACCGGTCCCAAGATCATCACAGAGGACACCAAGAAGGCAATGAAGAAGGTTCTCTCTGATATCCAGGACGGCACATTTGCCAGCGAGTTCATCCAGGATATGGCGAACGGTCAGATCCACTTCCAGGCTATGCGTGCAAAGGCAGCCGCTCATCCGTCCGAGAAGGTCGGCGCAGAGATCCGCAAGCTCTACAGCTGGAACAACGAGTCGGATAAACTCATTAACAATTAATCGTGAGAATACGGCCACCTGTCATCGCACTCCGCGAAGCGGAGAGCAATTGACAGAGCCGGATTTATTTTCAAAACAATATCAACTGGGGCAGAGGAACACGTGTTTCTCTGTCCCTTTCTTTTTAAGGAGTGTGCACTGATATGGGCATGACAATGACACAGAAAATCCTGGCGGCAGCTTCCGGAGAGGCCAGCGTGAAAGCCGGCCAGCTCATCGAGGCGAACCTGGATCTTGTGCTGGGAAACGATATCACTTCCCCGGTCGCCATCAAGGAGATGGATAAATTCAGGAAAAAGGGCGTCTTTGACAAGGATAAGATTGCTCTTGTGCCGGACCATTTTGTGCCGGCAAAGGACATCAAATCCGCCGAGAACTGCAAGTGTGTGAGAGAGTTCGCAAAGAGGAATAAGATCACACATTATTTTGAAGTGGGACAGATGGGCATCGAGCACGCACTGCTCCCTGAGTCCGGCCTTGTGGCTCCCGGCGATGTCATCATCGGTGCGGACTCCCACACATGTACATACGGCGCACTCGGTGCATTTTCCACAGGCGTCGGTTCTACGGATATGGCAGCCGGCATGGCGACAGGAAAGGCATGGTTCAAGGTGCCTGCTGCCATCAATTTCCGCCTGACGGGAACCCTTGGAAAGTGGGTGAGCGGTAAGGACGTAATTCTCCATATCATCGGTATGATCGGCGTGGACGGCGCACTCTACCAGTCGATGGAATTTACGGGGCCCGGCGTCGCATCCCTGTCCATGGATGACCGCTTCACAATTGCCAACATGGCGATCGAGGCGGGCGGCAAGAACGGCATTTTCCCNNCACACGGCGCCGCGCCGGGAAAGGTATATGCGGCGGATGAGGATGCTGAATATACGGCTGTCTACGATATTGATCTCTCGGAGATAAAGCCCACTGTTTCCTTCCCGCATCTTCCCGAAAACGCGAAGACGTTTGATGAGATCGGAGATGTAAAGATTGATCAGGCGGTCATCGGTTCATGTACAAACGGCCGCATCCAGGATCTGCGGCAGGCAGCAGCGATCTTAAAGGACCGTCATGTGGCAGAGGGCATTCGCTGTATTGTCATTCCGGCGACACAGAAGATCTATCTGCAGGCACTGAAGGAAGGCCTTATCGAGACGTTTATCAAAGCGGGGGCTGTCGTTAGCACACCTACCTGCGGACCGTGTCTTGGCGGCTATATGGGCATTCTTGCGGCGGGTGAGAGATGTGTCTCCACGACCAACCGCAATTTCGTCGGCAGAATGGGAGATCCAACCTCCGAGATCTATCTCGCAAGCCCTGCGACAGCGGCAGCAAGCGCAATCGAAGGCAGACTCACCGATCCGACACAGTACTGATCAGGCCGGGACCTGCAACTGAAGACGCGTGATGCCTCATCGGCAGCAGGATCTATGTTATGCTGCTGTGCACCGCGCGTCAAAACGCTTTCATAATTGGTCCGCTGGACCATCTACCATAGGAGAAAGCCCATATATGCGTTTCTCCTCAGGGAGCCGCTAAAAATGCGGAATAGAGAGGAATTACCATGGAAAATGCTAGAGGAACAGTGATCCGATACGGCGATAATGTGGATACGGATGTCATCATCCCCGCAAGATATCTTGCGACCAGCGATCCGAAAGAGCTGGCATCCCACTGCATGGAAGATATTGATAAGACGTTTGTGAAGAGAGTTAAGGAGGGCGACATTCTTGTTGCCGGCAGAAATTTCGGCTGCGGCTCATCGAGAGAGCACGCGCCGATCGCGATCAAGGCGAGCGGGATCAGCTGCGTGATCGCGGAGACCTTTGCGAGAATTTTCTATCGCAATTCAATCAATATTGGCCTCCCCATCATAGAGTGCAAAGAGGCATCGGAGAAGATCAAAGAGGGGGATGAGGTCAGCATCAATTTTGATACGGGCATTATCACCGACGAGACGACGGGAGAGACCTTCCAGGGGCAGGCATTCCCCGCCTTTATGCAGGGCATCATTGATGCCGGCGGTCTGATCCCGTATGTGAATGCGCGGAAGGACTGAGGCACCAATATCCAAATTCCAGATTGGTAACAGTTCAGCACCCCATTCCGAGGACCATAGGTTCCCGGAATGCAGGCGTTCAGGGGCGCTGAACAATTACCAAATAATAAAGGCTGCTGCATACTAAGACATGCGGCAGTCTCTTTTGTGTAATGATCTGAGATAAACAGTTACAAGGATGTCAGTATTGCCGCATCACTCTGCAGAACGCGCCGTATTCGGATACAGGTTCACCTGCCTTTAAGAGGTGCGCCACGTCGCCGATGCACTGCGCGCGGAACATCGCTTCGCCCGGCAGGCGCTGCTCACTGTTCAGGATCGAGATACTCGTCGGTGCAAGGTAAATCGTCTGCTGCAGAACGACCGGAGAGATGCCCAGCAGATATCCGATCGCCTCAAGATTGGCGCCAAGATGCGCACAGATGACGATCGTCTTATCATCGTCGCCTTTTGTCTTCTCTATATCCGTGCGGTACATTGCGCCGTCTCTCTTATATCCGTATTCTGCAAGGAGTTCATCCAGTCCCTGCCGAAGATTCATGACGGCTTCCTCATACCCTTCAGAAGTTCCGAAAATATCATCCTTATACCAGTTATCCTTGTCATAGAAAGCGGGGCGCTTCGTCCAGTACCTGGGCATAAAGTCCCACGGCACCTTGTTCTCCTGTCCTGTTGTCGGATCGGTGATCAGGTAGGTAAACTCCCTCATCCAGGGCAGGACCTGCGCGGTGCGCCTCATTTTCGCCAGAGAGGGCTCGAGCGTCAGCTGCGCCCTCGCAAGGGGAGAGACATAGAATCTGTCCACCTTCCAGCCGGGAATCCGGTCAGAGAGAATATGTGCCTCCCGAAAGCCCTTCTCAGTCAGCGTGTTGTGTTCGTAGTCCGGCTCTGCATGCCTGATAAATATTATTCTCATCTGTATACCTCGCTGAGACAAAATCCGCGGATGCGGTTCTGCCGATTGCGTCAGCACCGATGCGGAGATTTAAAGGTGACGGATCGCCGTTATTTTCAAATTCCCTGGTGCCCTGATATGAAAAGATCTGCCTCGTTTCAACAAGATAGGCATAACTGAAAACAAGCCCCGCGTCAAGTGAAGTCTTTTTGCGGGCAACAACGCCTACCTTTTCGGCCCGACATCATGGTATACTGTTGTTCGAACATACGTGCTTATTGATAGACTTGGAGGAACGGCAATTGATCTCCAGACTGACAGGGAATATTTGTGAAATCACTCCTGAAGGGAATGTGGTTCTCGACGTGAACGGCATCGGATTTGAGGTATTGGTTCCTGCATCCACGGCGCAGGCTCTCTCTTCCTCCGGGCGGGGAGAGATGACTACACTCTATACGCATCTCAGCGTACGGGAAGATGCGATGGTTCTTTATGGCTTTATGTCCAGAGAGGAGCTCTCCCTTTTCCGACAGCTGATCACTGTCAGCGGCATTGGCCCCAAGGGCGCGCTCTCGCTCCTTTCAAGCCTTGGCGCTGACGATCTTCGTTTTGCGGTGGTCAGCGGAGACGTAAAGACACTTTCCAGAGCACCGGGAATCGGAAAGAGAACGGCAGAGCGTCTCGTCATTGATCTCCGGGGTAAGCTTGAGGTGCGCTCCTACGAGGATCTGGAGAACCACTCCGGCGCTGAGGCCGGCGGAGCTGCAGGAGGGACGCAGCTTCCTGCGGGCGATGCGCAGAATGATGCAGTAGAGGCCCTGACAGCACTCGGCTACCCGCGCCTCGATTCCGTGAAGGCTGTCCGGAAGGCGGCCGCGGACGGCGCAGAGGAGACGGAGGATCTGTTGAAGGGCGCGCTGCGCTATATGGCGTGACGGTAAGAGCGCGCAGTGCAGAGCAGACGCAGAAGTTCTGCGGCAGAATCTTCGCGGGGAGCTGTAAAGAATCTGATATGACGGCTGGAGGAGCTGTTTAATATATGGAAAGAAGAATGATTGAGACCGGGTATACGCAGGAGGATGAGCAGATCGAGGGATCTCTGCGCCCGCGCACCCTCAGTGCCTATATCGGTCAGGATAAGATCAAGAAGAATGTGCGGATTGCCATTGAGGCCGCCAAAAAGAGGCAGGAGCCGCTCGATCACATGCTCTTCTACGGGCCTCCGGGACTTGGCAAGACGACCATTTCCCAGATCATAGCCAATGAAATGGGGGTGCGCATCAAGATCACGAGCGGCCCTGCTATTGAGAAGCCGGGCGACATGGCTGCCATTTTAAATGGACTGAAGGAGGGTGACATTCTCTTTGTGGATGAGATCCACAGACTGAACAAGCAAGTTGAGGAGGTTCTCTACCCGGCGATGGAGGACTTTGCCATCGACATCATGATCGGCAAGGGGGCAACAGCAAAGTCCATCCGGCTCGATCTGCCGAAGTTCACCCTGATCGGTGCGACGACGCGTGTGGGTCTTCTCTCTGCGCCTTTGCGCGACCGCTTTGGAATGATCCAGAGGCTCGAGTTCTATGATGTGAAGAATCTCCAGAGAATTATTCTCAATTCCGCGAAGGTTCTCGGCGTGACGATAGACGAACAGGGCGCACTGGAGATGGCAAGGAGATCGCGCGGAACACCGCGCCTCGCCAACCGCATTCTCAAAAGAGTCAGGGACTACGCACAGGTGATGGGCGACGGCACCATCACAGAGGAGACTGCAAAGAAGGCACTCGATCTCATGGATATTGATTCCATGGGCCTTGACCCCAGTGACCAGAGAATTCTGCGCACACTCATCGTGACATTCGGGGGCGGCCCGTGCGGACTGGATACGCTCTCTGCGGCTATCGGTGAGGATCCCGGCACGATTGAAGATGTTGTGGAGCCGTACCTTCTGCAGAACGGGCTCATCATGCGCACACCGCGTGGAAGAATAGCGACAAAAGCTGCTTATGAGCACTTCGGCATCGCTTATTCCGGCGAGGAATAGACAATATAGCCTGACACAGGCATTCCTGCAATTCATCGCCGCATATTCACGCGGACATTGTGAGGAATCGGATTCCCGGAGCCTTCCGCTTCAGCATTCACAGGTGAACAATGAGGGAAGGTATGGTATGATCGGAGTATTGGCGGGCACAAATGAGTAGCGTCCGCAGGAGGGATACTGACTATGGCTTCTATGACAAACGCCGAGGTGGTGATCGGCGGCAAGGTATATACGATCGCAGGCTACGAGAGTGAGAGCTATCTGCAAAAGGTGGCATCCTATCTGAACAATAAGCTCAATGAGTTCTCCGCGCAGGAGGGATGGGCCAAGCTCAACACGGATACCCGCAATATTCTGATGCAGATCAATATTGTGGACGACTATTTCCGCACACAGAAGGAGCTCCAGGATCTGCGCGATGAGATGCAGCAGAAGGAGAAAGATCTCTATGACGTCAAGCACGAGCTCATCGCCACACAGATCAAACTCGAGAGTACGGAGAAGAGCCTGAAGAGCGTGACCTTGGAGAATGAGGACAATGCCAGAAAGATCATTCGTCTCGAGACTGAGCTGAAGACCCGGGAAGAGGACAAGAGAAGCACCAACTGAAATGGTTTCTGCGGCCGGATGGGCATGAAAAGAGATGTCTGTCCGGCCGCAGCTGTATGAGGTATGCATGCATAAAGTCGAACTCCTTTCGCCTGCGGGGAACAGAGAGGCGTTTCTTGGCGCTCTGAAGGCAGGCGCAGATGCCTTTTATATGGGCGGTCCGCATTTCGGCGCGCGGGCTTACGCGGACAATTTCACAGAGGAGGAGCTCATCCGCACTATTGAGGATGCGCATCTGTTCGGAAAAAAAGTGTATATCACTGTCAATGTGCTCACTAAGGAGAGTGAGCTGGAGGATACCGCCGCTTTTGTGGAGCGGATGTATGCACACGGTCTTGACGGTGTCATTGTCCAGGACCTTGGTGTTGTGAGCATTCTCCGCGAGCGCTGCAGGGGACTTCTTCTGCATGCGAGCACACAGATGTCGGTGACGTCATGCGAGTCTGTCCGCTTTTTGAAGAGAATGGGGATCAGCAGGGTCGTGCCTGCGAGAGAGCTGTCTCTTGCGGAAATGCGCAGAATGAAGGAGAAGGAGCCAATTGAGATCGAGGCCTTCATCCACGGTGCAATGTGTTATTCCTATTCCGGGCGCTGCCTGATGTCCAGTATGCTGGGCGGGAGATCCGGGAATCGCGGGCGCTGTGCAGGTACATGCAGACTCCCCTACACCATTATTGATGAGAGGGGAAATGTAACCGCGGACGGGGAGTGTTACCCGCTGTCCATGCGGGATATGTGCGTGCTGGACATCCTGCCGCAGCTGATGGATGCGCAGCTGGACTCCTTCAAGATAGAGGGCAGAATGAAGCGCGCGGAGTACGCGGCGGGGACGACGGCCATTTACCGCAGATATATCGACAGATTCTATGCCTGGGATGCGTCGGGAAGGACAACGCCCTGGATGATCGAAAGGAAGGACCGCGCAGAACTCCTGAATCTCTATATCCGCAAAGATCTCAGTACCGGTTATTATCAGGAGAGAAACGGGAGAGACCTTCTGACTATCCAGAAGGGCGGCTATGCCGGTGCCGATGATGCCCTGCTGCAGAAGGTGCGGAGGGAATGGCTCGATGAGCCGCCTGAAGTTGAGGCATCCGGAGAGCTCTCTTTCTATACAGGCGCACCGGCAGTGCTGACGCTCTCTGCGGAAGGCGCGATAGTGACAGCACAGTCCGGCCAGAGCGTGCAGGCTGCAAAGAACCGTCCCATGGGTGAATCGGACCTGCGTGCACAAATTGGGAAGATGGGAGGAACTTCCTTCTGTCTTCGTCATCTGCAGGTCTATACGGATGGGGAATCATTTCTTCCGGTCAGCGCACTGAATGCGCTGCGCAGGGATGCCCTGGCTACGCTGCGCAGTGAAATTCTGCGGAAGAAGGCCGTGAAGAGAGACTGCTCTGACAGTCATTATGCAGGCACTTTACCAGGTACCGCATCAGTAGAAGAGTTACCCTGTGAGAAAAGGGAAAAAATCCGTACGGACTTTCTGACATTAAATGATAACGCGACGGATTTCTTCTATGTGATTGTATCCACGGCGGACCAAGCAAGGGCAGCTGTATCCAGCGGGTGCACATCTGTCCTTATTCTTGAAGAGGATCTTATTCATGCATGGGATGACCAGGTGGCCGGAATCTGTGCGGATGCGCAAAGGCGTGGCATCCGGCTGATGGCCGCTATGCCGTATATTTTCCGTGAGAGTGACCGTGCAGATGAGGAGAAAATGCTCTCTTTTGTGCAGGAGAAGGGGGATCTCTTTGCCGGAATGCTGGCCAGATCTCTGGAAGAGGTGGAATTTCTCCGCGAAAAAGGATATGATAGAGTAATTATCACGGACAGTATGGTTTACATCTGGAACCACAGAGCCGCAAAGGCGGTGCTGTCCGCGGCAGATGGGAGTGTGCTGCCGCTGGAGCTCTCCGCAAAAGATCTTGAGGAGATGCTTCGGCGGATGGATACTGCAGAGGGGAAAACGATCCTGCCGGTCTATGGCAGAATTCCCATGATGATCACAGCGGGCTGCGTCAGGAAGACTTCCGGTGCCTGCCGGCATCATGACGATGGATTCTGGTTTCTGGAAGACCGCACGGGAGCGCATTTTCCTGTGCGCACAATCTGTGCACACTGCGGGAATGTTATTTTCAACAGTGTGCCGCTCTCCCTGGATGCATTTTATGACAATGCATTATACAGACGGATCCGGGCGAAGCTGTTTCATTTCACTGATGAGAGCGGCGGCCGGACAGAGAGGATTCTGTGCGCCTTCCGCGGGCAGCAGAGGATTTTTTCTGCGCCGTCTCACGGTACTCCCGCCTTCACGACAGGACATTTCAGAAAAAGCGCTTTATAGACATTTAGACCGATTACATGCGAACTTATATACTGGCTCTGACAAAATACGGCATTGCGGCGCTCGTCGTTGCCTACACAATACTTGCTTTTATCATGCTCTTCCGGCGAAGCCGGCAGGCTGTACACTCCATGTGCGTTGTGCAGATTGAGCTGATGGCAGCCATGACGGTTGTCAGCTATGTGACGCTCTTCACCGCCCTGGGCAAGGCAGGATATCTTCTTATGTGCGTTCTGCAGGTGGCGGTTTTTTCTGCCGCCTTTTTCCTGTATCAGACGCTTTATTCGAACGCGTATATGCCGATCTTCAACAACATGTGCATGCTGCTCTCGATCGGACTCATCTTCCTCTCAAGGATAGGGCTTGACCGCGCCGCGAAGCAGTTCGTGATCGCAGTAGGCGGTCTTGCCATAGCGTTCATCCTTCCCTTTTTTCGCAGCAAATTCTATCTTCTCAAAAAGACCGGATATGTGTGTGCCTTTCTGGGCATTGCGGCGCTGGCAGTAGTCATGCTCCTGGGCTCTACGACACTCGGCGCCAATATTACATACACAATTTTCGGACTGACCTTTCAGCCCTCTGAGTTCGTGAAAATTCTGTATCTGATCTTTCTTGCTGCGACGCTCAAGGACGCAAAGGATCTGCAGGATCTCATTCCGATTGCCGTTTTTGCCGGCGCGCATGTCCTGGTTCTTATAGGATCCAAGGATCTGGGAAGCGGACTGATTTTCTATATTGTCTTTATTTTCATGGTTTATATGGCGACAGGAAAGGTTCTTTATCTCGCCGGAGGATTTGGCGCGATGGCGGCGGCCTCTGTCGTTTTGTATCACTTTTTCAGCCACATCCAGCAGAGAGTACAGGCTTTTCTCGATCCGTGGAGCCTCATTGATTCCATCGGCTACCAGATCACACAGGCTCTCTTTGCCATCAGCGCAGGCGGAGTCTTCGGCGACGGACTGGGGCAGGGGACGCCGGACAAGATTCCGTTCGTGGAGTCAGATTTTGTTTTCGCCGGCCTCACGGAGGAATTGGGGCAGATCGTCGGCATCTGTGTGATTCTCATCACGCTCAGCTGTTTTCTGCACATGCTCAGTCTCTCCATGCATTTTGCAGACAGATTCTACAGACTGCTGGCCTTTGGCGCCGCGATTTCTTATGGCTTTCAGGCATTCCTCACACTCGGCGGACAGACTAAGTTCATTCCGCTCACCGGTGTGACGCTCCCTATGATCAGCTACGGAGGCAGTTCCATCCTCTCGACAATCCTCTTGTTCACCATGGTGCAGATTATGTATATGCTGCGCGGCGATCGGATAGATGAGTACAAGAGGAAGCAGCGAAGACTCCAGCGGGAGAGAGCATCTTATTACGATGACGACGGGGACAGATATGGATATGATGCACGGCGGGGCCGGTATCAGAGTGGCTATTCACGTGCAATGAGGGATGAGACAGCCCTGGACCGACAGGATCCACAGAGCGATTACGACAGGAGAAGAGAGTATGCAGCTGTGCGCGGGGGATCATCGCTGCGGCGCTACAGCAGGGAAGACTGACATCTATGGCAGATTACATCGGCGGCTCCGGCCGCAGGAACAACAGAATAACGCAGAGGCGAAGAGAACCGGATGTACAGGGGAGACGGCGCATATCTTCTTCAGATACAGGCACAGCCCGCTCAGCAAGGCGCCTCGCCGCTGAAAAAAAGAGGGTGCGCCATCAGGTATTCGTCGCAGGCGGAATAGTGGTCGTCATGTTCGCCTCCATGATCACCTATATGGTGTCCTATTCGGCTACCCACAAGGACGAGCTGATGAACAACGACTACAACGGGCGCGAGGAGCTCCTTCTGGCCAAGAACCAGAGGGGCAAAATCTACGCGGCCGACGGCCAGGTCCTTGCGGAGAGCAAGACGGATGCAAAGGGAAACCAGACGCGCGAGTATCCGTTCGGCAAGCTTTTCGGGCATATTATCGGCTACACCCCGAAGGGCGGAAGCGGCGTCGAGCAGCTCGAGAACGCCGAACTGATCAAATCGGATATTTCCCTCTCTGAAAAGGCCGCTTATGACCAGAAGGGGGAGCTCTATCCGGGCAATGACGTCTATACAACGCTGATGCCGGATCTTCAGAAGACGGCATCGGAAGCACTTGGCGACTACGACGGTGCGGTCATTGTCACAGAGGCGAAGACAGGCAAGATTCTCGCCATGGTCTCTCACCCTGAGTTTGATCCCGGCAATATCGAAAAGGATTGGGATTCCCTCATGAGCGATACGGAGAAGGGAACGCTCGTCAACCGCGTGACGCAGGGTCTGTATGCGCCGGGCTCTACTTTCAAGATTTTTGATGCGATCGAATTCATGTCCGAGGACATGCAGAAGGCCATGGCTTACACCTTTGACTGCCCCGGCTATACGACCATCGACGGCGTCATGATTAACTGCTACCACTGGGAGGTACACGGCGAACAGAATCTCGAGCAGTCCTTTGCCAATTCGTGCAACTCCTCGTTCGCGACGATCGGCACTTCCCTCGACAGGGACAAGTTCGCGGCGAAGCTCAAAGAGATGATGTTCGACGAGGACCTTCCTTATGATCTTCCGAGCAGCAGATCCAGCTTTGTTCTCGATGATTCAACCTCCACAAAGGAGGTTATGCAGCTGGCCATCGGTCAGGGCAAGACGCTGATGACGCCCCTTCACCTCAATATGATCACAGCTGCCATTGCCAATGGCGGAGAGGTCTACAAGCCCTATGTGGTGGACAGTGTGAAGTCGGCTGACGGCACAGTTCTTGTGCAGAACAAGCCCACAGACTACCGCAATGTCATCAGCAGCGATGTCGACAAGAAGATGCAGGAGTTCTGCCGCGAGGTTGTGACAGATGGAACAGCCAGCAAGCTCAGCACGAGGCCGTACCACGCAGCCGGCAAGACCGGAACAGCGGAGTATGACACCAATTCGGCGGATTCGAACGCATGGTTCACAGGCTATGCCTACGACGATAATCACAATGAGATCGCCATCACCGTTGTCATTGAGGGCGCTACAGGGTCCGGCGGAACAAATGCGGTACCTGTTGCCAGAACGATCATGGACAAGTACTTTGGTTATACGCCGAAGGCCGGTGAGGACGATGATGCCAACTACGTTCATGTCGTCAACGACAAGGACGGCGACGGCGTAAATGACGCAAATGAGGGCACCTCGACGAGCTCCGATCTTCCTGAGAAGACAGTGAAGCTCAACATGGATACGAACAAAGACGGCATAAACGATGCGGTCGATCTCAACGGCGACGGCGTAGCGGATGCAGTGGATACGGACGGCGACGGAATCCCCGAGACGAACGTAGGCGGAGGCGCGACGGATATCAGCGCCGCGGCATCCAGTGCCTCTTCGGCTTCGTCGGATGCCTCCTCGGCAGGCAGTTCATCAGCTTCGGATGCAGCTTCTTCTGCATCGTCTGATACGTCCGGAACGGCGCAGAGCACTGCCCAGAACGGTGCTGCGGCAGCGTCCTCACAGACGCAGCAGACACAGGGGCAGGCAGCGGCTGCCGCTCAGCAGCAGACACAGGATCAGGCAGCAGCTGCCGCTCAGCAGGGAACACAGCAGACTGATCAGAGTGCACAGCAGACGCAGGATGCAGGTGCAGCACAGAATGCGGACAATACCCAGAATGATTATGTCAATCCCACGACAGGAGATGCGCAGGGAGAAGCTGCCTGGTCAGAACAGCAGGCAGATGCAGCAGCTGCAGCTGCACAGAACGGTGCCGGTCAATAAAGAGTGAACCAAACGTATTGAACTGCGGCGGCACGCCTGTCTTTGCGGACGGACGGCCGCCGCGATGAGGCTGCAGATGAAGATATGGTTTTGCCACAATCTATATATACCGCAGACCATGCAGTATCCGCGCGCGCTCATCTGGCGTCTTCGCCACAGAGCGGGACATCTCTCTCTGTACGCACTTATGCTCCGCAGCGGAGATGAAGCGAAAACCAGCGCTTCACTCTATGGGGAGGACCAGGCGGAAATTTGCCACACTGCTTTTTTGATGCAGCCGTATTACAGAAAGAATCCCCCTTATATTTTCGGAATTGCCGGTTCAAGAGAGGAGGCGGTTCGTCTTCTGTGTTGTCTCATGGAAAAGAGCATGCAGGAAATCGGGCGCCCTGATCTCCGCGCCTGCCTGTTTCCGGAGGGAGAAATCGGGGAATACTTTGGCGGGAAGATTCAACTGGTGCGCATGCCGCTCAAAGAGTCCAAGGGAGATCCGTCATGAGTGCGGGCGGCATCTTTTTATTCCTTATAAAAGCTGTCGGGATCATTGCTCTGGCGCTGCTCTTTGTCCTGCTGCTTGTTCTTTTTGTCCCGATCAAGTACAGACTTGCGTTCTCCAATGAAGATCCGGAGGGAACGGATACTTTTGACGGATTAAATGCCATAAAAAATCTGAAGGCGAAGGCGGCAGTCACCTGGCTTTTTCCATTTCTCTCGGTCAGGGCTGCTGTTCCGGGGGATGGAAAGGTTGATCTGCGCATTCTGTGGCTTCATTATGATCTGCTTGATCTGTTTTCAGGTAAAGACGGGGAAGAAGAGAAAGACGGAAGAAACGAAGAGAAAAAGGACCGGCGCCGCGCTCTGATGCGCAGAATCCGAAAAGTCTGGAAAACGATCCAGAGTCCTTCCTTTGCTCCGGCAGTCCGGACATGTATAGGCAGCGCCGGGCATCTCATCGCGGTGCTCCTGCCGAAAAAATGGACGCTGAAGGGCACTGTCGGACTGGGAGATCCGGCTGCATCCGGCAGAGTGATGGAACTTTATGGTATGATGTATCCATGGGTGTGCGGACATGTGCAGATCAGCCCGGAGTGGATGCTGTACCGGTTCGATCTGCAGGGAAGTGCACAGGGGAAAGTGACAGTCTTTTCACTGGTGCGCATTTTCCTCAGGCTGTATATGGATAAGGACGTGCGCCGGATGATGCACCGGTTCCGGAAGTAAAGCTTCGGCCGGACCGTCAGTGCGGATTTTGTCTCAGTGGGGAATAATCATGGCAGATAAAACAAACAACTTTGAAAATGTGATCAGCTCGCTTCTCGAGGGAGCACAGGGGGTGCTCACATCCAGGACTGTAGTCGGCAAACCTGTCCAGGTAGGAGATACAATTCTGATCCCCCTCTCGGATGTGACGGTCGGTGCGTGCGCCGGTGCCAATAACGGGGATAAGAAAAATGCCGGCGCGGGCGGATTCTCCGCGAAAATGTCGCCCAGTGCTGTCCTCATCATAAGAAACGGCAACACGAAGGTGGTCAGTATCAAGGATCAGACGGCAGTGTCCCGTCTGATCGACCTTGTTCCGGAGACGATCGACAAGTTCATGGCAAAGCGCACGGAGTCACAGATGATGGACGGGGACGAAGCCGTGGATCTCGCCTTCGGCGAAAAAGAGAAAAAAGAAGAGACGGACGCGAAGTGACCGGATATTCATTGGTGCAGATTTTCACAGTGCTGAATTTAAATACAAATCTGCTTGCAATGGATGGGCTCTTCTGATAATATTATTAATGTTGTGTACCAAATCTTGAAACGTGAGGAGGTGTAATCATGGCCAAGTGTGAAATCTGTGGAAAAGGCGCTCATTTCGGCAACAACGTCAGCCATTCTCATAGAAGATCCAATAGAATCTGGAACTCTAATGTACAGAAGGTGTCCGTTAAGATCAACGGCGGTACAAAGAGGATGAATGTCTGCACAAAGTGCCTGCGTGCCGGCAAGGTTGAGCATGCTTAATGCATGAATAATTCTTTTCCGGAAAAGAATT
>DEKA01000020.1:49108-58943 GCA_002353635.1 Lachnospiraceae bacterium UBA2734
AGTGCGACAGCACGACATGAGCGAAGGCACGAAGTGCCGCAGCGAATGGCATCGCTCGTGTACAGCGAGTGAATAGTATCGCTCATGGGCTCACCTGCGGGAGCTGACGAACAGACATCGGAAAGATGTATATTGCCCGCCTCCGCCAAACCTAGTATAATTGTTAACGCTAATGGCAGAATATTCTTGCTGCCCATACAGGAAAGGAGAAAGGATATGAAGGCATCATCCATGAATACCCATATGGGCAATATTTCTATCGATAATGAAGTAATCGCTCAGTATGCGGGCAGTGTCGCCAATGAGTGCTTCGGCATTGTCGGGATGGCCGGCATCAATATGAAAGACGGCGTCTTCCGGCTCCTCAAGAAGGAATCCATGACGAGAGGCATCAATGTTTCTCTGACACCAAACGGCAAGCTTGTCATCGATTTTCATGTCATTGTGTCTTATGGTGTCAACATTCCTGCGGTTTGCGACAATCTGATCGACAGTGTCAAGTACAAGGTGGAGGAATTCACCGGTCTTGAGATCGAAAAGATCAATATTTACGTAGAAGGTGTCAAGGTCATCGACTGACACGCGGTTTTCTGCGTAGATTTCAAGGAGAGTGAACGTGAGCATAACGACAATCAATACCGATCTTTTTCGGAAAATGTTCCTTGGCGGTGCCTTCAATCTGGCATCCAACAAGGCATGGATCAATGAACTGAATGTATTCCCCGTGCCCGACGGCGACACAGGAACCAATATGACGATGACGGTCACCTCGGCAGTCAAAGAGGTAAGCGACCTCGGCAGCACAGAGGATATGAAGGCTGTCTGCAAGGCGATCTCCTCCGGATCCCTCAGGGGGGCACGCGGCAACTCCGGCGTTATCCTCTCCCAGCTCTTCAGGGGATTCTGCAAGATCGTGCGCGACCATCAGGAGATTGATGTTCCGCTCGCTGCGGATGCTTTTGACAAGGCAGTAGAGACAGCGTACAAGGCTGTCATGAAGCCGAAGGAAGGTACAATTCTGACTGTGGCCAAGGGCGCTGCGCAGAAGGCAAGAGAGCTCTCTGATTCCGGCGTCACCGATTTCGAGGAGTTTATCCCGCAGGTCATCAGCTACGCGGACAGCATTCTTGCCAGCACACCGGATATGCTCCCTGTACTCAAGCAGGCGGGCGTAGTCGATTCCGGCGGACAGGGCCTGATGCAGGTGCTCAAAGGCGCCTATGAGGCTTTCCAGGGGAAGGAAGTATCTGCCGAGGATATCCTTAGTCCTAAGGAAGTCGCGGAGAGTCAGGAGAAGAAGCCTGAAGAGACGAAGCTCCGCTATAAATACGTCGTTGAATTCTGCATCCACACGGATGTCAACTTCAATCCCGGCACGGAAGAGGATTTCAGAAACTATCTCACGTCGATCGGCGAGAACAGCATGATCCAGACGGCGGAGAAGACGGTGAAGGTGCACGTGCGCACGAATGATCCCGGCCTTGTCATTCAGAAAGGACTTCTCTACGGTGCACTCTCTGATATTACGGTGGTCAACAGAGAGCTGACACCGGATTATCACGAGAGCACGTTCCCGGAACAGAAGACGGCCGCTCCTGCAGCGGAGGATGCGCAGAAGGCAGAGCCTGCTGAACAGGGGCCGAGAAAAGAAATCGGCATCATTGCGGTTGCGGCAGGAGACGGCCTTGCAGAGATCTTTAAAGGTCTTGGCGCCGACTACGTCATTTCCGGCGGTCAGACAATGAACCCCTCCACAGAGGACATTCTGAACGCTGTCTCCAAGGTCAATGCCAATACGGTCATTATCCTTCCTGACAACAAGAACATCATTCTGGCAGCCAACCAGGCGGCAGCACTTGAGAGCGGAAAGAGACTCATCGTCATCCCTACGAAGAACATTCCGCAGGGTATCACGGCAGTCATCAACTTCATGCCTGACCAGGACGCAGATGTCAACGCTGAGAACATGAAGGAAGAGATCAGTCATGTCAGCTGTGCAGAGGTTACCTATGCTGTCCGCGATACCACAATCGATGACGTGGAGATTCATGCAGGCAACATGATGGCCATTGGCGATGCCGGCATTCTGGATGTCGGAAGCGAGCGGAATGACACTGCCCTCGATGCGCTGAAGAAGATGGTGACGGACAAGACAGAGCTCATCAGCATCTATTACGGCGCGGACACAACAAAGGAGCAGGCGGAGGCTCTCAAGGAGAGAGCACAGAAGGAATTCAGTCACGCTGAGGTCGAGGTTCAGAACGGCGGCCAGCCCGTTTACTACTACATTCTCTCGGCGGAGTGATTTTCCATCTGACAACAGCGCATATTCAGGGAGAGGGCGGCAGTGCCGTCCTCTCCCTTGCTATATCATGATTTGGTCTGCAATGAAGTGTAAGCGAAATTACTGCTCCTGGATGAGCGATCAGAGATGGTCCGAGGGGACCATGCTCCCCAAAGAGAGTATTCAATAGTAAGACTGGAGAATACAGATAACATGGGCGATGATAAAAAGAAGATCGAACTGGACTCCCCGCTGACCTCGTTGAAGGGCGTCGGCGGGAAGACCGCAGCCTTGTTCGCAGCAAGAGACATCCGGACGCTGCGGGATCTCCTGCTGGATTTTCCCAGAACATACGAGCAGTACGAAGAGCCTGTGCGGGTCGATCATCTGGTTCCGGGAAAGGTCTGCGCAGTCTCCCTTGTGATCGTCGGGACGGGATCGACAGTGCACGCGGGGAGATACAGGATCACAAATTTCAACGCGGCGGACGAGACAGGGCGCATCCGGCTCACGTACTACAACATGCCTTTTCTTCAGAAGACACTGCAGGCGGGGAGCAGACATATTTTCAGAGGGATGGTCCGGCAGTACAGGAACGGGAATCTCCAGCTGGAGCAGGCGCGGGTGTACACCCCGGCGGACTATGCTTCGCTGGAAGGCACTCTGCTGCCTGTTTACCCTCTTGGAAAGGGCATGAAGAATGCACTCAGAGTTAAGCTCATGCGGCAGGTTCTGGGGGAGGCCGCTCTTCCTGCGGAGTACATTCCGGAAGGTGACCTGCAGGAGCTGGGTCTATTAGGAAGAGAGGATGCTTTCCGGAAAATTCATTTTCCGGACACTAAGGAGGGTGCCGTGCAGGCGAGGAACCGCCTTGTCTTCGATGAACTCTTCAACTTCATCCTGGCAGTCCGTGAAAATAAAGAGCAGCAGGAAGAAATGGCAAACCCTGATCCGATGATTCCTGTTGCCGATACAGTGCGGCTCATTGAATCGCTCCCTTATCCGATGACGGATGCGCAGAAGAAGGCCTGGAGCGAGATCGAGCAGGATCTCACAGGCCCTCATATCATGAACCGGCTCCTGCAGGGGGATGTCGGGTCAGGCAAGACGATTCTGGCCTTTCTCGCACTTGTCCTGTGCGCGGCGAACGGGCGGCAGGGCGCGCTCATGGCGCCGACAGAGGTTCTTGCCCGGCAGCATATGGCTGGCATGAAGGAGATGGCGGAGAGGTATCATCTTCCTGTGCATCCGGTCCTGCTCACCGGTGCTGTCAAGGGGACAGCAAGAAGGAAGGTCCTCTCGGAGATCAAAAGCGGAGAGGCAAACGTGATTATCGGCACACATGCGCTCATTCAGGAGAGTGTCGAATACCATCATCTTTGCCTTGCCATCACGGATGAACAGCACAGATTCGGCGTGCGGGAGAGGCAGGCACTGCAGGGGAAAGGAGCGCAGGTTCCGGTTCTTGTCATGAGCGCGACACCGATTCCGAGGACGCTCTCCATTATTCTTTATGGGGATCTCTCGGTCAGCCGCCTTACGGAGAAGCCTGCGGAGCGGCTTCCCATCAAAAACCTGTGCTGGCCGGCAGCGAATCGGAGAAAGGTTCTTCAGTTTCTTCTCTCGAAGGTCAGGCAGGGGAGACAGGCCTATATTATCTGCCCGGCTGTGGAGGAATCTGAGGAAGAGGAGGAGATTTTCGGCGGCAGTGCAGACCTTCAGAATGTCATGGACTACGCGGACAGGCTGAGAAAGGTCTTTCCGCCGGATATACGTATTGGCGTGCTGCACGGGCGCATGAAGCCTGCAGAGAAGGAGCAGGTGATGGATGCGTTTGGTGCGGGCAACATCGATGTCCTTGTGTCAACGACAGTTGTGGAGGTGGGGATCGATGTGCCGAATGCGACTGTCATGCTCATCGAAAATGCAGAGCGGTTCGGCCTCTCCCAGCTCCATCAGCTGCGCGGGCGCGTCGGCAGGGGAAGTGAACAGTCGTACTGCATTTTTCTCTATGAAGGCAATACCGAAGAGAAGCCGGAGAGGCTGGATATTATCGAACACTGCAACGACGGCTTCAGAATTGCAGAGGAGGATCTGCGGCTGAGGGGTCCGGGAGACCTCTTTGGCGTGCGCCAGAGCGGCGAAATGGGCTTTATTCTGGCGGACATTTATGCCGATAAAGAGATCTGCAGCAGGGCAGCTGCCTATGCGGAGAAGTTCCTTGCGGCGCACCCCGGGACCAGTGTGGAGAAGGTCAAATCGGTTGACTTTAGAAGTATCTGACGATAAGATACACGTGAATGTCTGTCTTTTTCGGGGGAGTAGTGCGCTCTGCGGATTTCTCGGCCGAAGGAGGCACAGATACTGACAGTGAGGGGGGCTCTGCGGATTTCGCCTCGGGGAACCGCAATAAACGCGCCAAAGAAAGGAAATTATGTCAAAGGTAGCCATCGTAACGGATTCCAACAGCGGAATTACGCAGTCACAGGCAAAAGATCTGGGCATAAACGTCATCCCTATGCCGTTTATGTTCGGTGACAGCGATGAAACATATTATGAAGATATAAATCTGACAAGAGAGGAGTTCTTTCAGAGGCTGAAAGAGGGACAGACTGTGCACACCAGCCAGCCGAGTCCTGTCGACGTCCTTAAGGTCTGGGACAGCGTGCTCGATAACGGGTATGACCAGATTGTCTACATCCCCATGTCGTCCGGCCTTTCGGGCTCATGCCAGAGTGCCATGATGCTCTCCAGCGACTATGACGGCCGTGTTCAGGTTGTGAACAACCAGCGCATTTCCGTCACGCAGAAGAGATCCGTCCTCGACGCCCTGGCGCTGGCAGACAAGGGATGGGACGCTTCGAAGATCAAGGCGCGCCTCGAGGAAGTGAAGTTCGAATCCAGCATTTACATCATGCTGGACACCCTTCTTTATCTCAAGCGCGGCGGGCGCATCACACCGGCTGCGGCTGCCATCGGCACATTTCTCAAGTTAAAGCCTGTCCTGCAGATCAAGGGAGAGAAGCTTGATGCCTTCTCCAAGGCAAGGACTGTGCAGCAGGGCAAGAATACAATGATCAATGCGATGAAGAGCGACATCGACAAGCTCTACGGCGGACTGCAGAACGTCTATCTGTACGCCGTGCACGCACAGTGCGAGGATGCATTTGAGCCCTGGTATCAGGAGGTAAAGGATGCATTCCCGGGAGGAGACATCGCACCCGACCGCCTCTCACTCTCCATCAGCTGTCATATCGGACCCGGCGCCCTTGCCATCGCCTGCTCAAAGAAGCTCCCGGAGCTGCAGGACTGACGGCCGGTGCAGAGGATTAAACGCAAAGGGGAATAAGGAAAGCAATACAGTTTATGGCAAAAGAAGTATATAATGCCTCGAGCATCAAGGTACTGGAGGGGCTCGAGGCTGTCCGGGTGCGCCCGGGCATGTATATAGGTTCCACGTCGACAAGAGGACTGAACCATCTTGTCTACGAAATCGTTGATAATTCCGTCGACGAACATCTTGCAGGATACTGTGACACAATCCATGTCACGCTCGAGGCAGACGGGTCGGCCACTGTCGAGGACAACGGCCGCGGTATCCCGATTGATATGCACGCGAAAGGCGTTTCGGCGGAGCGCGTTGTTTTCACAACGCTTCATGCAGGGGGCAAATTCGACAACAAGGCATATGCCACATCCGGAGGACTGCACGGCGTCGGTTCCTCCGTCGTCAACGCACTTTCTTCCAGAATGACGGTGCGCGTCAAAAAGGGCGGCAATATCTACGAGGATCGCTACGAAAAGGGCAAACCTGTTCAGAAGCTGGTTGACGGGCTTCTGCCTGTTGTCGGAAAGGCAAAGGGAACCGGCACCTGCATCAATTTTCTTCCGGACGATACCATATTCGAACACACCAGGTTCAAGTCCGACGATATCAAATCAAGACTTCACGAGACGACATATCTGAACCCGAAACTCACGATTATTTTTACAGACAAGAGAGAGGGGTCGGAGGAAGAGGTTACCTTCCACGAGCCGGAGGGAATCGGCGGTTTTGTCAAAGAGCTGAACAAATCTGACGAGACGGTGACGGATGTCATCACCTATAGCGGCGAATATGAGGGCATAAAGGTTGAGGTGGCGTTCCAGTACATCCGCGATTTCCGCGAGGAGATCATGGGGTTCTGCAACAACATCTACAACTCGGAGGGCGGCACACACCTGACGGGCTTCAAGACGGCCTTTACTGCAGTGATCAACAGCTATGCGAGGGAGCTCGGTATTCTGAAGGAAAAGGATGCCAACTATACCGGCGCCGATGTGAGAAACGGCATGACTGCTGTCGTTTCGATCAAGCATCCGGATCCCAGATTCGAGGGACAGACAAAGACCAAGCTCGACAATCCTGACGCTTCCCGCGCAGCGGCGCAGGTGACACAGGAACAGGTCGTCCTCTTCTTCGACCGCAACGTCGACCAGCTGAAGGCTGTGATCGAGTGTGCGGAGAGGTCCGCAAAGATCAGAAAGAGCGAGGCAAGGGCGAAGACGAACATGCTGGTGAAGCCGAAGTTCTCTTTCGACTCCAACGGCAAGCTCGCCAACTGCGAGTCCAGGGATGCTTCGAAGTGTGAGATCTTCATTGTCGAGGGAGATTCCGCCGGAGGCAGCGCCAAGATGGCGAGAAACCGCATGTATCAGGCCATCCTCCCGATCCGCGGCAAGATTCTGAACGTCGAGAAGGCCAGCATGGACAAGGTTCTTGCCAACGCGGAGATCAAGACAATGATCAATGCGTTCGGCTGCGGTTTTTCCGAGGGCTACGGCAACGATTTCGATATCAGCAAGCTCCGCTACGACAAGATCATTATCATGGCCGATGCGGATGTCGACGGTGCCCATATCTGCACGCTGCTGCTGACGCTGTTTTTCCGTTTCATGCCGCAGCTGATCACCGAGGGACACGTGTATATCGCGATGCCGCCGCTGTACAAGGCGATGCCATCGCGCGGAAAGGAAGAATACCTCTACGATGACGAGGCGCTGCTGCGCTACCGCCGGAAACACAAGGGTTCCTTTACGTTGCAGCGCTACAAGGGTCTCGGCGAGATGGACCCGGATCAGCTCTGGGAGACGACGCTGAATCCGGAGACCCGCCAGCTGCGCAAGGTGGAGATCGACGACGGACGGGAGGCATCCGACATCACAGGACTGCTGATGGGGCCGGACGTACCGCCGCGCAAACAGTTTATCTACAAACATGCCCGTGATGCCGAGCTTGATATCTAAGGAGGATGCAGATGGCAGATCAGGATCATATTATTGAGACAGAATATTCGGAGATAATGCAGAAGTCCTATGTCGACTATGCGATGAGCGTTATCGTTTCCCGTGCACTGCCGGACATCCGGGACGGCCTCAAGCCGGTGCAGAGGCGTACGCTCTATGACATGTATGAACTCGGCATCCGCTATGACCGGCCGTACCGTAAGAGTGCGCGTATCGTCGGCGATACAATGGGTAAATATCATCCGCACGGCGACAGCTCCATCTATGATGCGCTCGTCGTGATGGCGCAGGATTTCAAGAAAGAGCTCCCGCTCGTAGACGGGCACGGCAATTTCGGTTCTATTGAAGGCGACGGCGCCGCCGCCATGCGTTATACGGAGGCGCGCCTGCAGCGAATCACGCAGGAAGCTTTCCTGAGCGATCTCGATAAAGATGTGGTCAGTTTCATGCCGAACTTCGATGAGACAGAGAAGGAACCGACGGTTCTGCCGGTCCGCATCCCGAATTTTCTGGTCAACGGCTCCGACGGCATCGCCGTCGGCATGGTCACGAGCACGCCGCCGCACAATCTCGGCGAATGCATAGATGCCGTAAAAGCGCTGATGAAAGACAGTGATATCACCACCAGGCAGCTGATGAAGTACATACAGGGGCCTGATTTCCCCACCGGCGGCATTGTCACCAATAAGGATGACCTGCTGAAAATCTATGAAACCGGCACCGGCAGGATCCGCATCCGCGGACGCGTGCAGGTTGAAAATGAAAAGGGCGGCCGGAAGCGGCTTGTCATCACGGAAATTCCGTACACGATGATCGGCGCCAATATCGGCAAATTCCTCAACGACGTCTACGCGCTCGTGGAGAGCCGTAAGACAAGCGATATCATCGATATTTCCAACCAGTCGTCGAAAGAGGGCATCCGCATCGTTCTCGAACTGCGGCGCAATGCCGATATCGACCAGCTGCTGGCACTGCTCTACAAGAAGACGCGTCTCGAAGACACCTTCGGTGTCAACATGCTCGCCATCGCCGACGGCAGGCCGGAGGTGCTCGGGCTCAAGGCCATTCTTGAGCAGTACCTCGATTTTCAGTACGAGATCAACACCCGCAAATACCGCACCCTGCTGCAGAAAGAGCAGGAGAAACTGGAGATTCAGGAAGGCCTGATCCGTGCCTGCGATATCATCGATCTGATCATCGAGATTCTGCGGGGCAGCAAGAATATCAATCAGGCGAAGGCCTGTCTGACAACCGGCAATACGGAAGGCATCCGCTTCAAGTCGAAGGCTTCCCGGCAGGCCGCAGCCAAACTCGATTTTACCGAGGCACAGGCCAAAGCCATCCTCGAGATGCGGCTGTACCGGCTGATCGGTCTCGAGCTGGATGCCCTGATGGAAGAACACGCTGAAACGGTCAAGAACATCGAGACCTACCGCGACATTCTCGAAAACCACGAGAGCATGAACCGCGTTATCCTGAAGGAGCTCGACCAGATCAAGCGCCGCTACGCCGTGCCGCGCAGGACCACGATAGAGAATGCGGCGCCGGTTGTCCTCGAGAAAAAGGAGCCGGAGGCCATGCGTGTCGTTCTGCTGATCGACCGGTTCGGCTATGCGAAAGCCGTTGACGAGGCGACCTTCGAGCGCAACAAGGAAGCCGCCGTCTCCGAAAACCGCTTTGTCCTGTCCGCCATGAACGACGGACGGCTGTGCGTCTTTACAGACAGCGGCAGCGTTCATCTGGTCCGCATCGCCGACATCCCGTTCGGCCGGTTCCGCGACAAGGCGACGCCGATCGATAATCTGTGCGGCTACAACAGTCAGGAAGAGACCATTGTCAACATCCTTGCCCTCAGCGATGTGAGCAAGGAAAAGCTCCTGTTCGTGACACGGGCCGGTCTTGTGAAGATCGTCGAAGGCAGCGAATATGATGTGCGGCGGCGGAGCATTGCGGCGACGAAACTGCAAAGCGGTGACAGCGTCTGCGCCGTCGTCGAGGCGGACTCGTATAATCAGCTTGTTCTTACCACGAAGAGCGGCTATTTCCTGAAGTTCTCGCTGGCAAACGTGCCGGTGATGAAGAAAAATTCCGTCGGCGTCAAGGGTATTTCCCTGATCAGCGAGGACAGCGTCGATGCCGTCTATCCGCTCGACAACAACACAAAGAGAACCATTGAATACAAGGGCAAAGAACTTGTCCTGAATGACCTTCGTCTGGCAAACCGCGGCGGCCGCGGATCCAGAAAAATCGAGTAGGAGGGGGTGA
>DEKA01000040.1 GCA_002353635.1 Lachnospiraceae bacterium UBA2734
CTGCTTCGTTACCATCCATGGTTAAATACTTTCTTGCCATAGTTTTTGTCCTCCTGTTTTATTTGATACCTGTGCAGGTCACGGCAAAATGGCCCCCATAGGAAATCTATCATACAACCCATGTTAGCATTGACATTTTTAAAATGCAATGCGCACTGATGTAAAATCAACACAAACAGAAGTTATATGCGTCTAACTTTTAGACAAATTGTACAATGGCATATTTATTTTCATGCAAAATAAGACNNGAAGACCCGCGCACCGGATAAAAGTTAATCTGATGCGCGGGAAAATTCCGGATCCGGCAAAGCGATGCTTTGAAAAAAGGGAAAGCCTCCCGGGTCAGAGCGCCCAGAGCTGTCCCAGTGCGTCATTTGCGATGACGACTCTGCCGTGCTCGGTGAGGTGATTCTGCCGGATCGCGGTCACTGCCTCGACGCTGCCGTATTCGGAGACGGAGGCAAGGATGCCCTGCATGTCAGCTACTTCATCGGCTGAGCGCATGCGCAGGAACAGGTAATAGCGGCCGTCGTCCGGATCAAAGAGAAGCGAACTCTGTCCGGAGTAGATGCCGCCCGTCATCTTGGCTGCCCTGATTACGCTGTTCATGTCAGGGAAGGAATATAAGCGGTTCTTCAGGATGAAATCCTTTAACTGCCGGATCTGGCGCGATGCATCTTCGCCGTCCTTCCTGGAAGAGGGGGCAGAGGAGACATTCTGCCCCGCAGCTTCACTGCGGATGGAATTGATGAGCTGGTCGAGCGCGGAATATCCTGCCGCTTCTCCCTGTCCGGGCGTAATGGACGGCGCAAAGCTCGAGAAGCGCGTGTCCAGCTCCTCCGGATTGTCCACCTTTGTCACAATGAGCGTGATGCTGCCGCCTGTCATCGGGATCGCTTCAATCATAAGAGGGGTGTCGTCAGCCTGAAAACCATACTTATAGGAGGCTTCCTGCATCATATCGCCAAAGAGTCCTCTTGCCTTGTCACTGCCGTAGGCCAGCTCACTGAGGCGGAGGTGGCGCTCCTCAAGATCCTTCTTTGTGAGAATGCAGCGGATCTGGTTGTCACTTAATTTTTCTATGCGCATGTATATACCTTTCTTCTGTACCGCATATTGGGCGGCACACCGGGGCGAAAGCCGCAGATGCGGCCGGTTCAATTATTGTTATCGGGTAGTACTGTTTTACTCTTTGTTGGGGAGTCCGTCAATAATTGCACAAGTCACTGAAAAGAAATTTATTAAACTTTAACATATCCCGAAAAATTCTACCCGTTCTCAATACTGAAAACATTGTCCAATATTTATTGATAATTCACAAAATCGAAAAGATATATAAAATACACTTGCAAATGAACAAATTTATTTTTAATATTAGGCAACTGCAAAGCGCAAAAGAAACCCGCACCACGAAGGGGGGTGATCTTTTACTGATGCCGAGTTACCTGCTGTAAACATATCTGCAATTCACAATATCAACTCACTGTCTGCGACAGCGCGTCCTGTCCATGGACATCTCAGGTACTCCATTTATTATCTTTTCTTTTTGAGCATAATTTCCATTTTTTACGGCACACATCTGTGTGCAGCCGGTGCATTTTACGCTTTGGTCAGGATGGGAGCGGGACGGACATTCCGCGGGTCAGCGAGGATACTGAACACTCCTTCTGGAGCGGTCCCATCCGAACACATCTGTTATTTCCGGAGAGTCTCCGGAACATATCTTTCATCGGAACAGCTCTTTTCCCAATTCTGGACAATACTGTCCAACGCCATATCTCCAGCGGCGGGCACTCCCGGATACGGCACAAGTGTTTCTGAAGGACCCCGCAGAATTCATTTCCCAATTGTCAGCCGGCAGGTCCGCCGCTGATCATGAGAACGGCGTTGTGCGTTATTCCTCATTTTGCTATAATATCGGCGAATTATGGACGCTGACGGCCGGGTGAGGTTTACAGATGGCAGGAAAACGCAGATACGACGATTATGACGATTATGACGAATTCGACGGCTACGGCGGATTCGATGACGACGGCTATGGTCAGGACATCGACGGGGACGACAGAGATTACGATCAGGACCGGGATAATAAATATATAGAAGAAAGAGGTTTCTCCGGACGGGGGAAAAGCGCGCGCAGAGGCGGAAGGAATGCGGGCGCCGGCAGAAGAAATGCAGGGAGAAGCGCGAAGAAGAAAGACATCTATAAGGGCGGCGGGAAGAAAAGGAAATCTTCCGGCGCTCCTGTTGTGCTGAGCATTCTTCTTGTCGTGATTCTGTGCGCAGCCTTTGGCGCCAAGCTCTATCTGGACAAGTACTCGTATTCCAAAGAGAAGGCGGATCTGACCAGCTATTTTAAGATCAGCGGGGACGGCGATGTGCCGATCATCTGGGAAAATGAGCTCTCTGATATCCGGGCAAAGGAGATCGACGGAACATTCTACATGGATCTCGAATCCGTGCAGAAAAATCTCAACAGCCGCTTCTATTACGGTGTGCAGAATGCAGATGATTCGACAGGGATGATCCTGTATGCACTGCCGGACAAGCTCGTGAAGACTGTGCTCGGGAGCAAGGATGTAGCCGTCGGCGATGAGACACAGACGATAGATTACATTCCGGCGAGAAAGGACGGAGATACCGTCTATCTTGCCCTGGAATTTGTAAAGCAGTACACGAACTTCGGAATGCAGTCCTTCGACAATCCGACAAGGCTTCAGATCGATACCTCCTGGGACAAAGAGACAGTTGCCACGGCGAGCCGCAATACACAGATCAGGACGTCGGGCGGCATCAAGAGCTCCATCCTTGAGCAGGTGAAAAAGGGCGACAAGCTGACAGTTCTCGAGAAGATGGACAAGTGGTCCAAGGTGAAGTCAGAAGATGCCATCATAGGTTATGTAGAGAACAAGAGACTGACTGGCGAGAAGTCAGAGACCCCGACGCCTGTGACCGACTATCAGGAGCCCACGTATGCAGCACAGATGATGGACGGCAAGGTGAACATGGCCTTCCACAACGTCTGGGGCAAGCAGGGAAATGTTACGCTCTCCTCCTATATGGCGCCCACGAAGACAGTCAATGTCGTTGCACCTACCTGGTACTGGGTCAGCAGCAACGACGGCGACGTGGTCAGCGCAGCGGAGCAGAGCTACGTCGATCAGGTGCATGGCATGGGCGATAAGGTCTGGGCAGTGGTCGACAACTTCAACTCGACAGATCTGCCGGACCACAACACATTCCTTGCTACGCTTGACTCGAGGACGAAACTGATCAATACCCTGATCAGCGAGGCACAGCAGTACGGCATTGACGGCATTAATGTCGACTTCGAGCAGATCGACTCCTCAAAGGGACAGGATTACATCGAATTCATCAGAGAGATCTCCATTGCCTGCCGCAATGCGAAGCTCACGCTCTCTGTGGACGACTATCCTTCCTATGATTTCAACAGTTTCTACGACATCAAGGAGCAGGCTGTCTTTGCGGACTATGTGGTGATCATGGGCTATGATGAGCACTACTACGGGAGCGAGAAGGCTGGAAGTGTCGCCTCTATCGGCTATGTGACCGAGGGCATTAAGATGGCACTCGATGACGGCGTGCCGAAGACCAAGCTCATCAATGCCATTCCCTTCTATGCGCCGATCTGGACGACGACAGGAGGCGGAACGCCGCAGCTCAAGCTCTGCGGCATGCAGGATATTCAGAACTACATCAGCGAGCACGGCATGACCGAGACGTGGGATGCAGATGTCGGACAGAACTATGCAGAGCGCACGGACGGCGATTCCCTCATCCAGATCTGGGTGGAGGATGCCAAATCCATCAAGGAGAAGCTCGACGTCATGCAGGCTGACGATATCGCCGGCGTCGCGGAGTGGCGCCTGCAGTTCGAGACAGCGGATGTCTGGGACGTCATCGCCGATTATATGAACAGCTGAACATCTGTATCAATAACGTCACTGCAGACTATATGAACAGCTGAACATCAGTATCGATAATTTGCCTGTACCCCCGAACCATTCGGGATGAGGCGCCTGGCAGATACTTGATTCTGAAGATGATATCAGGAAGAAGGCTTTAAGAGATGATAACGGAATATGTCTCCATGACGGAGGACAATATTGACCGGAAGGCAATTGCCCGCGCAGGAGAGATCCTGCGGGGCGGCGGCCTCGTGGCCTTTCCGACGGAGACGGTTTACGGGCTTGGCGGCGATGCGCTCAACCCCGAATCCTCAAGGAAAATATATGCGGCCAAGGGACGTCCCTCCGACAATCCGCTCATCGTGCACATCTGCAGGTGGGAGGACCTTGCAAAGATCGTAAAGGAGATCCCGGAAGAGGCAAAGAAACTGGCGGATGCGTTCTGGCCCGGCCCCATGACCATGATTTTCAACAAGAGCGATGCTGTTCCCTATGCGACGACGGGCGGCCTGGACACAGTGGCAGTCCGCTTCCCCAGCAACAGGATTGCGGCAGCTATGATCGACGCCGGCGGCGGCTATATCGCTGCGCCGTCCGCCAACCGCTCCGGGAGGCCCTCTCCTAC
>DEKA01000024.1:0-9255 GCA_002353635.1 Lachnospiraceae bacterium UBA2734
GTTTTGCCGTGGTCAACGTGTGCGATAATCGCAACGTTTCGAACGTCTTCTCTTTTCTGGATCATATGAATCCTCCATGCCTTCTTAACATAATCTGATCTGCAAATTTACTTCAAACCGAATGATTATAGCATCAGAAAAAGACGCGTGCAATAGGGCGGTCAGACTGCGGCGGTTCCCTGTACAGATGTATCGAATGATTAGAAGATGTATCGAAGAATTCCATTGTCGGAGCCGCAGAACCATGCCGGACAGATCTGCCGGGAGACTGAAGAGATCCTTTCTTTGAATCAGCCCGCGGGTATGCTATTATGATGATACGGTAAGCAGAGCCAGGTACTCTCATGCATCCGGCACTGCAGCATTTTATTTGGAGGAAATAATGAGCAGAATCATATTGAAGCTCAGCGGCGAGGCACTTGCCGGCGAGCATAAGACGGGATTTGATCTTCCCACCGTGCAGGGTGTTGCAAGACAGGTGAAGCATCTCGTCAAAGAGGGCAATGATGTGGGCATCGTCATCGGCGGCGGCAATTTCTGGCGCGGCCGCACAGGCACGGAGATTGACCGCGTGAAGAGCGACCAGATCGGCATGCTCGCGACGATCATGAACTGCATTTATGTCTCTGAAGTTTTCAGAGGAGAGGGAATGGATACGAACATCCTGACTCCCTTTGAGGTGGGGGGCTTTACGAAGCTCTTTACGAAGGACCGCGCGAACAAGTACTTTGCACACCATCAGGTTGTCTTCTTTGCGGGCGGAACGGGTCACCCTTATTTTTCAACGGATACGGGCGTTGTGCTGCGGGCCGTTGAGGTGGATGCAGATGTGATCCTGATGGCTAAGAATATCGACGGCATCTACGACTCCGATCCGGCGAAGAACCCGAATGCCAAGCGCTATGACACACTGCCTGTGCAGCGCATCATCGATGAGAACCTGCAGGCAATCGATATGACGGCGTCCATTCTTGCCAGGGACAACAAGATGCCGATGCGCGTCTTTGATCTGAATGAAGAGGACGGCATTATCAAGGCGGCTTCCGGCAAGTTCAACGGGACGACGGTTACAGTTGATTGACCATAGAGGCGGCTTCTGCACATGATGAAAGACAGAATCGGCAGAAGTCGGATAATCTATAGGTTTGAGAATATGCAGACAGCCGCATGAACGGCAGACTGCTGTGGTAATCCGCAGCGGGAGCGGGGATCCCGCTGCATATAATATGGAGGGCATCAAAAATGGCTGATGAGCAACTGAAGGTTTATGACGAGAAGATGAAGAAGGCAGTGGACTTCCTAGGCACGGAGCTGCAGGCGGTGAGAGCCGGCAGAGCGAATCCGCATGTGCTCGACCGCGTGAGGGTTGACTACTACGGCACACCTACACCGATTGCACAGGTTGCCAACATTTCTGTTCCTGAGGCGAGAATTATCCAGATTACTCCCTGGGAGAAGAAGATGGTGAAGGAGATCTCCAGAGCCATCCAGATGGCAGATATCGGCATCAATCCGACGACGGATGCGACCATGGTGCGGCTTGTTTTCCCTGAGCTCACAGAGGAGAGAAGAAAGGAGCTCGTCAAAGAGGTAAAGAAGCTCGGCGAGGACTCCAAGCAGGTTGTCCGCAATGCCAGAAGAGACGGCAACGAGGACTTCAAGAAGAAGAAAAAGAGCGGCGAGGTCTCTGAGGATGTCATCGCGGATCTGAGTGATCAGCTGCAGAAAATGACCGACAAGTACATCGACCAGATCGATGACATGATCGACAAGAAGCAGAAAGAGCTGATGACAGTCTGATGATTGGCTGTATAGGACGGTACGGAGCGGCATGCAGCAGCACGAGCGTGATGTCCGGAATAACGGCATCAGGCGCAGAACTGCACTTTTCAGACATCGTCTCTTTTCAGACAGCGTCTTTTGTTAAAGAGGAAATCGGGCGGGGCGGCTGAAGCGCCCTGCCCGATTCGCGGTACTGAAGAATTCACGGAAGGAGACAGATCCTCAGCGGCGCCTATGCACAGACGCGGTCAGTACACTTCGCAGACAGTCACAGATGATTTGCTGTGATCATCTATTTTCAATAAGGATAATTCAATGGAACAGGAAAGAAAGATTCCGGCACATGTAGCCATCATCATGGATGGGAACGGGCGCTGGGCAAAAAAGAGAGGCCTCCCCAGAACAATGGGGCACGCGCAGGGCGCAAAGGTCGTGGAGCAGATTCTTGAGGATGCAGACCACATGGGGATCAAATACCTGACGGTCTATGCCTTTTCCACGGAGAACTGGAGCAGACCCGGTTCGGAGGTGAAGGCGCTCATGAACCTTCTGCGCACATATATGAAGACATCGCTCGCCAAGTGCGCGAAGAACAATGTGCGCATACGCGTGATTGGCGACAAGACAAGGCTTGATGAGGATCTGCAGGCGTCGATTGCAAATCTCGAGGAGAACACAAAGAACAACACGGGCATCGGTTTTCAGATCGCCATCAACTACGGTGCGCGGGATGAGATGCGAAGAGCTGTGCAGAAGATTGCCGCCGAGGTGAAGGAAGGGAAGATGGATGCTCGCGACATCACAGAGCAGACGATCTCGGACCACCTCGACACGGCCGGGATTCCCGATCCTGATCTCCTTATCAGAACCTGCGGCGAGGAGAGGCTCTCCAACTTCCTCATGTGGCAGCTCTCCTATTCGGAGCTGTATTTCACAGACAAGGCCTGGCCGGATTTTGACAAGGCGGAGCTGGAGAAGGCAGTGGATGCCTATAATCACAGAGAGAGAAGATTCGGAGGTCTCGTCAGTTGAAAGAGAGAGTAGTGAGCGGCATTGTGATCGCGGTTCTCCTTGTCGCTTTTGGTGTTGTCGGCGGTCCGGCGCTCGGCGTGGTTCTGTGCATCTGTGCTGTGCTCGGGTATATGGAGATGGCGCGAGCGGTGGGCGCGGCCGATCCTGCACCGTCAAAGGCGCCTGCAAAAGAAATCCGCGGAGGAGACACCGATCCCACAGCGCCGGTCGCCGCAGGGAAGGCGAATGCACTCACCTGGATTGGCGCAGCAGCGACAGTGCTGTACTACATTGCACTGATCGCGGGGCCTTACCAGCATCTGCTGAAGAATGCATTCAGCTATCAGAATGCGCTGACGGCTGGCTTTATTATTGCTGTCTTTGTGCTCACGATGGCCGTATATGTTCTGACGTTTCCCCGCTACCGCGCGGAACAGGCAGAGGGCGCGATCTTTTCGTTTCTCTATGTGCCTGTGCTCATGGCGTTCATTTACAGGACGAGAATGCTGCACAACGGGATATTTTCATTCGCGCTGATCTTCCTGTGTTCCTGGCTGTGTGACACCTGTGCGTGGTTTTTCGGCCGTCTCTTTGGACAACATAAGATGGCGCCGGTCCTCTCTCCAAAGAAAACAGTTGAGGGCGCCATAGGCGGCGTGGCCGGCAGTGTAGTCCTGTGCGGTGCTCTGGCAGTTATCGCGGCCCGTCTTCTGCATGAGTCGCCGCACATCGCCGAATTCATGATCATTGGATTCTTCGGAAGTCTCATCAGCATGGTGGGAGATCTCGCAGCTTCCGCCATCAAGAGAAACCACGGAATCAAGGATTATTCCCATCTGATTCCAGGGCACGGCGGCATCATGGACAGGTTTGACAGCGCGATCTTTACGTCGCCTGTCATCTATTACCTCTGTGTAATGCTGCTGCACTTCTGACGGCAATTGGAGAAAATATATGCCCAAGAATATTGTGATAATAGGTTCGACCGGCTCCATCGGCACACAGACGCTGGATGTAGTCCGCACGTACAGAGAGGATCTTCATGTCTGCGCGCTGGCTGCAGGCAGAAATGTAAAGATGATGGAGGAGCAGATCCGGGAATTTCACCCTGAGATTGCCTGCCTCTTTGATGAGAAGGCAGCACAGGATCTGCGCACGCGCGTCTCTGATCTTCCCGTGAAGATTGTGAGCGGGATGGACGGTCTTCTCGAGGAGGCACAGTGGAAGGACGCGGACCTCTTCTTAAATGCGGTGGTCGGCATGATCGGCATAAAGCCTACGCTTGCTGCCATTGCTGCCGGCAAAACCATCGCGCTCGCGAACAAGGAGACGCTTGTGACAGCTGGACATCTCATTATCCCGGCCGTGCAGAAGGCGGGCGTACAGCTCCTTCCTGTCGACTCCGAGCACAGTGCGATTTTCCAGTGCATGAACGGCGAGCCGAAGAAGAGAGTGAAGAAGATTCTTCTCACCTGCTCAGGCGGAACGTTTCGCGGAAAGAAGAGAGCAGACCTGGTGCACATGCATGCCGCGCAGGCACTGAACAATCCCAACTGGGACATGGGTGCGAAGGTGACCATCGACTCCGCAAGCCTTGTGAACAAGGGACTTGAAGTCATGGAGGCAAAGTGGCTCTTTGGCGTTGATGTGGACGATATTCAGGTCGTCGTACAGCCGCAGTCCGTCATGCACTCGGCTGTTGAGTATGTCGACGGCTCCATCATGGCACATCTGGCTTCCCCGGATATGCGCCTTCCGATTCAGTATGCGCTCTTTTATCCGGACAGAAGGCCATTGGACATTAAGCCGCTGGATCTGTTCGCACTGGGGAGCCTTATTTTCGAAAAGCCGGATACGGAGACCTTCAGAGGACTCCCCCTCGCTTACCGCGCGGCACATGCGGGCGGCTCTATGCCGACTGTGTTCAATGCGGCGAACGAAGAAGCTGTTGCCCATTTTATGAAGGATGAGATAGAATTTCTGGATATCTATGATCTGATTGCGGGCGCTATGGATGCGCACAAGGTGATTCCGAATCCGTCTCTGGATGAGATTCTGGGCACGGAGCAGGAGGCAAGGGAGTTCGTCCGCGGAAAATTGTATGAGGGTCGGAGGGAAAGACAACAGGAATAATATATGTTAGTCAGTATCATTGCATTTCTGATCATGTTTTCGGTCATTGTCATAGGACATGAGTTCGGCCACTACATGATCGCAAAGAGAAACGGAATACGCGTCGTAGAGTTCGACGTCGGTATGGGCCCCACTCTTGCGCACAAGGAGATGGGAGGAACCGATTTCTGTCTGAAACTCCTGCCGGTCGGCGGTGCATGTATCTTTGACGGGATGGACGTCCTGCTCGAGGGCGGCAGCATCGATGACCTCGATGAACACTCTTTTCCAAAGGCCAATGTCTTCGCCCGCATTGCGACTGTCCTCGGCGGGCCTGTGATGAATTTCATCATAGGTCTTGTCTTCGCCACGCTGATCGTTGCGTTTTCAGGGACGGATCTGCCAAACGTGCAGCAGGTTGTGGACGGGAGCGCCGCGCAGGAGGCAGGACTTCAGGCAGGAGATACGATTAAGCGCATCAACGGCGAGCACATCCATGTGTACCGCGAGGTGCAGCTCTTTTCCATGGTGAACTACGGGGAGCCTCTGGACATTGTGTATGAGAGGGACGGGCAGGACCATGAGGTCACGCTGACGCCGCGCTATGACAAGGATGCACAGAGATATCTCATCGGGCTTGTCGGCGGCAGCTACACGAAGACGGGGGCACTGCAGACATTTCAGTACGGCTTCTACGAGGCGGAGTACTGGGTGAGAGCGACGTTTAAGTCGCTGGGACTTATATTCCGCGGGCATTTTTCGCCGGATGATCTGTCCGGGCCCGTCGGCATTGTGAAGGTTGTAGATGACACTTATACGGAGACGAAGTCGTATGGGATTCCTACGGTTCTTCTCTCGTTCCTGAATCTGACGACGCTCTTCTCCATCAACCTCGGCATCATGAACCTTCTGCCGATCCCCGCCCTTGACGGCGGCCGGCTCCTTCTTCTGATCATTGAGGCGGTCCGCGGCAAGCGGCTGGATCCGAACAAGGAGAGCATCGTGACGGCAGCAGGCGCCATGTTCCTTATCGGATTGATGGTTTTTGTGCTGTTCAATGATGTGACGAAATTCTTCAGATAGATTTCAGTGAGGTATGGAATAAAAAATGGCTTACAGAGATCACACGAAAGTAATACAGATCGGCGATGTGAAGATCGGCGGGGGCAATCCCATCGCGATTCAGTCCATGACGAATACAAGAACAGAGGATGTGGAGGCGACGGTTGCCCAGATTCTGCGGCTTGAGGAGGCAGGATGCGAGATCATCCGCTCTACCGTGCCGAACGAGCGCGCGGCAAAGGCCCTTGGTGAGATCAGAAAGCGGATTCATATTCCGATCGTTGCCGATATTCACTTTGACTATAAGATGGCCATTGCAGCTATTGAGAACGGCGCAGATGCGATCCGCATCAACCCCGGCAACATCGGCGGCCCCGAGAAGATCAGAGCAGTCGTACAGTGTGCAAAGGCGGCGGGTGTTCCGATGCGCGTGGGCGTCAACTCAGGTTCTCTCGAGCGCGACCTTGTGGAGAAGTACGGCGGCGTCACGGCGGAAGGCCTCGTGGAGAGCGCACTCGATAAGGTACATATGGTCGAGCAGGACGGGTATGACCAGATCGTGATCAGCATCAAGTCTTCAGATGTGCTCACCTGCGTAAAGGCACATGAGCTGCTGGCAAAGAAGACGGACTATCCGCTGCATGTAGGCATTACGGAGGCGGGCACGCTTTACGGCGGCAACATTAAGTCCGCCATCGGCATTGGCATCATTCTCTACGAAGGCATCGGCGATACGATCCGTGTATCCCTCTCCGGAGATCCTGTAGAGGAGATCCGCACAGCGAAGCAGATTCTGCGTGACCTCAAGCTCAGAAAGGGCGGCGTTGAAGTCACGAGCTGCCCGACCTGCGGACGCACGAGGATCGATCTCATTGGCCTCGCCAATCAGGTCGAGAAGATAGTGCAGAAGTATCCCTATAACATCAAGGTGGCTGTCATGGGCTGCGCTGTGAACGGCCCCGGTGAAGCAAAAGAAGCCGACATCGGCATTGCCGGCGGCGACGGCGAGGGACTTCTCATCAAAAAGGGCAAAATCGTCCGGAAGGTGCCGGAGGATCAGCTGCTCGCCGTATTAAAGGATGAGCTGGACCACTGGGAGGCATAACCCTGGGAGGCATTCGTGTCCAAATCTTTTTTTGATGTTTTTCAGACAGTACACACAAAGGGCGATCTTTATGACCTGTTCAGCGATGCGCAGGTCACAAAGATCGCTTTCAGTTCTGACCACAGATGGCTCAAAGTCTATCTTGACGCTCCGCATCTGATCTCAAAGCGGCACATTTATGAGATGGAGAAGATTCTGACGGGAGAAGTGTGCCGCGGAACAGAGGTCTCCTGCGCCATCACGGAGCACTTCACGCTTTCCTCTGTCTACAACGTGCAGGCGCTCATGCGCGAGTACAGAGATTCACTGATCGTTGAACTGTGGCACGTGAGCCCGATCATCGCCAGCCTTTTCCGGGATGCCAGGCTCGAATACCCGGAGACGGATGCGATGACCGTCTGCCTCGAGGACACCTGCATTGCGCGCGACGAGTCGGAGAATCTTCGGAGGATTCTGGACAATATCTTCCGCACGAGATTCAGTTTTCAGACGGTCATCAGCATCGTCTGCACAGAGCCTGTGAAGCACAGGGCAAGGGCGCAGCTGGACGTGGAGCAGTTTGCGTCCGCTGATGAGAGAGAGGAGGACTCGTCTGCAGAGAGAAATGCCTGTGACGATGCCCTTGCAGCAGAGGTGTCTGGTGTGGCAGACGGCAGTGGCAGTGATGAAGGCGATCAGGTGAAATCTGCCGGTACATCAGGAGCATCAAACGCCGGTGCAGCAGGGGCACCGAATCCTGCTGCTGCAGGAAAAAAAGCGGCAAAGAATGCGCCTTCCGCCAAACCGACCGGCGTGAGGAAGAGCGGTGCCGGGTTTCTGCGCGCATCAGCGGAGGCGGAGAAGGAGAAGAGTCTCAGGAGCCGTGCAGTGCGCAGCTTTATCCGCTCGCGCAACAAGGATGTGATCTGCGGCCGCGATTTCGATGATCCCGTCATTCCGATCAAAGACATACTCGGTGAGATGGGAGAAGTGTGCATTCACGGGCAGATCATGAACAGTGAGAGGAGGGACATCCGGAATGATAAGTCCATCCTCAAGTTCTCGCTGACCGATTTCACGGACTCCATCATTGTCAAGATTTTCGCGCCTACAGAGGCCGCAGACGAGACGATGGAGAGACTGGCACCGAAGAAGTTTGTGAAGGTGAAGGGCTTCACCAAGATGGACACCTACGACCGGCAGGTGGAGATCACATCACCCACCGGCATTATGTCCATTCCCTCCTTCGTCAATAAGAGAGAGGATCACTTTGAGAAGAAGCGCGTAGAGCTCCATCTTCACACCAAGATGAGTGACATGGACGGCGTCTCGGAGTGCAGAGATCTCGTGAAGAGAGCCTATGACTGGGGCATGCCCGCCGTTGCGATCACGGACCACGGCAATATTCAGGCTTTTCCGGATGCCAACCATCTGGTCTGTGACCTCTTTGATGAGGAGAATAAGAAGAGGGCTGCCGCAGGACAACCTCCGATTGACCGGCAGCACTTCTTCAAGGTGATCTACGGGGTTGAGTGCTACCTCGTAGACGATCTGAAGAAAATCGTGACCTTCGGACAGACGGAGAAGGATCCCGCATTTACGAAGGCACCGGACGACTTTTTCCGCGGGGAGAGAGAGCCCGGAAACTACGATCTTGAGAAGGGAAGCTACGTTATTTTCGATATCGAGACGACGGGCTTTTCTGCGGAGCGAGATCGGATCATCGAGATCGGCGCGGTGAAATACGAGCACGGCAAAAAGACGGATTCCTTCTCGGAGTTCATCAATCCGCAGATTCCGATTCCGTATAGAATCACAAAACTGACATCCATCACAGATGAGGATGTCATGCACGCGGAGACGATTGAGACCATTCTGCCAAGGTTCCTCGCCTTCTGTGAGGGCTGCGTAACTGTCGGTCACAATGTGCAGTTCGATATCGGATTTATCCGCGCCAATGCAAAAAGGCTGGGACTTGCCTGCCCGCTGACAACGATCGATACGATGGACATGGCGAGGACTGTCCTTCCGGGACATAAATCCTACAACCTCGATGCAGTCGGCAAGATGCTGAATGTTGTCAATCCCCACCATCACAGAGCGGTTGATGATGCCGCGACGACGGCGGATATTTTCATTAAGCTCCTTCCGATGTTCACGCAGAAAGGGGCACATACGCTGCATGAGGTGAATAAAGTGGCGGC
>DEKA01000024.1:9275-9469 GCA_002353635.1 Lachnospiraceae bacterium UBA2734
AGAAAGCGCCCCTACCACTGCATTCTGCTGGCGGCGAACAACACGGGCCGCGTCAATCTCTACAAGATGATCAGCGCCTCGCATCTGACGTACTATTATCAGAAGCCGAAAATCCCGAAGAGCATGCTCTCGAGGATGCGCGAAGGAATTCTCGTCGGCTCGGCGTGCGTAGCGGGCGAGCTCTATCAGGCGCT
>DEKA01000053.1 GCA_002353635.1 Lachnospiraceae bacterium UBA2734
ACAGATATGACATTCGGTTTCCAGAGTGCCGTTGATATTGCGACGACAGCCATCGACGAGATCCACACGACAGCCTTCTCTCACGGGCGCGTGTTCATTGTGGAGATCATGGGACACAAGGTAGGATGGCTCCCGCTCAATGCAGGCATCGCAGGCGGCGCGGACATTATCCTCATTCCTGAGATTCCGTTCGATATCGACAAGGTCATTGAGAAGATCGAGGACAGGGACCGGAGCGGCTGCCGCTTCACGATCATTGTCGTGGCGGAGGGCGCTGTTTCAAAGCAGGATGCAGCCCTTCCCAAGAAGGAATTCAAGAAGAAGCTCGCGAACTACAAGTATCCGTCCGTCTCCTATGAGCTGGCGGATCTCATCACAAAGAAGACGGGGCGCGAGGTGCGTGTCACTATTCCAGGGCACGTGCAGAGAGGCGGACAGCCGTGTCCTTACGACCGCGTCTTCGCGAGCCGTCTGGGCGCAGAGGCAGGCAGGCTCATTCTCAACAAGGAGTACGGCTATATGGTCGGCTACAAGAACAGAGAGATGATCAAGGTCCCGCTCTCTGAGGTGGCAGGCAAGCTCAAAATGCTTGATCCGAATGCGGACATCATCAAAGAAGCAAAGCTCCTTGGCATAAGTTTCGGCGATTGAAGAACACCAATATGGCAGAGACAAATCGGCACTATCTCGCGCTGTACCGCAAGTACCGCCCGCAGACGTTTGACGACGTCTGCGGGCGCGATGCGATTGTGCGCACCCTGAANNCTGAAAAATCAGATCAATACCGGCCGAATCGGCCACAGCTATCTCTTCTGCGGGACGAGAGGAACGGGCAAGACGACCATCGCAAAGATCTTTGCCCGCGCGGTGAACTGCGAGCATCCCGTGGACGGCAGCCCCTGCGGGGAGTGCGCCTCCTGCAGGGCGATTGCAGAGGACGCAAGCCTCAATGTGGTTGAAATGGATGCAGCGTCCCACAACGGCGTCGACGATATCAGGGGCATTATCGACCAGGTTGCCTATTCGCCGACGCAGGGCCGCTACAGAGTCTTCATTATCGATGAGGTGCATATGCTGAGCACAGCGGCCTTCAATGCACTTTTGAAGACGCTTGAGGAGCCCCCGGCCTACGCTATTTTCATTCTGGCGACGACAGAGCCGAACAAGCTCCCGCTCACGATTCTCTCGAGATGTCAGCGCTACGACTTCGGCCGCCTCTCCGTGAAGACGATTGCGGACAGACTCCGGTATGTCGCACAGAAGGAAGGACTTAAGGCGGAGGATAAGGCACTCCGCTATATCGCTTCGGCGGCGGACGGCTCGATGCGCGACGGCCTCTCCCTTCTTGATCAGTGCAACGCGTTCAGTTACGGAGAGGGGGAGCTGACTTATGACAGGACGCTGGAGATCCTCGGCGCTGTGGACACGCGCGTCTTCAGCAGCATGTACCGCTGCATCCACAAGGCGGATGTCAGGGGAGCACTGAAAATCCTCGACGACATCCTCGTGGGAGGCAGGGAGCTGGTGCAGTTCGTCACGGACTACATCGGTTACCTGCGGAATGTCATGCTTCTTCGGGCCTCGGAGGAGACTGCGGACAGCCTGGATGTGTCGTCCGACAACCTGGAACTTATCCGTGAGGACGCACAGATGTCGGAGACGGAGGAGATTATCCGTGAGATCGAAGTTTTTTCACGGCTCACGGAGCAGATCCGCTACTCATCCAACAGGCGGATCCTCACGGAGACGGCAATTATCCGCCTCTGCGAGCCCTCCATGAATGTCAGCAGGGATACAGAGGGAGAAATCCTCAGCCTGCAGGAGAGAGTCAGAGTTCTGGAAGAGCGCCTTGTCGAACAGGAGAAGTTGCTGCAGCAGGGTGCCTTTTCCGGCAGCTATGCGGGAGGAAATGCAGGCGCGGTGCCTGCATCGCCCGGCCGGGCCAGGCCTTCAGCGGGCGCAGATGACGCATCCGGAGAGGGCACTGCACAGAATGGAACAGTGCCGAAGCGCCGGCCGGTTCTGCCCGATGCTATTCCTGAAGAGGTGCAGCAGGTGGCACGCAGGTGGGGAAGCCTTGTCGCGAACATCCCGCCTGAGCGGCACCTTATGAAAATCTATCTGCTCGGCGCAAAGCCGACGGTAGATGAGAACGGGCAGCTCCTCATTGTCTTTGAAAATTACGTGTACGCCGTCCATTTCACCGGCAGCAGCCAGGAGGCACAGCAGTACAGGGAATATCTGGAAAATTATATCAGCACCGCGGTCGGCAGACACGTGCACATCGGGTACAAAGAACTTGACAATGGTGCTAAATTCTCGGACAATTATGTAGATATTCAAAAGTCAGTGAATATGAAGATCGAGCAGGAATAACGGCTGAATGAATGCCGTTTATCATCTTACGGAGGAAAAGATACAGTGAGCAGAAGAGGCGGCTTTCAGGGCGGCGGTATGCCCGGCAACATGAATAATCTGATCAGGCAGGCACAGCGCATGCAGAACCAGATGCAGGAGAACAAGGCGAAGCTCGATGAAGAGGAGTTCACCGCTTCTGCAGGCGGCGGCGCCGTGAAGGTGACAGTGACCGGCGCAAAGACAGTCAAGAGCATCGAGATCGCCAGGGAAGCGGTTGATCCGGAGGATGTGGAGACACTTCAGGATCTTGTGACTGCGGCTGTGAACGAGGCCATGAAGCTGGTCGATGCAGAGAGCGAGAAGCTCTTCGGCGGTCTCGCCGGGGGGCTGATGTAACCCTTTATGAAGCTTTACAGCGGACATATCAATCGTCTTATTGACGAGTTAGCGGCGCTGCCCGGCATTGGTAACAAATCGGCGCAGCGCCTTGCTTTTTATATTATCGGGATGTCGAAGGAGCGGGCGGAGCGCCTCTCGCAGGCCATACTCGATGCCAGAGCCAATGTGCATTACTGCAGATACTGCCAGAATCTCACAGACACGGATGTCTGTCCGATCTGCGGCGATCCCGGAAGGGACCACAGCACCATTATGGTTGTGGAGAACCCGCAGGATCTTGCGGCCTATGAAAAGACCGGGAGGTACGAGGGCGTCTATCACGTTCTCCACGGTGCAATCTCTCCGATGCTGGGGATCGGTCCGGATGACATCCGCATCAAGGAGCTGCTGGAGCGTCTGAAGGACGACACTGTAAAGGAAGTCATCATTGCCACGAATTCCAGCCTTGAAGGCGAGACGACAGCGATGTACATCAGCAAGCTCATCAAGCCGCTCGGCATCAAGGTGACAAGAATTGCGAGCGGTGTTCCTGTGGGCGGCGATCTTGAGTATATCGATGAGGTGACGCTCCTCAGGGCATTGGAGGGGAGAACCGAGATCTGACCGCGCACTGTTCGAGCGGCCATGGAAAGGGGAAACGGCAAAGTTCAATCCGGCCGGCTCTGCTGCAGCCGCCGGCGATTGGGAAGTACGAAACGCAGCAGATCTGCGGAAGAGGTGTTGTTTTCAGCAGACAGGCGCTTCTGAAGGAACAGATATTCAGTAAAAGGGTAGGGGGCAGAATGAGCGTAAAGAGAGAAGAATTCGGGGTAACAGAAAACGGTGAACAGGTCAATGCGTATATTGTCGACAACGGAAAGATCAGTTTCCGTGTGATCGACTATGGCGCTGCACTGGTCAATGTGGTGGTGCCGGATGCGCTTGGCAGAAAGGCCGATGTTGCGCTTGGCTGGAATGATGTGCACGGCTATGAGCACAACCATGGATTTATGGGCGCCCTTGTGGGACCCAGCTGCAACAGAATCGCCGGTGCGGAGTTTGAGATTGACGGAAAAGAAATCCATCTGCCCGTCAACGACGGCCCGAACAACCTGCACACAGACAAGGAGCACGGTCTGAACCGCAGAATGTGGAAGGCACTGCCCGGAGAAGACTTTGTTATGTTTTCCATTCATCTGGACGACGGGGATCTGTGTCTGCCGGGGAACCGGGAGATCTGCGTGACATACTCTGTCCTTGATGACGACGGCGTCCAGATTCACTATCATGCGACCTCTGACCAGAAGACGATTTTCAATTTTACGAATCACTCCTACTGGAATCTGGACGGGCATGCAGCCGGCAGCATTCTCAGAACAAGGCTGCAGCTGAACTGCTCACATTTCACGCCGGTGCGCGAGGGATCGATTCCGACGGGCGAGATCAGAGCGGTAGCGGGGACACCTTTTGACTTCACACAGCCGAAGGAGATCGGCCGCGATATCGATGCAGATGACCCTCAGCTCGCGATTACAGGCGGATATGACCACAATTTCTGCATTGACGGCTATGACGGCGAGGGGACGATCTGCCTTGCAGCAAGGGCGCAGGGTCCTGCGAGCGGACGCGTCATGGAGGTACAGACGAATACGCCCGGCGTGCAGTTCTACACGGCCAATTTCCTGAACAATGCAGGATGCAAGGAGGGGAGGACCTACGGCCCCAGGGAGGCGTTCTGCCTGGAGACACAGTTCTATCCTGATTCTGTGCACCACAGTAATTTTCCGCAGCCGATCTTTGGCGGCGATACGGTGTACGACACAATCACTATTTACCGTTTTCCCACAGGCAAGGCCTGAAAATAATGCTGAGACTATATTTTCAGACGGCAGCATCGGTGCCGTTTATCAGCGGCCTGATTCGATCGGGAAAGCAGCATATCGGCGGTTCCATGCAGGTGGAACCGCTTCTTTGAATATCTGCAGATGGCAGTAATCAAATTCAGAAAGCCTGGCAGCAACCTGCCGGATGCACAGGACAATGACTATGAAGGACTCTACTCCGCCGGAAGTAAAGACGGCGGGGGGGAGGAAGAGAGGGAGGCCGCACCGCAGCGCAGAGGAAGTGCTGTGCGGTCTGTTTTGCGTACTCTCCTTGCGGCGGGTTCGGTTGTCCTTCTGATCGCTCTTATTTTCATTCAGTCAAAGGTCAGGGTCTTTACGAGTGCAACCTATTCGAAAATTGCTGATCTGACCGGAGATTCAAACGCACAGTACATGGCGCTTGGCAGCAGCATCGTCTCTTACAGCCGCGATGGGGCGAGCTGTATGGATGTGCACGGCAAAAAAATCTGGAGTGTATCGTACGAATTCCAGAAACCGCTGACGGCCGCGGCGGGCAGCATTCTTGCCATTGCGGATTACAACGGAAATGAGATCCATATTCTCGGCGCTGACGGAGAGATTGGAAAGGTTGATACAGGAAAACCTATCCGCATGATCGCCGCTTCGGAGAGCGGAGAGGTGGCTGCCGTCCTCGAGGACAGCGATGTCACATGGATCTATCTGTACTCACAAAAAGGGGAGACCATCGCGTATTTTAAGACGACGATGGCACAGTCCGGGTATCCGCTGGCCGTTGCCATTTCGCCGAACGGAGAAGTGGTCGGCGTCTCTCACCTGACGATCGGAACCCAGACGCCGCAGACGAGCATTGCTTTCTATAATTTCGGCGCAGTGGGAGCAAACTCCGTTGAAAACAACGTGAGCGGCTTCAACTATGACAATGAGGTTTTTCCCTATCTGAGGTATGTGGGGGAGAACACTATGGCGGCAGTCTCAGACCGGCGCATTGCCTTTTTTACCGGGAAGGAAATTCCGGAGAGCGGGGCAAATGCCATGTTCAACGCAGAGGTGCAGGGGGTCTTTGCAGGCGGCAGCTATACAGGTGTTCTCTTTGCAAACTCAGCGGGTGGATCTGCGGATGATGCTGCGGACAATAAGGCAGCGGGCGCGTCTTCTCCGAATGCATCGGGGCAGAGCAGCGCATACAGACTGAGAATTTATAACAATTCGGGAAATGTCATCAGTGAGATTCCCTTCTCCTTGGAGTACTCGGACATTCTGATCAGCGGGGAGAGGGTCATTGTCTACAATGCGCAAAGACTTCAGATCTATTCTCTGAGTGGGAATCTCCGCTACGACGGCGAATTCAGGACAGATGTGAAGGCAGTTATTCCGGATGCAGATTCGGCCACTAAGCTTGTGCTGATTGAGGAGAAGAAGGCGGAACTGATGACGCTTGAGTAAGAGAGGCGGTTACTCTGCATGAATATTTATCTGATTGGTATTGTCGTCATTTCACTGCTCATCATGATCGCCAGCATGACGCATGGTTTCAACAGGGGGTTCGCGAAGACGCTCAGCTCCCTTCTTTCTCTGATTGTCTCGATTGCAGTTATTCTCCTGCTCTCTGCACTTGTGCAGGGACTCCGGGGCGGAAGCTTTTCAGGCACTGTGCTGGGCTTTGTGCTGCTGGTCATTCTGGGCATTCTCTATCGGTTTGTCCATATCTTCATGGTATCTGTTAATTTCATTGCAAAGCTTCCTCTGATCCGGTGGATTGATAGTGCACTCGGGCTTGTCGCCGGATTTGCGGAGGGGTTCCTGATTCTGTATATCATTGAATATTTTCTGCGGCATTATTTGCTGGTGTGAGGTTGATGACGGGACGGCCGGACGCAGGCGTTTTGCAGTGGCGACTTAGGAAAATAAGAGAAGGGGGCGGCCGGGCACAGGGGGGGTTACAGTATCGACTCGGGCAGAAAATAAGAGAATGGGAGGACGGCCGGACGCAGGCAGAGATGCCCCGCGCGTGACTGCTGCGCATCGATTCGCTAACCTCCATCTCGTCCTTCCGGGGCCGGCCCGAACTTGCCTCCCCGCTGATGCGGGGAGGCTTCGAACATGACGGGCCTCTAAGGCGCGTTCCGGAAAACGCGCCTTAGACCCCTCCAGTCCCTCACTGTCGGTAACGCGAATCAGATTGCTCGCATACACGCGCGGGGCATTCTCTGCCTGCGCCCGGCCTGCCGCTTGTCCGCCCCTCAGAAATCTTCTGAAACCGTCCGGTGAGCGAGCCCCGTCCGGATTTCAACAGATTTCCGAGGGGCGCCGGATGGTGGCCTTAAATATTCAACACCCCATCTCGAGAATCTTCGATTCTCTTCGATGAGGGCGTCCAGAGCGGCTCCGCCGCTTGTCCGCCCCTCAGAAAGATATGCAATCTGTCTGGTAAGCAAGCTTCCCATCCAGATCGCATATCTTTCTGAGGGGCACTGAATATTTATCAAATTAGTGCTTGCAAAATGAAAAAGGTGATGATATACTCTGTCTTGCCGTTGCGGAAGAGAGTAAGATTTCTGCACAACGGAAGTGCTGAAAAGCCTCAAGAAATGTACGAATCATACGAAAACAAATTGATTTAAAAAGTTCTTGACAAAAGCTTCGAAGCGCAGTATCTTATGAGAGTTGCGTCTCACGGACGCAGACAGGACTCCGGTCCTGCACGAACTATTTCAATCTTATATCTGACAAT
>DEKA01000025.1 GCA_002353635.1 Lachnospiraceae bacterium UBA2734
CCTACTTAGGGGTAGCATATCACATCTGTAATGGCTGCGAAGTACAGGGCCTATTTCTATGAATTACTGTATCGTCACAGATATTGTCTCAGAGCAGTGCTTCGCGGTTGTCGAGCAGGGCGCCGCCCGACTGGCACGCAGGGCATACGCAGTACTTGCCGCCGGCGGCCTTTGCTTTCTCGGCCTGCTCCTTTAAAGCTTTCGCGCCGTCTGCGCCGAAGATCTTGACACCGTGCTCTGACTCAGTGAGTGCAATCAGATCATCGACTGATGTTACATCTTCTGCTAGCTCCTTGAGAAGAGCCTCTGCAGCCGCCTTTTCACCGTCGGTGCCAACTGCCTTCAGATAAGCCTCCCCTGCCGCCTTTGCTTCCGGGCAGACGGACGGCGCCGCAACCAGTTTCTTTACTTCCTCGATAGCTTCCTGTTTAGTCATTTTCAAAGCCTCCTGAATGATAATTGCTATATCTAATATAGCACATAGCCAGTTTTCGAGACAGACTTTGCCATCCCGCGCTTCGCCCGCGCTCTCCGGCGGCCGCCCGTCTTAGCGTGAAACGGGCAACGGGACAGGCCGTGTCGCAAGGCTTAACGCGCTCTCCGGCAGCCTCCGCCTTATTGAGAAACAGCATCCCTGCCCCTGCGCTTCGCCCGTGCATTCTGGCATACGCAGCAGCCTGCAATAACAAGGATGCCGACAAGGTCCGTGATCGTGCGCGGATCAATCAGCATCAGTCCGCCGGCGGCCATGAGAATGCGTACGAGCGGGCTCATGTTCGTCATAAGGTATCCTTCCAGTGCAGCTGATACGCCAAAGATGCCGATAAAGGAGGTGACTGCGACCTGTGCGACCTGCAGCGGCATCGTGTCGATCAGGAGCATAGCCGGGTTATAGCAGAACACATAGGGGACGATGAACACGGCGATGGCCAGGCGCGAGGCATTGAAGGCTGTTTTCATCGGGTTGGACTTTGCAATGGCTGAGCCTGCGTAAGCGGCAAGGGCTACAGGCGGTGTTATGTCTGCAACGATACCGAAGTAAAAGACGAAGAAATGCGCCGCGAGGGTCGGCACGCCCATCCGGATGAGAATAGGCGCCGTCGTTGCCGCCATGATGCAGTAATTCGCCGTCGTCGGCACGCCCATGCCAAGAACGATACAGCAGAGCATCGTCAGCACGAGTGCAATGATGAGGCGGTTGCCGGCAAGCGAAACGATTGCATTGATCAGCTCGTTGGCAAGTCCCGTCATCGTGATGGATCCGGAGATAATGCCCGCTATGCCGCATGCTGCTGCTACGGTAATTGTTCCTCTCCCTCCTGCTTCCAGGGCATCCATGAACTTTGTCGGCGTAATGCGGTCATCCTTATCGAAGAGGCTGACCACGATGGCAAGGACGATGGAATAGGACGCTGCCCTCTGCATCGTCATAAAGTTGCCGGACACCCAGATGACCAGCATGACAAGCGGAATCAGAAGGTAAATCTTTTTAATGAGCTTGCTGAAAACAGGGAGCTGCTCCTTAGGTATTCCGGAGAGCCCGAGCTTCTTCGCCTCCAGATGTACAGCGATAAAAATGCCGGCAAAGTAGAGGATTGCGGGCAGAACTGCGCGCGAAATAATGCTGGAATACGGCACGCCCACAAAATCAGCCATGAGGAAGGCGGCAGCACCCATAATGGGCGGCATGATCTGTCCTCCAGTGGAGGAAGCCGCCTCAACGGCGCCTGCAAACTCAGGCTTATACCCCGTCTTCTTCATCATGGGAATCGTGACAGAACCCGTCGTCACCGTGTTGCCGACAGAAGATCCAGAGACCATGCCGCAGAGCGCTGATGAGATGACGGAAACCTTTGCGGGGCCACCGGCCNNTTTTCCCGCCACACAATTGGCCAGATCAATAAAGAAGGCAGAGATGCCTGTTCTCTCAAGGAAGGCGCCAAAAATGATAAAGACCACAATGTACTTAGAACATACATTGACCGGTGTGGAAAATATTCCCTCTTTTGTGTAGAAAAGATTGCGGATCAGATACCGCACACGACCGAAAAAGCTGGGATTTGTGAGTCCCAGGGCCAGCGCATAGACCAGAAAAGCGCCGGCCACAATGAGGATCGGCAGGCCAACGCACCGTCTTGTCACCTCAATCAGTGCAAGAATGCCGACGATACCGATCACAATCTGATAGGTCTGGAATCTTGTTCCCTGCTGAATAATGGCATTGGCATTAAAGGTGAAATAAAAGAAAGAGCCGGCACCCAGCAGCATGAAAACAACGTCATACCAGGGCATATGATTCGGCCGTTGTTCGCCCTTCTTCGCAGGGTAGGTGAGAAATCCCATGACAATAATCAGCGCCATAAAGGAAGTGAGGCGGATTTCCTCCAGAAACGTCGCAAAGAGCGTCACATAAATGCACCACAGGGAGAACGCCGCCGTGAAATACCTTACGGCCTTCTTCTGCCATCCGGTCCAAAGACGGATGTTGCTCTCCCTGTCGTATTTCTTCATGATTTCATCGACAGAGACATCAGCTCCTGCAGAGGAGCCGGCTGTCTTCATGTCCTTATCATTATTAAGCATAACCACCTCTCCTCCCTGTTATTCCTGAGCCGTCTGCCCGGCTGGTGTGTTCTGCGCAGTGCTGTCTGATACTTCAGGCATCGAAGACGCTGCGGCTGCACTTGCCTGCGTATCTCCTGCGGCATCGGAATCTGCAGAATATACATCCGCATCCTGTTCCGTCTTCGGCTCTGTCCCTGCCGCATCTTCACTGGTATTCACAATAATGCCGTGCTCTTTATAATAGCGCGCTGCTCCTTTGTGGAACGGCGCCTCCATGCCCTCTGTAGCCGTCTTCAGGTTCAGCTCAGCTCCCTTTGCGTTCTCCTTGGCAATATCATCTGCGTGGTCGAAGACTGCAGCCGTCAACTTATAGACGAGGTCATCACTCAGCGAAGCGGAAACGAGAACAGTCGCTTTTACGGTAATGGTGTCGACCGGATCTGTCTGCTTAGGATAGGTGTTCGCCGGGATCTGCAGTGCGGTGTAATATGGATCCTCTTTGAGGATCTTGTCGCGAAGATCGCCATCGATGTTGATCAGGTGCACACCGTTCGTTGTCGCAAGCTCCGTGATCGCTGTCGTCGGTGCACCTGCTACGATGAAGGCCGCATCTATCTTTCCGTCTTTCAAAGACTCCTTGGAGTCCTCGAAGCTCTGGTATTGCGGCTTAATGTCATTGATCGTGATGCCGGCAGCGTTCAGAACATCCATGGCATTGAAATAGACGCCTGATCCCGCCTCTCCGATGGAGACACTCTTCCCCTTCAGATCAGCAACTGTCTTAATGCTGTCCTTCATCGTGATGAGCTGTACGGTCTCTGCATAAAGGCCGCCCAGGACGCGGAAATCGTGTGTCGGACCGTCCTTTTCGAAGGACTTCGTCCCGTTCCATGCATACGCCAATACGTCGGACTGCGCAAATCCCAGCTGGAAATCGCCGTCCTGAATGGACTGTATATTCACCTTCGAACCGCCGGTGGATACCGCAGTCACCTTAGCATCTGAATATGTGCTCATGTACTGCGCAATTACACCGCCATAAGAGTAATATGTGCCTGCTGTTCCGCCGGTGCCGAACATCATTCTTGTCTGTCCGCCGCAGCCCGAAGCGGTTAAGGCAACTGTCGCTGTGACCAGCACGGCACAGATTCTTCTGAATAGCTTCATAATGATCCTTCCTTCTCTTCCCGTCCTGCTGTATAGCCGATCCGTGAAATGACCGCACAGTGATAATATTCTAACATACCGTCGAATAATTGCATACAATTGTTCGTTGTCGGGACAGAAATAAGAAGTGTCTTGAAAATATATTGCGGGCGGTGTGCACCGCCCGCAATAACGTGTGAAGGGGCCCGTGTCTTTCGACACGGGCCCCTTCACCGGCATTAACTGCCGCTTTATTCATCTGATGACGATTCAGTCACAGAAATCACTCAATGATCTTTACAACTCTTCCGGAACCTACAGTACGGCCGCCCTCACGAATAGCGAATGTGAGGCCTTCCTCCATAGCTACGGGATGGATCAGCTCGATGGTCAT
>DEKA01000016.1:0-10399 GCA_002353635.1 Lachnospiraceae bacterium UBA2734
GATGCCGATGTCGACGGCGCGCACATCAGCACGCTCCTGCTCACACTCTTTTACCGCTTCATGCCGGATCTGATCTACGAGGGGCATGTCTATGTGGCCATGCCGCCCCTCTACAAGGTCGTTCCTCAGAAGAAGGGGGAAGAGGGCGAGTACCTCTACGACGATGCAGCTCTTGCCAGATACAGAAAGACGCATAAGGGCGGCTTTACCCTGCAGAGATACAAGGGACTTGGCGAGATGGACCCGCAGCAGCTGTGGGAGACGACGCTGGATCCCGAGAGGAGGAGGCTAAGGCTCGTGCAGATCGAGGACGGCCGCATGGCCTCTGAGATGACAGGTCTTCTTATGGGAACCGACGTGCCGCCGAGGCGCGATTTTATCCACGCACATGCAAAGGATGCAGAGCTCGATGTCTGAGGAAGTTCCCAACACGGAACAGATAAGAAACGGGATACTGTACAGAGAATTCAGGAAGGAGCTCTGGACACCTGCACCTGGAAATTGCGGCGCATTTTGGAGCGTTCCAGGACGTGGTGCTGAGCAGATCCTGTGATTCAGGAAGGCAGCGGCACAGATTCTGCCGCCTGCGCAGAGTTTTATTACATGGCAGATAAGAAAAAGACGGCCGCAGAGCCGGCCGAGGAACATATTATCAAAACCGAATACGCGGAGCTGATGCAGAAATCCTACATCGACTACGCGATGAGCGTCATTATCGCAAGAGCGCTGCCGGATGTGCGGGATGGGTTAAAGCCCGTGCAGAGGCGCACGCTCTACGACATGCAGCAGCTGGGCATCTTTCATGATCGCCCATACAGAAAGAGCGCGCGCATCGTCGGAGATACAATGGGCAAATACCATCCCCACGGCGACAGCTCAATCTACGACAGCCTTGTGGTGATGGCCCAGGACTTCAAGAAGACGCTTCCGCTCGTCGACGGACACGGAAACTTTGGCACGATTGAGGGAGACTCCCCTGCTGCCATGCGTTACACGGAGGCGAGGCTCCAGAAGGTGACCGAGGAGACGATGCTCGCAGATTTGGACCGGGATGTTGTCGACTTCATTCCGAACTTCGATGAGACGGAGAAGGAGCCCGAAGTTCTGCCGTGCATGATCCCGAACTTTCTCATCAATGGCTCGGAGGGTATTGCGGTCGGCATGGCGACATCGACTCCTACGCACAACCCGGGTGAAGCCATAGATGCGGAGCTGGCCTACCTCGACAATCCGGACATCACGACAGAGGAGCTGCTGCAGTACATGCCGGGGCCTGATTTTCCGACAGGAGGCGTCATCGTCAACAAGAGCGATCTTCTGCAGATCTATGAAACCGGAACCGGAAAGATACGGATCCGCGGCCGCATGAACGTAGAAAAGGGAAGGGCCGGCAGAATCAACCTCGTGATCACGGAAATTCCGTACACGATGATCGGCGCCGGCATTGCGAAATTCCTGCAGGATGTCGCGGCGCTCTCCGAATCCAAAGAGACAAACGACATTGTCGACATCAGCAACCAGTCCTCCAAGGAGGGCATCCGCATTGTCATAGAACTGCGCAGGGACACGGACGTGGAGAACTTCAAGGCGCTTCTTCTGAAGAAGACGAAGCTCCTCGACACCTTCGGCGTCAACATGCTGGCGATCCGGGACGGCCGTCCGGAGACGCTTGGACTTAAAGATATTCTGAAGGCAAATGTTGATTTCGCCTTTCAGGTCACGAGAAGAAAATATACAAATCTCCTGCAGGCGGAGCAGGACAGGCGCGAGATCCAGGAGGGCCTCATCAAGGCCGTCAATGTCATCGATCTCGTGATCGAGATCCTTCGCGGCTCCAAGTCGCGCGAGCAGGCAAAAAAGTGCCTTGTGCAGGGCATCACAGAGGGAATACACTTCAAGTCGAAGAATTCCGCCGCCATGGCTGCACAGCTCTCCTTCACGGAGCGGCAGGCGGATGCTATCCTGAACATGCGCCTGTACAAGCTGATCGGACTCGAGTTGGATGCGCTGATCAAAGAGCATGAGACAACTGTCGCGAATATTTACCGCTACGAGGACATTCTCGAGGAGAGATCGTCCATGACGAGAGTCATAAGGGCGCAGCTTCTTGCTTTCCGGAAGGCTTACAGCAAACCCAGAAGGACGGAGCTGATCGATGAGGAAGCGGCCGTCTATGTCCCGAGGCAGGAGCAGGAAATGAGCGTCATGTTCCTCATGGACCGCTTCGGCTATGCCAAGACCATCGACCTGCCCACTTATGAGAAGAACAAGGAAACAGTGGATTCCGAGTGCCGCTTCAGCTTCGTCTGCAAGAACACCGGAAAGATTTGTCTGTTCACAGATACGGGCGTGCTCTATACCGTAAAGGTTCAGGACATGCCGCTGGCGAAGATGAAGGACAAGGGCGTGCCGATCGACAACATCAGTCAGTTCGACTCGGCGAAGGAGAATATCGTCTATGCGACGAGCCAGAGTGAACTGAACCTGTATCGGATCATGTTCGTGACCGCAAAGGGCCTCATTAAGCTCGTCGACGGCGGCGAGTTCGATGTGACAAGGCAGTCCGTCGCCGCAACGAAGCTTGATGACGGCGACAGAGTGGTCGGTGTCCATGGCATCATCGACCAGCAGGCCGTGGTTCTGCGCACGAAGAACGGACTGTTCCTTCGTTTCCCCGTTGAGGAGATCCCTATGCAGAAGAAAAATGCAAGGGGTGTCATCGCGATCCGCCTCTCCAAGGAGGATGAGGTCGAAGAGGCCTATGTGATCAATGCGATGCAGAGCAATGTCATCGAATATGAGGGAAGAAAGATCGACCTGAATCATCTGCGCAAATCCTCGCGCGGTGGCAGAGGATCATCTGTAAAGCACGATATATAAAGCAGCCGGAATGCGGCACGGAAAGGAAATGATGAGAGTAATCGCAGGCACAGCCAGAAGAATGCAGTTGGAGACGCCCAGCGGAATGGACACAAGACCTACGCAGGACATTATCAAGGAGACCCTTTTTAATATCATTCAGTTTGACGTGCCGGGTTCTGTATTCCTCGATCTGTGCGCGGGCTCCGGCAGCATCGGAATCGAGGCACTCTCGCGCGGCGCAAAGAGGGCATATCTCGTGGAGAACGGGAGAGAGGCGGCAGCCTGCATTCAGAAGAATCTCCACAAGACGCATTTTGAGGAGAGCGGCGTTCTTCTGAGAATGGATGTGCTGAATGCACTGCACCATATCAGCGAGAAAAGAGCAGACATCATTTATCTGGATCCGCCGTATGCATCCGATACCTGTCGGGAAGTGCTGCAAGAGCTCGATCATGCGCCTTACGTGACCGCAGAAACGCTTATCATTGCGGAGACTTCTCTTGACAGTGATTTTTCCTTCCTGGATGCGACCGGACTGCAGATTGTGCGGGAGAAGGATTACCGCTCGCAGCGGCATCTCTTCATCCGCAGAAGGCCGGCGCAGTAACGCCAGCTCCTGATCCGGCAGAAAGAAGGTTTTTATGATCAGAGCAATTTACCCCGGCAGTTTTGATCCTGTGACGTACGGGCATATCGATGTCATCAAGCGCTCCGCAAAGATGTTCGATGAGGTCATCGTCTGCGTGATGTACAACCATGAGAAGAAGGGGTCGTTGTTTTCAGCAGATGAGCGTGTTAAAATGTTACAGACTGTGACTGCGGACATTCCCAATGTCCGCGTGGACTCGTATTACGGGCTGTTGGTAGATTACGCCAGGAAGGTGGGGGCACACGTCTCGATCAGGGGACTGCGGGCCGTCACCGATTTTGAGTACGAACTGCAGATTGCACAGACGAACAGGCTCCTCTCGGGCGGCAATGTGGACACTGTCTTTCTGACGACGAGCCTTGAATATGCTTCGCTCAGTTCGTCGAGTGTGCGCGAGATTGCCTCCTTTGGAGGAGACATCAGCGTGTGCGTTCCGCCTGTAATCGAGAAGCTCGTGAAGGAGCGCTATAAAGAGCTGGCGCTGGCCGGAGGAAAAGATGAGCAGCAATAAAATCGACAACAAGATCGATGAGATAGAAGATTTTCTGCAGTCCTGCAAGTACAAGCCTCTCTCCAAGGAGTATATCCTTGTCAACAGAGAGAGAATTGATGCCCTCATGGAGGAGCTGCGGGAGTGTGTTCCTGATGAGATCGAGAGATACAAGGAAGTGCTCAGCCAGAAGGACCGCATTTTTGCCGATGCAAAGGCGAAGGCACAGTCCCTCATCAAGCGGGCAACTGATCAGATGAACGAGCAGATCAACCAGGAGAGCGTAGTCAAGCAGGCGTATGAGCAGGCCAACCAGCTGGTACAGGCGGCGAATGCGCAGGCCCAGGAGACGACGCAGAGGGCGAGTGCCGAGGCCGACGAGATGCTGCAGAGCGCGAATGCACAGGCTCAGCAGATCCTTGCACAGGCGCAGATGCAGGCCCAGCAGATGGTGGATGACGCACAGATGCAGGCTCAGGGCATTGTCGATGGCGCATCCAGCCAGGTGTCGGACTACAACACAAGAGCGCAGAGCTACCTCGAGGAGATGCTTGCACACCTGGAGACGCTGACAAAGTCTGTTATCACAGATACGAATTCCACGTTCCAGGGATATCTGAGCAACATGAATTCTTATCTGCAGACAGTGCAGCAGGACCGCAATTCCCTTGTGCAGCAGCGGCTGCAGGCGGAGCAGGACAGAGCAAGGGCTGCGCAGCAGGCCGCACAGCAGCAGGCAGATGGCTACGCCGCACAGGACGGAACGCAGCGCGGGCAAAATGGCACACAGCCTGTGCAGGATGGTGCGGATGGACAGGATGGCGGCGCCGGAATGCAGGATTACCAGGACTATCAGGGCGGCTATCCGCAGAATCAGGAGCAATCCGGCTACCAGGGCAGGCAGCCCGGCCAAAGGGCGTAAGAATGGCATCGCCTGCATCCCAGGAAACTCAGGGTTTTGAGACAAGGTGCCGAAAAGATACTGGAATATCGATCTGACTGACAGGACGGGGGGCGGAATGCTTCCCGTCCTTATTGATGTCTGGAATAAGGGGGGACAACTTGAAGACAGGGAATACAGGAAGCGCTTTGCGCACAGGACAATCAAAAACCAAAGACATGACGCAGGGCCCCATTGTGAAGGAGTTGATTCTCTTTTCGCTCCCCCTGCTGCTCGGCAATATTTTCCAGCAGTTCTACAGCACCGTGGACAGCATCGTGGTGGGCAATTTTGTGAGCGCCGAGGCACTGGCTGCCGTAACGATGACGAGCGTCGCTGTCAACACCCTTGTCGGTCTTTTTGTCGGCATGTCGACCGGCGCGAGTGTCGTGATCTCTCAGCGCTTTGGCGCAAAGGACGATGCAGGTCTTCGAAAGGCTGTGCACACATCTCTTCTTGCCACTTTTATTCTTGGTCTGTTCATGATGACCGTCGGCTATGCGGCAACGCCGGCGCTCCTTCGCATCATGCAGACGCCGGAGGATGTCTTTCCGCTGGCACAGACGTACCTGCGCATCTATTTTCTGGGCATCGAGGGCCTTATGTTCTACAACATGACGTCCGCCGTGCTGCGGGCGGTCGGGGACTCAAGAAGACCTCTGTATTTTCTAATTGTAACGAGCCTTTTGAATGTGGTGCTCGATCTTGTCTTTGTTCTTGTCTTCAGGCAGGGCGTTGCGGGCGTAGCCTGTGCGACGGTCATCGCGCAGTTCGTATCGGCGGCGCTTGGTATGGCAGTTCTTATGAGGAGCCGTGAGAATTACGGCGTCCGCCTCAGAGAACTGAAAATAGATCCCGCATCCCTCTATAAAATCATCTATATCGGCCTTCCGGCGGGACTGCAGATGGCGATCATCTCTTTTTCAAATGTATTCGTGCAGGGCTACATCAACGCCTTCGGAAGTGAGAGTGCTGCAGGATGGGGCGCCTATGGACGCGTCGATGCCTTTGTCATGCTGCCTCTGCAGAGCATTGCACTCGCTGTCACCACATTTACCGGGCAGAATGCAGGCGCCGGGAATGTGGAGAGAATAAGGCAGGGCGTCCGAAAATCCATTCTTCTTGGCATTACCCTGACCTATGCGATCTGTATTGCCGAATTCATCGCCGCACCGACAATTGTCTCCTGGTTCAACAGCAAACCGGAGGTCATCCATTACGGGTCACTCTTTATCCGCCTGAACTGCCTCTTTGACGGCCTGTGCACCTCCAACCAGATCCACGCGTCGGCCCTTCGCGGCGTAGGGGATGCGAAGGCACCCATGTACATCATGATTTTTTCCTTTGTCATCTTCCGGCAGATCTACCTCTTTGTCTGCTCCCATGTCACTGACTCTATTGTGCCGATCTCTCTCGGGTACCCTATGGGATGGATTGTCTGCACGCTGATCATGGGCGTCTATTACCGCCGCTCCCACTGGGAGAGGCGGATCGGAAAGGGTATAATGGCATCATGAAAGAATTCACGATCACGGCAGCCGATGCACAGCAGCGGCTGGACAAATATCTGAAGAGGCGTCTCCCCGAAGCCGGCACTTCCTTTTTATACAAAATGCTCCGAAAGAAGAATTTCACACTGAACGGGCGGAAGGCAGAGGGCAGGGAAATCCTGCAGCAGGGAGATGTGGTGCGGCTCTTTCTCTCCGACGAGACGTATGCAAAGTTTGCAGGAATCGCACCCCCGGAAGGAACCGGTGAGGGCAGACAGCAGGCTCCCGCCTGTGGAGAGAACAAAGGCACAGTTACGGGAAGAAGCGGGCAGCAGGTGTTTTCCGACACTGGGCACGATAACGAGGGTGCCACTTTTTCGGGAGACCGCAGCAGTTTCGCTGAACGGATTACTCTTTACCAAAAGGCTTATCACAGCCGGGCGGAAGGTTTTTCAAAAATCAGGGTGCTGAAGGACTGTGGGGACATCGTCCTTCTCCATAAGCCTGCGGGCGTTCTCTCCCAGCAGGCGCTCCGCTCCGACCTCTCCCTCAATGAGTGGTTTGTCGGATACCTTATTGAAAACAAGAGAGTTGCCGCGGACTCTCTCTCCCTCTATACGCCTTCCGTTGCCAACAGGCTCGACCGCAATACGGAGGGCATCGTTCTGGGTGCGGTGACGCTGCGGGGCGCCCATCTGTGCGGAGAACTTCTGAAAGAGCGGTCTGTGCACAAGTTCTATCAGATGGTGGTGAAGGGACGTATGGCACAGAGAGCCAGCACCATAAAGGGGTATCTTCGAAAGGACCCTAAGACGAATACGGTGCGCATTCTGCCAGCGCCAGCAGAGGGGGCGGATTACACAGAGACAATTTGGCGCGTCCTTTCATCAAACGGACAGCTCTCTCTCCTTGAAGCGGAGCTGGTCACGGGAAAGACGCATCAGCTGCGCGCCCATTTATCCTCCATCGGGCACCCGATTCTGGGAGATGTGAAGTACGGTGATCCCGCCCTGAACGCCGCTTACCGGAAAGAGGCCGTGCGCCATCAGCTTCTGTACTGCTGCCGGGTGGAGTTTCCAGAGCTGTCCTCAGAATGGAAATCACTGTCCGGGATTGTGGTCAGGGACGATCCGCCTGCACTTTATGCAAAGATCACGGCGGAGAGCAGACCCGCCGGAAGGCATGCCTGAGCTGCAGCCAGCGGATGCAGTGAAGATAAAATCAGGAAAATAGTTTGGTACTTGTCAGGCGCCAATCGGAAAAACACGACGTTTCTGAAGCAATATGGGCAAGGTACACCGTACAGTTAATCTATCGTAAGAAGAGCTTATGCCGACATGGAAATCGAGAGGACTGCGGGGATCTCTCTTTGAGGAGGAGATCAACCGTACGAATGAACAATATAAGGAGCAGAATCTGTGCCTGATCCAGAAAATTCCGACGCCGATCACGCCGATTGCGATGGACCAGGAGACGAGACACATCACGCTCGCGTATTTTGACCAGAAATCTACCGTGGACTACATCGGTGTCGTGCAGGGGTATCCGGTGTGCTTCGATGCGAAGGAATCGAAGACAAGCACGTTCTCCATGCAGAACATCCACCCGCACCAGGTGGACTTTATGGAGAGGTTTGAGCGGCAGGACGGCATCGCCTTCTTTCTGATCTATTTCACCGGCATGGATCTCTACTACTATCTTCCGATGCGGCTGTTCATGCCGTTCTGGGAGAGGATGCAGGAGGGCGGAAGAAAGAGCTTCCGGTTTGATGAGCTGGATCAGACCTATATTCTGCCAAAGAAACCGGGCGTACTCGTGCCTTACCTTGAGATGATCAATAAGGATATCTCGGAGAGGGATTGATCAATAGAAGTTGGTGAAGGTTGACAAAAGTCTCATGGACTTTTATACTGGCCGTAATTTAACATATTAGCATGGTAGCACGATAAAGTAATTCACACGAATTGTCAGTCTTTGTGCGGCAGATTTCCCTGGAATCGGCGCAGCTCCGCGCAGATGCAGAGAGCTTCGCCGGAATCCGGGCAGGGCGGACGCACAGACAGCACAGGATTGGGAGTCACAATGAGCAGTCACAGAAAGAGTGATCTTCTTCACACGCCGGAGGGCGTCTGGGATCACTACGGAAAAGATTACCAGGAATATCTGACGACGCAGAACCGGATTCTTGAACAGATGCACAGGTTCGGCTACGAGGACATCAAGACGCCGACGTTTGAGTTCTTTGATGTCTTCTCAAGGGAGATCGGCTCTACCCCGGATCAGGAGCTGTACAAGTTCTTCGACAAGGAGAACAATACCCTCGTTCTGCGCCCCGACTTCACGCCGGGTGTCGCAAGGTGCGTGGCCAAGTATTACGCGGATGAGACAGCGCCAATCCGCTTCTGCTACGAGGGGAGCGCCTTTGCGAACACAAAGGGACTGCAGGGGAGACTCCATGAATCCACCCAGACGGGTGCGGAGTGTATGAACTGCGACTGCGCGAAGGTAGATGCGGAGATGATTGCCCTCCTTGTACTGTGCCTTCAGGCAGCAGGATTGTCTGATTTTCAGGTGACCGTCGGCAATGTCGAGTATTTTCGCGGCATCTGTGATGCCGCGGGGATCGACGGCGAAACCGAGGAGGAACTGCGGGACTATATCTCCGGCAAGAACTTCTTTGCGGCGGAGGACCTCTTAAAGGGCCGGAACGTGCCGGAGGAGTACAGGCAGCACTTCCTTGGCATCAATGATTTTCTGAAGAACGGGCAGGAGCTGGAGAAGGTTCTCTCTGCGGCGCCGAATGAGAGGAGCCGCGGTGCAATTCTGCGCCTCCAGGAAGTGTATAAGGTGCTGGAGATGTACGGCGCAGAGCGCTATGTGAGCTTCGATCTCTCGCTTCTTTCGAGGTACCATTACTATACGGGTATTGTTTTCAAGGGATATACGGTGGGCGTCGGCGATGTGATCGCAACGGGCGGACGTTATGACCGGCTGCTCGAGTATTTTGGCAAGCGGGCGGCTGCTGTCGGCTTTATGATCCCTGTGGATACACTCATGGAGGCCTTGAGAGCACAGAAGATCAGGATCGATACGCCCGCGGCACCCGAGACGGTGTACTACACAGAGGAGAATTTTCAGAGCGTTCTCTCCGATGTACAGAAAAGGAGAGCTGCCGGTGAGCGGATCCGACTGGTGAAGGCAGGACATGACAAAGAGGCCTGAACAATGCGGCAGTGAAGAATTGATGTGAAAATGCCTGGCGGGCATAGAGGTGAATCATGCAGGAACTGACAGTAGCGCTCACAAAGGGACGCCTCGCGGACAAGACGATGGAGCTGTTCGAGGCGGCGGGGTATTCCTGTGCGCAGATGAAGGAGAGCTCGAGAAAGCTCATTTTTGAAAATAACGACCAGCACATCCGCTTTTTCCTTGCCAAAGGACCGGACGTTCCTACCTATGTGGAGTATGGCGCGGCTGATATCGGCGTCGTCGGGAGTGACATCATTATGGAGGAGAACCGGCGGGCTTATGAGGTGCTCGACCTGGGCTTTGGCAGGTGCAGAATGTGCGTCTGCGGGCCGGAGAAGGCAAGAGATCTCCTGCTCCACCACGAGATGATCCGCGTTGCATCGAAGTATCCAAACATTGCGAGGGATTACTTCTACAACAGAAAGCATCAGACCGTCGACATTATAAAGCTCAATGGCTCCGTGGAGCTGGGGCCCATCGTCGGTCTCTCCGACGTCATCGTCGACATCGTGGAGACGGGCGGGACGCTTCGCGAGAACGGACTGACTGTGCTCGAGACGATTTGCGATCTCTCCGCCAGGATGATCGTCAATCAGGTCAGCATGCAGATGAAAACGGAGAGGATCCGCTCCTTCATTGGAAGTGTACGGAAGGAGCTTGACAGGAGGCAATAAGTTTGAAAATGAAGCCGATGCATCATTTTCAAACAGCAGCATCGG
>DEKA01000016.1:10406-33078 GCA_002353635.1 Lachnospiraceae bacterium UBA2734
GCCTCAGCGAGGAATAAACATGAGAATTGAACAACTTACCAAAGAGTCGAGACAGGGCCTTTTAAAGCTCCTGAAGGACAGAAACCCTGCCAGCTACACCGAGCAGCAGGGCGTTGTTGACGACATCATCCGTCAGGTGCGCGAGGACGGCGACAAGGCAGTCTTTGCGCTGGAGAACAAGTTCGACCACTGCGCGCTGACGAAGGACAATGTCCGCGTCACGAGGCAGGAGATCGACGAAGCTTATAAGGCGCTTGATCCCGCCTTTGTCGAGGTGATGAAGAAGGCGGCGGCCAACATCCGCGCCTACCACGAGCACCAGAAGACGGACAGCTGGTTCACGACGACTGAGGACGGGACAATTCTCGGCCAGAAGGTGACGCCAATCGCTTCCTCCGGCTGCTATGTACCGGGCGGCCGCGCTGCGTATCCTTCCAGTGTTCTCATGAATGTCATTCCCGCGAAAGTGGCGGGTGTACCCAAAATCATTGTCTGCACGCCCCCGAATGCGCAGGGCAAATGCCCTGCCGGCACACTTGCCGCCGCTGACATAGCAGGTGCGGATGAGATCTACAAGGTCGGCGGCGCACAGGCGATCGCGGCAATGGCTTACGGGACGGAATCGATCCCCCGTGTGGACAAGATTACAGGGCCCGGCAATATTTTCGTGGCACTTGCCAAGAAGGCATGCTTTGGCATCACAGGTATCGATTCTGTAGCAGGTCCTTCCGAGATTCTCGTCATTGCGGATGAGACGGCCAATCCAAGATATGTGGCTGCAGATCTCCTCTCCCAGGCGGAGCACGACCCGATGGCGTCTGCAATTCTCCTCACGACGAGCAGGACGCTTGCGGAGGCAGTATCAAAGGAGATCGACGGCTTCCTGAAGACGCTCTCCCGCGCGGAGATCATTGAGGCTTCCCTTGATCACTACGGATATGCATTTGTCTCGGATTCCATGGACGAGGTGATCGATGCGGCCAACGAGATCGCGTCCGAGCACATGGAGATTGTGACGGCAAATCCGTTTGAAGTCATGACGAAAATAAAGAACGCCGGCGCTATTTTCCTCGGCAGTTACTCATCGGAACCCCTGGGCGACTACTTCGCAGGACCGAACCACATTCTGCCCACGAATTCGACGGCGAGGTTCTTCTCGCCTCTTGGCGTGGACCAGTTCGTCAAGAAGAGCAGCATCATCTACTACTCGAAAGAGGCACTGGAGAAGGTGCACGGCGACATCGAGCTCTTTGCAAAGAATGAGGGACTGACGGCACACGCGAACTCGATTGCGGTGCGGTTTGAGAAGAAGTAAGGAGGCAGGATATGGGCAGATCGGCGCAGATTTCGCGCACGACAAAGGAGACAGATATCCATCTCATGCTGGATCTGGATGGCACAGGGAGTGCGGACATCCACACAGGGATCGGATTTTTCGACCACATGATGGATGCGTTCACAAGGCACGGCCTCTTTGACGTCGTCCTTCAGGTGAAGGGCGATCTTGAAGTCGACGGCCACCACAGCGTGGAGGACACCGGCATTGTCCTCGGCGAGGCGATCAAGAAGGCGGTCGGCGATAAGAAAGGAATCAAGAGATACGGATATATGATCCTTCCGATGGACGAGGCGCTCGTTCTGTGCGCAGTGGATCTGTGCGACCGGCCGTATTTTGTCTTCGAGGGGGAGGAGCTCCTTGCGGCGCCCATGGTCGGCAATTTCGATACGGAACTCGTGCATGAGTTCTTTCTGGCCGTTGCCAATGCGGCGGGGATGAACCTGCACTTCAAGGTCTTCTACGGAAGGAACTCCCATCACATCATTGAGGCGATGTTCAAGGCCTTCGCGAAGGCACTGGATATGGCTGTCACGAAGGATCCTCGCATTACAGATGTGCTGAGTACGAAAGGAAAACTGTGAAAAGTTCATACAGCTGGGAGCAGCTCAAAAAAGATGATAAGGGGCTCGTGCCTGTTGTGGTGCAGGAGGCTTCCACAGGAATGGTGCTCATGGTCGCCTACATGAATAAAGAGGCCTATGAGCTGACGATGGAGAGCGGCGTTATGACCTATTGGTCCAGGAGCCGGCAGGAACTCTGGATCAAGGGCGAGACGAGCGGACATTACCAGCATGTGCATGCGATCTTCGCGGACTGCGACTATGATACACTTCTCGCTGTCGTGGACCAGGATGGTGCTGCATGCCACACGGGGCACCACAGCTGCTTTTTCCGCGAGGACGCCGAGTGGAGCGCTGAGAGCACGTATGTGCAGGCGCTGAAAAAGGCGGCGGAAGAACAGGCCTGACTGAAGGAGGACCGGCAGGAAACAGCGTATAACGCACTCCGCGGGGAGATGGCCTGTTCGTGCTGCTGTGCATCGATTCGCTAACCTCCATCTCGCACTTCCAGGGGACGACCCGAACTCGCAGGCCCGCCGATGCGGGCCTGCTCAAACATGACGGGTCTCAAATGCGCGTTTTGGAAAACGCGCATTTGCCCCCTCCAGTGCTTCGCTGTCGGTAACGCGAATCAGATTGCTCGCAGAACGAACATGCCATTCTCCCCGCGGAGTGTGTTTATTTCATTCTGCAACACTTCAGAAACCTCATTCTGCAACACTTCAGAAACCTCTTGACTTGCTGACTGGAATTTATTACTATATCAAGGTATGCCGCATGACGAGGTATTATCTGAGATCCCGCGCACCAGGTACTCGCGCAGAGGATCCGGTAAGCGCACAGCACAGCGCTGTGACACCGAAATCAGCGAGTTTCATTCAGAAGGAGGTACCATAGATGTACGCTATTATCGCAACAGGTGGCAAGCAGTACAGAGTTTCCGAGGGAGATGTGATTGAAGTCGAGAAGCTCGCAGCTGAGCCCGGCAACAAGGTGACATTTGATCAGGTTCTTGCAGTTGGAGGAGATTCCTTCAAGGTGGCAGGCGATGTCGCAAATGCCAGCGTTGAGGCTACTGTGATGGAGCAGGGCAGAGCGAAGAAGGTAGTTGTTTACCACTTCAAACCCAAGACAGGCTATCACAAGAAGAACGGCCACAGACAGGCATTCACACGCGTAAAGATCGACAAGATCAACGGATAAGATCCACAGGCAGCTTCGCAGCTGCCGCACAGTAACCACAAATGACAAGAGTTCAGATATTCAGAACGCGGGATGGGCAGTACAGATCCTTTACCTGTAAGGGACACACCGAATATACAGCTGAGGGTGCGGACATTGTCTGCGCGGGTGTATCGGCGATCGTGATCAACACGATCAATTGTCTCGATGATCTGCTGCATATTAAGATGGATGTGGATTTCGACGAGGAGAACGGCGGCGACATCACATGCAATCTTCTGGAAGATCCCGGCGAGAAGGGCAATCTTCTTATCGACTGCATGATCCACGGATTTGACTGGATCATCTGCCAGTACGGCGAAGGGTATCTGAGATACGTGATCAAGGAGGTAGACCAATGTTAAACTTAAGCCTTCAGTTCTTCGCACATCACAAAGGAATGGGCTCCACCAAGAACGGCCGTGATTCCAATTCCAAGAGACTTGGTGCCAAGAGAGCAGACGGACAGTTCGTTAAAGCCGGCAACATTATTTACAGACAGCGCGGCACAAGAATTCATCCCGGTGTTAACGTAGGCATCGGCGGTGACGACACACTGTTCGCTCTTTCCGACGGAATCTTAAGATATGAGCGCGTAGGCCGTGACAAGACACAGGCTTCCGTTCATCCTGTAGAGGCCAACTAATCGGAACTGAAATGATCTGGAGCCCCGGGCAGTCAATCCTGCCCGGGGCTCCTGTGCGTAAGAGGAAGGAGCCAATATGTTTGTAGATAAAGCCAGAATCATCATTATCAGCGGCAAAGGCGGAGACGGACACATCTCCTTCCGCAGAGAGAAGTTTGTGCCGGCAGGAGGACCTGACGGAGGAGACGGAGGAGACGGCGGGAGCGTTATTTTCCAGGTGGATGAGGGACTGAATACCCTCAGCGAATTCCGCCACAGGGCCAAGTACGCCGCCCAGAACGGCGAGGACGGCAAGGCCAAGAGAATGGCCGGCAAGAAGGGTGATGACCTCATCATTAAGGTGCCAGAGGGCACGGTCATCCGTGATTTCGAGAGCGGAAAGGTCATCACGGATATGTCCGGGAGCAACCGCCGTTTTGTAGCGCTCAAGGGCGGGAAGGGCGGCAACGGCAACCAGCACTTTGCGACGAGCACCATGCAGGCACCAAAATATGCACAGCCCGGTCAGCCCTCCAGATCGCTTGAGGTCCAGATGGAGCTGAAGGTGATCGCAGACGTCGGACTTGTGGGCTACCCAAATGTAGGCAAGTCGACGATTCTTTCCATGGTCAGCAACGCAAAGCCCGAGATTGCGAACTATCACTTTACGACTCTCTCGCCTATTCTCGGCGTGGTCGATCTCGATCATGAGGGCAACAGCTTTGTCATGGCTGACATCCCCGGACTCATTGAGGGCGCGGCCGACGGCAAGGGCCTTGGACATGAGTTCCTGGCCCACATCGAGAGATGCAAGCTTCTCATCCATGTGGTGGACGCTGCGGGATCCGAAGGAAGAGATCCGCTTGACGATATCGCGGCTATTAATAAAGAGCTTGCGCGCTACGACATTGATCTCACGAAGAAGCGCCAGATCATCGCGGCCAATAAGGTCGATCTGATTCCGGCTGATCTTGTCGGCACAGAGCTGGACCCTGTAGTGCGGATCGAGGAACATTTTAAGCCGCTGGGAATTCCTGTTTTCAGAATCAGTGCGGCGACGAACTCCGGTATCAGGGAGATGCTCTGGTACATCAAGGGTGAGCTCGACAAGATGCCGAAGGAGACGAGAATTTACGAATCCGAGTTCAATCCGGAGAAGGACCTGCAGGCGGGCAATGATCCGTTCACGGTCACCTATGACGAGGAGAACAAGGAGTACGTCGTGGAGGGGCCCCGCATCGAGAAGATGCTGGGCTACACGAATCTCGACACGGAGAAGGGGCTTGCTTTCCTGCAGCGCTTTGTCGAGGACAACGGCATCAACGACAGATTAAGAGAGCTGGGTATCCACGAGGGCGACACAGTCCGTCTGTACGGACATACATTCGAGTATTACGAGTCCTGATCATTAATAGATGATCCCATCGGCGAAACCGCATTCGCGGATTTCGCCTCGGGGTGCCGCAAAAAACGCGGCACAGAAAGGAAAATATGCTGACGAGCAAACAGAGATCCTATCTCATCGGCCTTGCGGCGGACATCACCCCGACCCTGCAGATCGGCAAGGCCGGCGCTGGTCCCGAGGCAACTGCCTCCCTCGAGGAAGGCTTCAACACCAGAGAACTCATTAAGGTGAGCATTTTGAAAACATCCCCCGACGAGCCCGCCGTCGCTGCAGACAAGCTCGCGGAGAGAACACATGCGCAGGTGATCAAGGTGATCGGCAGAAAGGCGGTTCTCTACCGTCCCTTCAAGGAGAATCCGGTCATCGTGCTGCCGAAGTGATTCTCTGATATTCAGCACCCCCTCTCAAATTGCATCGTATTCCGGTGCAATTTGAGAGGAGGGGGTCAGGAAGTTACAATTTCCAGATCGCGGAGGCACAAATGGGAAGGACAGGAATTCTTGGCGGGACCTTTGATCCGATTCATATGGGACATCTGATTCTTGCACAGACGGCGCTGGAGGTTCTTTCGCTGGACCGTATTCTTCTGATCCCGACCGGCATCTCTTATCTGAAAACAGACCACAAGGTAGGAAGTGCCGCCGACAGACTCGAAATGACGAAGCTGGCGGCAGAGGGAAACCCGCATTTTGCCGTCTCCGACCTTGAGATCAGAAGGGGCGGCAACACCTATACGGCCGACACGCTTGAGGAACTGCACAGGATGGAGCCGGAGGAGGAATTCGTCTTTCTTCTGGGGGCTGACTCCCTTGTCGACATCGTGCGCTGGCAGAGGCCGGAGACGATCTTCGCGCTCGCCCGCATCGCGGTGATGACAAGAGGCGGAGAGGTCCCGGCAGACATCCTCGAGAAGACGGAGAAAGACCTGAAAGAGCGCTTTGGCGCCCGCATCGATCACCTGCCTGTGCGCAACATCGACATCTCCTCCACGGAGATCAGAGAACGCGTCAGAGCGGGAAAATCCATCCGCTATCTTGTGCCGGATGCGGTAGCGGCATATATAACGCGAAAGGGACTGTATCAGGAGAGTTGAGAAAGAGGCGATCAGTGGTGGAGAAGGATAAAAGGCTGGAGTTGTGCAGGAAGCTCGAGAAGGCGCTCAAATACTCGCGCTTCATCCATACAATGGGTGTAGCATTCACGGCGACGAGTCTCGCAGCGCGCTGGGGCGCCGATATGGAGAAGGCGGAACTGGCAGGCCTCCTGCACGACTGTGCAAAGTACGTGCCGCTTGATGAGATGCTGCGCCTTTGCAGGGAGGCAAATCTCCCCGTCTCCGATATGGAGAGCCGGAGCACTGCACTTCTGCATTCCAAGGCAGGGAGCGTTCTTGCCAGGACGGCGTATGGCGTGGAGGATGAAGAGGTCCTGGGCGCCATCCGGTACCACACAACGGGAAGGCCGGAGATGACGCTCCTGGAGAAGATTATTTTCATCTCGGACTATATTGAGCCGGGTCGGTGTGAGGCGCCGAACCTCCCGGAGATCCGCGCGCTTGCCTTTTCCGACATCGATGCCTGCCTTCTGAAAATTCTTTCGGACACACTCAGCTATTTGGGCGATTCTGACAAAGAAATAGACCAGATGACGCAGATGACGTATAATTATTACAAGGAGACAGTTTCCGGGAAGGAGGAGAACTGATATGGCAGAACAGGCATCTGCAATGGCCAGAATCGCAATCGGCGCACTGGAGGACAAGAAGGCAGCGGATATCAAGGTGATCGATATCAGCGAGGTCTCTGTGCTGGCGGATTATTTCATCATTGCGAACGGCACGAACAGGAGCCAGATTCAGGCGCTGGCGGACGGCGTCGAGGAGGCGCTCGGAAAGGCAGGGTATCCTCCGCGCGAGGTGGAAGGATACAACACGGCACATTGGGTGCTCCTGGACTTCGGCGATGTGATTGTACACATCTTCGATGAGAAGGACCGCCTTATGTACGATCTCGAGAGAATCTGGAGAGACGGGAAGGAGATTGATCCCGGCACACTTCAGTAAGAATCTTCTGTGCTAATGGACGGAAGATCGATACAGACAGTAATGATGGCTGCAGACAGAAATGTCTGCAGTCTTTTTTTTTTACATGGGAATGTCTGGCAGATGTTATTGCGCGTTTGCAGGATCCTGAATATTGTATCTGGCAAAGAGCGAATTATAGTCAAAATCCTTGATCATACGGCGTGTATTACTGATGTAACGGCTGATTTCTCCCTTCTTTACTTCATCCCTGCCGTCTGCAAAACGCTGTACCATCCATGAACTGATCTCCGGAGAAAAATGCTCGATGTCCATATAGTTGTTCAGATTCTCTGTGATCTCCGTCTCGTTCTGGAAGTCGAAGAGGCGAACATTCGGGCAGGCGAGGAGGGTATCTGCCACGTACTGCGTCTGGGAGAACAGCGCTTCCAGCTGTCCCTCATTAGCCGCATCATGCCACCACAGAATGCTGTAGGGCGGCAGGAAGAAGTAAAAAGTAGTCTCCGGATGCCTCTTTATGTAAGGAAGGATGTTGGCCTCAAGATTTTTCTTTGTGCCCTCTATTCGCTCATCTTCAGGCGCCTTAGTGCCTGCCGCATCCGCAGGTGTGTAGTTGGACATCACCCACTCCTCGTTATAATAGAATCCGTCTGCCCAATCGGTCGAATACACAGTGGCGAGATCCGTCGGCTCCCTCTCCGCCATCGGCCGCACGACATAATTAATGAAAACATCCTTGTTCAGCACGTAGGAGATGTCGTTCAGGGGATTGCTGTCGTACATGTAGGAGGGCTGCGGGTATTTGGTATCGTTCACGCCGGCCGTATATGTGTTCAGATCCAGTGCTATGAAGACATCCTTCACCGCATTCTTTTTGCGCGCATACGTGTGCGCATTGAAAACAACAGTGAGCACGTTGGAGATATCCATGGGCAGCGCTCCGTTTGAGGAGAGCTTGACGGCGCGGTCTCCGAGATACTGCGCGAAATCATTTGTGTTGAAGTTGATCGTCATCGACGATCCGGTGATCACGCTGTCATAGTCAAGGTTCGCGGCCATGCCGGGGTTCTGCAGCAGCTGGTTGTCCACGACATACGGAAAATTCTTCAGCGGCCTGTGGTAATGAAAGAAGGGGTCCACGATCACAGCGGCCGCGATCATCAGAGCGCACAGCAGCAGGGCGGTGGAGGCAAAGATGACGGCGGCCCTCTTCCAGGCACTGGCGGGGGGCTGTTTTATTTTCAGATCTCTCGATTTTGCATCTTTCCCTGAAAACATTGCGGAACTCCTTCTTCGTGATGAGAGTATCTTTGACACACATCCCGAATTGCTCCGGAAAAAGTCACGGTTCTTTGATTTGGGCGTCTGGTAAGCGGGCTCCTCATCTGAATTTTCGACTTTCCGAGGGTGCTGAACAGTCACTATTAAAAATTGAAATAAGCGAACTGCGTGACCTTCCCGACGGAGGATGCGCTCCACACAAAGAGAATGCCCATAAGAACCGCGAAGGCGGGCGTGAGCTTCGTCTTTCCTGCAATATCCTGTGCTGTGCGCGGCTGGAAACAAAGAAGCAGTGCTGCGCCCAGCAGGATCCACATGCAGAGGAACCTTGAGAAGGGAAGATGGGCGAGCGGCGTGACCTTGATCGCGTACCAGAGCTCTGTCAGCTCATATTTTTCCGAGAATCGCTCGTGCATGACAAACCAGGGCTTCTGCAGGAGCCTGGAGATGAGAAGTCCCGCATCGCCAAGGCTCTGCGCCCGGAACGGAATCAGAGAGAGACAGAAGAAGAGGTACATGAGCGCGCGGCTGATCCAGGCGGGGACAGGAAGAGGATTTCTGTGCGCTCTCCGCACCAGGTGGAAGAGGACCGAGAGCGCGCCGTTCAAAAGGCCCCAGATGAGGTATCCGGCGGTGTTGCCGTGCCAGAGCCCGCTCAGCGCAAAGACGATCATGATATTGCCGCAGGTTCTCGCGAGGCTGCACCGGCTCCCGCCCAGGGGATAGTAGACGTAGCGCTGGAAGAACTGTGTCAGTGTAATGTGCCATCTGCGCCAGAAGTCGCTGATGTTCACGCTGCGCATGGGCTTGTTGAAGTTCAGGGGGAGCCGGATGCCCAGCATTCCTGAGACCGCCATGCTCATGTCGCAGTAGCCGGAGAAGTCGAGATAGAGCTGCAGAGGATAAGTCAGGACCAGAATCCAGCTCTCTGACCAAAGGAGCGACTGGAGGTTTGAGAAGCCGTAGTCGACAGGTGTCTGCAGGGCATCGGCAAGAATGACCTTCTTGAAGAGGCCGATCACAAAGAGAAAAATGCAGCGAAGGATTGTCTCTCCGTCCGCTGATGCGCGCTCCGGATGCCGGAGCTGCGGGATGAGCTCTTCCGGAGAGGCGAGAGGTCCCTGCAGAAGCTTTGGAAAATAGACGGCATACAGGATATATGTTCCCGTATCCGGCGCTTCCATATCGCCTTTATACACCTCGATGGCCAGTGCAGTCTGCTGGAACGTGTAGAAGCTGATGGCGAGCGGAAAGACGATGGGAAGGGAAAAGAGAGAGCCCGCGTATTTGAACCAGAGAAGAAAGAGAATGTTGGCCGCGATATCGGTAATAAAGACAGCCTTTTTGTGCAGGACTGAATACCCTGTGACAGTCCTGCAGGGCCCCGCAGATCTCAGGTCACTGCCTGCGGCGCACCTCTCATCCTGGTTCTCAACTCTGGAAAGAGAAGATCTGTCTGACAGAAGATACAGGAAAACACCATTTGCGAGGAGAGAGCACAGAAAGACGGCGAGGCTGTACCAGCCGGTAGAAGCCAGAAAGAGAAAGGAAGCCGCCCCGATCAGAAGTCTCCTGGCGCTGCGCTGTCTTTCCCCGGTGCGGAAAAGAACAGGCAGGATATACCAGATCGTCACGCACAGCGGAAGGAAGGCAAATATAAAGGCATAGGAATTGAAGGAGAGTGTCATAGCGGAATTTCCAATCATCGGCTGTTCGGGCAGAGGGGATTTTCAGCAGAGTCCTGCAGCGGAGCTGAGAAGGAGAAGGGGCGTCCTGCTGCGTATCTGTTCAGCAACCTGCAATAAACAGTTCTCATTTTAGCATAGGTGGGGTAAAATGTAGATATGCGTGAGGTAAACGCTTACATTAAGGCCATTTGCCGGATCCTGCTGATACGGGATTCTGCAAAAAGATATCAAGGAGGGTTTTATTATGCTGCATGAGGATTGTTCGTACTGCGCAGAAGGCGCGCTGCTCGATGCGTTCGGCATCAAAATCACAGAACTGCCGATGTCCAAGGTGATTCTCTTTAAGGAGCAGAGCCACAGAGGCCGCGTCATCGTCGCCTGCAAGCGTCACGTCGACGATATCACTTCTCTCACGAAGGAGGAGCGCGCACAGTACATCGAGGACATCAACCGCGTCGCAGAGTGCCTGCACAAGGTATTCCATCCGGACAAGATCAATTTCGGCGCCTACGGCGATACAATGCATCATCTTCATGTCCATCTCGTGCCCAAGTACAAGGATGATTCCTATGAGTGGGGCGATGTCTTCGCAATGAATCCGCACAGGAAAGAGCTTACGGATGCTGAGTACAGGGAACTGATCGATCAGATCAGGGAGGCACTGTAAGCGGGGAAGGAACATTATGAAGAATCAAAGATGGGTTTTCTATAAGGATGTGAAGCCGCAGGATATGGGCGGCGGCGTTGTCCGCAGAGTTCTTGCCTACTCCGATGATCTTATGGTTGTTGAGAATACATTTGCAAAGGGAGCAGTCGGCGCTCTGCATCATCACCCGCACACCCAGATCACCTATGTGAAGAGCGGCAAATTCGAGTTCACCATCGACGGTGAGAAGCACATCGTGACAGAGGGCGATACACTCTGCAAGACAAACGGCGTTGAGCACGGCTGCGTCTGCCTTGAGCCGGGTGTTCTCATCGATGTCTTTACACCTTACAGGAAGGATTTTGTAGACGACTGATCTTTCAGCTGCGTTTTCTATAGAAAAAGATCCTGCATTCTTCTGCATTCAGCCATGTGATGCAGAAGGTGCGGGATCTTTTTATTATGCGCGCAGCAGCGAGGATGGTCACTTCTGCACGCGGAACACACCGAAGACCTTGCCGATGATCTGGCAGTCATCCACAAAAATGGGCTCCATTTCATCGTTCTCAGGCTGCAGACGGATGTGGCCCTTCTCTTTATAAAAGCGCTTCACAGTAGCTGAGTCGTCGATCAGCGCCACCACGATCTCTCCGTTCTCGGCGGTCGGACACTGATTTACGAAAATAAAGTCTCCGTCAAGAATGCCGGCTTTGATCATGGATGTTCCGTGTACCCGCAGCACGAAAGACTCTCCCTGCGGAATGTACTCGGAAGGAAATGGAAGATAGCTCTCGATATTCTGTGTGGCGAGAATCGGTATACCCGCTGCCACCTGACCCACGACAGGAAGAGGCGTTGTCTCCTCCCTCGAGAGACTGAACGAATCGTCACAGATCTCAATTGCGCGGGGCTTCGATGGATCCCTTCTGATGAACCCGTTCTTCTCGAGTGTCTCCAGATGAGAGTGCACGGATGATGTGGACTTCAGTCCCACTGCCTCGCAGATCTCCCGCACAGCCGGCGGATATCCCTTGGTCCTGATCTGTTCCTTTATATAATCGAGTATCTGCTGCTGCTTGGTCGTGATGCGGCCTCTTGCCATGGATTCCACCTCCATCAATAGTTGCATTCATTATATTCGATTTCGTCCTGTCTTACAAACAATTTCCCGAAAATATGTTCAGAACATATGTTTGACTTTTTATTGACATGCGAATGTATGTTCGATATAATCTGAGCATGGATGAAGAACATACGTTCGCATCTTGGAAGATGCGCTGTGTTCGAAGGATCAGATCGCGGGGATGAAGATGAAGAGAGCAAGAGTGACGATGACAGATGCAGAGACGAACAGACGGTGCAGCACGTACCGCATTCCCTACAGGATCAGAGCCGCCAGGGAGCGCGCCGCGCGGGCAAGGCAGGTTAAGATGTACTACAGATGTATTGGTGCTGCGCTTTTTCTGGCAGCCGGCATTTTCTTTGCTGTCCCTGCAGCGTGTGCACACCTTTCTGCCTCTACAGGAACACCTGTTCATGCGTATAAGTATTATCGGAGCGTTGTAGTGAAGTCAGCAGATGATGTGCAGAAGCTTGCGGATGAATACGCTGATCCTGCTTATTACCGGAACACTGCAGAATACATCGATGAGGTGAACAGCATTAACCATCTGAAAGCGTACAGCAAGACGTCTGACCGAACAGTTATGCCTGGCGACCGCCTCGTTGTTCCTTATTATTCCGCAGAGTTCCGTTGAGCGTTAATCGTGTGTGTAGGCGTTGATTTCTTCCGGTGCGAATTTGCTGTACAGGATCTTCTGTCCCTTGTACACGCCGAAGTTGCCGGAGAAGACATAGGTCAGCGCTATGGCGATCAGGTAGTACGGCATTCCGTCGAAACCGAACATTTCAAAGCAAATGAGGAGGGATGCGATCGGGCAGTTGGTGACGCCGCAGAAAAGGCAGCCCATTCCGATTGCGGAGAAGAGCGCCTGGTCGATGCCGCCGTATCCGGTGATCCATGCAAAGGCATTGCCCAAGACCGCACCAATGAAGAGAGAGGGAACGATCTCTCCGCCCTTATACTCGCCGGAGAGAGTTATCACTGTAAAGAGAATCTTCAGAAGAAAGGCATACCAGACAACGCGGAAGGAGCTGTCCGTGAGACAAGAGGCGATGATGTTCGTGCCTGTTCCATTGTAGGTCTGGTCGCCGACAAGGAAGGTCAGCACAATGATTACGGCACCCGTGAGGACTGTCTTCAGATAGTTGTTCGGAATACGCTGTGCAAGGATGTGTTCGGCGCGGCCGAGGCAGCTGCAGAAGAGAACACTCACCAGTGCGCAGAGGATGGCAAAGACGCAGGTGATCAGAATGGAATGAATCGTCAGTGCGGGAATGTTCGTGATGAACATCTGTGCGGAGCCGATGCCGAACTGTGTTCTCACATAGTAGGCAGTCAGAGAGGAGAAGACACAGGGCACAAGTGCGGAGTAGTAGACTATACCGACCGTGCTCATCTCCATGGGCAGCATGACAGCCGCAAGGGGCGTTCCGAAAAGAGCAGAGAATGCGGCACTCATGCCGCAGATGATCGCCCTCCGCCTGTCTTTCTTATTGAAGTGAAGAATTCTTGCCAGCGTATTGCCAAGACTGCCTCCCATCTGGAGGGCAGCTCCCTCGCGTCCGGCTGAGCCGCCGAAAAGATGTGTAATGACCGTGCTGACAAAGATCAGCGGAGCAATGCGCGCGGGAACGCGGTCAAGATTTCTGATGTTCTCCAGGATGCGGTTGGTTCCGCCGAGTGCCTTTTCTCCGCCGCGCTGATAGAGCCACACAATTGCGATGCCGCCGACAGGCAGGCAGAAGATGAGCCAGGGGTGTGCGAAGCGAAGATCCGTCACAAAGACCACTCCCTTCGCAAGAGCTGCTCCTGCGGCGCCGACGGCAAGGCCGCACAGAATGCCAAAGAAGATCCAGATAGCGGCCGAACGGATCTTTGCCCACATCTCACTGCAGTATGCCTGCCATATTCTCCGGTTCATAAATGGAGTGCCTCCCAATTTATATTCATGTAAAAGTGTGATCAGCGGTTCTCTGTGATTCGTTTGGCATACTGATTGACATAGATCTCGTGATCGGCAGCAGCATGCTGCTCCGAAAGCGAGCGAATGTCACTGTATTTCTCCGCAAGAAGGGCTGCTATACAGTTTTTCTCGAGCACTATGGCAGCTGCCTCGGCATCGGAAGACGTTCTGCCAACGCAGATGGCGCCGTGGCCTTTGACGAGGGCAGCATTGCTCTCCTTCAAGGCATCCGTGATCTCTGCGGCTCCGGCATGCTCCGGAAGAGAGACTGCGCGCAGTCCGATAATCTGCGCATAATCATCTATGAAAGGAAGAAGTTCTTTCCCCAGCTCACTGTATTTTGTAACAAATGGTGTCTGGCTGATGACGACAAAGCGGCCGTCTTCTGTGCGGGAACCTGAGAGAAAGTTCTGATACGGCCTATTCGTGTCAGGGAACAGTTCACCCGTGAGCACTCTGTATTCGGCCTCACAGATCCTCTCCAATGCGTGGGCCGCCGCAAATGCCTCCTCATAGTCCTTCCCAATGCAGAGAACGCCGTGGTGCTGCATGAAGAAAGCCTTTGCATTGGGATGGAGGCGCATTTGCTCCTCGAGCGCATCTGCCAGCTCCTGTGAACCGTTGAAGGCATAGGAGGCGCAGGGGACAAGCTCTCCGCCAAGCTGATCAACATCGGTGGGACTCACGTCAGCGTGCAGGTGTGTCAGATCGAGCTCTCTCTCCATTGTACTGATGGCTGAGCCGTAATTCTGGTGTGTGTGGATGACGAAGCCGGCCTCAGGACGGTTTCTGTACGCAGCGGCATGAATCATTTTTTCGATGGAGGGCTTGATATGACCTTCGTAAGCGCCGTCTTTGATGTTCACCGTGACGATGTCTTCGGGTGAGAGCGTGTCATAAGCGCGTCCGCTGGGGGTGATCACGAACTGTGTATCGGAGATGCGGGCAGAGATATTGCCCCATGTCCTTGCAATCAGTTTCGTTCGCTGAAGTTCAAGCCCTGCGTTTAATACCTTTGTCTGTCCCTCTGCTTTACTGTATTTCATAGATTACCTCTCTGTGCCGCTCTTTATTTCCTCTATCTTATCGATACCTGCAGTGCCGCTGTTATGATACCACATTCTGGTGCCGGTATTCCCTCGGCGTGATGCCATACCTCTTCTTAAACCTTCTGTTGAAGTTGGACAGGTTGTCAAATCCCGTTCTGCCCGCAATATCGACGATCTTGTCGTCACTCTGGCGCAGGAGATCCGCGGCATAGGCGAGGCGCCGCTCATTCAGATAGACATTGAAGCTTGTTCCTGTCATCTGATGGAACCATCTCATGAAGTGGCTGCTGCTCACCGCACAGCGGGCGGCGATGTCCTCGATTGTCAGTTTGCTGTTGTATTCCTTCTCGACAATCTGCGTAACCTTCTTCAGACGCTCAGCGTCCGGTGATTCTACGGATGGCTTCTCCGGGTAGTATTCCGTCAAAAGACCAATCAGGCGCAGCATCGAGGACTTGACCAGCAGCTCAAATCCACGCTCCCTTTTTCCGCAGCAGTCTTCAGCCTGCTGCACGCATTCCGAAATCTCTTTATAGCCGCGACTTCCGGGATTGAGATGGAGAGGCATAAGAAATGCACCTGAGGAGAGAGGCGAGAGATATTTCTGGTCGCAGACATCTGCTGCGCCGCCTCCAAGAAAGCGCAGGTCGAAGATGATATTTTCATAATCCATGCGCTGTCCGCGGCCGTAAATGGCATGAAGATTGCCGGGCGGAATGACAAAGATGTCATCGGCTGCTGCATTGGCCTGTATTGTGCCATATTGGACATATCCTCTTCCGGATTTGATACAGATCAGTTCCATATTCTCATGCCAGTGAAGGGAGACGGAGGGAAAGTCCCCCGGAATGGTACATGGATAAATGTTAAAGGGAAAGAGAAGACTTCCGTGCTGCTTTGTCTCCTGGAGAAGCTCAGTAGGGTTCTGCATGTCATTCAATGCTCCAAAATCACCAAATTAAACCTGTCAAAATCGACAATGTGCCTGTAAATTATGATGAACTGTGATAGTATAGTACCATATTTTGCGCGATTATCACAGGAATGATCGTTTCTGTCATGGTATTGTATTGATCAGACAGAGATCTTTTTCCGGGAACACAATTTCGGAGAATGATCCTGTTACTGCAGAAGGGAATTGCGGCATATAACCTCGCAGTTCGAGATCAGGTTTGATGACAGATACAAGAAAATGAATGTAGTCAGGAGGTCTGACAATGGCATTTACAAAGGAACAGATTAAAGAAGAGCTGGGCGGCATTCTTGGCAGGAGCATTGCCGGTGCAACCGATGAGGAGCTCTATGGTGCACTTCTTCAGCTTGTGCAGAAGTTCAGCGACGAGAAGAAGACGCCCGTTACGGGAAAGAAGCTCTATTATATTTCCGCGGAGTTTCTGATCGGCAAGCTTCTCTCCAACAATCTGATCAATCTTGGCATCTACGAGGATGTCAGAGACATTCTCAGGGAGAACGGGAAAGAGCTCTCTGATCTGGAGGAGATGGAGAATGAGCCGAGCCTTGGCAACGGCGGTCTTGGACGCCTCGCTGCCTGCTTCCTGGACAGCCTCGCGACGATGAACCTGCCGGGCGACGGTATTGGACTTCGCTATCACTGCGGCCTCTTCCATCAGTACATCGGGAGCGGCGTGCAGACAGAGATGCCCGACAAGTGGCTTACAAACCAGTGCTGGGCGAAGAAAACCGATAAGACATACAAGGTAACTCTTGCGGGCAAGGAGTATGAGGCAAGGCTCTATGAGCTCAATATCACGGGCTATGAGGGCAGAACCAACACACTGAACCTCTTTGATCTCGACACGATCGATGAGTCCATCATCAAGGACGGCATCAATTTTGACAAGAAGGATATCGCAAAGAATCTGACACTTTTCCTGTATCCGGACGATTCCGATGAGGACGGCCGTCTCCTTCGCATTTACCAGCAGTATCTTATGGTATCAGCCGGCGCGCAGCTCATCCTCGATGAGTGTGTAAAGAGAGGCTGCAATTACCATGATCTCGCAGATTATGCCGCTATTCAGATCAACGATACACATCCCAGCATGGTGATCCCTGAGCTCATCCGTCTTCTCGGTGAGAAGGGCATCGAATTCGATGAAGCAGTAGACATTGTCACAAAGACCTGTGCCTACACGAACCACACCATTCTCGCGGAGGCCCTCGAGACATGGCCGAGAAGGTTCCTCGACAAGGTTGTTCCGCAGCTGATGCCCATCATCGAGCACCTCGACAGGATCGCCAGAGAGCGCGACAAGAACCATCCCGAGGTGACCGGCATCATCGACAAGGATCAGCGCGTGCACATGGCCAACATGGACATCCACTTCACACACTCCACAAACGGCGTGGCGAAGCTCCACACAGAGATTCTCGAGAAGAGCGAACTGAAGGATTTCTACGCACTGTATCCGGAGAAGTTCAACAACAAGACAAACGGCATTACTTTCAGACGCTGGCTTCTTGAGTGCAATCCGAGGCTGACGAACATGATTGAGACGAGGATCGGCACGGGCTTCAAGAAGAACGCCGATGAGCTGACGAAGCTCCTCGATTACGTGGATGATGAGGAGACGCTTCAGGAGCTCGCCGAGATCAAGCAGGCCAACAAGACGGCTCTTGCCCAGTGGCTCGAGAAGAAGCAGGGTGTGAAGATCGATCCGCAGGCCATGTTCCTCATTCAGTCCAAGAGACTGCACGAGTACAAGAGACAGCAGCTCAATCTACTTTATCTCATTCATGAGTACTATGAGATCAAGGCCGGCCATGTACCTGCCCACAAGATCGTCAGCATCTTCGGCGCCAAGGCTGCACCTGCGTATATCATCGCGAAGGATATCATCCACGCGCTGCTGACCCTCTCCAAGGTGATCGCGGACGATCCCGATGTATCCGCATGGATCCAGCTTGTTTTCGTGGAAAATTACAACGTGACAGCAGCTGAGAAGATGATCCCCGCATGCGACCTCTCCGAGCAGATTTCCCTCGCATCCAAGGAGGCGAGCGGCACCGGCAATATGAAGTTCATGCTCAACGGCGCGCTTACGCTTGGCACGATGGACGGCGCGAACGTGGAGATCGCTGAGCGCGTTGGAAACGACAACATCTACATCTTCGGCGAGAGCAGCCACCAGGTTATTGATCACTACGCAAGGGCAGATTATTGCTCCAGAGACTGGTATGAGGCAGATCCAAACCTCAAGAGAGCGGTGGACTTCCTTACCAGCGACGAAATGCTGGCACACGGCGGCATTAAGGAGAATCTGGAGAGACTGAAGAATGAGCTGCTGAACAAGGACTGGTTCCAGACGTTCCCGGATTTCAACGCCTATATTGTCCGCAAGAACCAGGCGATCTGCGACTACGCCGTGAACAGCAGAGACTGGACAAGAAGAGCCCTCATCAACATCGCAAATGCGGGATTTTTCTCCTCCGACAGAACGATTGAATCTTACAATAAGGAAATCTGGCATCTGAAGGAGCAGGCCTGAAGATAACAAACAGGGGGCGAGACGACAGAACCTGGAGTACCCTGACGGGTACTCCAGGTTCTTCTGCTGTCATAGAGGTGTTTTGGTATTTCGTTTTCTAACTATTGTCCCCGTACACATTCTGATCCTTCCCGTACTTCTTATTGTTGGAGGCGATGTAGTGCTTCGCCGTCGTGTTCACGCTGGAGTGGCCCAGAATATCCGCGACGAGCTTTATGTCGCCCGTCTCGTCGTACAGGAGCGTGCCGTAGGTCTTGCGGAGCTTGTGCGGAGAGAGATTGGTCTTTCCGGTCGCCATGCCGAACTTCTTCAGCATGAACTGAATCGCGCGCACGGTCATGCGGCTCTTTCTGTTCGAGAGGAACAAAGGGCCGCTTTCCTTTTCGGAATCCAGGGCATATTCTGGGCGCTCGAGATGGATGTAGTCGGAGAGAGCAGCAGCGGTCTCGTCGTTAAAATAGACGCGGTCCGGCTCGCCGCCCTTCCGGATAATCCAGACACATTGCTCATCCCAGTCGATGTCGCTGAGGTCAATCCCGACGCACTCAGACACACGCATGCCGGTGTTCAGAAGGAGCGTGCAGATCGCCGCGTCCCGGTATCGCGTCTTTTCTTCAAATTTCTTCTGGCGGTCTGATCCGACCTTGTTGTTCTCGATCACATCGACGAGCTCATGGGCCTGCGGGACTGTGAGCCTGTCGATTTCTTTGTCCTTCTTCAGATGGATCTTCACCGCACCTTCCGTGGGATCTTTTGCGATATAATCGTGCAGGCGCAGATAATGGAACATGGCGGAGAGACTCGACATGACACGGCTCTTGCGGCTTTTACCCGCATTGAGAATGAGGGACTGGCCTGTGCGCCGGTCCTTCCTTGTATAAGTGAGGTTTCCAATGAATTCGTCGATGTCGTGGTAGTTGATCTGGGACAGGAGCTCCGATGGGATCCTTGACATGCTGCCGACCGCCTTAAACGCGGAGTTGTTGTCCTGAAGATAGTGAAGAAAATACAGGATGTCGCTCCCGTAAGCGATGACTGTAGAGATCTGACTGGTGTTCCAGACCGTGAAAAGATATTCGTTGATGTACGGCGGGAGCTGTGCCTGCAGCTCGTTGAATTTTTGCCTGTAGTGAGAAGTGAGCTCGGCGCGGTATGAGTTCTGTCGTGTGGCCATGGTATGCGTACCCCTTGGATAATAATTCTGCATATGCCTGCACACATTAAAGTCATCGATGCATTTTCTTTTACATCCTTTACCTTGTCTTGAACAATTCGGTTTTCGGACCGCTTTTCCGAAATCTCTGAGAAAGGATTAGAAGAACATCCGGTTACAGTGCAGGCTGCAGGCTAAAGATTCTTAAACGCTATAATCATACCACAAAATCCGACATATTTTTTCATAAAAGAGACATTTTGCGAAAAAATATGTCTGCCGCAGGCCCCCACTCACCCACGGATGGACAGATCCTCCGAGTCAAGGACGATTGTGAACGGACCGTCGTTAACAAGCGACACCTGCATTTCTGCACCGAAAATACCGTGCTCAACAACCGGCACCTGTTCGCGGCATTTTCTGATGATGTATTCATAAAGCGCATTGGCCGCATCCGGCGCGCCGGCATGGATGAACGACGGCCGGTTTCCATGATGACAGTCTGCGTACAGCGTAAACTGTGAAATCAGCAAAAGGCCGCCGCCGACCGATGCAAGGTTCAGATTCGTCTTTCCGTTTTCATCCTCGAAAATCCGAAGGCCGATCATCTTGGCGACCATTTTGTCGGCAACCGCTTCCGTGTCGCTGTTTGAGATGCCGATGAGCACCATATAGCCCTTATCGATTCTGCCGACCGTTTTGCCGTCCACATCTACCTGTGCCTTCGTAACGCGCTGAATCACAAATTTCATCTACAGTAAATCTCCCTATTGTATTTGTATAATTGCTTTTTGTACAGCTTAAATTGTCAGATAAATTTGAAACTGATTTTCTATGCTCATCCGATGCTCAAGCGAAAGTCCGGCTTATTCTGACTTGTCTTTACCGCTGCGTTTTGTGCCGCGCCTGAACTTGAAAATCCGGGACCAGGACGATGCCGGCTGCCTTGCGTTGAATTCCTTGTTGCTGTGGTCATGCAGGTAACAGATCCTGCCGTCCTTGAAATAGGCGACATCCTTATATGTCTCCGTATCGGACGGCAGTGCCCGTTTGCGCAGCAGATGCGTGATCCAGCGCCCTATGCCGTGGTAGATGACCGCGAACAGCGGCACGCCGATGACCCATCCTGCAAGCCCCCAGAGCGCTCCAAAGAACATGATGGCAAAGATCACCCAGAAGCTGGTCAGTCCAGTTGAATCGCCGAGGATCTTCGGACCAAGGATATTGCCGTCGAACTGCTGCAGCAGGATCACCATCACAATGAAAACAAGTGCATCCAGCGGATTGATCATGAATACAAGAATTCCGCCGACAATTCCGCCGATGTAGGGACCAAAGAACGGGATGACGTTCGTAATGCCAACGATGAAGGAGACGAGGACCGGGAAAGGTGTTTTCAGAAGGCTGGTAAAGAGAAAACAAAGGAGCCCTATGATGATCGAGTCCACGATCTTACCTGTAATAAAGCCGATGAATGTGTAGTGGATGTATCTGCACTCTCCCACAATCTCATTTGCGGTGCGCTCAGAGAAAAACGCGTAGGCGAACTGCTTGCCCTGTGCGCAGAACTTGTCCTTTGAATACAGAAGGTAGGTGGCAATAATGGCCCCCACAAAGAAATTGATGATGCCGGTGGCAACATTGAGCGCAAATTTTGAGATAATCTGAATAATATTCGTCAGCTGCGGCCAGATTTTCTCCTGTACGAAATCCATCAGCGCATCACTGATCTTGTTGATCAGAAGATTGACGTTGGCCTGCACCTCCGGATTTTCCTCAAAGGCGTGGCTGAAGAACCGGTTGATGTTGCGGGTATAGACAGGCAGATTGTAGAGAATCGTGCGCACGCTCATATACAGCTGTGGACCGATGATCGCAATCAGCGAATATACGAGAAGGACAAAGAAACCCATCGTAATGGTTACGGAGATGCGCCGCATTACGCGCTTCTTGCGCAGATCGTTGAAGGCATCGTACCCTGCCCGCATATAGAGCGGCGCAATCAGATAATGCTCAAGGAAATTCTGGATGGGCGAGAGCACATAGGCGATGACAATGCCGCAGAGGATTGCGGTCAGGTGTCCCGTAAAGGCGTTGATGGCCCGCACGAAGCTCTTCCCGTTGTACAGCAGATAGCTGAAAATAAGAATTGCCGCCGCGGTCATAAAGACCGTCAGCGCCATTCTTAGCTGTTCTTTTGTGGGTTTGATCTGTCTCATCATAAAAAAATCCCGGCAGACATACGCCTGCCGGGAACTCCCCGATAGCGGTTTCGACGAAACCGTCCATCATTGCATGTCCTGTCCGCTCTCAGTGTCTGTTCTCGAAGTCATCCACCATCTGGATGATAAGATTTACGGTGCCGTCGATTCCAAGAAGCGAGGAATTGATCGAGAAATCATAGGTATCAGCGCGGCCCCACTTCTTCGTGGAGTAATAGTTGTAGTAGCTCTGGCGCTGCTTGTCCTTCTTGTTCATGAAGTCTCTCGCCTTCTGCTCGGTAGTGATGTCCGGGTAGCGGTGCATGATCTCCTTGATCCTGTAGTCTTCATCCGCATGAATGAAGATATTGATGACATCGCTCCGATCATCCAGCGCACTGTCAGAGCACCTTCCGATGAAAACGCACGGACCTTCCTTCGCAATCTGCTTGATCGTGTCGAACTGGGCGAGGAACACCTTCTGCGAGATGGGCATATCGACAAAACTGGATGCGTTGTAGCCAAAGGAGTATGTGTCCATCACGAGGTTGTACAGGAAGGAATTCGTAGGTCTCTCATCCTGCTGCTGGATCATCTCCTGGCAGAAACCGCTGTTGGAGGCTGCCTTTGCGAGCAGCTCCTTGTCGTAACACTTGATACCGTAATGGTCGGCGACCTTCTGTCCGATCATATGTCCGCCGGAACCGAACTGTCTTCCAATCGTAATGATAGTCTTCATGTAGCAAACCCTCCGTTGTCTAGTAGACAGAGTTTTTTCTGCTCCTGCTATCATTATAAACTAAAATCCTGGAGAATACACGACAGATTTTGTGTATTATTCAAAATCTGAAGTAAAAAGTTAACTTCC
>DEKA01000004.1:0-15417 GCA_002353635.1 Lachnospiraceae bacterium UBA2734
TCGCACTGCATGAACTGGCGGTATCTTCCCTTCTGCGGGCGGTCAGCTCTCCATACATTGCCCATCTGCAGTGCCTTAAACGGCATCGGCAACTCATTTTCATGATTGGAAAAATACCGGACCAGCGGCACCGTCAGATCATAGCGAAGTCCGCCGTCGACCAGATCTGCCTCGCTCTTTGCCTCATCCAGGCGAAGCTTCTCGCCTCTCTTTAAGATCTTGAAGATCAGCTTCTCATTGTCGCCGCCGGACTTGGAGGTCAGATTCTCAATGCTCTCGACGCACGGCGTCTCTATCCTCTGAAAACCGAACTCGGCATACGTCTTACTGATGACGGAGGTGCAGTACTCGCGGATCTCCATCTCCTCCGGCATAATGTCCTTCATGCCGGTAACCGGTTTCTTCTTAAGTGCCATATGGGCCGTCCTTTCCGAATTTGCTCAACGTTCTGATCATACAATGATTCGGGGAAGAATTCAACGGCAAAGCCCCTCGGTGTGATGGATTATAAGCTCCCCGGTGTAATGGATCCGCCGAAATCTCAGTCTCTTGACACAGGAGCAAATGGAGAAAACGATCAAGAAACGTCATGAATATGTTCCTCGCCGAATACACCGATTTGGCCGTATCACGCCCTCTTCTTACCGGGTCTTGACATTAAGCAAACCTTTGCGTGGTTGACATTAAATTTTATTCCTATATGATACAAGAGCTGCCTATTGAATTTAACAGGACGGGAAAGACCGGCTGCCGACAGCCTTTAATGCACATCTTTGTACAAAGACCGGCCGTTCGTTTTTGCAAGTCCTTCCTGTGCAGACGTGATGTAATGAGGGCAGAGATTCCAATTCTTCAGGAGGTTTATCATGCAGTCCACACAGAAGATCAGGCTCTCCGATCACTTTACCTATACCCGACTTCTGCGGTTCACCATTTCGCCGATCATGATGATGATCTTTACTTCGATTTACGGCGTGGTGGATGGTTTCTTTGTGTCCAATTTCGTCGGCGCGACGCCCTTTGCCGCCCTCAATCTGATCATGCCGTATATCATGATCTTTTCGGCAGTCGGCTTCATGCTGGGCTCGGGCGGAAGTGCGCTGGTCGCCGTTACGCTCGGCACTGGCAACAAGAAGCGTGCCAATGAGATCTTTTCTCTTATTATATATACGGTCATCGCGGTCGGCTTTGTTTTCACGATTGTGGGGAATCTGCTCGTGACAAAGGTTGCGCTCTTTCTCGGCGCCACAGAGGAGCTCTTGCCGTACTGCGTGCTGTATGCGCGGATCAATCTCCTCGGCATCCCCGCTTTCATGCTGCAGAATGCCTTCCAGACGTTCCTCATTACAGCAGAGAAGCCTCGTCTGGGACTGCGTGTGACCCTCGCCGCGGGATTTACAAACATGATACTGGACGGTCTCTTCATGGGCGTCTTCCACTGGGGGCTTGGGAGCGCCGCTGCTGCGACGATCATCTCGCAGTGCGTCGGAGGAATCATTCCGCTCGTTTACTTCCTGCGGCCGAACAGCTCGAGGCTTCGCCTCGGGCGCACGCATTTCATGGGTGAGGTACTGATGAAGAGCGCCGGCAACGGCTCTTCGGAGTTTCTCTCCAACATTTCTGTGTCCGTGGCCAGCATGATGTACAATTTTCAGCTGATGAAATACATCGGGCAGAGCGGCGTCGCCGCCTACGGCATCATCATGTACACGAATTTCGCCTTCATCGGTATGTTCTTCGGCTATTCGATGGGTGCCTCCCCGATTACAGGATATGATCTCGGCGCTGCCAGCTACGCAGAACTGAAAAATGTATATAACAAGAGTATACGCATAGTATCCGTGGCCGGCTTCATCATGACAGCCGCGTCTATTCTACTGGCGCATCCGCTCGCCATGATCTTTGCGGGCTATGATCCCGACCTGCTGCAGCTGACGACGAAGGCGATCCGCATCTATTCGCTCGCCTACATCTTCATGGGGATCAACATCTACGGGTCGGCGTTCTTCACCTCAATGAACAACGGCTTTATCTCAGCGCTGATCTCGGTCCTGCGCACGCTCGTCTTTCAGGTAGCAGCCGTGCTGATCATGCCGGCTCTCTTTGGGATCGACGGCATCTGGAGCTCCATCATCATTGCCAACATCCTGACATTAATCGTAACCGTTGTGTGCTTCGTGCGGTACAAAGGCGTGTATCACTACGCGTGAGGGGGCTACAGTCTCCGCACCGTCGCGTGGAAGGCCCACCCGATCAGGTGCAGAGCTGCCTCCGGCCTGCTGCATCCCGCCACATTGATCAGCAGATTCCAAACGCGGTGCACTGACTTACTCTTATTCGAGGAGAGTGATCTTGCCGGCCGCCGGTACACCGTGAGCACTTTATCCAGTCCGTATGCGATAAAGCCCTTCCGCAGAAGCGTCCACCATAACGCCGTGTCCTCAGAAGGCATGTCCGGCATCTGAATGAAGGATTTATCGATCTTCTCTGTATCAAAGATCACAGTCGATGTGAAAATAACGGTCCGACTCAGCGCATGTCTGAAATCCAATCTGTCGATGGCATGCACAATGCGGCCGGTGCCGACAGCACTGGCATCCCCGAACTCATAAGATGTGTATGTAAATCCTGCATTATTTTCCTGCAGAAACCGCAGCTGCATCTCGAGCTTATCCGGCTTCCAGAGATCATCGGCGTCGAGAAAGGCAATATATCTTCCTCTCGCCTCCTGCACGCCATGGTTCCTGCTGGCTGCAGCGCCCATATTCCTCTCATTGTGAATGATCCGGATCTGTCCCTTGAAGGGCGATGCCTCTCTTGCCCGCTCGGCCACTGACAAACTCCCATCCGTCCCGTAGTCATCCACCAAAATCATTTCCCAATTCCGGTACGTCTGCTGCTCCACCGAATGCATTGTCTGTTCAATATATGCCGCCGCATTGTACAGCGGTATGATCACAGAGATCAGGCTGTTCCGGCCTCCTGCTTCATTTAGTTTCATGCGGATTTTGCCCTCTTTTCAGTTACAATCCTCAAATCATCATCTGAAGGTTAAGCAGCATCAGAAAGAATTCATTCCCCATCATTCGTTTTTTTCTCATCCCTTAATAACCGTTTCCAATCACGTCTCTGATGAAGGAATCTCACAATGCAGACAGTGTCTTCGTGGACTGTATATAAGATGAGATAATTGTCGATGGTGACCGATCGGATTCCCCAACTTCGCAGCACACTGTCTGCGATAAGTGCACATCCTTCAGGGTACTCTGCCAGTTCTCCCATCTTTTCCCCAAAATCATCAAGCAGTTTTTCAGCTGCAGCCGGATTGAACAGCTCAAAGGATATATAATCTACTGCACCTTGGAGGTCGATTCGTGCCCTTCTTGTCATCTTGACTTTATATTTCATTTCTTGAGGCCTGCACGAATTTCTTTTATGACATCCTGCACTGGATATGTATTTCCGGATTTCGCATCATCGAGGCCTTCTGCCACCTTCTCGTACAGGTCCAGTCTGCCTTGCATGTCTTCATACGCTTCAATACTCATGACAGCAAGATCACCTTTGCCATTTTTCGTGATAAAAATCGGTTCACCATATTCATGAGCTTGTTCTGATACCATATTGTAGTTATTCCTCAAGTCTGCACTTGATTTAATTGATGGCATGATACTTTCCTCCTGGATAGCCGTATTATATCAAAATTTTGTTATATCGTCGAGAACACAACCTGCTCTCAGTATCCGTTCAAATCTGCAAAATATACATTCCCTTCCCACATTCTCTGATCATTCCCTTCATCTGCATCTTTACTGCAGTAGTACTGAGCGCAGAGAAAGGAATGTTCAATCCACCTTTTCTCATGGTCTGTTCTGCAATATTCTGCAGGCTGACAGGAACTGATTCATCCAGATAAGAGGCGATCAGCCGTTCCGTGTCATTCATGTTGCGGTTAATATCCCTTCTGCGCAGCTGTCTCTCCTTCTCGCGGGCGGATGCCGCATCCTGCAGAGTCTGCACCACCTGGTTATGATCGATACCAGTCGACTCCTCCATTGCGAGCTTCCTCATCTCCTTCGCTGTGTGGGCATTTCCATACCGGTCCATCGGAACGCCCTGCGCTCCCAGCAAATCTATCACGATGTCCTCCGGTGATGCCGCGATATTGGCCCCCTGACGGATCAGACGATTGCAGCCGCCGGATCTCACATCCGTCACTCTGCCTGGGAGTGCATAAATCTCCCGGTTCTGATCCAGTGCCATATCGACAGTAATGAGCGTTCCGCTCTTCTGCGACGCCTCAATCACGAGGACAACGTCAGACAGACCACTGATAATGCGGTTTCTCAGCGGAAAAAGCCTCGCCTGCGCCGCCGTCCCGGGCATATATTCCGAGATCACGCCGCCGTCCCGGCATAACCGCTCATAAAGATCCTTATTGTCGCTTGGATAGCAGATGTCCACACCGCACCCCAGCACCGCGGCAGAATACCCTCCTGCATCCAGTGCCGCGCGGCCGGCAATGCCGTCTATTCCTCTCGCCATACCGCTGATCACGTTCATCCCGTAACGGGAGAGTGTACTGCCAAAGACTCTTGCCTGCTCCCTTCCATACGGTGTTGCATTGCGCGCGCCGATAATTGACACTGTGGGACGGTCATCCGGCATCCTGCCGATACAAAAAAGACAAAAAGGCGGATCCGGAATTTCCAGTAGTTTTTCCGGATACTCTCCATCGCCATATGTCATAAACAGTATTCTCTTTTTCTGCAGCTCTTCTTCGAGCTTCTCAGGATTGATGGAGCGCCTTGCGCACAGCAGCAGATCCTCCAGAATGGCAGGATTGGTCTTCCCTCGTTTGTCCGGCTGATCACAGATCTGCTGCGTGAACGCCTGCAGCTCGTGATCCTGCATCCGATAAATCAACTCAGCAAAGTCATCCCTGCCGATCATTTCCCACATTCTGAAAACAGTCTTTCGCCCGATGCCATTGATGGCAGCCAGCCAGAGTCTGTATATATCCATATTGAACTCCTTGATGTTGCAGACAAACATTTTGACTTCCCCTCAGTAAATCAAAAATCCCATCGGGGTAAACAAATTTCCTATCCAGGGTTCTGATATCACCAAAGGTGCTGTCAATAACAAATCATGCATGCAATGTCAGTTCTTCTGTCTTCTCCCTTATACTCATGCGGTAGCTCACCGCCTCGGCGAGATCATCTTCTGTAATGCGGTCACGGCCGGACAAATCCGCAATAGTGCGCGCCACTTTTAAGATCTTGTGATAAGCCCTGGCGGAGAGTCCCATCTTATCGAAAATCTCTCTGACAAAGAGCTGTTCTCTGCGCTCAAGGATGCAGAATTTCTCCACTGCCCGCGCATCCATATCCGCATTGAAGGAAAAAGAAGTTCCCTCAAACCTGGCTTTCTGCCTTTCCCGTGCACGCATCACACTCTCTCGTATCTCTGCACTCGTCTCCGTCTTCCGTCCTGTCATGAGATCACCCACCGGAACCTTTGGCGCATCCACACACAGATCAATCCGGTCCACAATAGGTCCTGGAATACGGTGCATATATCGCCTGATCTCCGGTTCCGTGCATGTGCATTTCTTCCGGTCCGGATAATGGCCGCATGGGCAGGGATTCATTGCCGCTGCAAGAAGAGTGCGTGCCGGATAGGCATAGGAGCCGGATGCGCGGGAGACCACAATTCTGTGCTCCTCCATGGGCTGGCGCAGTGCATTGAGAACATCTTTGTTAAATTCAGGAAACTCATCCATGAAGAGAACGCCGCGGTGCGCTTTGGATAAGATGCCGGGCATAGGATGGGTTCCGCCGCCCGTCATCGCCTGCGGTGTTATGGAGTGATGAGGGGAAAGAAAAGGTCTTCTGGTAATAAGTGGGTGATCGCTGCTGATCTCGCCGCAGATACTGTAGATGGCAGATACCTCAAGACTCTCGCTTAATGTAAGAGGAGGAAGAATTGAAGGGATACATCTGGCCATCATAGACTTGCCTGATCCCGGCGGACCGATCATCATGCAGTTGTGGAAGCCGGAGGCAGCGATTTCCAATACTCTCTTGACGCCGCTCTGTCCATGCACATCGGAAAAATCAGTTTCCTTTTCCTCTTCCGAACTCTTTGCAAAAAGAGCATTGACGTCGAGCTGCTCGTCCGCCGAGATCTCCTCTCTCTCCTGCTCATCGGCATTCAGGTAGTCCACGAGCTGTCGCAGATGTGAGAAGCCAACAACACGTATTCCTCTTGTGACAGCTCCCTCCCTGGCGTTGTCTTTCGGCAGAATACACAACCCGATCCCCCTTCTCTTGGCCTCCTGCACAATCGGCAGGACACCGCGCACCGGCAGAATTCGTCCGTCCAGAGATAATTCACCCAGAAAAAGCGTCTGTTCCACTTCCTCCTGCGGCACCACACCGAGGCAGACAAGAATGCCGATCGCCACAGGAAGATCGATGACAATTCCGGTCTTTGGAATATCCGCCGGTGAAAAATTAACCGTGATGCGCGAAGGTGGAATCCGGATGCCCATATTCTTCAGGGCAACGCGCACGCGCTCTCCCGCCTCCCGTACAGTTGCAGAGACGAAGCCCACCATAGACAGACTCGGCAGTCCGTCGCTGATGTCCGTCTCAACGCTCATCAGATAACTCTGCAGGCCATGTGTGGCCCCGGAAAGAACTGTGCTGAACATGGCAGCTCCTTATCATTTGTGAATTATTGAAATATTTGATGTGGATAAGATTAGTAAACAAGATTTGTTGTTATGATTGATTGTTGCTTATAGTTGATGTGGTTGGCGGCATTTTATACAATTGTCACACTTGATTTGATACAGAACGTCTGTTCTTGATTTGGCCTGGCTTTGTCGCTTTGGGTTTGATGGGCAGATACGTTTTTGACTTGACTTCAGGTATATTCTTTTGGCTTAATCCGACAAAACCGTTTTCAGCTTACTTCGGTTTTATCGCTTTTCCTCTAAACAGTGCTTATTGTTTTATCAGAAGTGCTTGTTGATTTATCTGAGACTGCTGATCATACGCTGATCCCGATTTCAGTGGAAGGCCGGCAATCAGATCCAGGACTCTTTCGTAACCAGCCCCTCAGTTCTCCTCCATCACTGCACGAATGGCTCCCTGTGAATAACCTTTTCTGTATAAAAAGGCCTTCATCTTCTGCACATCCTGCCATTCAGCATGGTCTGGATCATAATGCTTCTTCTCAAGCAGCGCCCTGATCTGAGCCTTCTCAGCCTCCAGAGAAGACTCTCCTGTCTCTTCTTCCTCATTCTCAAAGGCCTCTTTGATCAGCTCACTGTCGACGCCCTTCTTCATGAGGTCCATACGAATGCGGGTTTTGCTCCTGTCTGACAGGTGAAAATGTACATAATTGGCTGCCAGACGCCTGTCGTCGACATAGTGTGCCTTTACCATCTCGGCCACAGCGCCGGCAGCAGTTTCACGTGGGAACCCGCTCTGTATAAGTTTGTCGTAGAGTCCCTTCTCAGAGTAATCGCAGTTCATAAGGAGACTCCCGCACTTATGCAATGCATCCGCACGGAACTGGTCCTCCAGCTCTGTCCATACCTCTTCCGGGATCTCTTCTCCCTCCTTCAGACCATAAAGGAAGACATCTTTCCTATGGAGCACAAAAGTCTCTTCATAATCCACCTCTATCCTGCATTTGGTTTTTCCCTGTGGCTGTAAGGCTGTAATGAGCATGAAGAGCTTTTCCTCCTGTATGCGAAATCGATTAATTACTCCGCAGCATCCTCCGGCAGCTCCACTGCCTCACCTGCGACAGCCCCCTCAGCGTCAGGTCCCGCAGGTTTTCTCGCACCTTCCGGATTGAGGCCATAGTGCTCTCTGACCTTCATATCCAGCTCATAGAGGAGCTCAGGATGATCCTCAATATACTTCTTCGCGTTCTCGCGGCCCTGTCCGATCTTTGATCCCTCATAGTTGTACCATGCGCCGCTCTTGTTCACGATGTCGGCATTGGCAGCGAGATCCAGCACATCTCCGGAGTAAGATATTCCCTTTCCAAACATAATATCGAACTCAGCCTCCTTGAAGGGCGGAGCAATCTTGTTCTTCACCACCTTCACTCTGGTGCGGTTGCCGACAACCTCGCCGTTTTGCTTGATCGAGTCAATTCTGCGCACATCCAGACGGATAGATGAATAGAACTTGAGTGCACGGCCGCCTGTCGTGGTCTCGGGATTGCCGAACATCACACCAACCTTCTCACGCAGCTGGTTGATGAAGACAACTGAACAATTCGACTTCGAAATGACTGCAGTGAGTTTGCGCAGTGCCTGCGACATCAGTCTTGCCTGCAGACCGACATGTGCATCACCCATGTCGCCATCGATCTCCTGCTTCGGAACAAGTGCTGCAACAGAGTCGACAACCACGATGTCAATTGCGCCGGAACGAACCATCGTCTCAGCAATCTCAAGGCCCTGCTCACCGGAATCCGGCTGCGAGATGTAGAGATTGTCAATATCCACTCCGATATTGCGTGCATAGACAGGATCCAGCGCATGCTCCGCATCGATGAATCCGGCAATACCGCCTCTTCTCTGTACCTCGGCGATCATGTGCAGTGTCAGTGTTGTCTTACCGGAAGACTCCGGTCCATACACCTCAATAATTCTCCCCTTGGGGATACCGCCCATACCGAGCGCAATATCCAGCGAGAGAGACCCTGTAGGTGTGGTCTCAATATTCATATTGGTAGCAGGATCACCCAGTTTCATCACGGCACCCTTGCCGTATTGCTTCTCAATCTGTGCGATAGCTGCATCCAGTGCCTTTAGTTTGTCGTTGTGATCCATTCCCATGATATGATGACTCCTTCTCTATGTCCGAACACCGTCCGATGAATATATCGAACGTCTGTTCTGTTTAACAGTATAGCATCTGCCGGTGCAGGATGCAATACTGCCAGCGGCCGTTTTCATTTGAATTGATTGCACCTGAAGTTTAGAGGTTAATGAATAGATTGCAGAAGAAATGTGGGCAGATATATAGCTAGTGAATATTGCTGATAATTATATTCAGAAATGAAATGTCAAATAAGGACCGGATAATGATCTAACCGTATAGTTATCTGAGCGGACGTGAGCAAATCAGATAACTTGCGATAATAATAACATGATAGGCAGATTGTGTATACACCTTTCTATGAACACTTTTCAAAGATATCGACCGGGAACGATACTTCCTGATTCATCCAAATCCCAGGAAATTCTCTCCTTTGGCCGTAATTTTTCTGCGGCCATTGCAGTTATTCATCCATTTCCACGGAAATTCCTTTCCGTGGCCGTAAAACTCACTAAAGCCTGCATGGCCTTGCATCCAAATCTCTCACATCGCGTAATTCATGAGCCCTCTCTTCGAAATCTCGACCTCATGTACAATGATACCCATCTTCTCTTTCGAGGCAGGCGGGATCGCCGCCAGCTCCGACGGCTTCATAACTCTCTCTTCATAGACAGTTTCACTCCGGCCGCCCTTCGTGCGTGTCACAGGATAATAGATCCGCACCTTCGTGCGCATCCTGTCGTAGATCTCCGTGCTCTGTGCATCCGGTGCCATGTAATAGAAGTGACTCTCAAGCGTAGTATCGTCCGCAACCTCCTGCAGAAAATACCGCTTAATGATGCACCTGTACTTATAAGAGAGGTCCTCATTGTCCATGAGCTGGGCATAGCTGAGCTTTGCGCCGATCGTCACGGCGTAGAGGTCGTCAATAATATACTGAAAATCTCCATATTGATTGCTCTTATCCATAAAGCCCATTTTCACGCCTGCTTATAATCAATCGAATCGATCTTGTTCGCGCTGATCCGGATCGCGTCCATGATCTCATCCTCGGTCACATCGCCCTCTGCAGCCAGCTCCTCGACTGTCACCTTGCGTCCAAGATCCGCCGCCAGCTCATCTGCCTTCTCCTTCACCTTGTTCGTGAGATCAGCGGCGTCCTGCCCTGCAACTGCCTGGTCCATGTCCTCTGCAATAAGTTCCTCCATCGCCGTCATAATTCTCTGCGCGAGATCCGGCTTTACCTCCGAAGGCTTGTCCAGAGGCGCAAGGAGCTTCACACCGCGCATGAGCGCCTCATTTCCGATCCCGATGAGATCCTCCATATAGACGCCCTGCCCGATGTAGAGCTTCGCGATGTCCACAACATCGCTGAGCATCGTCTCCGCAAGCCTTCTCTGCGCATCAGCCTCGCCTGCCATTGCCTGGATCTCCAGCGCCTCCAGCTCGCCCTCCGAAGGCTGCTCAATCCGGCTCACCATCTCTTCATAATCCTTGAGATAGTTGTGCTCCTCCTCCGTCAGCACGTCCTCCAGAGGAAGTGCCTCGTCGACACCGATATTGTTCGCGTGCAGATAGTTCTCCACCTGCTTCATCTGCGCATCATCGAGCTGCAGATCGCCGAATGCATCCTGCAGGTCCTGACGCGAAATGACATTGTGGTTCTTCTGTGCCTTCTTCAGCACAGCCTGCAGCATCGTAATAAAATTCTCTTCCTTTGAAAATTCGTTCATCCCACTCCTCAACCGCCAAGCCTGCGGCATTTCATCAAAGAATCAATACAATAATCCTGCCCACGCAACGGCAGGCACTGATCACTTCTTCTCCACCTGCATCGGCAGCGGTCCCTTCCCGTCCTTCGCATGAATGTGCAGGAAGAGATGATCCTGACAGAACTCGTAGTTGCCCTCGCACTTGGAGCAGTAACGGAACTCAAGGTTCGGATCATCCAGCTCCGTCCGCCCGCAGATCGCACACCTGTGGACAGCACCGCGCGGATTCATGTGCACCGGCGAACCATTGCCGATATTTCCGCCTGCATGGTGCCACACACCGTCCGCAGTTCCATTGCCCGCACCATTCGTACTGCTGCCATCATTTCTACCGTTCCGTCCAAATCCGAAGCCGCTTCCCGAACCATTTCCGCCGCGTCTCCATCCGTTCCCGGAAGCGCCGCCCCTCGAAGATGAGCCGCGCATCGCCTTCTTGAAATCTCTCCTTCTCTTCCACTCCTTGAAGCTGAGGCCTCCCATTCTCGTGGAGATGAAGAAAATGAAAAAGTTCGCCAGCGACGCCGCCATCGCAAAGCACAGATAATACGCTCCGCCTGCTGCCGCCTTTACGAAATCATAAGCGAGCAGCGCACCGTACGCAATCCCCAGCCACTTCGTCTTCACCGGCAGAATGAAGAAGAGCAGCACCACCGCCTCCGGAAACGTCGCCGCGTACGCGAGAAAGATCGACATATTGACGTAATACGTACTGAAAACAATACTGATCACGCGAAAGTACATCCCGCCCATCAGCTTCACACCGGGATCTCCGATCAGATACGCAAACCCCATCATCAGAAATGCGCCGATGATTGTGCACAGCATACCGCCGAAAATATAGACGTTGTACCTCCACGTTCCCCACGTCCGCTCCAGCGCCGTACCGATCTGATAGTAGAACAGGAGCATAATGAGCACAAAGAAAATATTGCTGCTGTCCGGCGGTACAATGAGCCAGGTCACAAGACGCCAGATCTGCCCGTGCAGAATTGCATATGGATCCAGCGTCAGCATCAGCAGAAATTTTGCATTGATCTGTCTGATGATGTAGCCGCATGCGTAGCACATGATCAGCACGAGTGAGAGATTTCTGATTGCATATCGTCCAAGTTTCTTTTCCAGCCAGTCCATAATTGTCCTTACTAATACTAATGATTGATGTCCGGGTACACCTTGTCTCAAACTATTTACAAACCAATGCATTGCCCTTATAGGAGAGCGGGCATCCGCAGGAATCTGCAGGCTCCGCCCCAATGCCTCGCGCCGCTGACAAAGAAAATACATAAGGCTATCGGCGCTATTGCAATATTGTATCATACCTGACAATTCACACCGGTGAAATTTCTATAAAGGGAATACAGCATACACCCAAACTTCACATTTTGTGGTAACCTGTGTCGTTGACATTAAATTGTGCGCGATTTAGAATCGCCATAGTACGCGGTTGATTCCATACCATTTTAATAGGTAGAAACCTTCCGCGAAAACATCGATACAGCTTGTCAAAGGAAGAACCCGGAAGACCTGCGTCGCTCGTGACAAGGCAGAATACCCTGGATGCAGTATAACGATTTTTCCTCTGACATCACAAATGTGGAGAATATAGATTTGATCGCAAAAGATTACACCCTCGGAATTGATATCGGTTCCACTACAGTCAAGGTTGCGCTCATGGATGCGCAGCACCATCTTATTTTCGGCGACTATAAGCGCCACCATGCCGAGATCAGAAAGACCCTCTATGCTCTTCTGATCGAGATCCACGACAAGATGCCGGACATCACGATTCATCCCGTGATCACAGGATCCGGCGGACTCTCTCTTGCCAACTACCTTGGTGTTCCCTTCGTCCAGGAGGTCGTGGCCGAGGCTGCCGCCATCGAGGAGATCGCGCCGCAGACAGACGTCGCAATTGAGCTGGGCGGCGAGGATGCGAAGATTATCTATTTTGAGAACGGCAACGTCGAGGAGAGGATGAACGGCACCTGCGCAGGCGGCACAGGCTCTTTTATCGACCAGATGGCTTCTCTCCTGCAGACAGACGCGAAGGGCCTGAACGAGTACGCGAAGAACTACCAGTCGCTCTATACCATTGCGGCCCGCTGCGGCGTATTCGCAAAGTCCGATATCCAGCCCCTCATCAATGACGGCGCGAGAAAGGAGGACCTGGCTGCCTCTATTTTCCAGGCAGTTGTGATTCAGACCATCTCCGGCCTCGCACAGGGCAAGCCGATCAGAGGACATGTGGCCTTTCTCGGCGGCCCGCTCCACTTCCTGACAGAGCTGCGCGCGGCATTTATCCGTGAGCTCCATCTCGACGACGAGCACATCGTAAATGTGGAGAATTCTCACCTCTTCCCGGCCATGGGGAGTGCCCTCAACGCGAAAGAGGACAATTTCTGCACGCTTGAGGAGCTGATCGACAAAACCTCCCGCCCGATGCAGATGGAGTTCGAGGTTGCCCGCATGGAGCCCCTCTTCCACTCCAAAGAGGAGTATGACGAGTTCTGTGCGCGCCACAACACAGCTAAGGTAAAGAAGGGCGACCTCTCCGCGTATCAGGGAAAAGCCTTCCTTGGCATTGATGCGGGCTCCACGACGACGAAGCTCGCCCTTGTCGGTGAGGACGGCGAGCTCCTCTGGAGCTTCTACTCCTCCAACAACGGATCACCCATTAAGACAGCCATCCGCGGCATCACAGAGCTCGACCACGCCATGCCGAGGAGCGACATTACCATCTCCGGCGGATGCTCCACCGGCTACGGCGAGGCCCTCATGAAGGCAGCCTTCAAGCTCGACCACGGCGAGGTTGAGACGATTGCGCACTACTACGGCGCATCGTATTTTGATCCGCAGGTGGACTGCATCCTCGATATCGGCGGACAGGACATGAAGTGCATCCGCATCAAGAACGGCGCAGTAGACTCCGTGACGCTCAACGAGGCGTGCTCCTCCGGCTGCGGCTCCTTTATAGAGACCTTTGCCAAGTCGCTGAAGTACTCGGTGCAGGATTTCGCCAAGGCGGCGCTCTTTGCCGAGCACCCGATTGACCTCGGCACACGCTGCACTGTTTTCATGAATTCGAGGGTTAAGCAGGCGCAGAAGGAGGGCGCAGCGGTTGCGGACATCTCTGCCGGCCTTGCGTACTCTGTCATCAAGAATGCGCTCTTTAAGGTAATGAAGGTCTCCTCCGCGCAGGAGCTGGGCCGCAACATTGTCGTGCAGGGCGGTACTTTTTATAATGACGCCGTACTGCGCGCCTTCGAGCTGATCTCCAACGGCCACGTGATCCGCCCTGACATTGCGGGCATCATGGGAGCCTTCGGCGCTGCGCTCATCGCAAGAGAGCGCTACGACGAGAGCATCCCGACAACGATGCTCAGCTTCGAGGAGATGGAGAACCTCACGTTCGAGACGACGCTTGGCAACTGCGGCAAGTGCGCGAACAACTGCCGCCTGACCATCAACCACTTCAGCGACGGCCGCCAGTTCATCACCGGCAACCGCTGCGAGAGAGGTCTGGGTCTCGAGAAGACGGACAACGGCATCCCGAACCTTTATAAATACAAGATGGGCCGTATTTTCGGCTACCGCCCGCTCTCCAAGACCGAGGCCACAAGGGGCACCGTCGGCATTCCCAGAGTCCTGAACATGTACGAGGATTACCCGTTCTGGGCGACGTTCTTCAAGGAACTGGGCTATCGAGTCGTGCTCTCTCCGCCCTCAACCCACAAGATTTACGAGATGGGCATCGAGTCCATTCCGTCCGAGTCCGCATGTTACCCCGCGAAAATAACGCACGGGCACATCCAGTGGCTCATTAACCAGAAGGTCGACTTTATTTTCTATCCCGCCCTCTTTTATGAGCGGAAGGAATTTAAGGATGCGGACAACCACTACAACTGCCCGATCGTCACCTCGTACTCCGAGAACATCAAGAACAACGTCGAGGAGATCATGCGCGGCGAAGTGAAGTTCCGCAACCCCTTCATGGCCTTCACAGATCTGAAAACAGTGACCTCCGCGCTCACAAAAGAGTTCGCGGACATTCCCGAGCAGGAAGTTATCTCCGCCTGCGCAAAGGCGTGGGATGAGCTCGCACAGTGCCGCAAGGACATCCAGGCAGAGGGCGAGCGCACACTGAAGTTCATGGAGGATCACCATATCCACGGCATCGTTCTCGCGGGGCGCCCGTACCATCTCGATCCCGAGATCAACCACGGCATTCCGGAGATGATCAATTCCTATGGCTTTGCTGTGCTCTCCGAGGACTCGATCTCACACCTGGCGAATCCCGACAGGCCGCTGTACGTGCTGGATCAGTGGATGTACCACTCAAGACTCTATGCAGCTGCCAGCTACATCAAGACGAGGGACGATCTGGACATGATCCAGCTCAACTCCTTCGGCTGCGGCGTGGACGCTGTCACGACGGATCAGGTGAACGATATTCTCTCCGGATCCGACAAGATTTATACATGCCTCAAGATCGATGAGGTCAACAACCTCGGTGCGGCGAGAATCCGTGTCCGCTCCCTCATTGCGGCCATCCGCATCAGAGAGCGCAAGCACCAGAAGAGAACAATTCGCTCCTCTGCCATCAAGAAGGTGCCCTACACCGAAGAGATGCAGAAGGAGAAGTACACGATTCTCTGCCCGCAGATGTCGCCCTACCACTTTGACCTCATTGAGCCTGCCGCGAGATCCTGCGGCTACAATCTCGTTGTCATGAAGAACGACAACAAGAAAGCGGTGGATTACGGGCTCAAGTACGTCAACAACGACGCCTGCTA
>DEKA01000004.1:15479-17848 GCA_002353635.1 Lachnospiraceae bacterium UBA2734
CTGCCGTGCGTCCAACTACATCGGCTTTATCCGCCGCGCACTGAAGAAGGCGGGAATGGAGCAGGTGCCGGTCATCTCGGCCAATCTCTCCGGCCTCGAGGACAATCCGGGCTTCAAGATCAATCTGAAGCTCGTCATCAGACTCGCATTCGCCGTTGTTTTCGGAGATGTGCTGATGAAGTGCATCTACAGAATGCGCCCCTATGAGCTGAAGAAGGGCTCCGTAGAGGAGATGCACCAGAAGTGGCTGAAGAAGTGCAGCGACTTCCTTGTCTCTACACGCGGTGTTCCGCTTCGCAGGGTGCAGAAGATGTGCGTCGAGATGATTCATGACTTCGACAACATCCCGATCGATGAGAAGGTCAGAAAACCCCGCGTCGGCATCGTCGGCGAGATTCTGGTGAAGTATTCGTATGCGGCCAACAACCACCTTGTTGAGCTCCTCGAGAAGGAGGGTGCCGAGGCCAATGTGCCCGATCTCATGGGCTTTATGCTGTACGCCTTTTACAACCAGATTTACAAGGCGCAGTACCTCGGGACCTCCAAGAAGGCTGCCATGGCCTGCAGCATCGGCATCCATGCGATCGAGGATGTGATCCTGAAGCCCATCAACAGGGCATATGATGAGAGCCGCCACTTTGAGCCTTCAACCAGCATCTACAAGCTGGTCGAATATGCAAAACCGATCGTTAACATCGGAAACGAGACGGGCGAAGGATGGTTCCTGACCGGCGAAATGGTNNAACCAGACCGGTGAGGGCTGGTTCCTGACCGGTGAGATGGTAGAGCTCATCAAGGAGGACGTTCCGAACATCATCTGCATCCAGCCGTTCGGGTGCCTCCCGAACCACATCGTGGGCAAGGGCGTCGCAAAGAAGGTCAGAGAGCTCTATCCCATGGCCAACATTGCGGCCATCGACTACGATCCCGGCGCCTCCGAGGTCAATCAGCTCAACCGTATTAAGCTCATGCTCTCCGGCGCGCAGAAGAACCTGCAGCGGCAGGAGGCCGCAGAGGCAGCGGCCAAGGCGAAGGCAGATTCGACAGCTTCCGGCAACAGCTCAAATGGAAGCTCCACTGAAAATATGACCGCCAATGCGGACAGCACTGCTTCTAAGGACAAGAACTCTGAAGAAGTAGCATAATTTACAGGAAAAGAAATAGAATTATTTTAACGAGAAAACGTAAGTGAAGCCTGGAGCGGGGATCCCGCTCCAGGCTGAACGTATTCATAACAGTTTTAATTTCATTTTTGCAGACAACGATCAGGGGCACCAATCATCATCTCGACGACTGGTGCCCCTAAAACTGATCATTCTCCAATGGACTGTACCTCCTGGACTTGATCACTGTGACTCTTCTATCCTTTCCACCTTCTCAGCATCTTTGTTCTGATTGAACTGTGATGTCTGCGACGTTGTATCCTTCGGAGTACCTCCTTGAATACCCATCCAGAACTGCATCACTTCTTACTGTAATGTAATCGGATATTGAGTTTTTGGTCTGACAGGATTCTCATCCTGCCTTGGTAAGATTCACATCCTACCATTGGTTCGGGGAGCATTACCACTTCCCTATCCCCTTGCAAGAGCTTCCGTTCTGTAAAGAGGTCTCAGGAAACGGAATGATCTTTCTCCTTTCTTTCTCTCCTCTTCTTTGAACTGTCTATAGATTATCACCTTCACATTGTATTGTCAACGAATGGTAATGGATATGTTAATTTTTCTGTATTTTCGTAATCTTTTCTACCTGAAGATGCAATTCTGATTCTTTGCGCGCATCGCCTTTTTACCGCATCAGACCACTCTGACAGCGAAAATGAGCTCATCCGGGATCGGATCCCCCAGAGGTTTCTCCCGGATAAGCTCATTTTCGTTTTTTGTGTTCACCGGGCAGCGCGGCCTGATGCCGGCATGCAATGTTTACTCCGGCAGGTAATCCGTCAGCGGATACTTCGTGGTCAGATCTGCGACGATCGCTCTGGCCTTCGGAATGCCGGCTTCCTTCTCCTTGACAACGGCAGCGATGGCCTCAGCAACCTTGTCCATATCCTCTGTGTTAAGGCCTCTCGTCGTCACCGCAGGCGTGCCGAGGCGGATGCCCGATGTCACAAACGGAGATCTCTTCTCATTCGGGATCGTGTTCTTGTTGGCGGTGATGTGCGCCTCATCCAGCCATGCCTCAACTTCCTTGCCGGTCAGATCCTCTTTGGTGAGGTCGATCAGCATCAGGTGGTTGTCTGTGCCGCCGGAGACGATGTCCACGCCCCTGTTCATGAGGCCTGCCGCAAGTGCCTTCGCGTTGTCGAGAATCCGCTGCTGGTATTCCTTGAAGGAAGGATCAAGTGCCTCCTTGAAGCAGACGGCCTT
>DEKA01000051.1 GCA_002353635.1 Lachnospiraceae bacterium UBA2734
GGAGGCATCCATGCCTGCATGAGGTGCCTCCTCCCGATACAGAAATGTTCTCAGTGCTGCTCGAGAAAGATCTTGCGGCTGATGAAGTTGTAGACCATGACAACCGCAGTAGCGATCACCTTTGCGATCGTCTCGATCATGTGGACAGAGAAGGTATTCTGCAGCCACGGCCAGCTGGGTGTGACTACACTGATGACGAGATAGAGCATCACCTCATTGATCACAAGGCCAACAGCGCTCAGCAGAACGAAAGTGATGAACTCCCGTGTTCTTGAGATATCATCTCTTCTCTTGAACACCCAGTGCATGCTCAGGATGTAGTTGAAGATCACCGAGATGGTGAACCCAAGAAATCCTGAGATCAGGTAGGGCACACCCATGAAGTTGCAGAACGTGTATGTGCCAAAGTCAATAAAAAATGCAATGACGCCCACCACGCTGAACTTCATGATCTGATTAATCAGCTTCTTCAATTGTCTTGTCTTCCTTTCCTGTCAGTTTGTGCAGAAGGATCTGCAGCGCACCCTGCACTGCCTGCTCCCGGATCTCCTCTCTGCTGCCCTTGAACATGAATTTGCGGCCGACCGCCTTTCCGTCCACGCAGCAGCCGATATAGACGAGCCCCACAGGCTTCCCCTCAGAAGGGTCAGGTCCTGCGTTGCCGGTCACAGAGAGTGAACAGTCTACGCCCGTCCTCTGCGCGGCGCCAAGCGCCATCGCCTTCGCTGTCTTTTTGGCGACCGCCCCCTTCTCCCGCAGGAGCTTCATGGGCACGCCCAGCATAGCATGCTTCTGCTCAACCGTATAAGTGATAAAGCCGCCCGCATAGACTGCCGAAACGCCCGGAACAGTCGTCAGATGGGCTCCGAGAAGCCCTCCCGTGCACGATTCCGCTGTCGCGAGTGTCAGATTTTTGTCCATCAGAACATGGACCAGTTCCTCTTCAAGACTCATCAGTCAGCGTCCTTCAGAACATCCTTGTTCTGCGCAATATATGTCACAAGCGAAATGATGGTCAGTGCTGTCGCAATCCACATGATAATCGTCGTAAGAATGAAGAGTGCAGGAACATTCAGGATCATCAGAATGATCATGATCATCTGAAATGTCGTCTTGAACTTGCCCCAGTAGTTGGCTGCGATGACCGTGCCCTTCTCCGCCGCGATCAGACGAAATCCTGAGATTGCAAACTCACGGGCTACAATAATGCAGACGATCCATGCAGGAATCCTGCCCAGCTGCACGAGACAGATCATGGAGCAGCACACAAGGAGCTTGTCTGCAAGAGGATCCATAAACTTGCCGAAGTTCGTGATGAGATTGTATTTTCTCGCAATCTTTCCATCGGCCATGTCGGTGAGACTGGCTGCAATGAAGAGAACGAGCGCCACATAGTCGCTCGCATCCCCGATGGGACGCGCCAGGAGAAAAACAACCACAAACGGAATCATAATGATGCGCAGCATTGTCAGCTTATTCGGCAGATTCATCTTCGATCACCCCCAAAAGGTCATACTCTCTTGCGCCTGTGACGCGCGCGCGAACGAATGCGCCTGTCATCAGGTCCCTGTCCGACTCTATGAAAATATTGCTGTCCACGCCCTGAATATCCTTATAGGTCCTTCCGACGTAGATATACTCCCCATTCTCCGACTCCTCGTCAGCGAGCCTTCCCTCAATGACGGCATCGAGGATCCTGCCCTTCATGGCCTTCGCTGCCTCGAACGCGATCTCCTGCTGCGCCAGCATCAGCTCCTTCTGCCGCCTCTTCTTGGTGGAGGGGTGGACCTGAGGCTTCATGCCGGCAGCCGGCGTTCCCTCCTCTTTCGAGTAGGTGAAGACGCCGAGCCTGTCGAACTTCTCCTTCTTTACAAAATCAAGAAGAATCCGATGGTCCTCTTCCGTCTCTGTGGGAAAGCCAGTGATCAGCGTAGTGCGCAGGCAGATCTCCGGGATCTGCTCCCTGATATAGTCGATGATCTCCTCGAGCTCCTTCCGGTTCGTGCGCCGGCCCATGAGCTTAAGGATCCTGTCTGAGGCGTGCTGTATCGGCATATCCAGATACGGCACAACCTTCTTCTCCTCTTTGATCACCTGCACGAGCTCTTTGGTGATCTCCTCAGGATAACAATAGAGAATCCGGATCCATTTTGGTCCCTTAATGAGACAGAGCCTTCGAAGGAGCTCCGGCAGCATCTTTTTGCCGTAAAGATCGACGCCGTAGAGTGTCGTCTCCTGTGCGACGAGGATCAGCTCCGTCACTCCCTGCGCTGCGAGGCGCCCGGCCTCTTTCAGCACATCCTCCATCGGAACGCTTCTGTAGTGCCCGCGAAGGCTGGGAATCACGCAGTATGTGCAGTTCTTGTTGCAGCCCTCTGCAATCTTGAGGTATCCGACGCTGCTCCCGTCTGTCAGCTCCTGCGGCGCATCCGTATCCGGTGCCTTGTCCAGATCATCCATGATGACTGGATTGATGTTCTTCTTCTCAAGAATTCCATCGAGCACGGCGCCGAGACTGTGTTCCGCAGTCGTTCCGATCACCGCATCCACCTCGGGAATATCCTTAAGGATCTCCTTCTGGTAGCGCTGTGCCATACAGCCCGTGACGACAAGCGCCTTCAGCTGCCCGCTCTTTTTGCGCGCGGCGAGCTGGAGAATATTGTCTATACTCTCCTCCTTGGCAGCATCGATGAACGCACAGGTGTTGACGACTGCGATCTCCGCCTCGTTCTCATCGTCAGTGAACGTATAGCGGCCTCCGCCGCCTAGTGCGCCCGCCATCTGCTGTGTGTCAACAAGATTCTTGTCACACCCTAGAGAAACAAAAATTGTCTTCATACAAGCTCCGGAAGTCAGTCTTTCTCAGCGGAAGAATCTTCATTCTTCTCCTCTGCGGCCTCTTCCTTCTTCTCCTCCTCGATGGAGTTCTCGATTTCCTCTTCCTCGAACTCGCCCTCGAGTGCACGTGCCTTAGCTACCTCTGCGTCCTCCTCGGCCTCGATTGTGTCCTCATCCTGCGGAAGAATCTTGATCTTCTCCTTCTGCAGCTCCTCTACAGCGATGGAGAGAGGCTTCTTGCCTTCAGCATCGTCAACAAGAGGCTCGTCGCCGTCGATCAGCTGTCTTGCGCGCTTTGCCGTCGCCATGACGATGGAATAGCGGCTGTTGATGACAGGAGTCTCACCTTCCTTGACATCTTTGTTGACGATATTCATGAGTTCTACGTATGAAGGATGGATCATCTATTCTTTTCCTTTCTGATAATAAATGCTGAAAATATGATACACCGGTCCGGTCCCGGCCCGGGATCTTTGCAGATTCTGCCGATTGAAGATGATAACTTCCCTATTCCTCTTCGCGGCGGTTGATATCCGACAGCTCCTTTGCAAAGGCCTCAATCTCTGCCTTGTTGCGGGACGGCGCCATCTTAAAAGTACGAATGGCATTATGCATCTCTTCCACAGCCTCGTCAACCGTGTCGTTGACGATGATCGCATCATATTTCTTTATGCGCTGTGTCTCCGTCTCCGCCTGCAGGAGTCTTCCGATAATCTTCTCATTTGACTCTGTCCCCCGGCCGATCAGCCTCTTTTCCAGCTCCGCCGCCGTGGGGGTCATCACAAAGAGGAGAATGGCCTCCGGAATCTTCTTTTTGACGATCATGGCACCCTGCGATTCGATCTCAAGAATCACATCGCGGCCCTCCGCCATTTTCTCTCTGACATAGGCTTCCGGTGTCCCGTAGCAGCCGTGGACATATTCCGCATGCTCGAGGAACTCGTCCGCATCGACCTTCCTCTCAAACTCATCCCTTGTGATGAAGAAGTAATCCTTTCCATCCACCTCGCCCGGGCGCGGTGCTCTCGTCGTGCAGGAAATCGACAGACAGTACTGCGGATACCTGGCCAGCAGTGCCTTCATGATCGTTCCCTTTCCCGCACCGGAAAACCCCGAAACTACGGTCAAACTGCCCTTACTGTTCATCTGTGCCTTCTTCCCTTTTGCTCTTTCCGGATCAACCTGTCAAGGAAGCGGAGAGAACGATTCCTCCGCCCGCTATCACTCCAGGTTCTGGATCTGCTCCCTGATCTTCTCGATAGAAGTCTTCAGATCGATTGCCCTGTCCGCGCTGATGACATCATCTGTCTTCGACAGGATCGTGTTGGCCTCGCGGTTCATCTCCTGCGCGAGAAAATCCAGCTTCCGTCCGACGCTCTCACCATCCTTGGACAGCTCCGCCCGCGTCGCCTCGATGTGGCTGTGGAGCCGCACGAGCTCCTCATCTATGCACACCTTGTCGGAATAGATGGCAACCTCCTGGGCGATTCGCGCATCGTCCATCTCTGCCCCTTCAAGGAGCTCCGAGATGCGCTCGCGCAACTTCTTTTCAAACGCATCCACGATCTGCGGCGCCCTGCTCTCTATAAAGGAGACATTCTCCTCCATTGCAGTGAGCTTGTCCAGAAGGTCCTTCGTAATAAAGGCGCCTTCCTTCTCCCTGGCGGCAAGGAACTGCTGCGCCGCGCCCCGCACTGTCTCTTCAAGAGGCGCCTGCAGGGCAGAGACATCAGGATCTTCCTCTTCTACCTCAAAGACATCCGGGTAAGAGGAGAGCCTGCCCACCGTCACATCCATAGGCAGATTGAATTCATCGGCCATCTCCTTCATGTAGGTGAGATACTGTCCGGCAATTGCCTTGTTGAAGCGGATCTTCTGCGGAGTCTCTCCCTCATCCTCATAACTGATGAAAATATCGACCTTCCCGCGCACAATGTATTCCTTCATGATGGTCCTGATGGACGCCTCGAAGGGATTGAACTGCCGCGGCATCCGGATGTTCATATCCAGATAGCGGTTATTGACAGATTTAATCTCTGCGGTGAACCTTCGGCCGTCTCTTGTCAGCTCGTACCGGCCGTATCCCGTCATGCTCTTCGCCATAATACCCTTATTTCCGCCGCCTTCCGGCAGGCTGTACTGCTGCGTTTTGAACAGATCTGCGGTCTGCAGTCCACGCACTCTGCGCTTCATTCTTCGTATCCGTCCTGCGCATATACATACAAAGTTATTATACCTTCAGCGGAAAGTTGTATCAACCCGCATCGTGAATTATACTGGGAATACGCGTCTGATAACAGTATTGTCGCGCATGTTCAGTGCCCATTCCGCACCCCCAAAAGAGGATGTCGGGGTTCTTTCCGGAGCACCGGACAAATCGAAATCAAGGAGATTCAGCAATATGGCTTTTGACGGTTTTACAACTGCCGCACTCACAGCAGAATTATCGGATAAACTGACTGGTGCGAGGATCCTGCGCATCATCCAGCCGGAAGCGGATGAGCTCCTGCTCACGATCCGCCCGCTGGCAGAAAAAGGCGGCGGCCAGGTGCGCCTTTGCCTCTCTGCAGATCCCTCTCTTCCTCTTTGTTATCTGACAGAGGAGAATAAACCGGCACCGATGTCCGCGCCTTCATTCTGCATGCTCCTGCGCAAATATATGCAGAACGGCAGGATTGTCCGTGTGACCCAGCCAGGTCTTGAACGGATTATCCGGTTCGAGATCGAGCACCTCAATGAAATGGGGGATCTGTGCAGCCATGTGCTCGTCATTGAGCTGATGGGCAAGCACAGCAATATTATTTTTCTGGACAGGAAACGCGCGGGTGGGGAGGCAAAACCAGCCGCCGGTGACAGTTTTCACGCAGGCAATACGGCGCATTCATCATCTTCTGATGCCTGCGGGGCTGATCCCGCCGACATCACCTCCGCTGCCGATGCAGATGAGATCATTGTCGACAGTATCCGCAGGATCTCCCAGATGGTGTCCTCCGTGCGGGAGGTACTGCCCGGAAGGCCGTATTTCATTCCTGAGACGCAGGGCAAGCACAACCCGTTCGAGGAGACAAAGGAACACTTCTTCTCCCTTCTTTCGGGGCAGAGCGTGAACCCTTCGGCCTTTCTCGTGCGGACCTACACAGGCTTCTCCAATGTCGCCGCAGAGGAGTGCACCTTCAGATCCCGCGTCGGCCAGGAGCGCAGTGTATCCGCCTTTTCGGACGAAGAGAAGGAGGCGTTCTGGTCTGCCTTCTCCGGTATGCTGGGGGATGCGAAGGCAGGCAGGTTTTCACCTGCTGTCTACTACCATATAGGGCGGGCAGACGACATCGCGCAGGGGGAACCCGTAGAGTATGCCGCGTTTACCCTCTCGATGTACCGCGATCTCCCTGCAAAGCGCTATGACTCCATGTCGGTGCTGTTGGAAAACTACTACCGCGAGAAAAACGCCGTCACCAGAATCAGGCAGAAGTCATCGGATCTTCGCCGGATTGTGACAACGATCCTGGAGCGCGACGTGCACAAATACGACCTGCAGAAGAAGCAGCTGAAGGATACGGAGAAGAGGGAGAAATACCGTGTCTTCGGAGAGCTCCTTAATACGTATGGATATGAAATCCCGGAGGGCGCAAAGAGTGCCGAGCTCGACAACTACTACACCGGAGAGAAGGTGACGGTGCCGCTCGATCCCACAAAGACACCGCAGGAGAATGCGCAGCATTATTTTGACCGCTATACGAAGCTCAAGAGGACAAAAGAGGCGCTCGATACGCTCATGAAGGATGTGAAGGGCGAGATCGACCAGCTGGAGTCTATCCGCAATGCACTCAACATCTCGGCGGACGAGGCGGACCTCTCCCAGATCAGAAAAGAGATGGAGGCAAGCGGGTTCGTGAAGAGCCACGACAGTGCACGCAGAAAAGGCGCTGCGAGGACGCCGGAGGCAAAGCCCCTGCACTTTATCTCCTCAGACGGTTATGACATTCTGGTCGGCAAGAACAACACACAGAACGATGAGCTGACCTTCCGCACCGCGAGGGCAACTGACATCTGGTTCCATGCGAACGACATGCCGGGCTCCCACGTGATCCTGCGGACAGAGGGCAGGCCCTTCGAGCAGGTCCCGGACCGCGCCTTTGAGGAGGCCGCCCGCCTCGCCGCTTACTATTCCTCAGGGCGGGACGCCGGCCTTGTCGAGGTCGACTATCTCGAGAAGCGGGGCGTGAAAAAGCCCGCCGGCGCAAGGCCGGGCTTCGTCCTCTACCACTCGAACTACTCCATCAATGTAAAGCCGGATATCACGGGGATCCGGCGCGTGGACGGGTTGCAGTAATCTGCAAAAAACGCCTGCTGCATATGCTGAAAGCACATGCGGCAGGCGTTTTTTATGGATTATGTTAATTGTTTATTCCTCGCTGAGGCGA
>DEKA01000008.1:0-46730 GCA_002353635.1 Lachnospiraceae bacterium UBA2734
ATTGTAGTGTTCTCCTGATTTTGTCCTGAAGCCGCAGCGCCTGCAGAAATGAGGTTCCTGTGGCCGGGAACGGAGAAAACAAAGGATTACAGCTTTTGTGGAGGGGGGTGTCATCGTGGCGGAAGAAGAACAATACGCTATTGAGATGATCGGAATCACCAAGCGGTTTCCGGGCATCGTCGCCAATGACAATGTAACGCTCCGGCTGAAGAAGGGCGAGATCCATGCTCTGCTCGGTGAAAACGGAGCCGGGAAGTCGACGCTGATGAGTGTTCTCTTTGGTCTCTATCAGGCAGAAGAGGGCATCATCAAAAAAGATGGAAAAGAAGTGCACATCACAGATCCGAACGTCGCAAATGACCTCGGCATCGGCATGGTGCATCAGCATTTCAAGCTCGTCCAGTGCTTTACCGTGCTCGACAACATTATTCTCGGTGTCGAGACGACAAAACACGGGTTCCTCCAGAAGGAGGAGGCAAGGAAGAAGATCGAGGAGGCCGAGGAGAAATACGGCCTGAAGGTCGATCTGGATGCGAAGGTTGAGGATATCACGGTCGGCATGCAGCAGAGAACCGAGATCCTGAAGATGCTGTACCGACAGGCAGAGATTCTTATTTTCGATGAGCCGACGGCAGTCCTGACGCCCCAGGAGATCGATTCCCTCCTGACCATTATCAAGAACCTGCGCGACGGCGGCAAGACCATCATCCTCATCACACATAAGCTCGAGGAGATCAAGAAGGTTGCGGACCGCTGCGCGATCCTGCGAAGGGGCAAGCTCATCGGCGTCTACGATGTGGCCACAATGGACACGAAGAAGATGGCAAGCCTCATGGTGGGGCATGATATTTCCCTCTCGATTGACAAGGCTCCTGCAAAATTCGGGAAGGTTATCCTTGATGTGCAGGATCTGCATGTGGAAAATGAGGACCACTTTGAAGTGGTGGGCGGTGTCAGTTTTCAGATCCATGCGGGAGAGATCTTTGCGATTGCCGGTGTGTCTGGAAACGGTCAGACAGAGATCGCCGATGCTGTGACGGGACTTCTCCCTGCAAAGAGCGGGAAAATCCTTCTGGACGGCACGGACATCACCGACATGGATATCAGAAAGCGCACGCGGCAGGGCATCTCTTATATTCCGGAGGATCGGCAGAACGTTGGTCTCATTCTTGATTTTGCCCTCGCAGATGACCTGGCACTGCGCAATTACTACGAGGAGCCGTTTGAGCAGAAGCAGGTTCTGCAGAAGGGCACCTTCAACAGCTTCGGAGACAGGCTGATCTCAAAATACGATATTCGCTCTGCCAACGGCAATACTACAATCGTCCGCTCCATGTCTGGCGGCAACCAGCAGAAGGCCATCGTCGGAAGGGAGATCGAGCAGAACGCTAAGCTCACTATTTTCGTGCAGCCGACGAGAGGACTGGATATCGGTGCCATCGACAACATTCACCGCCACATCCTGGCTGAGAGAGACCGCGGAAAGGCAGTTCTTCTGATCTCGCTGGAACTGGATGAGGTGATGCAGCTGGCCGACACCATCGGCGTTATCTACAACGGGCACATCGGGAAGATCGCACCGGCAGCAGAGTTCACAAAAGAAGAAGTCGGCGAGTACATGATGGGGGTTAGACAGTGATGAAGACAAAGCACAGATTCCTGCAGGTCGCGGTGATCTCCGTCCTGCTCTCCCTCCTTGCGGGCGCAGTTGTGATCCTGATTCTTGGAAAGAATCCGCTGAACGCCTATTACAACCTGCTGCAGGGGTGCGGCCTTGCACCGAAGCCCAAGTACGCGGGCGGCAAGTCAATGCTCACGGATCTCTCGAGCTACATTGACTTTCTGACGCCTATGATCTTCGCGGCGCTCTCCTATGCAGTCGCGATGCGGGCAGGCCTCTTCAATATCGGCATCTCCGGACAGATGCTGGTGAGCGGTTTCCTCGCCTCGATCACGGTCGGCTACAGCACGCTGTCTGCACCCATCGCAAAGCCTCTTGTTATCGTGATCGGTGTGCTCGGCGGTACGGCGGTCGGCGCTCTGATCGGTTATCTTAAATATAAATTCAATATCAACGAGGTTGTCTCCTCGATCATGCTCAACTACATTGCGTCGTATGTGATCAGCTTCTTTATTCACACGCGCTTCATCGATCCGGTTTCGAGACAGTCGAAGACGATCTCGGACGCGGCGAGACTTACGCTCCATCAGGTCGTGATCGGCGGGTACAAGTACGATATCCCGATCGGCTTCGCAATCGCCATCGTGATGGTGTTTCTGTTTAAGTTTATCTTTGACCGCACAGTTTTCGGCTATGAGCTGAAGGCGGTCGGCCTCAACCGCACGGCGGCGCGCTATGCCGGCATCAGTGTAAAGAGAACCATCATCCTCTCGATGACGATCTCCGGTGCTCTGGCGGGACTTGCGGGGGCAACCTATTATCTTGGCTACTTTGCCTCCATTCAGCCGAAGACCCTGATCTCCACTGGATATGATGCCATAGCAGTCGGCCTTCTCGGCAACAATGATCCTGTCGGCATTCTGGTGGCCTCCTTCCTGATTCAGATCATCGAGAAGGGCTCCACCTACATGAGCTCGCAGGCAGGACTTGAGTCGGAGATCGCCTCCGTCATCACGGGACTGATCCTTCTCTTCTCCGCATGCAACACGTATTTTCTTGGGAGAATGCAGGAGGCGGACAGCCGCAGGCAGGAGAAGATGCTGCGCGCCAAAGAGAATACGGAAGACATCAGCACTGCTGAAAATAAGACGGACGGCGGCACTTCGAATAATCAGGAGAATAAAGACAATAGCGAAAATGCAGAGGAGGTGAAGAGATGAGCATTCTCAATACGATCATCATCGACGGCATGAGTTTCACACTTCCTCTCTTTATCATGGCGATCGGCGGCATTTACTCAGAGAGGTCCGGCATCACAAACCTGGCACTCGAGGGACTGCAGGGAATGGGTGCCTTTGTCGGTGCACTCGTCGCAACGATTCTCATGCGGTCTATGGGAACAGATTCAGCAGTGCCTTATTACATGGCAATGCTCTTTGCCGTCATCGGCGGCACAGTCTACGCGATGCTCCATGCACTTCTGTGCATCCGCTTCCGCGCAAACCAGGTGATCAGCGGCGTCGTGATGAACATCCTTGCCTCAGCGCTGACAGCGTTTCTCACAAAGTCCATCAACAGGAACATCTTCGGTGCGGCATCGGACAAGTTTGACCTCGGCGTCTCCGCAAGATTCACAGTTCCGGGAATCTCAAAAATTCCGATCCTGGGAGCCTTCTTCACAAGAGTATACCCGTTTGAAGTGATCATCGTTGTGATCGCGGTCATCGCGTGGTATTTTCTCTACCGCACGACGTTCGGCATGCGCCTTCGCGCCTGCGGCGACAATCCGCATGCAGTGGATGCAGCGGGCGGTGATGTGGCGAAGACGCGCTTTATCGCAGTGCTTGTCTCCGGTGCACTCTCGGGCCTTGCAGGTATCTGCTTCGCCTATTCCATCTCAGCGAAGTTCTCCAGCGATATCTATGTGGGCTACGGCTACCTTGCGATCGCCGGCTATATTTTCGGCAACTGGAACCTTCTGCCGACACTGGGCGCCTGCCTGATCTTCGGCATGTCCCGGAGCGCCGGCTATCAGATCGTGCAGATGCTGGGCATGCCCAGTGCGTACTCAGATCTGGTCATGATCCTGCCGTATGTGCTGACGCTCGTTCTTCTGATTTTCCTCTCGAAGAACAACCATGCGCCGGCAGCCCTCGGCGAAATTTACGATAAGTCAAAGAGGTAATGCGCTCACCTGCAGGATGAACAGGCGGCGCTTGAATGGCTGTCAGGGCGCAGCATCCGCTGCGCACACATCTGACACAGAGACTGGAGGCGCCCTGCCGGGCAGGATGTGCACATATGAAAATAAAATCCGGCAATAAAATTCAGTTTATCCGGTACTGTCTCGAGGGAAGCTGGCACTTCTTCCTCGCAGGGGCTGCGTGCACCTGTCTGGTGTCTGTTTTCGATCTGATTCAGCCCAAAATCATACAGTACGCAGTAGATGAGGTCATCGGCGGAGCAGCATTCTCCGCCGGTGTCCTTTTTCGTGCGGCATCTGCCGTGATGGCCTTCGCTCTCCTGGGCGCTCTCGCGAGATACGGCTTCACCCTCTTCAATACAATGGGGGCGGAGACGCTCACGCAGACACTCCGGGATAGGCTATACGCGCACATCCTGCGCCTGCCCTTCTCCTGGCAGAACACACACCATACGGGCGACATTATTCAGAGATGCACCTCCGATGTGGAAGAGATCAAGGTCTTCATCTCCGAGCAGCTGATGGCGCTGTTCCGGGTGGTCTTTCTGATCGTTGTCTCCCTCGTTTTTATGATGAGTATCAGCCCGCTGCTTACGCTCGTGGAGGCTCTCTTTATCCCGGTGACGGTGGCCAGCTCTTTCTTTTTCTATACAAGGATCGGCGGGAGATTTCTTCGCGCAGATGAGGAGGAGGGGAGACTTTCCGGCATCGCGCAGGAGAATCTGACGGGCGTGCGTGTTGTGCGCGCCTTCGGCCGGGAACGGCACGAAAGAGATCGTTTTGAGAAGCAGAATGCCTATTATACGGATCTGTGGACGCGTCTCATGCGGGTTCTCGCGGCCTTTTGGGTGAGCGGCAACATCATTGCCAATGTGCGGATGCTGATCATTGTGCTGCTGTCCTGTGTCCTGTGTGTGCACGGGACCCTGACGGCCGGCGGCTTCATCGCTTTTCTCTCCTACAATACGATGATGGCTCTGCCGGTACGAAACCTCGGCAGAATGCTCTCGGAGATGAGCAAGGCGGATATCTCGGGCGCGAGGCTTATGGAGATTCTGGAGGCGCCGGAGGAGCAGGACAGAGAGGGGGCAGGCACCCCTTCCCTGAAAGGAGATATTGTCTTCGACCACGTAAGTTTTCAGTATGACAACGGGGATACAGGCGTCCTGCACGATGTGTCTTTCACCGTCCCTGCAGGCAAAACGGTCGGGATTCTCGGCGCTACCGGCTCCGGCAAGTCGACGCTGATGTATCTGCTGGATTGCATGTATGATCTGGGTGATGGCGAAGGGCGGATTCTCATCGGCGGGCACGACATCAGAGACATTCAAAAACACTGGCTCCGCTCGAATATCGGCATGGTCCTGCAGGAGCCGTATCTTTTCTCGGGGACGCTCGCGGAGAACATCAAAATCGCGGCGCCCTCCGCAGACCTGTGTGAGATCAAAAAAGCGGCGCGGATCGCCCATCTCTCCTCTGCGGTCGAGCGCTTCACATCCGGATATGACACGTATGTGGGCGAGCGGGGCGTAACGCTTTCCGGTGGACAGAAGCAGCGCACCGCCATTGCGCAGATGCTCATCCGAAAGCCTCCCATCATGGTTTTCGACGACTCCCTCTCGGCGGTGGATGCGCAGACAGATGCACAGATCCGGGAGAGCCTTCGCCACAGCACCGGCGAGTCAACTGTCATTCTCATCGCGCACAGAATCACTACGCTTATGGATGCGGATTTCATTCTTATGATGGAAGATGGCAGGATCGTCGAGCGCGGAAGCCATGAGGAGCTCCTTGCGCAGGGCGGCAGATACAGGCAGATTTATGAGATGCAGACACAGGGGAGGGCACTCTGATGGGGGCTTTGGATAATAATAAAGCGCAGACATCCGGGGAAGCCGATAAAGCCTCGACCCCTTTGAATCATACGAATACAGGAACGTCAGGCGAGAGCGGAGAGTCTGTGAAACCACGGAACGACGAGGAAGCAAAAACGGAGAAGAAGACCAGGAAGACAGCCTTCTTCGGCGTTCCCCTCATCGTTCCCTATATCAGACAGTATGGGAAGAGAATCGCCTTCATGATTTTTCTGGGCGTTCTCTCGAGCCTTGCGGACACGATTTACCCGCTCTTCTCCCAATATGCCATCGATCATTTCGTGGCGGACAAAACGCTTGAGGGTCTTGGCACCTTCACCCTCCTTTATCTCGCTGTCATGATTCCGGCGGAGCTGGACAACTACTACTGCCTCTATTCGTGCGGCTGGGTGGAGATGCACATCGACAGAGACCTGCGCAACACCGCCTTTACGCATCTGCAGACCCTCTCGTTCGACTATTTTAACCGCAACAGCGTCGGATACATTCACTCGAGGGTGATGAGCGATACAGGCAAAATCGGCGAGCTCGCCGCCTGGCGGCTGATGGACATCGTCTGGAACCTCTCCTACATTGTGCTCGTCATCGTGACCATGCTGATGATCCGCTGGCAACTGGCGCTGTGCGTGCTGGCCGTGGTTCCGCCTGCCGCCGTCCTTGCACTTGTTCTGCAGAGGCGTCTCGCGGACAGGAACCGGAACATCCGTGAGATCAATGGAAAGATCACCGGCAATTTCAACGAGGGGATCACCGGCCTTCGCTCCATCCGCACACTTGGCATCGAGGAGCGGATGGACGAGGACTTCAGAAAAGACACTGCATCCATGCGGACGGAGTCCGTGAAGGCCGCGCACTACTCGGCGCTCATGACTTCTCTTGTGACGATGGCGTCCTCAGTTGCACTGGCACTCATTCTCTGGCAGGGCGGCCTCATCACAAGGCAGGGCGTCATCGAGATCGGCACTCTCTCTGTTTTCATGACGTATGCAGTGGGCCTTCTTGAGCCTGTTCAGGCGCTCGTCGAGACAATTTCGCTCCTCACGGGCATACAGGTCAACATCGAGAGGTTCACGGACCTTGTCACACAAAAGCCGCTGGTGCAGGACTCCCCCGAGGTCATCAGCCGCTACGGCGACACCTTCCATCCAAAGAAGGAGAACTGGGAGCCGCTCCGCGGCGATGTCGAGTTTCAGGACGTCTCCTTCCACTACCCGGACGGAACGGAAGAGGTGCTCTCCCGCTTCAATCTGACAATAAAAGCCGGCACTCACGTCGCCATCGTCGGCGAGACTGGAGCCGGCAAGTCCACGCTGGTCAATCTCGTGTGCAGGTTTTACGACCCCACGGGAGGCAGGGTCCTGATCGACGGGAAGGATGTGCGCCTGCGTTCTCAGCTCTGGCTCCACAGCCATTTGGGATATGTTCTGCAGACGCCTTTTCTCTTCTCTGGGACGGTGCGCGATAATCTGCGTTACGGGAGAGAGGATGCCACAGATGAGGAGATCTGGAAGGCACTGCAGCTGGCAGGCGCGGACGGTGTCGTTCGGAAAATGAAGAACGGACTGGACAGCGATGTCGGCGAGGACGGCAGCATGCTCTCTGTCGGAGAGAAGCAGCTCCTCTCAATCGCACGGGCAATTCTGGCAGACCCCCGGATCCTCATTCTGGATGAGGCGACTTCGTCGGTGGATACGCTGACGGAGAAGGCCATTCAGGACGCCGTGGATGCGGTCATCTCAGGCAGAACAACATTTATGATCGCGCACAGACTCTCGACCGTTGTCGGTGCGGACATCATCATTGCGGTGAAGGACGGAAAGATCGCGGAGATGGGATCGCACAGCGAGCTGATGCAGAAGAAGGGATATTACTACGACCTCTATACGAGGCAGTTCACGCAGAGCGGGTGGGAGGACCAGGAGTAAGCAGTGCCCGGATTCCCGCACACCGCAGAAAGAGATCTGCGCGCCCGATCGGGACGGGCGCACATGGAGGACAGACGGCATGGATATAGGAATTGTTTTCAGTCAGATGATGGTGTTGCTGGGCATGATGCTGTGTGGGTATATCGCATCGGCGATGAACTGGCTCACAGAGAATGGAGAGAAGCATCTGTCGACCCTTGTGATCAAAGTTTTCAATACAATTCTCATCATTTATTCGGCGGTGAATGTGGGCTCAGGGAGTGTTCATGAGCTGGTGGGGCAGGATGTTTTCATGGTCTTTGTGTATTATGCTGCCATGATCGTCATCGGCTTCATCTACGTGCACATCAGGGGACTGGACAAGAAGGAGTCCTGCCGGCAGCAGCTGATGTTCATCTTCCCGAATGTGGGATTTATGGGCGTGCCGCTCGTGCGCGCGCTGTTCGGCGAGGAGTATGTCATCCTCCTCGTCTTCTATATGCTCGGGTTCAATCTCCTCTCCTATACTTACGGCATCTATCTCGCCATGGGGATGGCGGATCACCCGGAGAAGTTCGAGATCCGCAGAGTGTTCAACATGGGGCTCCTCACCGCTGTGGCGGCGGTAGTTCTCTTCCTTCTGCATGTGCAGTTTCCGGCGCCGCTCCTGAGCTTCTGCAGCTATATGGGCAACGCGACGATTCCGCTGTCTATGATGGTCATCGGGGCGTCTTTGTACAGGCTGGGGATCAGGAATATTTTCAGAGAGAAGGAGAGCTACGTCTTCCTGGTGCTCAAGCAGATCGCGGTGCCGATTGTGATTTTCTTTCTGGCGCGTTTTCTTCCCGTGCAGACGGATGTGCGCAGAATTTTCTGCCTCGTCGTGAGTATGCCCGTGGGGAGCTTCACTGGCATGCTGGCTGAGGAGTACGGGCACAGCGGCGACCGCTGCAACAAGATGATCGCCCTGACGACAATCGTCAGCGTTGCGACGATTCCTCTTCTGGCGGGGCTGTACTGAGGAAAACAGCCGGATAACCGACACTAAAATTTGTGCTTGACGAAAATGCCGTGGCATTATATCATTATTCTTGCGTCAAGCAATGCGATAGTAGCTTAGTTGGTAAAGCGCCACCTTGCCAAGGTGGAGACCGCGAGTTCGAGCCTCGTCTGTCGCTCTGAATAGGCCCTCAGGTGAGTTCACCTGGGGGCTTTTATTGTGCACGCAGAAGCGGGGAAGGAGGCATCCACGCTCACATGATATGCCTTCCGGCGGTTCTGTGTGCCAGTGACACGCGTTTAGAACGGACCGGGCCGAGGCGGGACAACCGCGACATCGAGAGGAGGCGCTTACCGCCATCTGCTCGCTTATTGGCAGGTCATATTTGGCAGGTCATATTCTGGAGAAATCAAAGTGCAGTATGGACTATCCGCAACTGAATATCAGAACTCCTTTCTGTGTGCGCACGGAAGCCGCATTAATCATCTGCCGACGGCACTGTTCCGTGCGTTTGAGAGGTGCCAGCGGCTGGCGGAGGAGCTGTATTCACAGGGGAGAGAATGCTGTGAAGAGAGCGGTGCCGGAAGAGAAGACAATTGGAAAATTACTCCGGTCCTTCAGAGAGCGGACAGCATCCGCTTCAATGAGGACAAAAATGCCTATGTGATGAAGACGAAAAAGGGAAATTTCGCATCCCTCCGCCCGGACAACACGGTTCTTTGCACTGCTTTCTGTACGGATCCGTCGGATGAGAAGAGATTTGTCCTCATTTTGTCCATTGACAGCAAGGCTCCCGACAATACGGAAGAGCTGCCTGACAACGCTCTCGTCCTTCGCGGGAGGCGGAGCCTCCTTGATCAGTTCTATTATCCCGTGAAGATGTTTCTGAAGAGCAATCCTGGCAAGTATGAGGCGGTGGGACTTACACCCGGCACACTCAAATGCACCCGCATCGCCGTGCTGGACACGGAGATGGAGAGGCCGTACATCACACAATTTTCCGGAAGGATACTGCAGAGAGATACAGGAGCCAAGACAGAAACCAACGAGCAAGCTAAGGCAAGTGCAATTTCGGGAAACAAGGCGGGTGCGTTCACAGGAACTGATGAGGGAGCCAAGGCAGGCGCTGCGGCAGGCTCGAAAACAGAGACAGAAATCTTAGCAAATGAAATCTCCTGGCAGCAGGCAGGCCGCTATGACACCTATATCCGGCTGCCGGAGGGTGTGCATCTGACGCCTTACGTTGCGAAGGTCACGGGCCTCACGGATGATTTTCTGCAGGAGAACGGCATTGAAGAGAAAGAGGCGCTTCTGCGTATCAGAGAGTTCCTTGACGGCGCAGATTTGATCTGCGGTCACTCTGTGCTGGCGGACATCGAGATCCTGCGGGATGCCTATGAGAGGGCGGGAATGGAAGCACCTGCCTGCCTCACAAGGCCGGAGATGATCGATACACAGGTGCTGACCGAGTACATTTTCGATCTTGAGAACAACACGAAGCTCGCACATGCCGCAGCACTGGCCGGCGTCACGGAGGCCGGCGATGTCTTCCATGATGCGCGGACGGACGCGGAAGTGACGGAGCGACTGTTCCTTAAGCTCTCGCCGCGCTTTTTTGAGCTGTTCGGTGCATATCCGGTGGTGACGGATGTGATGCTGCACGCGCCGAAGCACACGGATCTTCTGCAGCCGATCCTTGGGAAGAAGGCCGCGGGTGCAATGCATGCTAAGCCGCCTGTGAGCAGCCGGGGCGTACGGCACAAAGGCATGTCCGGCAAGCTCTCCCGCAAGCTTAACCGCAAGAGCGCAGCGCCCTCCGGCGCGCGAGGAAAGAGGAAGGCGCGCGGGGCGAAGCGGCAGGGGTAAGGACACAGAATAAACACATTTTGATAACAGATTCGTGACAAAGAACAGATAAACTTTTCGGGTAGATAGAGGGGGAAAGTGATGTCACTGTGTACGCGGAAAGCGAAACAGTGACTTCTGTTGACTGTCCCCCTAATAATATTGGAGGACAAAGTCATGAATACCAGATCGTTTGCAACTCTTCCTTCAGCGGGAAGAAAATGCGCGGCAGCGCTTATGTGCGCCGCACTCGTCTTTACTGCGGGCGGGGTCTCTTCTTTCCCTGTAAATGCCGCCGGCAGCGTCGAAATGAGCACTTCTTACCCTGGCATATCGGTAAAGCCCGGTCAGGATGTCTCCTTCAGTCTTGATTTCTCGAACCCCGGATCTACAGGTGAGAGCGTATCACTTTCCCAGAGCGGTCTTCCGTCAGGGTGGACCGGTGATTTTGAGGGCAACGGGAGCGAGATCAGCGAGGTCTATGTCAAGGCGAACAGCGACGCGGTCTCCTCTTCAGGCTCCAACTCCAATGACGGCCTTGCCACATATAAGGTACAGGTTCCGGATGACGCCAAGAACGGTGATTACACAGTTACGCTGAAGGCCGATTCTTCCACATTAAAGCTCAAGATGCATGTCACCGATGAGGACACAGGCACATCAGGCCTTACGACAGACTACACGGATCAGCAGGGACCTACCGGCACGACATTTACTTTCAATACAACACTGCAGAACACCACTTCTGAGAAGCAGTCCTACAGCCTCTCCGCAGATGCGCCGACAGGCTGGCAGGTGAGCTTCAAGCCCTCAAGCGGATCCACACAGGTCGCTTCCGTGGACGTTGATGCCAACGGCAGTGAGAGCCTTACCGTGACGGTAACGCCGCCTGACAAGGTGGATGCGGGCGACTATGAGATCCCGATCAATGCGGTATCGGCGACACAGTCCCTGAAGACAACGCTGAAGGTGACGATCACCGGCACATACGACACACAGGTGACAACTTCCGACGGCACACTCTCCTTCACAGCAAACGCCAACCACAAGAAGGCCGTTACACTGACCGTCACGAACAACGGCAACATTGATCTGACAAACCTGAATCTGACAGCTTCTGCACCTACAGACTGGACGACAGAGTTCTCCGAGAGCACAATCGACTCTCTTGCAGCAGGCAAGTCCAAGACCGTCACGATGTATGTGACACCTGCAAAGAACGCGGTCAGCGGCGATTATCAGATGACCGTCACAGCTTCCAATGATCAGAATTCCGTGGATACGACGATGCGCGTCACGGTAAAGACCAGCACAGCATGGGGCATCGCCGGCGTAGCGATCATTGTCGTTATCATCGCAGCACTTCTGGGAGTATTTCATAAATTCGGGAGGCACTGATCATGGCAGACGTAATCATAAGGACGCGGGATCTCGTCAAGAGATACGGCGACATTACGGCTGTTGATCATCTGAATCTGGATATCTGCAGGGGTGAGGTCTTCGGACTTCTGGGCCCCAACGGCGCCGGGAAAACAACGACCACGCTGATGCTCCTTGGCCTTACGGATCCCACATCCGGTCACGCCTGGATCGACGGGCACGACTGCACAAGATCCGCACTCACGGTCAAGAAGGAGGTCGGCTACCTTCCGGATAATGTCGGCTTTTACGGCGATATGACGGGCCGGGAGAACCTTGTTTTCACAGGTGAGATGAACGGCCTTACGAAGAAAGAGGCAAATGAGCGTGCCACAGGGCTCCTCGAGCGTGTCGGCATGACCTTTGCGGCAGATCGTAATGCGGGTACCTATTCAAGAGGCATGCGGCAGAGGCTTGGCATCGCGGATGTCCTCATGAAAGATCCGAAGATCATCATCATGGATGAGCCGACGCTGGGCATCGATCCCGCCGGCATGCATGAGCTGACGGCATTGATCCGCGAGCTGTCCGTGAAGGATGGGAGAACGATCCTCATTTCTTCCCATGAACTGTATCAGATTCAGGCGATCAGTGACCGCGTCGGTATCTTTGTCGATGGCAAGATGATCGCATGCGGCAGAATCGGCGATCTCGGCAGGCAGCTCCAGAATGAGGGTCTGTACATGCTTGACATCAAAGCGGAGAAGGAGGGAATGGAGCGGGCAGCCTCTGACAGCCTTCTGCAGACCATTCTGAAGGGTATTCCGGACATCACGGTTTTGAAGAAGCAGCCAGACGGCAGTCTTCACATTGAAGCGAAGACCAACATCGAGGGATCACTTCTCGCGGTGCTCGTGGGCAATGGATTCGTCCTGCGCGAGATGCACGAGCGCGGCGGCGATCTCGATGAGATTTACAGAAAGTATTTTGAGAAGGCGGGTGAGAGCGATGGAGGCACAGACACAGAGCAGTCCGGCACAGAAAAGCACGGGCTTAAAGAAGATGTGGACAGACTTCTGCACAGATCTGCAAAGTGATGACAGCAGGACCAACCGCCATGGCTTTAAGGTGCTGTACCTGAAGGAATTCGCGGATATCCTCAGCAGCAAGAGATTCTGGGTGATGTTCTTCCTCTTCCTTCTGATCGGCATCGTCAGTGTGCGGGGCGCCATCAGCACGATCGGGCAGGCTTCGCAGCAGGCACAGCAGCAGGGCGCGAGCCTGACAGATTATCTGTTCCTTACGCTGTTCACGACATCGGGGAGCTCCATTTACAGTTTCTCGACCTTTGTGGGATTTCTTGGACCGATCTTCGGCATCATGCTGGGGTTCGATGCCATCAACAATGAGGCAGCACAGGGGACGCTGAACCGTCTCGCAGCGCAGCCGATTTACAGAGATACGATCATCAATGCCAAGTTCCTGGCAGGGGCCACAGCTGTCTTTGCAGCTGTCTTCGCTGTTGGCCTTTGGGTGACAGGGCTGGGCCTTCTGATCAGCGGCATCGAGCCGCAGCCGGAGGAGTTCGTTCGCATTGTGGTCTTCCTTCTGGTCTCTGTGATCTATATCTGTGTGTGGCTGGCCATCTCGATTCTCTTCTCCACGATCTCGAGGCACGCGGCTACCTCGGCGCTCGCCTGCATAGCGCTCTGGCTGTTCCTTACAATGTTCCTCTCGCTCTTTGCGACAGGACTTGCAGGACTTTTGTTTCCGGTGAACAGCCAGTCGGCTACGATCAGCACGGCGCTTGGCTATTACAACCTGCAGGTCGGCATCTCCAGAATTTCGCCGTACTACCTCTTCTCTGAGGTGACACAGGTGCTCATGAATCCGAACGTCCACTCGCTCGATATCATGTCGACACTGGCCTCTCAGGACAGCCAGGTGGCGAGCTACCTGCCCATCGGGCAGAGCCTCCTGCAGATCTGGCCGCAGATTGTGGCCATGTTCGCGGAGATGGTGGCAGGCTTTGCCATCGCCTATATCTGCTTCATGAAGAAGGAGATCAGAGCGTAAGGCGCTGTACACTGACAATAAGTGCATAGCGGTCTGAAAATAAAGACTTCCGGAACCCGGCAATTGCCGAAGTTTCCGGAAGTCTTTTCGTTACTATACGAATGATGAAAACAGGTTGTACCAAAGAGCTCAGCCCGGCTTACGCCTCTTCGATCTCTTTAACAGCCTGCTCAATGCGGGAGAGGCTCTCATCTCTGCCTAGAACCTCCATGAGCTCGGTTGCGCCGCCGGGCGTCACAGCCTGACGGGCCACGGCGATGCGGACAGCCCACATCACAGCGCCTGCCTTAATGCCTGCCTCAGTGGCATAGCCCTTCAGGAGCGCAAAGAGCGAATCGTTGTTCCAGTCCGTGAGGGCCTCGAGGCGGGGCAGGACATCCTTCAGGATCTTCCCGCAGCTCTCCGGTGTGGTCTTGTTCTTCTTATTGGTGTAGAGCGAGAGGTCCATGGGAAGGCGCTCTGTGATGAAGCCGACCTTGTCCTTCACCTCGTTCAGGGTATCCACGCGGGAGTGGAGAAGCCCTGCGAGCTTCTTTACATCCACATAATCGGGGCAGACCTCTTTCAGCATGGGAAGGGTCTTCGCCTCAAACTCCTCCTCGGGGAGCTTCTTGATATACTCGGAGTTGAACCACTTGAGTTTCTCGTAGTCGAAGACGGAGGCGGACTTGCCAATGCCGTCAATGGAGAAGACCTTCTTCAGCTCATCGAGGCTGAAAATTTCCTGGTCCGAATCCTTCGGCGACCAGCCGAGGAAGGCAATGTAGTTCACAATGGCATCCGGAAGGTATCCCATGTTCACGAGATCCTGGAAGCTGACGGCGCCGTGGCGCTTGGAGAGCTTGGATGTGGTGCCGTCCGGATTCTGGCCCATGAGAAGAGGAAGATGCACATAGTGCGGTCTCTCCCAGCCAAAAGCGTCGTAGAGAAGAACGTACTTCGGTGTAGAAGTGAGGTACTCACTGCCTCTTACGACGTAGGTGATGTTCATCAGATGGTCATCGATGACGTGCGCGAAGTTGTAGGTGGGGAACCCATCTGCCTTCAGCAGAATCTGGTCCTGCATCTCCTTGTTCTCCATGGAGATGTCGCCGAACACCTCATCATGATAGGTGGTCGTGCCCTCGAGCGGAATCTTCTGGCGGATGACATAAGGATCGCCGTTTTTCAGGTGTGCCTCGACCTCCTCCTTGGAGAGCCATCTGCAGTGGCGGTCATAGCCGCCGATGCCGTTGGCATCGTGAAGGGATTTGAGACGCTCCTCGGAGCAGAAGCAGTAGTACGCATAGCCCTTATCGACGAGTTCCTTCGCGTACTTCTGATAGATCGGCTTTCTCTCACTCTGGATATAGGGGCCGTTCGGGCCTCCGATATCAGGACCTTCGTCGTAATCGAGACCGGTCATCTTCAGTGTTTTCAGGATGACGTCAACGGCGCCGGGGACGAGTCTCTCCTGGTCCGTGTCCTCGATGCGCAGAATGAACTGGCCATGTCCTGCTCTTGCGATGAGGTAGGAGTACAGCGCCGTGCGGAGATTTCCGATGTGCATAAAGCCCGTAGGGGACGGAGCAAATCTTGTGCGAACTACTTCGCTCATCTTACTTCCTTTCCTGCCGCTTTCCTGCCGCGGCAATACAAGGCGGGACCCCTTTACAGTGTCCTCGCCGCAATGTCTGATCCTGCCGCCTGCAGTTGATGGAAGCGGCCGAACAAGTATACCATTTTTCAGGGTTCTGCGCCACTTCTGCAGGACAGGCGTGCGGCATCGCGGCGCTGTCCTGAACGAGGGCAGTCCAGGTTCAACGAACATACACTGTAAATTGTACAGGCACTTTTCCATGCCATAAGAATTTATCAGGTGAATCGGAAAATATCCGGCTTCAATGACATGATACAATAAGGATGGCTGTGTCTCCCGGAGAACGGTGAGTGCAGTCATTAAGTCCGGAAAGACTTTTCCGGGAGTACGGAAAGACTTTTATGAAGAGAAGAAAAAAGACAATTTCATCTGGTATTTCTGGCTGCACAGGGAAGCGAATCTCCACTGGATCCTTCCGCCGCAGCGCGGACCGGGATCCTGCAGAGATCTTTCGTCGCAGCGCGGACCGGAAACCAGCAGGAGCCTTCCGCCGGGCGGCGATCCGGATCCTGCTGGCTGCATTTTTTGCCACAGCGCCGGCTGTATGGCCGGCACCGTGGACGGAGGCAGCCGGCGGCCCGGCGGCGCTTCAATCGGTTACACCGGCGGGCACAGCATTTGATCCCACAGCGCTCAAGGTGCAGGCAAGTGAGAGTGCCATCTCCTTCATGCCTAACGGCGGATCGGGTGTCATGGACAAGATTACCCTGTCCGGGTCGCCCGCACAGGTGCAGCTCCCTGCCAATACATTTACGAGGTATGGCTATATTTTCAGAGGGTGGTCGGAGAATCCGAATGCGAAGACATGGGAATTCGAGGACGGCGCGACGGTGAAGAACCCCAAGGCGATGACACTCTATGCGCTCTGGGAGCCGCAGATGTATCTCATTAACTTCAACGACAACGGCGCCGATCACGGGGTGATGAAGGATACCTATGCGATCTACGACAAGGAGAAGCGCCTTGCGACCAGCCCGCTCATCAGGAGCGGATACAAGTTCGCCGGCTGGTCCTACGGCACGTATACGATTGCTGACGAGGGACTCATCTACAATCTCTCGAGCGGCAATACGGTCTCCAATGCAATGCTGACGGTAGATGCGGGGAAGCCCAAGAACAAGAAGCGGAGCTTTCGCAGCACGCAGGGCTCCGTCGTCTATGAGAAGAACGGAAAGAAGTACCTGGTGACAGCCGCCATTCTCAACGACGGCGCCTACAACAAGGGGAATCTCTCGCACTATGAAAATGTCCTGACGCAGTATGATCTCTCAACAGGCAAGGCCGTGCGGCGCGTGAGAAATCTCCCCTTCGACCACGGCAACAGCATCTGCTACGATAAGGACAACGGACATTTCTACATCGCAGAGGGCGGCTCCGTGAAGGGGTACCCGAGCGGCGTGATGGAGCTGGACGGGAATCTGAAGGAGGTGCGGGAGTATAATTTTCCGCTGCTGACGCACATCTGGGCGATCGCGTACAGCAATCACCACTTTTATGTGATCGGCAGGAACGATTCGAGCCGCAATTCCTTCTGTGTTCTGAATGAAAATATGAAGACCCTCTCCATCAGCGAGGCGGACGAGTACTACCAGAACTTCAGCTCGCAGGGAATTGCTGCGGACGACAACTTCATTTACGCTGTTTCCGCAGGCTTCTCGACCTATGAGTGGAAGAGCCGCCAGAGAATCAATGTTTTTGACCTGACGGGTCATTATATCGGCGTGTGGACGCTTGATATTCCCTATGAGGCCGAGGACATCACGGTGCTGGATGGGAAGGCGTACATCACGACCAACGAGAGGGAGAAATCGACGCTTTACGAGACAGTACTGCCTTCAGTTACGCTGAAGGCGAAGTGGAAGAAGAAGTGAGGCCTCGCGCGGCAGGCGGAAGTCCGCGGATTCGCAGCCTGGCGCTGTGACCGGAACTTCGCCCGCGCGGTGCCGGATTACCAATTCTCGTCGTCTTCGTCCTTCGGGTCCTCTTCACGGGCGTTTTTCTTCTTCGGCGCCTGGACGAGCAGCCGCGTCACATGCGTATGAAAGAGGATGAAGATCACGACGGTCATGAACAGGTGCGCGATAAAGAGACTGAAAACAACGCCGTTGCTCTTTAACAGATACCCGCTGCCAAAGCCCGTCCAGGCCAGAAGTGCCGTGCACACAAGGCCAAGACCAAGAAGAGGCAGATAGGCGACGGCGTCCCGCACGGAGTCGAGAAAGCCCTGGAGCGATGCGTCAAAATAGACGAACCTTCCGATGATGAGCGTCAGGTAATACATGATGATCGCATCGTAGTTGTTGTCCTGATAGATGAACTTGATGTAGATAAAGAGAATGATCATGTACAGCATGCCGCAGAGCCTGGCTGCCGCGAACTCCTCTGTTTTCAGAAAGCGGAGGGGAACGACGACGTGGTCCAGAAATGTGTTGATCAGGACCGAGAGCAGGATGAAGCCAAGGAGAATGAAGTCGCTGTACTGCTCCCAGATGGCATGGCTGATGATGCTAACGCCAAGGAAGTCGATGAGAAAGTACACCCCCACAAATAGCGTGATGGCGGTGCCGGAGAAGACGAGCTCATAGAATTTCTCCGTGAGCAGGCGGAAGCGGTCCTGCACGTACAGCGGGCGGTCCTCCTCCACATACCGGTCTGCGCCCCTTCTGGCGGCAATCGAGAGAATGACGACGGCGAGGGAGACGACCAGCGCGGTGATGAGGAAAAAGACCAGCGCTTCACCTGGATTCAGGTAGTGCTGAAGGAACTGTGACAGTGTTATATTCATTTGCTTAACATCTCCATATCAGATAAATATATACATATTTGACAAATTTCTACTACGATGATTGTATCAAATTTATGTGCATAACAAGGAGCTGATTATGGGTTTTCGCGATTCTAAAGTTGTAGTTGTAGGTACGGGCAACGTGGGTGCAACAACTGCGTTCAGTATAGTCAATCAGGGACTGTGCGAGGAGCTGGTCCTCATCGATATGAATAGGGAGAAGGCACTTGGAGAAGCACTGGATCTGCAGGATTCCGTGCACTTCATGAACCGCAACATCAAAGTCAGCGTCGGCAGCTATGAGGACTGCGGCGATGCAGACATCATCGTGATCACGGCGGCTGCGCCCATGGATCCCAATGCGACGGACCGTCTCTCCATGCTGGCACCCTCGAAAAAGGTGATGAAGAGCATCGTCGGCCCTGTCATGAAGAGCGGATTCAACGGGATTCTGGTCGTTATTTCCAATCCTGTGGATATCATGACCTATTACGCATGGAAGCTCTCCGGCCTTCCGAAGAACCAGGTCATCGGCAGCGGCACAACGCTCGACACGGCAAGGCTGTGCGGGATCCTGGGCAGACTCTATGACCTCGATTCCAAGAGCGTGAACGCCTATGTGATGGGCGAGCACGGCGACAGCGAGATCGTCTCCTGGCACTCCGCGACCATCGGCGGCAAGAACGTGGCTGATGTCATGTCCGACAATGAGGAGCGCACAAAGAATGAGACCTTCGAGAAGCTCCGCCAGCAGACCATCAGGGCAGGCTGGGAGATCTTCTCGAGAAAGCACAACACCTGCTACGGCATCGCCGCCAGCGTGACGGCAATCCTTAAGTCCATCCTCTTTAATGAAAACAGGATTCTCCCCGTCTCCGTCTATCTGGACGGCCAGTACGGCCTGCATGACCTCTTCCTTTCTGTGCCGACGATCATCGACAAGACGGGCGCGAAGGAGATCGTGGAGATCAGACTCGATCCCGGCGAGCTGAAGGCGCTGCGCCACTCTGGCGAGGTGATCACCGCCTATTATGATGCGCTGAAGGACTGACAAAAGGAGATGAGAGGCAGATTGTTCTTCCGCCTTGAAAACTGATCTTGTGTGCGGAAAGCATATGCCTGTACGGAGGGGCAGAGACGAAAGAAAGTAAGCGTCTCTGCCTTTTTTTACGAAAAATGCGGGAGAGAATTCTGGCGTTTCTGCCCGGACCAGGAAGTATTTGCAGGTGCCGGCTTTTCACACATGCCATTTGGTATAATCCATACAGGTTTTAAGCGCGGAGAGAGGAATGGATGATGGGACATCTTGAAAAACTGGGCAGGCGGCTTGTTTTCAAAGGAGAGATCGTTGACCTGTATAAGGATCTTGTGGAGCTCCCGGACGGCGCGCGGCAGGAATGGGACTTCGTCTGTCACAAGAACGGCGGAGGGGCGGCCATTGTGCCGGTGCTGCCGGACGGGCGGATTCTTCTGATTCGGCAGTACAGGCCGGCTGTCGACAAGACACTCATTGAACTGCCTGCGGGCGGCCGGGACGGGAAGAGCGAGGACACCGCCGTCACGGCGCGGCGGGAACTCCTTGAGGAGACCGGATACACGGCTTCGCAGTTCATCCGGATTGCGCATCTTCTGACAGCACCTGCCTATTGCAACGAGTTCACGGATGTCTATCTCGCGGAGAATATCGAGAAGGTCCAGGGGCAGCACCTCGATGAGGCGGAAGAGATCAGGCTCTTCGCACTCACGCCGGAGGAAGCGGCCGGGAAAGTTTTCTCTGGCGAGATCACGGATGCGAAGACGGCTGCGGGGATTACGGCATATCTGGCTTGGAAGGCGCAGAGACGGGAAATCGGGCAGCAAGGGAGGATCCAATGAATTTTTTCTTTATACTCAACAGCGCTGCGCTGGGCGTCGGCCTTGCGATGGACGCTTTCTCGGTGTCGGCGGCCAACGGCCTCGCTGAGCCGCACATGCGTCCGGTGAAGCGCTGGATCATTGCCGGCACATTTGCCGGATTTCAGTTCCTCATGCCCATGATCGGATGGTTCTGCGTGCGCAAGCTCGCGGAGTGGTTCACTGATTTTCAGAAGCTGATTCCCTGGATCGCACTCTTCCTTTTGCTCTTCATCGGAGGCAGCATGGTGAAGGAAGGCATTGAAGACAGGAAGGCACTGGCAGAGAATGGGAACAAAGAGACGGTGAAGGAGGCGCACCTGACGGGCAGCATGCTCCTTCTGCAGGGAATCGCCACCTCGATCGACGCGCTCTCTGTAGGATTCACCATCGCGGATTATAATGGAGTCATGGCTCTGACGGCATCTCTCATCATTGCGGCCGTCACCTGTGTGATCTGCATCTGCGGCGTTCACTTGGGCAGGATTTTCGGCACGAAGCTTGCCGGAAAGGCATCCATCCTCGGCGGCGTCATTTTGATTCTCATAGGTATTGAGATTTTTGTGCGGGGACTTTTGGGAATTTGATCATTGTACGGGGACTTTTGGGCATCTGAAAACAAAATGCTGCCGGTGACCTTTCACGCGCAGGCAGTACAGATGAGACAGGTTAGAGACAGAAGATAACGGAGGCAGCTATGGATAATAACGCAGATAAAATCAATAAGGTAAGATTCGGCGCGCATCCGCATGCGGACATGCACTGCGACAGTCTGCTGCACGGCTACAGGAGCGGCACGGACAGCATCTATACGGGCATGTGGAATGCGGACGGAAGTCCGCGTTCGATGCAGAGTATCTCGCAGATGGCAGAAGGCGGACAGCTCCTGCAGTTCTTCGCTGTCTTTTTCCCGGAACAGGATTACATCGACGGGTGGACGACGCCGGAGGAGGGGCACCAGAAACTCCATCTCCCTTCTGATGATATCTTCTTTGATACCTGCGTGAAGTGGCTCCACAGGGAAGTTGAGCAGCATAGCGATGTGGCCGCCCTTGCCCGGAATGCAGCGGAGGTGCGCACGAATTATGAGAACGGCAAGATCAGCGCTGTCCTCACGATTGAGGACGGCCGCTTTGTGAACGGTGACATCACACGCTTTGCGGCCCTTAAGAAGATCGGCGTGAGCGCGATTGCTCTCACGTGGAATCATCCCAACTGCCTTGGCTGGCCGAACTCGGATGATCCGGAGATCATGAACCGTTCGCTGACGGCTTTCGGGCAGGAGGCCGTCGCTGAGATGAACCGCTGCCGGATTCTCATCGATGTATCACACCTGAACGACGGCGGATTTATGGATGTTGCGCGCCTTTCAAAGGCACCTTTTATTGCCTCCCATTCGAACTGCAGGGCGATCACCTCCCACAGAAGAAATCTCACGGATGAAATGATCCGGATCATCGCGGACAAGGGCGGCGTATGCGGCTTGAATTTCTGCGAGGATTTTGTGAATCCGGACAGCGTGATGAAGGACGAGAGAGCCTACACAGAGCGGTATGTGCAGTGGAAGGGAAAGATTACAGAGGATGTTCTTAAGGAAGCCAAAGAGGCCTTCCGACGCCATGATATTCTGCCGGCGCTGCCGGAGGATCTCGCGGCGCATGTGCTGCATATGCTAAACGTCGGCGGAGAGGATGTCATCGCCATCGGGAGCGATGCCGACGGATTTGACTGCATATCTGAGATCAATGAGCCAAATAAGATGAGCATTCTCTTTGATGTTCTGCAGAAAAAGGGCCTGACTTCAAGGCAGCTGGACAAGTTCGCAAGCGGAAACGTACTGCGGGTGATGGAAGAGCTGTGATGGCAGAGTCATACTTCTGAAAATATTGCTCGGATTTGTGCATTAAGGCACCGGCGGCAGTACGAACAGGCCATCTCCCCGCCGCCGGCGCCTCCTCGCAAGGCATCACTTCTGTGTATTCCCGGCAAGCCTGGTCTGCAGCCAGTACGCGCCCATGGATTGACCGGGCAATCCTGTGACTTCATCATTCAGGTAATCGGCAAGGCCGCAGGAGGCAGGATCCCAGGCCTTTGCGGACGCCTCATCTTTGAATTCGACTTCCGCGTACCAGAACGCTGTAAGCGCGCCTTCATCTACCTGGTTGACCTCCAGGTGTGCGCCGTCCGGCAGCAGGTAGGTGCGCCTTGTCTTTGGAATGAGCGGGAGGCCAATAAGGTCTTTCAGCTGCCCGTAGTACTGCGGAGCAATCGGAAACTCAATCTCTTTTCTCGTCATCAGCCCCTTTGATTTAAAGCAGAGCATATATCTTATTTCCGGTGCCGCGCTTTCTGTGCTGCCCGCAGGAGAAATGCCCGAATTGCCGCTCTCCCGGATTGAGACATCGGGGTCTTCAACACTCGTGGGAGAAAGGCGCGAATTGTCGCTTTCCCCGCCCTTTTTCTCCTCCATCCGGATTCTGACTGTTGGCGTCACAGAGACGTATCCCTGCTCCATATATTCCTCTTTGCACAGCGGAAAATCCTGCTGCGGCCATCCCTTTACCATCCATTTGCGCTCGATTTCGAGCGGTGCTTTATTCTCCATATCTTCATTCCTCATTCCCAGGTCTGAAGGACCTGTCAAAAAAGCGGCGGTTACGCTATCATTAGAGTAAGTTTAACATTTTATGGGAGGCTGCATATGCACTATTCGGAAGATGAGAGCAGGCAGTATCACATTCAGGTCGGCAGTGGGGACGTCGGCGAATATGTGATTATGCCGGGAGACCCCAAGAGATGTGAGAAGATCGCCCGCTACCTGGACGACGCACATTTCGTCGCAGACAGCAGGGAATTTACGACTTACACAGGGTATCTGGACGGCGTGAAGGTGTCCGTCACGTCCACAGGCATCGGCGGTCCGTCGGCGTCCATCGCGATGGAGGAGCTCGTCAAGTGCGGCGCGAAGACGTTCGTTCGCATTGGCACGTGCGGCGGCATGCAGCTCGATGTCAAGAGCGGCGACATTGCTATTGCAACTGGCGCTGTCCGGATGGAGGGCACATCGAAGGAATATGCGCCCATCGAGTTTCCGGCGGTGCCGGACCTTGCCGTCACCAATGCGCTTGTGCAATCGGCAAAAGCGCTCGGCGTTCCCTGTCACACGGGCGTCGTTGAGTGCAAGGACTCGTTCTATGGACAACACGATCCCTCAGATATGCCTGTCGGGTACGAGCTGAAGAGCAAGTGGGATGCATGGATCAAACTGGGCTGCATCGCCTCAGAGATGGAGTCTGCGGCGCTGTTCGTCGTGGCGGCGGCAAGGCATGTGCGGTGCGGGTCCTGTTTTCTCGTGATGGCGAACCAGGAGAGAGAGGCTAAGGGACTGCCTAATCCTGTCGTACATGACACAGATATGGCCGTGCGCGTGGCGGTCGGCGCGGTGCGGGATCTGATTGCAGCTGATCACACGTCGCAGAACGAGTAATAATACCGCAGGTGCCGCGAAAGATGATCCGCGGGGATCATGAGCCGGCGGACGGAATGTATTTTCAGAGGTGTGCGGCGCATAACAAGTGCGTAAATACGAAAGTGTGCGGCATAATTGTGGAAAATGTGCAGCGCTTGCGCAAATGATGGGGGAACGAAATGCTGGATGATTATATAGAAGCCAGGAAGGCTGGCATGCGGCAGTACCGCAGGGCAGTTCTTGCGGGTGTAAGTCCGTATCCGCCGGTGCTCGATGAGATTCTGCAGGGCGTGGATGTGCGCGGCGAGTATCCTGTGGGGCTTGCCGAAATTCCGTTGGACAAGGTCGTGGGTACGAGGAGCGTCGGCAGGACGAATGCGTTCTCGAGCGGCTTCATGCCGATCCTGAAGGAGGGGAGCGAGTTTGCCTCCAAGTGGAGCAGTCTGTATGACTCCCAGCTGGAGGAGGGCATCCGCGATCCGATCAAGGTCTATGAATTCATGAATCTCTTCTATGTGCAGGAGGGAAATAAGCGCGTCTCTGTGTCCCGCTATGTGGGCGCCAAGTCCATCATGGCGGATGTGACAAGAGTCGTGCCCAAGAAGAGCGACGACAAAGACGTCAGAATCTATTACGAGTTTCTGGACTTCTATAAGGTGGCGCCCATTTATGACTTCTCCTTCTCGACGGAAGGAGCATACAAGGCCTTTGCGGAGGAGGTCGGGCAGAATCTCACGGATCCCTGGCCTTCCAATGTGATTGAAAATGTGAAGGCCTCCTTTGCGAACTTTGCGCGGATTTACCACTCCAGAGCGGGGCGGCGCGAGGACGTGACGGACGGAGATGCTTTTCTTGTCTATCTGCACATCTATCCGCTGGAGAGCCTCTTTCACGATTCCGATGCGCTCATCCGCGAGAGAATTGACAAGCTCTGGAACGAGATCCAGGCAGAGCGGGGCGGCGCGGAGCTGATCGACACGCCGGAGAAGGCGGACAAGGCAGAGAAAGCCGACAACAACGGAATCGCGCAGGCCATGCGGGATTTCCTGGGGAGATCCTCTTCCTACACGAAGGAGAATCCTTTGCGTGCCGCGTTCATCTATGCAAAGGACGCCAAATCGTCTGCGTGGACGTATGGCCATGAGCTCGGGCGCAGTGCCGTGCAGAATGAGTTCGGCGGCGCGGTAGATACGATCTATTTTGACCACTGCGACAGCGACGAGGCGGTGCGGCATGCCGTAGATGCATGTGCAGCCGATGGGGACGCAATTGTTTTCACGACATCGCCTGTCATGATGGCAGAGACGCTGCGCTGTGCGATTCATTACCGGAACATTCAGTTCATGAACTGCTCCGTGAACATGTCGTCCGGTGCGGTCAGGGCGTACTACGGGCGCATGCACGAGGCGAAGTTCCTCATGGGTGCGGTCGCGGCCATTGCAGCAGGCAACCATAAGATCGGGTATCTCGCGGACTATCCCATTTTCGGGTCGGTGGCGTCAATCAATGCTTTTGCGGAGGGGGCACTGCTGGTGGATCCCCGCGCGAAGATTCATCTCAAATGGTCGACTGTGAAGGGAACGGACTGGAGAAAAGAGTTCCAGGACGAGGGCGTCTATGTGATCTCGGGGCCTGACATGATAAAACCCGAGGATCCCTCGCGTGAATATGGTGTATTTCAGTGCGATATGGAGGAAAATGTGCGCAACCTTGCAGCACCTGTCTGGAACTGGGGACAGTATTACAGGCGCATTATCCAGTCGTGTCTGGACGGACGGCAGAGCGCTGCGGATGCCGGGAACAAGGCCATCAATTACTGGTGGGGGATGGAGGCCGGCGTCATTGATGTCATCCTCTCCGAGAAACTCCCTTACCCGACAAGGCGCCTGGTACAGATTCTGCGCGAGGACATCTGCCGCGGGACGCTGAGTCCCTTTGACGGCGCGATGCGGGGCCAGGACGGGGAGATGATCCGGAAGGAGAACGATCCGAAGGTTACAGGTGAGGAGATCGTCACGATGAACAGGCTCGTCGATGCGGTTGAGGGATCTCTTCCGCGGGTTGAGGATCTGAACGACGAGGCGCAGAAGACAGCGGCGGTTAGCGGGCTGGTGCGGTGATATTTCGTGTATTTGGAATTGTGAATCTGGGTTATGAAAGTATTGGTTCTGGCCGACGAAGAGGCCAAAATTCTCAGAGAATATTATGACCCGCAGGTGACTGCGGGAGTGGAACTCATCATTTCCTGCGGAGATCTTCCGGCGAGTTATCTGGAGTTTCTCGTGACGATGCTCAACTGCCCGCTTCTGTATGTGCGGGGCAACCACGACAGCGCTTATGACGCACACAGGCCGGAGGGGTGCATCGACATCGACGACAGAATTTTTGATTACAAGGGCCTGCGGGTGCTGGGTTTTGGCGGCAGCATGCGCTATCTCCCTGACCATGAGGATATGTATACGGAGGAGGAAATGAAGGAGCGCATCCGTAAAATGCGCCGGCAGATTTCTCTCCACAACGGGTTTGATGTGCTGGTTGCACATGCGCCGGCAAGAGGCTTCGGAGATCTCGAGGATCTGCCGCACAGGGGCTTTGACTGCTTCAATGACCTTCTTTACAAGTGGACGCCAAAGTATATGTTCTTCGGGCATGTGCACAAGACCTATACGGGACATTTTCAGAGGCGGATGGAACATCCGAGCGGAGCAGCGCTGATCAACGGTTACGGATACAGCATCGTGGAGATCGGCGACGATGAGCATCCCGCGAAAGGCAAGACGGGATCAGCACTGTATGACCTGTATGTGTCGCTGCAGAAGAGGAAGAGGCATAGTGACTTCTGAAAATAGATAATAGCCCGCGCAGTTGATGGGTAGCCCGCGCAGAATGCTCTCCCTCGTTCGCACTGCCTTCGGCGAAAGCTCACTCGGGAGAGCATTCTGTGTGGGTTTTACGTTAAGTGAAGCGGAATATCCTGATGTTCTTAAAGAGTATTGGCCCGCACAGCATATTCTCCCTCGTTCGTACTGCCTTCGGCGAAAGCTCACTCGGGAGAGCATTCTGCGCGGGCTTTGCATTGGCGAAAACGGAGAATACCGGCAGGAAAAACCGTAAAAATGATATGTGCAGGGATTGACGTGCGTGGGATAATGAAAGGCAATAAACAAAGAGAAATAATCCTGATACAGGCATACACAGCCTGATACAGGATCAGACCAAAGGAAGAAGAGTGCAGAAGGAGGGCTTACTCCCATGGAAATGCAGATGGAATTCATAAGGAAACTTCCGATCCCGATGGATCTGAAAAAGGAGTTTCCCATCTCCGACAAGATCAAAAAGATTAAGGAGGAGAGAGACAGGGAGATCGCGGACATACTGACGGGAAAGGATAATCGCTTTCTTCTCATCATCGGGCCGTGCTCCGCGGACAGAGAGGATGCAGTGCTGGATTATATGCACCGCCTCGCAAAGGTAAGGGATAAGGTCTCGGATAAGATCTTCATTATCCCCCGCGTGTATACGAACAAGCCGAGAACCAAGGGTGTCGGCTATAAGGGAATGCTGCATCAGCCGGATCCGGAGAAGGCGGAGGATATGCTGGCCGGCATCATCGCCATCCGCGAGCTTCATACAAGAGTTGCCGAGGAGACAGGCTTCACCTGCGCTGAGGAGATGCTCTATCCCGCCAACCACAGATATCTCTCCGATATTCTCTCCTATGTGGCCATCGGCGCAAGATCTGTCGAGGACCAGCTCCACCGCATGGTGGCGAGCGGCATCGGCATCCCTGCCGGCATGAAGAATCCGACCAGCGGCGATATCTCCGTCATGATGAATTCCATCACAGCCGCGCAGTCCCCGCAGAGATTCCTCTACAGAGGGTGGGAGGTACAGACACAGGGCAATCCCCTCGCACACGCGATCCTTCGCGGCTATGTGGACCAGTACGGACGGAGCTATCCGAACTACCATTATGAAAATCTGGTGGCTCTTCTTGACGCCTATAACAAGTCAGGCCTCGAGAATCCCGCCGTCATTGTGGACTGCAACCACGCCAACTCCGGCAAGAAGTATCTTGAGCAGATCCGCATCGCCAAGGATGTTCTGCACAGCATGCGCCACAGCAAGGATATCGAGAACCTTGTCAAGGGCCTCATGATCGAGAGCTACATCGAGGACGGCTGCCAGAAGATCGGAGAGGGCGTTTACGGCAAGTCCATCACAGACCCCTGCCTTGGCTGGGACAAGACCGAGAGGCTGATCTATGACCTTGCTGATCTGCTCTGAATATTTAAGCAATACGCTCACCCAGGACAGCAGTGCCCTCGGTGAGCGTATTTGAATGAAAGAAATCAGTAGTATCCCACCTCGAAATGCACGATGACCGCGATCTCGCGGATGAAGTCGCCCTCACCGAGCTCGATGTCCTCTGCATCGGAGACGAAGGGAAAACCGTTGTCCTCATCGGCCTCCACCATGATCCACTGGCGCTCCTCCTCAATCGCATCATTGATCGCGTCGTCGAGCGTCGCACCGGAAAAGGTGCATCCCTTCAGATCCGGAAAATACCCTTCATAGCTGCCATCCTTCTTCGGATGGAAAACAGCGGGATATGTAAAGTTCATTGCGAAAACCTCCTGTCTTTGTTCATGTGTTGGCATGAACTGTCTTATTTTCAATCGTCAGTATACGACAAATATGGGCCTCACACAAACGCGTCCTGCGGTGGTGTTTTCACCCGCTCACATGCTATCTGTGTTAAACTATACATGTGTAAAGGCATTCGGGGGAATGCCCTGCACAGCAATAATGAGACCGCCGACAACGCCGTAAAGAGCAGAATGCAGAAGGGCGTTTCGAAACGGAATGCACAGTCATATAAGGGGATAATAGCAACAATTGTATAAGAGGGAGGTTGCCTATGTTACTCACATTCGTAGGGGCAGACCATGAAGTGACCGGCAGCTGTCATTATCTGCAGGTCGGGGACAGTCACATTCTGGTGGACTGCGGCATGGAGCAGGGCAGGGACGCTTTTGAAAATGTGCCGATCCCGGTGCCGCCGTCGAAGATCGATTATGTTTTCATTACGCATGCACATATTGATCACACGGGACTTCTGCCCAAGCTCTACCACGACGGCTTCCGCGGAGTGATCCTTGCGACGCCCGCGACGCACCAGCTGGCCGACATTATGCTGCGTGACGCCGCGCACATTCAGCAGCAGGAGGCGGAGACGCGCAACAAGAAGGCCGCCAAAAGAGGTCTGAGTGAGCAGTACGAGCCAATCTACACGATGCAGGACGCCATGATGGTCATGCACCAGTTCCAGGACTACGGCTACGACGAAATTTACACCCTGAACGACAATATCCGTTTCCGCTTTACGGACATCGGGCATCTCCTCGGCTCCGCCAGCATCGAGTTGTGGCTCACCGAGAACGGAGAAGAGCGGAAGATTGTATTTTCAGGGGATATTGGAAATATCGACCAGCCGCTTCTGCGCGATCCGCAGACGACGGATGAGGCGGACTACGTTGTCATGGAATCGACCTACGGCAACCGCTATCACGACGCGCCAACGGGCGACCGTGTGCAGCAGCTGGCAGACGTGATCCGCGATACCATGCGGCGCGGCGGCAATCTTGTCATCCCTGCATTCGCGGTCGGCAGGACGCAGGTTATGCTCTACTACATCCGCCAGATCAAGACGGAGAATATGATCCCCGAGTACCCGGATTTTCCGGTGTATGTCGACAGTCCCATGGCGGTCGAGGCGACGAGTGTCTTCGAGCACAACGACCTGCAGTGCTACGATGAGGATGCTGAGGCGCTGGTGCGTCAGGGCATCAATCCTATTTCATTCAAGGGACTCCATCTCATGATCACGAAAGAGGAGTCCATGTCCATCAACGATGATCCGGAGCCTAAGGTCATTATCTCGGCATCAGGCATGTGCGATGCAGGCCGCATCAAGCATCATCTGCGCTACAACATCAGCCGCCCGGACTCCACCATTATGTTCGTCGGCTATCAGGCGGAAGGATCTCTTGGACGAAGGATCACGGACGGCGCCGGGGAGATCACAATTTTCGGTGAGAAGTTCAAGGTGAATGCACACATCGCCGTGATCGACAGTATGTCGGGACATGCGGACAAGAACGGTCTCCTGCATTGGATAGAGGCATTTAAGAAGAAGCCGGAGAAGGTCTTTGTCGTACACGGCGACGACGATCAGGCAACCGCGTTCACGCAGTGTCTGCGGGATGAGCATGGGTTCGACGCTTATGCACCGTTCTCCGGCACGGAGTTTGATCTCCTGACCGGAGAATTCCGCAAGGTGACAAAGGGCGTTCCGATCGTGAAGGCGGGTGCGGCGCACACCGTTTCGGATTCTTACACGAAGCTCCGGATTGCGCAGAGAAGACTCGATCAGGTGATCGATGCCGGGAAGGGCCTTCCGAACAAGGATCTGGATGCCTTCACAAAGGCCATCAACGACCTCTGCAGGCAGTTTGGCATCTCACCGAAGCAGTGACGGCGACCCCGCCGGATGAACTGCGCTGCACCGGATCTTCGAATGGCGCGCCGCGGGATTTATGCCTGCTGCGGTATCGAAGCCGTAACACGCGCTGTTGCGGGAGCCGGCGCAAATACTGTACAATATAAGGGCTGCCCCGCTTTCGGGACAGCCCTTATTCATGGACTTTGTGCAGAGAAGCATGGACAACAGAGTCTTTGGAGAGTTATTTTCACAAGATATTTGGTTTTAAATATACGACGATATCCTGCTGTCTGCGGCAGCGGAACAGGCAGTATCAAAACGGAAAAGGGTAAAGATGAGTCAGGCGGATCAGATTTTCGTGCATATGTGTGAGGATATCCTGGAGAACGGGACAACGACGGAGGGACAGAAGGTCCGCCCGCACTGGCCGGACGGGACGCCTGCGTATACGATCAAGCGGTTTGGCGTGTGCAGCCGCTATGATCTCTCGAAAGAGTTTCCGGCGCTGACGCTGCGAAAGACGGCGGTGAAGCTCGCAACCGATGAGATGCTCTGGATCGTGCAGAGGAAGTCCAACAATATCCATGACCTTCACTCCCACGTGTGGGATGAATGGGCGGATGAGACGGGCTCCATCGGAAAGGCGTACGGCTACCAGATGGCACTCAAAAACCGATACACGGACATCACAAAGGAGGGCCTCGAGCACGCATTCGGCGACGGCAGATGGGGTGTAACGAAAGCGGATCCGGATTCGCTGTCTGTCCTTGTCCCGGTGAATGAGGAGGAGAAGCGCCTGCACGCCATACAGGCCGGCGACGGTTCCTGGTACATGGACCAGACGGACCGCGTGATCTATGATCTGAAGAACAACCCGTTCTCGAGAAGGATCATGACGAATTATTACAACTTCGCGGACCTCTCGGAAATGCATCTGTACCCCTGCGCTTACAGTATGACCTTCAATGTGACGCAGAAGAAGGGAGACGACAGGCTCACGCTCAACGCGGTGCTGAGCCAGCGGTCGCAGGACACCCTGGCGGCGAACAACTGGAATGTGGTGCAGTATTCGGTTCTCGTCTATATGCTGGCGCAGGTATGTGATATGCGTCCGGGCGAATTCGTGCACATGATCGCGGATGCGCACATCTATGACCGCCACGTGGACGTCATAAAGGAGCTGATCCGGAGACCGCAGTATCCGGCGCCGCAGTTTCATCTGAACCCGGATGTGCACGATTTTTACGCATTTACGAAGGACGACGTCGTGCTGGAGAACTATCAGCACGGCGAGCAGATCAAGGATATTCCGATTGCTATCTGACGGCGCCGGAGCATAATCAGCACGGCGGACAGAGGAAAGATATTATGACTGCAGTCTGACAGGGGGTGATCATATGCAGGCAATTGTAGCAGTGGACCGCAATTGGGCAATAGGCAATAACGGGGGACTTCTGGTGCAGATCCCGAACGATCACAAGATGTTCCGGAGGGAGACGCTGAACAAGGTCATCGTCTACGGCAGGAAGACGCTGGAGACATTTCCCATGCGCCAGCCCCTGGACAAAAGAACAAACATCATTCTCTCGACAAATCAGTCACTGAGTGTGGACGGAGCAACTGTTGTCCACAGTATCGATGAACTGCTGGAGGAGATCGCGCAGTACAAGCCTGACGATGTATACTGCATCGGCGGCGCGAGCGTGTACAGACAGCTCCTTCCTTATTGCAGCACGGTGCATGTGACGAAGGTGGATTACGCGTATCAGGCGGATGCTTATTTTCCGGATCTGGACAAGGATCCCGAGTGGGAAGTCACGGCGGAGGGAGATGAGCAGACGTATTTTGACATCGCTTACACGTTCGTGCGCTACGACAGGAAGAAATAATAAAGGGTGAAAAATGAACAACAATCAATATGATGTGGTCATTGTCGGCGCAGGCCCGGGAGGCATTTTCTGCGCCTATGAGTTAAAAGAGAAGAAGCCGGATCTGCGCGTTCTCATCGTGGAGAAGGGGCATTCCATCGAAAAGAGAGTATGTCCGAAGCGCATCACCGGCAAGTGCATGCACTGCAAGCCCTGTGCGATCACGACGGGCTTCTCCGGCGCTGGCGCATTCTCCGACGGCAAGCTCTCCCTCTCCCCGGATGTGGGCGGCAATCTCCCCGAGATCCTCGGGTACGATGAGACGAACAAGCTCATCCATGAGTCGGACAACATCTATCTGCGCTTCGGCGCGCCGACGGATGTGTGGGGCGTGGACAAGGCGCAGCAGATCCGCGAGATCCGCGCAAAGGCCATTGTCGCGAACCTTAAGCTCATCGAGTGCCCGATCAGGCACCTCGGCACAGAGGTCGGCTACCAGATTTACTCCAAGATGGAGCGTCACCTGCAGGAAGTCGGCGTTGACCTTCTCTTCGATGAGCCTGTGGAGGAAATTCTCGTTGATAACGGAAAGGCAACCGGTATCCGCACCTCAAAGGGCAATACCTTTTATGCGGACCGCGTCGTTGTAGCTGTCGGGCGCGACGGCGCCGAGTGGCTTGATGAGCAGTGCGGCAAGGTCGGGATTGAGAATACCCCCGGCACGGTGGACATCGGTGTCCGCGTGGAGGTCCGCGATGAGGTCATGCAGTACCTGAACGAGAACCTCTATGAGGCGAAGCTCGTCTACCACACGCCCACTTTCGACGACAAGGTTCGTACGTTCTGTACGAATCCGTCCGGCGAAGTCGCAACGGAGTACTACGACAACAACCTGGCGGTGGTCAACGGCCATGCGTATAAGGGAAAGGAATTCAAGACCAACAACACGAATTTCGCGCTGCTGGTATCCAAGAATTTCACAAAGCCCTTCAGGACGCCTATTGAATACGGCAAGATGATCGCGCAGCTCTCCAACATGCTCTGCGGCAACAAGATTCTTGTCCAGACATTCGGCGACTACAAGAGAGGAAGAAGAACGACGGACGAGAGACTGTGCAGGAACAACCTGATCCCTACCCTGAAGGACGCCGTCCCTGGCGACCTCTCCCTCGTCCTGCCGCACAGAATCATGGTGGATCTTGAAGAGATGCTGTACGCGCTGGATAAGGTGACACCCGGCATCGCGTCCGATGAGACACTTCTGTACGGCGTGGAGGTCAAGTTCTACTCGAACAAGGTCGTGGTGAACAGGGATTTTGAGACGAGCATTCAGGGCCTCTATGCAATCGGCGACGGCGCCGGCATCACGAGAGGGCTGCAGCAGGCATCAGCCAACGGCCTCTCTGTCGCGAGATCGATCATGAAGGCGATGGACGGCGTGCAGGAAGATCATGCTCCGGAAAATGCATGATAGAAGGCCGCAGACAATGCGTAAGGAGGAGAGAGTTGAAAGCGACGGCTGGCCGCCACTTTTAAACCGCAGAATCAGCGGCGCCGCAGCGAGGAGTAAATATATGCTGTCAGGACATTTGAGAAGAGCAGCAGGCGTTCTGTGCGCTGCGCTCTGTGCGGTGACGCTCACCGGCTGTTCACATCACGTGGTTTTTACGACAGGGTTCGGCAGCCGGGAGATTTTCACGGTCGGAAACCGGAGCGGCACAAATGTCGAACTGCGCGTCTATCTGACCAATCTGCAGAATGAGTATGAGGAGAATCTCGGCAGCAGCATCTGGAACGAGGATGCGAACAAGGGAGCCGGAGAGGCGCTGCGGCAAAATGCACTCTTTCGCCTCTCGCGGGTGAAGATTCTGGATCAGTATGCAGAGAAGAATAACCTCTCTCTCTCTTCCGATGACGAAGAGAAGGCGAACAAGGCGGCAGAGCAGTATTACGGCGGGCTGAGCGATGCGGAGAAATCCTACCTCGGCGTCTCGGAGAAGTCCCTTCTGCAGATGTATGAGGATTACGCCCTCGCGGAGAAGTCATATGAGCAGATGATTTCTACCGTGAATACAGAGATCAGCGATGACGAGGCGAGGACGGTGCAGATCCAGTGCATCACGATCAAGACGTACAGCACGGACAAGGACGGCAACCGCGTCGAGTTCACGGACGAGGAGAAGGCAAAGGCCAAAGAGAAAGCTGAGTCTATCTACAACGAGATTATCACCGGTATGAAGAACAACGCCGGTATCACCTTCGACACTTATATCAGCGAGTACAACGAAGAGGGGAGCGGGAGCTACACGATCGGCAGAGGCGAGGTGGACGAGGCATTTGAGAAGGCCGCCTTTGCGGCGCCGATCGGCAAGATCAGCAAGGTCGTGGAGACAAAGGACGGCTACCGCATCATCAAGGGAATCAGCGCCTTCAACAGAGAGCAGACGGACGCGAATAAGGTGAAGATCCTGAAAAAGCGCCGGAAGGAGGCGTTTGAGAAGGCCTTCAACGCGTACGCCAAAACCCTGGATTCGCACGTCAACGAGGAGGCCTTCAACAAGGTCCGGCTGACGGATGATGAGAACATAAAGACGTCGGACTTCTTTAAGATTTACAGCACAGTCTTCGCGGGAACAGGAGACAGCGCAGAGGAAGCCTCAACAGATGCATCTGCAGAAGCTGTTAGCACTCAGTGACACTGAGTGCTAATTTTTTATTGACTTTGCTGTATTGGATGACTAGACTTGTTCATGACGGTACTCTGTTATGTCAAAGATACCTCATGAACTTTTTGCTGTCCGGCACCTTTTCACTGTACGGAGTGAGGCGCTGTACGGCTCACGATTATTCGTTATCAATATGTGATGCCTGCAGGGCGGATTTATTTTCAGGGAATCAGGCATCGTGACTCAAGGAGTGTGAATCAGAAATGGCAGAAAAAGGACAGTTATCCATCAACAGCGAGAATATGTTCCCGATCATCAAGAAGTGGCTTTATTCGGACCACGATATTTTCTACAGGGAGCTGATTTCCAATGGGTGCGATGCCATCACGAAGCTGAAGAAGCTCGAGGTGATGGGAGAGACAGAGCTCCCTGCAGACTATAAGCCGAGAATTGATGTCGTTCTCAACACCGCAGAGCGCACGGTCAAGGTCATCGATAACGGCCTTGGCATGACGGCAGACGAGGTGAAGTCCTACATCAACAACATTGCGTTCTCCGGCGCAGAGGCATTTCTGAAGAAGTACAAGGATAAAGCCAATAACGACCAGATCATCGGACATTTCGGACTGGGCTTCTATTCCGCATTTATGGTGGCGGAACTGGTGGAGATCGATACGCTCTCTTATCAGAAGGACGCAAAGCCCGTGCACTGGACCTGCGACGGCTCTTCTGAGTACACCATGGAGGATGGCACAAGAACGTCGTTCGGCACAACCATTACGCTTCATCTCTCCGAGGACTGCGAGGAATTCGCCAACTACTACAAGGCAAAGGACGTCATCCAGAAGTACTGCGGCTTCATGCCCACAGAGATCTATCTGAGAAGCGATGATGCCAGCGAGACACAGGTCATCAAGGAGTCGGAGAGACGTCCCGACGATGTGGTGCTCGAGGAGCTCCCGGCCAAGCCTCAGGCAACTGACAACAAGGATGCGAAGCCCGCAGAGAAGGAGCTGAAGATCAGGAAGAGACCAGAGCTCTTGAACGATATTCATCCTCTCTGGACAAAGAATCCCAAGGACTGCACGGACGAGGAGTACAAGGAGTTCTACAGGAAGGTCTTCAACGACTACAAGGAGCCGCTCTTCTGGATTCATCTGAACATGGATTATCCGTTCAACCTGAAGGGCATCCTTTATTTTCCGAGGATCAATCTGGAGTACGAGTCAGCGGAGGGCGTGGTTAAGCTCTACAATAACCAGGTCTTCATCGCGGACAACATCAAGGAGGTCATACCGGAATTCCTGCTGGTTCTTAAGGGCGTCATCGACTGCCCGGATCTGCCGCTGAACGTCTCGAGAAGCGCGCTGCAGAACGATGGCTTTGCGCAGAAGATCTCCGAGTTCATCGCAAAGAAGGTCGCCGACAAGCTCGCCGGCATGTGCAAGACCGACCGGAAGAATTACGACAAGTACTGGGACGATATCAGCCCGTTTATCAAGTACGGGTGCCTGAAGGACGAGAAGTTCTGCAAGCGCATGACGGACTACATCCTCTTCAAGGATATGGACGGCAAGTACCATGCGCTTCCTGAGGCCCTCGAAATCAATACAGGAAAGAAGGACGATGAGAAGAAGGGCGGTGCCGTCGATGAGAACGGCAAGCCTGTAGAGGCCGAGGTCGTAGACGACAAGAGCGGCGCGGCATCTGACAGCAAGGACGGCGGCGCAGACAAGAAGGAAGAGCCCTCTTCATCTGAGAATAAGGACTCCGCAAAGGCAGACGATAAGAAGAGTGAAGAGAAGAAGGACCGCACCATCTACTACATCACGGATGAGCGCCAGCAGAGCCAGTACATTCAGATGTTCCGCACAGCGCATATGCAGGCCTTCGTGCTCGACAACAGGATCGACGGACCGTTCATCACACAGCTCGAGCAGAAGAATGAGGGCGTTCACTTTGAGAGAATCGATGCCGGCGTCGACAAGGTTCTGAAGGCGCAGACGGACGGAAAGGACGCGGACAAGAGAAAGACAGAGGCCGACAAGGTGGCAGCTGTCATCAGAAAAGCGCTGAAGAACGATAAGATCAAGGTCAGCGTCGAGGATCTGAAGGATCCGAACACGGCTTCCATCCTCAAAGTCGATGAGCAGAACCGCCGCATGATGGACATGATGTCGATGTACTCGGGCAGCAGCATGCCGATGGGCGATTTCGGCCGCGAGGGTGAGACACTGGTTCTGAATGCCGGCAACAAGCTCGTGCAGTATGTCCTCACACACACCGACGAAGGCGTTGTTCTTCCAAAGAAAGAGGAGAAGAAAGAGGGCGCTGCCGGCACAGCGGACGCAAAGGCAGCTGAGAATGCAGGCGCAGCCGGTGCGAAGGGCGAAGAGACTGCCGGAGAATCCGGTGATAAGAAGGAAGAGAAGAAGGAGCCGCAGATCAACGTGGATGAGACCGTCCAGATGATCTGCGAGCAGCTCTATGATCTCGCGAGAATCCAGAACGAGCCGCTCACAGGCGAAGAGATGGCAGGATTCATCACAAGGTCCAACAAGCTCATGATGAAGCTGGCCAAAGACGCTGACTAATGTGCTGTTGCGCCGTCCCGGCAGCGCGGATGTGATCCGTGCCGCCGGGACGGCGTTTTTTGCGCGCAGTAGCGGGGAAGGAGGCATCCATGCTTGCATGAGATGCCTTCTGACGGTTATGCGTGCCAGTGGCACGCGTTCAGAACGGACTCACGCCGGAGGCGAGACCACCGCGACATCGAGTTGGGCGTCATATGCCCAACCCGATTGTGCTATACTGTGAAGATACGGGACAATGTATGCTGCGCCGGTCTGCGCACACATCGGTCATCCCGTCGGAATAAGGATTCTCGGAGGTTCTATGCTACAGTATCAGGAACAACGCAAAATGGGCGGCGAAAAATTCAATATTGTGCGGACGCCGCTGACGTTTTCGACCGACAAGGTCAATCTGCGTCTTGCCCCCGGAGAATCCAGAGAAGATTCGTTCACCATTCTCTGCAGTCAGGGAGAAAATGTGAACGGTTTTGTGCTCTCTTCGAGGAGCTGCATGCAGTGCATGACGCAGACCTTTTCGGGCCCTAAGGAGATCATCAGCTACCGGTTTGACGCAAAGGCGTTCTCGGCAGGTGATACGATCGATGGGTTCTTCCGCATTCTGTCAAACCACGGCGAGTACAGACTGCCATTTTGTGTGACCGTCATGCCGCCGCAGATGTCCTCGAAATTCGGCGTCATCCGAAACCTCTTTCACTTCACCAATCTCGCACGGACCGACTGGAACGAGGCACTGCGCCTGTTCTGGGATCCGTCGTTTAACAGCCTTTTCACGGCACAGGACCGGAGAGAGAAGGCACTGTACAGAGGACTTTCCGCCAAGCCCGGCAATGAGCAGAATATGGAGGAATTCCTGATCTCCATCGGCAAGAAGACGGCGGCCTCTTTTCTCCCGGGTGAGAAGGAGATCGGGCTGACTGTCTCTCCCTCAGACCGCGGCGCGGTTGTGCAGAGAATGCAGATCAGCCGCAATGGATGGGGATATTCGCGGGTGAACATCCGCGTGAGCGGAAGCTTTCTGCAGGCGGACCGCCCGTTCCTTGCAGGAAGAGATTTTGTAGACGGCGTGGCTGAGTTCTCCTATGCCGTGAATATATCCGGCCTCCATGCGGGGAAGAATTACGGCGCCATCGTCCTCTCCAATCCTTTTTTCAGAACAGAGATTCCGGTGACTGTCATCTATAACGCACAGACGCCGATTGCACTCGCGCACAGACAGGAGATCGGGCAGAACATCGTCTGCCTGATGCAGGAATATGAGAATTTCCGTGCGCATAAGATCAGCGCAAAGGATTTTCTTGTCAGGGCAAAGACATCCATCGCGAAGCTCTGTGAGGCGGACCGGAACAATCCCATCACACAGCTCTACAGGATTCACTATCTGATCACCTCCCGCCAGTATGAGGAGGCCCTGTGGGCTCTGCAGGATCTGAACAGAAGACTTTCCGGCGAAGACGGCAGCATTCCCGCCTTCCATCCCGCACAGTTTGACCTCGAGGACGACACCGTCTATGCCTACCGCATGTACCTCACGATCCTGTGCGCAGAGGATACAGAGAAGGATGAGGGCACCATCGCAGACATCACAGAAGAGGCCGTCCACGGGATCGCACAGATGCACAACGGCAATCCGGACAACTGGTGGATCGCATGGCTCCTTCTGTATGCCGCGGATGAGATGAGAAAAAGACCTTCCGGCGCATGGATGATTCTGCGCGACTCGTTCGACCGCGGCTGCAGATCGCCTCTTCTCTATATCGAGGCCTATGACATGGTCAGCACAAGCCCGGCGATTCTTCACGAGCTGGGTGCATTTGAGCTGCAGGTGCTTATGTATGCTGTCCGCAAAGGCATATTGACCGAGCAGGTCATGACGCAGGTGAACTACCTGGCAGGCAGATCAAAGACGTATTCGGACGCTCTGCTGCATATTCTCTCCTATGGCTATGAGAAGACGGACATGGAATCCCTGAAGAGAGACAGCCTTCAGAGTATCTGTGAAATTCTGATCCGCGGCGGGAAGACAGATGAGAAGAGCTTCCCGTGGTATCAGAAGGGCGTGGAGGCACAGCTCTCCATCACAAGGCTGTTTGAGTACTACATGATGTCCATGCCATCCGACTTCGACGGGGAAATCCCGCAGATGGTCATCATGTATTTTGCCTGGCAGTCGACACTCCCTTATGAGCGGAACGCCTACCTGTACAGATATGTCGCCGCACATCGGGACGAGAGCCCTGTCCTCTTCTCGCAGTACCGTCCGCAGATCGACGCGTTTACGGCGGCGCAGCTCATGAATCACCGCATGACGCCAGATCTCGCTGCCCTGTACACCTACTATCTGGGCGATGGGAGAGTGCTGACAGAGGATCTCGCTGCCGCTGCAGTCGTGGCGGCCTTTACCTGCTGTGTGAAGACAGCAGATCCCAGGATGAAGAGGGTGGTCCTTGTCTATGACCAGTGCCGGTCGGAGCAGTATTACCCGCTGAAGGACGGCACATGCTATCTGCCTGTTTACGGAACGGACAACCGCATCTACCTCGAGGACGACGAGGGCAGCAGGTATGCGCAGAGTGTTCCCTATCTGTGTGAAAATATGATGGACCAGGGCGCTCTCGCCAGGGCGCTCAGCGCATATGCCGTGGACAACTTCGGCTACAGCCTGTACCTGGCGGGGAAGCTGGACACTTCATATCGCATTGACGCGCAGAGCGCACCGGTTTTCAGACGCCTTGCCGACAATACGGAGCTCACAGGAGCTGTGCGGCAGAAGGTACGCCTTGCTCTTCTGCAGTACTACGATGCCAGCGATGATATAAAGGAAATGGATGCATTCCTGACAGACATCAGACCGGACAATCTGACTGCGCAGGATCGGGCGGAGCTGATCCGCTGGATGGTCATCAGAGGGCTTAATGACAAGGCACTTGGGTGGATCCGGCGGTATGGGACCTTCCACGTGGACGGGAAGACGCTCATGGAGCTGTGCACGCAGGTGCTCGCAGGGGATTACCGCGGCGACGATCAGGCCCTCTCCTGCATCGTGCATGAGGCATTCTTAAAGGGCAAGTACGATGAAAATATCCTCCTCTACCTGGAACAGTTCCTTGATGCCTGCAGCGATGAGCTCGAGGAAGTGAGAAAGACCGCGGCGGGCTTTGGCATCACGACGTATCCCGTCTGCAGAAGACTTCTCATTCAGATGCTCTACACGGGACGGATCATTCCGGAGAGGACGAAGATTATCGAGTCCTTTATGAGAGAGGACCCTGACAGCCCGCTTCTTCCGGATGTACTGGCGCAGTCCTCACATGATTACTTCATTCACGGCGGTGCAATGGGTGCAGCCCAGATTGATCTCATTGCAAGATACGGGAAGGAGGGCGTGCCGATCACGGACATCTGCCGGATTGCCTGGCTGAAGGACTGCGAAGGCAGGGCCTCGTCATGGAAGGATGCCAATCGCGAGGTGATCTCGCTCTTTTTGGAGGACCTGCTGCAGAGGGGGATTGTTTTCCCGTTCTTCCGGCAGTTCCTGGGGTATTCTCCCTCACTCCAGGCATATGCAGATGAGACGCTCGTGGAATACAGGGCGCCGAAGATCAAGCCGGACGCCCATGTGCTCTATCACTACGCCATGGAGAAGGACGGCGTGCGGGAGCCGTACCGCGCTAAGGAAATGAAGGAGATGTACGAGGGCGTCTATGTGACAGGGTTCCTTCTGTTCTTTGGCGAGCAGATGCACTATTACATCACGGATGATGCTGCGGAGAAGAACATCACAGAGAGCGGCACGACGTCGCAGGATGCAAGGATTCCGGAGGATTCCGGGGACCGCTTCGGCAGAATCAACAGGATTTCCATGCTCGCTGCGCTTGGCAGGGACCAGGAGGCCATGGAGAACATAGAACAATATGCGAGAAGATCCTTCATCGTAGATGCACTGTTCGGAAAGGACGATACAGATGCTGTTTGAAAGGCCCGCTGAGCGAAGATTTCTGGTCGGCATCGATCTGCGCGACGATTACTGTCAGATCTCCTTCACAGAGAAGGGGAGAACCACGCCTAAGGAGCCGGTCACCTTCACAATGGTGAAGGGAGAGGAAAAATTTGATATTCCCATGGCGCTCTGCAGAGTGAAAGAGGGCGGCAGATGGCTCGCGGGGCCGGAAGCCCTCAGCCATGCGGGAGAAGAGGGAGCTGTGTATATTCCCGGCATTCTCTCTCTCGTGCGGGAGGGGAGCGCTGTGCGCATCGACTCAAGAGATGTGGATGCGTCCGCTCTTCTTGCCATGTACCTGAAGAGATGTCTCGATATGATGTCAGCAACTGTGCCGCTTGGAGAAATCGCCGCGATCATGTTCTGCTCCAGGGAGATGGACAAAAAGATGATCGGGGCGATCCAGACGGTGCGGGAGCGACTCTCTCTCTCCTGCAGCGTTTACTGTGAGAGCTATGCCAATTCGTATTACAACTACATGCTGATGCAGCCGCAGGTTCTGCGGGAGCCGGGCGTTCTGCTCGCGGAGATGCAAAAGGGCGGAAGGCTCTATATCGAAAAGCTTTTGTTCAATCAGCACACGCGTCCGATTGTCGCCTACCGGGAGGAGAAGATCTATCCGGGGATTTTCGGCGATACGGGCAGGGAGCAGGACGATGCTTTTCTTCAGATTCTGCAGAAGGAAATGGACGGCAGAATTTTCGCATCGGCGTACCTTCTCGGAAGCGGCTTTTCCAGGGACTGGATGAAGAAATCGGTCTCCTTCCTCTGCAGGGGCAGAAGAGTGTTCATGGGCAACAACCTTTACAGCAAGGGAGCTGCTTATGGGGCGCTGCTGCGGACGGTGCACAGTGAGGTGCAGGACCGCTATTATTTTCTCGACAGCAATAAGCTCCGGACGAATGTGGGAATGCGCGCCCTGATCAGAGGCGAGGCCGCCTATTACCCGTTCCTCGATGCGGGCGTCAACTGGTATGAGGCCGACAAGACGGCGGACCTCATCCTCGAGGACGGCAATGAGATTCATCTCGCGCTGAAGCCCCTGACAGGCGGGGAGGCATCGGACTTCCTCATCAGACTCGAGGGACTGCCTGTTCGGGAGGGCAGGATCGCGAGAGTCCGGCTCCATTTCACGATGACGGCGCAGGACAAGCTGCACATCGATATCGAGGACCTGGGGTTCGGCGAAATTTTCCCTAAGAGCGGTCTGAAGTGGGTGCAGGAGATCAGTGTATGAACAGAGTTTGCATTGCGGCAGGGAAGCTGGCGGAGAAGCCCTACCACATGGAGAAAATTGACCGGAACATTTATTCCGTGGAGGAGCTGTGCTATTCTCTTGTGCAGAGTGCGCAGTTCCTTGGTCCGGAGATCATGGATCCGGAGCTGGTCCGCTGGATTGCCGCGGATGCAGGTCTCCCGGAGCTGGCGGAGAAGCTCCGCCCCTTCCTTGGGAAAACAAGAGCGCTGACTGAGTTCGTCTCCACCATTCTCGACTATGTGGGGTTCGTCTCGCAGGACCGCCAGATGCGGACCAGACAGATCGTCGCTTCCGGGCAGGGAATGGAGCCCTATGAGCGCCGCATGCAGCGCGCAAAGATGCTGGAGGAGTCCGGCAGAGCCTATCAGGCGGAGGCTGCATACGAGGCAATTCTTCAGGATTTGCCAGAACCTGAGCGGGAGATCAGGACAAAGGTCCTGGTGGCCTGCGGCACTATCTGTGCGCGGATGTTCCGGTTCCGCAGGGCGGCAGAGTGCTTTGGCAGTGCTTATGATCTGTCGGGGAGATCCGATCTCTATCTGCGGTATCTGGCAGCGGTGCGCTTTGGCCTGCCGGACGAGGAATACGTCGCATTCGTCAGTGAGCATCCGGAGTGCTACAATGCCTCCCTCGAGCTCGAGAAGCGCGTGAAGGAGGCCGATGCGGACTACCGGAGGTCCAGCCTGGAGATGCAGGTTGCAAGGCTTCGGGACTATCACAAGGACGGACAGAACACAAATTATGAAATTGCCCTTCATCAGACGATCCAGCAGATGAAGGATGATTACCGCAGGACCAGGGAGACAGCTATTGTTTGAAAATGACGCTGTTGTGTTATTTTCAGACCGCGGCGTCGGTGCTGGCGCACCGTCTGCCGGTCAGGCGGAGAAGGGCGGACCGGGAAAGACGAAAGACGGCCGCGGAGGAAGCTGAACATTAAGGGGAAGCCGCGAAGCAGGCGGCGGAAAGGACGACATGAATCACGACAGATATGTGAGCCCTCTTTCAACAAGATATGCGAGCAAGGAGATGCAGTACATTTTCTCTCCGGACAAGAAATTCAGAACGTGGAGAAAGCTCTGGATCGCACTCGCCGAGACAGAGAAGGAGCTGGGCCTGAATATCACGCAGGAGCAGATCGATGAGATGAAGGCGCATGCGGATGACATCAACTACGATGTTGCACAGGCGCGTGAGAAGGTAGTGCGCCACGATGTCATGAGCCACGTCTACGCCTACGGCCAGCAGTGCCCGAAGGCAGCAGGTATCATCCATCTCGGCGCGACGAGCTGCTATGTCGGCGACAATACAGACATCATCCTGATGCGTGACGCCCTTCGCCTTGTCAGAAAGAAGCTGATCAACGTCATCGCCTCCCTCGCTGATTTCGCCGAGGAGTACAAGGATCAGCCGACCCTCGCCTTCACGCATTTTCAGCCCGCACAGCCGACGACTGTCGGCAAGAGAGCGACACTGTGGATCCACGAATTCATGATGGACCTGGAAGAAGTGGAGCACACGCTCTCTCAGCTGAAGCTCCTTGGCAGCAAGGGCACAACCGGCACACAGGCATCTTTCGTGGAGCTCTTCGACGGGGATATGGACAAGGTTGACCGGCTCGATCCCATGATCGCGAAGAAGATGGGCTTCAAGGAGTGCTATCCTGTCTCCGGCCAGACTTATTCCCGCAAGGTGGACACCTTCGTTCTGAACGCACTCGCAGGCATCGCCTCCTCTGCCATGAAGATGGCAACCGACATCCGTCTTCTCCAGCATCTGAAGGAGATCGAGGAGCCCTTCGAGAAGACACAGATCGGCTCTTCTGCGATGGCCTACAAGAGAAATCCGATGCGCTCCGAGAGAATCTGCTCCCTCTCCCGCTATGTGATGGCTGACGTGATCAACACAGAAGTCACAGCCGGCACACAGTGGATGGAGAGAACACTCGACGACTCCGCCAACAAGAGACTCTCCATCCCCGAGGGCTTCCTTGCCATCGACGGTATTCTGGATCTGTGCATCAACGTGACGTCCGGTCTCGTTGTTTATCCCAAGGTCATTGAAAAACACCTGCAGGCCGAGCTTCCCTTCATGGCCACCGAGGGTATTCTCATGGACGAGGTGAAGATGGGCGGAGACCGCCAGAAGTATCACGAGGAGATCAGAGAGCTCTCCATGCAGGCGGGCCGCCACGTGAAGGAAGAGGGCGGCGACAACAATCTTCTCGATCTCATCGCGGCAGATCCCATGTTCCATATGACGAGAGAAGAGCTGAACAAGTACATCGATCCGAAGCTCTTCGTCGGCGCAGCGCCTCACCAGGTGGAGCGCTACCTGAAGGAGTACGTTCGCCCGATGCTGGATGCCAATAAGGATCAGCTGGGCGTCAAGGCGGATATCGAGGTCTGAAATAATACGCTTGTCCGCCTCACAGCTGAGTGAGCGAATCCGGGAGCGGGAGTCCCTGAGCGCCTTTGCGTGCCATCGTTACTTGGCGAGGTTTTCCACGAGCCTAGTAACGCGATGAGCTAAGCAAGAGCGGGAGCGTGCCGAAGGGACCCCGCTGCCGGATGAGCGTATAAAGTCCAAAAGGGCAGTTTTCTTGCAGGTTCGGGCTGTGCGTAGTATACTGCACGTGGTCCGGAGAGTCTCCGGATCCTTTCTGATGCAGAATGCAGAGTGCAGGAAAGACAAATCGCGCAGCACCAGCAGACAGTGTTACGGGAAAACCGGAGGTTTTGAGCATGGTTAAGGCAGTTGTAGGCGCTAATTGGGGCGACGAAGGCAAGGGCAAGATCACAGATACCCTGGCAGAGCGTGCAGACGTTGTAGTCCGCTTTCAGGGCGGAGCAAACGCAGGCCACACAATCGTCAATCAGTACGGCAAGTTCGCTCTTCACACCGTTCCTTCCGGTGTGTTCCACCAGAACATCATGAACATCATGGGTGCGGGCGTAGCACTGGATATCGAGAAGTTCATGAAAGAGCTGAAGTCCATCACAGACAAGGGCGTTCCGCAGCCGCAGATCATGATCTCGGACAGAGCACAGGTGATGATGCCTTATCACGTTCTCTTCGATACACTCGAGGAGGCAAGACTTGCAGGCAAGTCCTTCGGCTCAACGAAGTCCGGCATTGCACCTTTTTATTCCGATAAGTATGCGAAGATCGGCTGGCAGGTCAACGAGCTCTTCCAGGATGATGATGTTCTGAAGGAAAAGATCGACCGCGTCTGCGACATCAAGGACACGCTCCTTGTTCACCTCTATCACCACGATCCGATCGACAGAGCGGGCCTTCTGGACTGGATCAAGTCCGTCCGCGAAGAGGTTCGCCCGTATATCGGCAATGTCTCCGAGTATCTCTTTGAGGCTCTTCGCCAGAACAAGACAGTCCTTCTCGAGGGCCAGCTGGGTACGATGAAGGATCCCGACAACGGCATTTATCCGATGGTGACATCGTCGAGCCCTCTTGCGGCTTTCGGCGCTGTCAGCTGCGGCATTGCTCCCTATGAGATCAGCCAGATTGTAACTGTCTCCAAGGCATATTCTTCAGCCGTAGGCGCAGGCGAGTTCGTCTCCGAGATCTTCGGNNCGCAATCACGGCGGCGACGGCGGTGAGTTCGGCGCAACGACAGGGCGCCCCAGAAGAGTCGGCTGGTACGACTGCGTAGCCAGCAAGTACGGCTGCCGCGTACAGGGCGCTACAGATGTGGCTCTCACAGTTCTCGATGACCTCGGCATCTGGGATGAGATTCCGGTATGTGTAGCTTACGAGCTTGACGGCAAAGAGATTACAGAGTTCCCTGTGACCCGCGATCTGAAGAGATGCAAGCCCGTCTACAAGAAGATGAAGGGCTGGAAGTGCGACATCCGCGNNGTGAACTTCATCGAGCAGCAGATCGGCTTCCCGATCACAATGGTTTCGAACGGTCCTTCCAGAGACGACATCATCTACAGGGAGTCTCCGCTGAAGAAGTGATGAGCTGATAAGGTCGGTTTAATTGTAGGACTAATAAGAAAAGGGCAGGCCGAAAGGTCTGCCCTTTGTTTATGAGAGAGCTTTTCGTGGGCGGCGCCGCAGCCAGAGATGCTCCGTGTGTGACCGCTGCGCATCGATCCGCTAACTTCCATCTTGCTCTTCCAGGGGACGGTCCGAACTTGCCTCCCCGCCG
>DEKA01000008.1:46745-47568 GCA_002353635.1 Lachnospiraceae bacterium UBA2734
GGCGCGTTCCGGAAAACGCGCCTGCGCCCCTTCCAGAGCTTCGCTGTCAGTAACGCGGATCAGATTGCTCGCGTACACACACGAAGCATTCTCTGTCTGCGGCGCCGCATTTTGACTGCGTCGTTACTTTGTGGCACAATTAACTTATTCAGCGTTAAACCACGAGAACACATCCGGCTTGACCATACAGCATATACTGATACGGATCGGCAGGAAGATACGGGATATTCACATGACAGATCAAAAACAGGACCCCCAATCCTCTTCAGGGATAACAGGCAATACCACCAAGTTCCGCTGGAGCAGGGGGCAGAGGATCGTCGCCCTCATCGCGATTCTTCTGCTCCTCGCTATGTACATTCTGGCTTTCATCTCGGCTCTCATGGCCACGCCAGGCCATGCGCAGATGTTCCGCCTGTGCATCGGACTGACGATTGCTGTGCCTATTTTTTCCTGGATTCTGATCTATGCCATCGGTTTCTACAGCCGAAAGCACACCATTGCCAGCATTGATCTTCTGAATTCGAATCCAGAGGCACGCAAGGAAATGGAGGACGCCCTCCAGCGGGAGAGGCAGAGAGGAGAAGAACTGAAGGCAGCGCCGCACGCGAAGCCGGGAGCAGAGAAAGGGCAGAGGCAGGCATAAGAAATAAGCGTATGACGGCGAACGTGCCCGCATCATGCGGCAATAGCACCATTGCGGCAGGACGTGGATAGCTGCAAGTGAGCGTGACAGGAAATTTCATTTGGAAAGGTTGACTTTTGCCCCAAAGTGCATGCAACGCTCCAATTGAATCCAGGCTGAAGTGAAAAGTTAACTTCC
>DEKA01000015.1 GCA_002353635.1 Lachnospiraceae bacterium UBA2734
GCGCCGGAGTGCGGCTGAACATTGGCATAGGTGCAGCCAAAGAGCTTCTCCGCTCTCTCGATGGCCAGAGACTCCACGACATCCACGAACTCACAGCCGCCGTAATATCTCTTGCCCGGATACCCTTCCGCGTACTTGTTCGTGAGCGGGCTCCCCATGGCCGCCATGACAGCCTTGCTCCCCCAGTTCTCCGATGCAATCAGCTCGATGTGATCGTTCTGCCGGCGGATCTCGTTCTCAATCGCCTCGGCGATCTGCGGATCTTCCTTCACAATCTCCTGAAAAGAATACATTCCCATCCCTCCTTCTGAAAATACCTGCGAAATGCACGTCTGCCCGCTCCAAAGCCTCTCTCTGCGAAGAACTGCAACATTCTACCTTCTGCGGAAGACGCCTTTTGTGTGTCAGNNACCATGAAAACAACCCCGCCGAGGTAAAATTGCCTTGAAGTTATTACAGAATGTTCATTTTTTTGTGATAACTTGTGATTGATAGCAAAAACGAATCGTAATATGCTGTCAGTTGAAAACAAGAGAATTGACAGGCAAAAAATACTGCAGAATAAAATCCTGCAGGTAAGGAAAAGTACATACATATTGATATGAAATCGATTATTGAAAAAGAAAAAGCTGCATTGAAAGCCAAATACATCGATCCGCTCATGCCGACGCCGGAGCAGGTCGCCGTCAGAATGACGAAGAAGAGATGGCGCTTCTATTATTTTATGAAGCAGTCGCTTCCCTTCCTGTTCTTTGTGCTCTTCTATCTGATTACCTTCACAATTCTTGAGCACATCGACAGACTCCACTACACGGTCATCCACGTAGGGCTCGACGACATGATTCCGTTCGTTCCCGCCTTCATCGTGCCGTACCTGATGTGGTTCCCGTTCATGATTTTCAATGTCGTGGCGATCTACATCAAGGACAGGAAAGAATATGAGAAGCTTGCGAAGACTCTGGTCTTCGGCATGTCCATCATGCTGATCGTCTCTATTCTCTTCCCGAACATCCAGTACCTGAGGCCGGAGAAGATGCCGTACGACAATATTTTCACAAGGCTGTGCAGTGGACTGTACAAGACAGATACGCCGACGAACATCTGCCCCAGCATTCACGTGTACAATACGCTGGCCGTGCTGATCGCCGTCGTTCGCAGCAGGAAAGGGCCCTATAAGAAGCTCGCCGTGCGCGCCGGCATGAGCGCATTCGGCATCCTGATCTGTCTCTCGACTATGCTGGTGAAGCAGCACTCCGTCTTCGATGTGGTCTGCGCGATCGGTGCCATCGTCATCTCATACAGCTATTACTACATTTACGAGCCCGCAAAGCGCTCCGCAAGGGAGGTCGCAGGCAGGCAGCAGAAAGCCTACTCGGAATAACTTAAAACCGGCAGGAAATTCCAGGAAGGAATTCCCTGCCGGTTTTTTCATGCATCGGCTCCCGCCTCCGTGCCGATCTTCTTCGGCAGAATCCGGATGCCGTTGACTTCGATGTCATCCTGGATCGGAATCACGAGGTACTCATGCCCATCGAGGATGCGTGTCTGCAGCATAGACGTCATGTCGGACTTCACGGAGATCTTTATGCTCGGCGACTTGATCTCGGTGACCGTGCGGCCGCCGATGCTCTCCGCCATGAGTGCACTCCCCTCGCCGACCTGCTCGTCGAACTCCTCATCAAACGATTCGCTCAGCGCATCATGCGGCGCGCCGCTCTCTCTTAGAATCCGCTTCACCTCGTTCTTGCTAAGCTCCAGAGGCTCCGGATCGTCCTGGTTCTCCTTGATCATCTCGTTGACAGTCTCGGTGACATTCATGACACTGTCAAAGTCGCAGCCGCGCCCGAGCGTCTTCTCCACCATGACATTGAAGACTTCCTTCTGATCCTTCTCCGTCTTCGGGATATTGTCCGCCCCGACAATTGCATCCACGAGCTCGAGATGCCGCTCATCCTCCTTTTTGGCATAGTACAGAAGGGAGTGGATGTCCGGCATCCTGTCGTTGAAGGCTGGATAGAGAAAGCCCAGCACAGGCATCTGCACGCCCAGATCACTCTTCTTGTTGACGAACGTCAAGGTCTCCTCGTCGTAGCAAAGGCCTTCCTTCACCTCTGTCACGGGGCAGATGCAGCACACCATATACAGGTAGACATAGTCAGAGGCGTCGTCGAGATTCTGGCCGTCGGATGTTATTTTCGGAATGTCGTAGGCGCCGTGGGCCAGAAGGATCAGATAGCGTCCCGCCATGTCAAGGCTGTCGATGATCTTCTGACAGAACGAGCGGATCATCTCCGGGTTCTGAAAATCAGACCGCAGCAGATGGTACAGCTCATACTGCCGTCCGCCCTGCTGCTCCTGTGCGAGCGGAAATTCCATGTTGAAGAGATTCTTTCCGAGCTTTCCGGAGAGGGTCTTTTTGAAGAGCTCGCAGTACTTCTCCAGGTCCTCGTCCTGCAGGGCGTTGAAGGTCTCCCGCAGGTCCGTGATCACCTTGCCGTCGTCGCCGACGAAACACCCTGTGATCTTGTCGATCCTGCATTTATCCTTGGAGAGCGTCTTTCGTATCTCCGCAATTGCCTTTTTATCCAATAGAATTCACCTCAGAAAAGAAGCAGGGATGTGCGCCACACAGGGCAGGCACATCCCCGCAGATAAGGAATGCTGTTACCTTTTGTTAAATGAGTTCACGCGTCAGGCATCCGACCTCGAGAACTTGTTGCGCATCTCGCAGCTGGCCTCGTAGAGCACCTTGTCGAGGAGATCGTCTGTATTCTCTCTCGCCATGTCCGCGATGGTCTCATTTGCTGCCGCAAGGAAGGCGTGTACGTCATCCCCGGCCCTGCCCGCAGCAAATGCATCGTCGGCCTCGTGAATGAGCTGATGTCCCTTTGTCTGCACCGCGTTCTGGTATCTCTCGATGTGCGAGTTACACATGCTCCAGTGTGCATCGGCGAGGGCACCGATCAGACGGTTCGCCCAGTAGAAGTT
>DEKA01000033.1:0-50993 GCA_002353635.1 Lachnospiraceae bacterium UBA2734
GGCGATTACTTCAAGAAGGAAGCTATTCCGTGGGCATGGGAGTTCCTGACAGAGCGCGTAGGTCTCGATCCTGAGAGACTGTATCCTTCTGTATACGAAGGAGACGATGAGGCCTTCGATATCTGGCACAACGACATGCACATCCCGGCGGAGCGCATCTACCGCTTCGGCAAGGAAGACAACTTCTGGGAGCATGGCTCAGGCCCCTGCGGCCCCTGCTCCGAGATCTACTACGACCGCGGTGAAAAATACGGCAATGGCCCCGAGGACGTCATGGGCGGCGAGGGCGACCGCTTCATGGAGGTCTGGAACATTGTCTTCTCCCAGTTCAACAACGACGGCCATGGCCACTACACAGACCTCATCCAGAAGAACATTGATACCGGCATGGGCCTTGAGCGTCTCGCTGTAGCTGTTCAGGATGTAGGCTCAATTTTCGATGTGGATACATTAAAGAGCCTTCGTGATCTGATCTGCCAGATGGCCGGCGGCATCGGTTATGAAGAGCCCGGCACACACGAGACGGATGTCTCCGTCCGCATCTGCACAGATCACGCAAGGGCGATGACCTTCATGATCTCCGACGGCATCATGCCCTCCAACAACGGCAGAGGCTATGTCCTTCGCCGCATCATCAGAAGAGCAGTGCGTCACGGCAGAAAGCTCGGCATTCAGGGCTCGTTCCTTCCTACTCTTGCCATGAAGGTCATTGAGACCTCGAAGGACGGCTATCCGGAGCTCGAGGAGAAGAAGGAATTCATCCTCAACGTCGTAAAGGCAGAGGAAGAGAAGTTCGAGCGCACCTATGAGCAGGGCATGGACATCCTCGCACAGATGGAGGATGACCTCACAAAGAAGGGCGAGAAGACTCTCTCCGGCGCAGATGCGTTCCGTCTGTATGATACCTACGGATTCCCTCTCGACAACACGAAGGAAATCCTAGCAGAGAAGGACTTCTCTGTAGATGAGGACAGCTTCAACAAGGCCATGCAGGCCCAGAAGGAAGCCGGCCGTCTTGACAGAAAGAAGTCCGGCAAGGCAGCTACCTATATGGGCGCTGCAGCCACTGTCTATGAGCAGATGGATCCGAAGGTGAACTCCACGTTCGTTGGATATGACAAGCTCACGGCGCAGTCGAAGATCGTTGCTCTCGCAGCGTTTGCAGATTCTGAGGAGGACGAGGACAGCGTCGTTGAGGCGCTCGCAGACGGCCAGAAGGGCGCCATCATCACGGCGGAGACACCTTTCTACGGCACAATGGGCGGCCAGGTTGGCGATACCGGCGTCATCGAGCTCCACACGGAGGGAGATGTCAAGGAGGCAGAGGCACTTGGCAAGGGCGCAGCTGTTTTCCAGGTGGAGCGCACTGAGCATGTGGCAGGCGGCAAGATCGCACACATCGGCGTCGTAAAGAGCGGCATGTTCAACCTCGGTGCAACGGTTACACTGAAGGTTGATCCGAAGGAGAGAATGGCGACCTGCAGGAACCACTCCGCAACCCATCTTCTGCAGAAGGCGCTGCGCGAGGTCCTCGGCACACACGTCGAGCAGGCAGGCTCCTATCAGGATGCCACAAGAACGAGATTTGATTTCACGCACTATCAGGCGATGACGAAGGAGGAGCTCCAAAAGGTAGAGGACCTCGTCAACGAGAAGATTGAGGAGGGACTCGAAGTCCGCACCGACATCATGAGCCTTGAGGATGCGAAGAAGACCGGCGCTATGGCGCTCTTCGGTGAGAAGTACGGCGAGAAGGTCCGCGTTGTCCGCATGGGTGACTTCTCCACAGAGCTGTGCGGCGGCACACACGTAAAGAACACGCTCCAGATCGGTCAGTTCAAGATCCTCTCCGAGTCCGGCGTGGCTGCAGGCGTGCGCCGAATTGAGGCGCTCACCGGCGACAACGTAAGAAAGTATTATGAAAATATGGAGACCGAGCTGAACGCAGCTGCTGCCCTTGTAAAGGCGACGCCCGCAACGCTCGCTTCTCATATTGAGTCTCTCCAGAAGGAGATCCATGACCTGAAGGCAGAGAATGAATCCCTGAAGGCAAAGGAAGCAAAGGCCTCTCTCGGCAATGTTCTGGACAGCGCTGCAGATGTGAAGGGTGTTAAGCTCATCGCAGCACATGTGCCGGATGTTGATATGAACGAGCTGAGAAACCTCGGCGATGACCTGAAGGCAAAGACAAACGGCGTCGTAGTCCTCATCTCTGATAAGGACGGCAAGGTGTCTATTGTTGCCATGGCTTCCGATGACGCAATGAAGAAGGGCGCTCACGCCGGGAACCTCATCAAGTCCATCGCGAAGGAAGTCGGTGGTGGCGGCGGCGGGCGCCCCAACATGGCNNTGGCGCAGGCCGGCGGCAAGAACCCTGCAGGCATCGACAAGGCCCTTCAGATGGCGAAGGAAGTGCTCGAAGGACAGATCAAAGACTGAAGTCTGTGCGCAAAATGAATACGGATGCACAGTTTTTGCTGGTTTTCCAACACAATTGGTGAGATCGGGGCTTTACAAAAAAGCTGTTCGTCCGTATAATATTTTTTGTGTCTGATGGAAAGACAATAAAAACCCATTCAGTCGGAACCAGTGATGGCCTCTGAAGGGACTGAAGGGAGGGTAGAAGAGAATGTCTAGTGTTATCGTAAAAGAGAATGAGACTTTGGACAGCGCACTCCGCCGCTTCAAGAGAAGCTGCGCGAAGGCCGGCATCCAGCAGGAGATTCGTAAGAGAGAGCATTACGAGAAGCCCAGCGTTAAGCGCAAGAAGAAGTCTGAGGCAGCCAGAAAGCGCAAGTACAACTGATCACAGTTGATCCAGCGCCAGAACGCTGCGAAGATTTAACCCCACCGGTGTTGCACACCGGTGGGGTTTTTCGATATAGTAATACAGCAACCCTTTCGGAGCAATTCGGGATGTGGGTACTGCAGTATCGATTGAGGGGTAAGTTATCGTTTAGAAGGGAGATGGGTATGAACAGACAGGAACTGAAAGACAGAGCTAAACAGACACTGCACAGCGACTACTGGCATGTGATCGGCAACTATTTTCTTGTATCGGTGATCATGGCTGTAATTGCGTGGGCATGCAATCTGATCCCGGTTGTTGGTGGTATTGCGTATTCAATTCTTTTGGGCGGGCCTTTGATGGTTGGCTTTGCCTGGTTTGCCCTGCAGTATGCGAGAGGAAACGGCGGAAAGCCTTCTGATCTGTTCTGCGCCTTTCAGACGGACTATGGCAACGTTCTTGTTACTATGTTCCTCACGAACCTGTTCATAGCCCTGTGGTCCCTTCTCCTTGTCGTTCCCGGCATTATTAAGTTCTATGAATACCGAATGGTAGTGTATCTTCTTGCAGAAAATCCGAGCCTTGAGTGGAAAGAGGCGCAGAGCATGTCCAGAGAGATGATGGACGGACATAAGATGGACGCCTTTATACTGGATCTCTCCTTTATTGGATGGTGGATTCTTACGTCGCTGACATTCGGCCTCGCCGGTATTTTCTATGTGATTCCGTATTATAATCAGACTTATGCAGAGCTGTATCTGTCCCTGTTCGCAGCCAAGTCTGGCACAGGAGCATACGGAGCTGGCAGTGGAACATACGGACAGAACGGCACGTCATTTAATGGAGGTTCCTTTAACGGGAACGGCGGATCCGGCGGAACGACCTTTGGCGGGGACGCCTCGCCGTTTGGCAGAGGCGACGGCCATTATACGACACTTTAAGAGAATTGCAGGTTTAACGGGTATTGAGAATCCTATTGATATTGATTGCTGCGGCAGCCGTTTTTTTCATCGCAGTCATGATCAGAGACAATCACCGCTTCGTTGTACGGCGGTACACTGTACATTCGGCAAAGGTAAGCCGCAGGCTTACCTTTGTTTTTGTGTCCGATCTCCACAGCAAGGATTATGGCGGTGACAACCGGAAAGTTGTGCAGGCTATAGAAGCCCTTTCTCCTGACGCCGTGCTGTGCGCAGGGGACCTCATCATCAAGCGGGATGCCTGGAACAACAAACCAGGGTGGATAGACACAGGTGCGAGCTTTGTCCGACAGATCGCCGGCCATTTTCCGTTTTATCTGACGGATGGCAATCACGAGGAGAAGCTCTGCTACAGAGGTGAGCGGCAGGAAGCATACGACGATTGGTGCAAGGCAGTGAAATCAGCAGGCGCCGTGAAGCTCCACAACCAGAGCGTCGATTGTGAGGGCGGCGTCAGAATCACCGGCCTGGATCTGCCAAGAGAGACATATCAGAAGATAAAGCCTTATCACATGCCCGAAGGCATGGTAGAGGACTGTATTGGCCGCTGTGATCCGACGAAATTCAATCTTGTGATCGCACACAATCCGAAGTTCTTCAGAGAATATGCGGAATGGGGCGCAGATCTCGTTGTATCCGGACATGTCCACGGCGGTCTCATGCGCATAGGACGTCTCGGCATGATCGGCCCGGACCTGCATCTGTTCCCGCGTTATTCAGGGGGGCTGTATGAGAACCGCGAAACCGGCGCTCATATGGTGGTCACCTGCGGGTTGGGGGCGCATACACTGCCGATCCGTATTTTCAATCCCGGGGAGATCTCGTATATAGAAATCCTGCCGGAGAAGAAATAACTTATAGCAGGGTAGAATTTCTGCTGCTGCGAATTTTTACAGGCTGTGCGCTGCAGGTCTGTACAAAGATTGGGCTCATGGAATGAATGAAATCGCAGGGCTGCAGCCCTGCAGAGGATTTATGGCTTTAGAGTTTAAATTGGAGAAGTTCGAGGGTCCTCTTGACCTTCTGCTTCACCTCATCGACAAGAACAAAGTTGATATCTACGATATCCCGATTGCGGAGATCACGGACCAGTACATGGACTACGTGCGCAGCATGGAGACGTCTGATCCGGACCAGATGAGCGAGTTCCTCGTGATGGCGGCGACCCTCCTCGACATTAAGTGCAGGATGCTCCTGCCAAAGGAAGTGAACGAAAAGGGCGAGGAAGAGGACCCCAGAGATGAGCTCGTGCAGCGCCTTCTCGCGTATAAGATGTGCAAGTATATGGCGCAGGAGCTGCGGGAGAAGGAACAGGACGCGTCGCTCTCCCTTTACAGGAAGAAAAAACTCCCGAAGGAGGTGGCCTCCTATGTGCCGCCGGTCGATTACAACGAGCTGATCGGGGATCGGACACTCGCGCAGCTGAATGATATTTTCCATGATATTCTGAAGCGGCAGCGCTTTCGCGTAGACCCTGTCCGATCCAAATTCGGAAAGATCGAAAAGGAAGAGTTCGATATCGCGTCGAAGGAGCTCTACATCAAGGCATATCTTAATGGGCACCGGCACACGGATTTTCGTGCACTTTTGGAGGAGCAGGGCAGCCGCGATGAGGTGATCGTGACGTTCCTCGTCATCCTCGAGCTCATGAAAACGGGCAAGGTGAAGGTTTCGCAGGACGAGATCTTCGGAAAGATCACAATCGACACCGTGGATGAGATCAGGAGCGACGACGATGCGGGGCTCTCGAAGGATTTCGCTTAGAAGGTACTTGATTTGGAAAATATGCAGGAAAACGAAAACAACACTCCTGAAAAGGACAATAAACTCCCTATAAACGGTAAAACTCCCGACTCCGGCCACAGCGTAAAAGAGATGATGGCGGCGATCGAGGCCATTTTGTTCACGATGGGCGACTCGGTTGCAGCCGCAGACATCGCAAAGGCACTCAACACAACGGTGGAGGATGTGTGGAAGGTGGCAGCACTCCTTAAGGAGCGCTGTGACCGCCCGGAATCAGGCCTGATGATCCAGCGCTTCGAGGACTCTCTGCAGATGTGCACGAAGCCCGCACAGTACGCGAACCTTGTGAAAATTGCGAGCGTGCCGAAGAAGATGACGCTCTCGGACTCTGTCATCGAGACGCTCTCCATTGTCGCCTACAAGCAGCCGATCACAAAGGCGGAAATCGAGACGATCCGCGGCGTGTCGTGTGACTATGCCATCAACAAACTCCTCGAGTATGATCTCATCAAGGAACTGGGGAGGAAGGATGCACCCGGCAGGCCGATTCTCTTTGGCACAACAGAGCAGTTTCTTCGCTCATTCGGCGTGAAGAACCTCGATGAGCTGCCGTCCATGAATCCGGCCAGAGTCGAGGAATTCCGCGAAGAGGCAGAAGACGAGGTGGACAGCCGCCTGGGCGTTTGACGATGTTTTTCAGAGATGCTGCCATTTATACGACGACTGGCACAGGCGGCTGTACTGTCTGCTCTCAATAATGGAATGATTCAGTGCCGGCCCTCCCGGGGGTGATTTTTCTTATAGACTGTCATCTGTCTATGTGCACAACACCCGCCGGCCATATCTGTGTTTCAGCTAGTGAAAATTTTCACAATCCCTGTATTTCTTTGGCGTGTTCTATGGTACAATGATGCATAGCGCAGTGACGGGATTTTCTGCTTTTCTCCAAATGTATACCAACTGCACATATTGACGGCAAGACATCTCCTGCATGTATGGCCTATTTTCAGAACGCCAATGGATTTTGCACATGAAGGAGAAGGTATGTGCAGAATCTACAAGGATGGAGAGAGCATTTCCCTTTTGTTACTACATTATTATGGAGGTTTTATTTTATGAGCAGTTCTTCAAAAGCGAGCGAGAGAATAACGGCTCTCCTCGATGACAACAGTTTCGTTGAAATCGGCGCTCTCGTGACTGCCAGAGCAACCAGTTTCAACCTGACTCCTGAAGAGACGCCTTCCGACGGCGTTGTGACCGGTTACGGCACAATCGACGGCAATCTTGTCTTTGTTTACAGCCAGGATCCTTCCGTTCTGGGCGGCTCGATCGGCGAGATGCATGCAAAGAAGATTGCAGGTCTCTATGACCTCGCCATCAAGACCGGCGCTCCTGTCATCGGTCTTCTCGATTCCACAGGACTCCGTCTTCAGGAAGGACCGGATGCACTCAATGCTTTTGCATCCATCTATGCGCTGGAGGCAAAGGCTTCAGGCGTCATTCCGCAGATCACGGCTGTCTTCGGCAGCTGCGGCGGCGGACTTGCCCTTGTTGCGGGTATGTCTGACTTCACCTTCATGGCTGAGGACGGCAAGCTCTTCGTCAGCTCCCCGAATGCCGTTGAGGGCAACAAGAACACAGATACTTCCGCAGCAGCCTATAAGGCAGAGAGCGGCAGCGTAGATGCTGTATCCGATGCCAACGATGTTCTGCGCAGGATCAGAGATCTTGTATCTGTTCTTCCCGCCAACAACGAGGATGAGAATACAACGGACTGCACGGATGATCTGAACAGAGCATGCGACGCTGTTGCTGCCAATGCAGCGGACGTGCGCGCTGCAGCGAAGGATATTGCAGACGGCTATGCTTTCATCGAGACAAAGGCTGACTATGCAAAGGATATGGTGACCGGCTTTGTAAGACTGAATGGCTCCACAGTCGGCGTTGTGGCCAATGCAAAGACGAAGCTCAGCACAGAGGGCTGCAGAAAGGCCGCAAGGTTCGTGAACTTCTGCGATGCCTTCGAGATCCCGGTTGTGAGCCTGACCAATGTTGACGGCTTTGCAAGAACCGAGTCCGAGGAGAAGACAATCGGCGCCGCTGCCGCACAGCTGGCATTTGCCTTTGCTGACGCAAGCGTACCGAAGGTCAATGTTGTGATTAATGCGATCGGCAGCGCATACGGCGTTATGAACGCCAAGGCTACAGGCGCAGACATCACCATCGCATTCCCTGACACAAAGATTGGCATTATGGATGCCGACAAGGCCGCACAGATTCTGGCGGAGGGCAAGAGTGCAGAGGAGATCGCAGCTGCAGCGAAGCAGTACGATGAGCTGCAGAACGACAGCGCTTCCGCCGCAGCAAGAGGATATATCGATCAGATCGTTGCACCTGCAGACCTGAGGAAGTATCTCATCGGTGCTCTGGAGATGCTCTACACAAAGAGAGAGGAAGTCGTTTCCAAGAAGCATGGCACAGTTTAATAGAAGGAGACACAAGCATATGAAAAAATGGTTATCATTTCTGGGAATCATCACATGTGTCTTCGCTTTAACCGCCTGCGGCTCATCCAGTACAGCAAAGATCAGCGGCGATGCCGTTGACCAGTCGACAGAGCAGCAGCTCGTCTCCGTTGGCGAGCAGCTCACCACCAGCATCGAGTCCATGGACAAGTCGGATGCTGAGCAGCTCAGCGAGCAGCAGCCGGCCCTTAAGTCCGGCCTCGAGAGCTGGGAGAGCGCAAAAGAGGATATTGGCGACATCAAGGGATTTCAGAACGAGTACGCCGTTGTGAACGACAACGAGTATTCCGTCAATATCGGCATCGATGGTTCCGATCACGATGCCAATGTGATCTGGGTTCTGACGATGGACCAGAACACACAGGAGATTTCTTCCCTGACCGTCAATGTCAGCTACTCCTTTGGTGAGCTGATGGAGCAGGCAGCCCTGAACACGGTGCTGGGCATGGGCACAACCTTCGTTGTTCTGATCATCCTGGCATTCCTCATTTCCCTGTTCAAGTTCATCCCTGCATTGCAGGCATCGCTCTCCAGGAAGAAGGAAGAGCCTGTACCTGAGCCGGTTGATGAGCCGAAGGAAGAGGCGGCAGAGGAAACAGCCGGAGAGGCAGTTACGGATGACGGCGCCCTGATCGCAGTGATCGCGGCAGCAGTTGCGGCCAGTGAAGGACATACCACAACAGACGGATTCGTTGTCCGCTCTGTGAGAAAGACCAGAAAGAGATTCTGAAGAGCCAACCTATTACACGCGATAAACGGCAGAAAGGATTCAAAATGAAAAACTATACCATTACAGTAAATGGCGTTTCCTATGATGTAACTGTTGAAGAGAACACAAACGGCGCAGCAGCTCCCGCAGCACCTGTAGCTCCCAGGGCAGCAGCTCCTAAGGCAGCTCCCGCTCCCGCAAAGAAGGCAGCTTCCGCAGGCGCAGGTTCTGTAAAGATTGAGGCAGGCGCTGCAGGCAAGGTCTTCAAGATCGAGAAGAAGGTCGGCGACAAGGTTTCAAAGGGCGATGCTGTCGTTGTAGTAGAAGCCATGAAGATGGAGATCCCCATGGTTGCTCCTTCGGACGGAACCGTTGCATCCATCGACTGCAGCGTAGGAGATGCGGTTGAGGCAGGAGCTGTGCTCGCTACCCTCAACTGATCGTCACCAATTCCGGAGGTCTAACAAGATATGGAATATATCGTCAATACACTTGATAACTTAATCCATCAGACCGCCTTTATGAACCTGACCTGGGGCAACTATCTCATGATCGCTGTTGCGTGTGTGTTCCTTTACCTCGCAATTGCCAAGGACTTTGAGCCTCTGCTCCTCGTCGGCATCGCCTTCGGCATGCTGCTCGTCAATATCTATCCCGACATCATCGCAGCGCCTACAGCGACATCCAACGGCGGACTTCTGTATTACTTCTTCCAGCTGGATGAGTGGGCAATTCTTCCGTCCCTCATCTTCATGGGCGTAGGTGCCATGACGGATTTCGGTCCTCTGATCGCAAATCCCTCCAGCTTCCTTCTGGGCGCTGCAGCGCAGTTTGGTATCTTTGCCGCCTATTTTGGCGCCATTGCCATGGGCTTCAACGGCAAAGCGGCAGCTGCCATCTCCATCATCGGCGGCGCAGACGGCCCTACCTCGATCTTTCTGGCTTCCAAGCTTGGACAGACCGACCTCATGGGACCTATTGCCGTGGCGGCGTACTCGTATATGTCCCTTGTGCCGATCATTCAGCCGCCCATCATGAAGCTCTTCACCTCTGAGAAGGATCGTCAGATCAAGATGAAGCAGCTCCGTCCCGTATCGAAGCTCGAGAGGATTCTGTTCCCTATCGTCGTCACGATCATCGTCTGCATGATCCTGCCGACCACAGCACCTCTTGTAGGTATGCTGATGCTGGGCAACCTCTTCCGCGAGTGCGGCGTTGTGAGACAGCTCCAGGAGACTGCTTCCAACGCGCTGATGTACATCGTTGTCATCCTCCTGTCCACATCCGTAGGTGCGACGACATCCGCAGAGGCATTCCTCAATGTCACAACGCTCAAGATTGTGGCCCTTGGTCTGATCGCCTTCGCATTTGGTACTGCGGCCGGCGTTGTTTTCGGTCAGCTCATGAAGATCGCTACACACGGCAAAGTCAATCCTCTCATCGGTTCCGCAGGCGTATCCGCTGTTCCTATGGCAGCGCGTGTATCCCAGAAGGTCGGTGCGGAGGCTGATCCTACCAACTTCCTTCTCATGCATGCCATGGGCCCGAACGTAGCCGGTGTCATCGGTACCGCAGTCGTAGCCGGTGTATTCATGGCCGTGTTCGGAATTGTCTGATGTGCTAAACAGCTGCGTATAAAGAAATTTACAAGGAGATATATATGGCTGAACAGGTTAAACATCCCGTTAAGATTATGGAAACCGTTCTGCGTGATGCCGGTCAGTCCCTGATCGCCACCAGAATGCCCATTGAAGAAATGCTGCCGATCCTGGATACAATGGACAAGGTCGGCTATGCCGCAGTAGAGTGCTGGGGCGGCGCCACATTCGACAGCTGCCTGCGCTTCCTGCACGAGGATCCGTGGGAGAGACTCCGCATTCTGAAGTCTCACTTCAAGAACACCCCCACACAGATGCTGCTCCGCGGACAGAATATCCTCGGTTATTCCCACTATGCAGATGACGTTGTCGACCGCTTCGTAAAGAAGTCTGTTGAGAACGGCATCGACAGAATCCGTATTTTCGACTGCCTGAACGATCTGAGAAACCTCAAGACCGCTGTCAAGGCAACGAAGGAAGCCGGCGCACATGCACAGATCGCTCTGGTTTACACACTGGGCTCCGCTTACACTTTGGAGTACTGGGAGAATATCGCAAGAGAGATCGAGGAGATGGGCGCTGATTCCCTCTGCATCAAGGATATGTCCGGACTTCTTCGTCCCCAGCAGGCATTTGAGCTCGTATCCGCACTGAAGAGAGGAACAAAGCTGCCAATCGATCTGCACACACACTACACCTCCGGCCAGGCTTCCATGACCTATTGGAAGGCCGCTGAGGCAGGTGTTGACATCATCGACTGCGCAACAACACCTTTCTCCATGGGCACATCCCAGCCTTCTACCGATGTCATGGTAGAGGCATTCAGAGGAACAGCCTATGATACAGGTCTTGACCAGAAACTCCTGAAGAAAGTTTCTGATTACTTCACACCTTACCGTGAGCAGTGCCTGAAGGATGGTCTGATGTCCACAAAGGTTCTGGGCGTCAACACAAGAACCATGCTGTATCAGGTACCCGGCGGCATGCTCTCCAACATGATCAAGCAGCTGGGCGAGCAGGGCAAGTCCGACAAGCTCACAGAGGTTCTCGAGGAAGTGCCGAGAGTCCGCAAGGATCTTGGCGAGCCGCCGCTCGTTACACCTTCTTCCCAGATCGTGGGCACACAGGCTGTCATGAACGTCCTCATGGGCGAGAGATACAAGATGTGCACACAGCAGACAAAGGATCTTGTTATGGGCAAATACGGCCAGACCATCAAGCCCATGGACGAGAAGGTTGTCGAGAAGATCATCGGCAAGGAGAACATGGACAAGAGAATCACCTGCAGACCTGCAGATCTGATTCCCCCGGCTATGGACAAGTTCACAGAAGAGGCCAAGGCACACGGGGCAAAGAGCGAAGAGGATGTTCTTTCTTATGCTTCCTTCCCGCAGGTTGCAACTGACTTCTTCAAGTGGAGAGAGGCACAGCAGAGTGGTGTCGATCTCACAAAGGCAGACAGCAAGAACAAGGCTTATCCCGCATAAGGAAAGGTACTTTCTTAGTTGACTTAGCATTAATAGCATCTCAAGGGCCCTCACTCTTCGGAGTGAGGGCCTTTTGCGCGGTGCTGGATGTCCGGTGGACATCCGTTCAGTGCGGACCGAAGCGGAGTGCAGACCGGCGCGACACGGGCGAAGGCACGCTGTGCCACAGCGAATGACGCCCCTCATGACAGGATTACATCGCTCATGGCAGAAAGAGCAAATGATGCGCGCACAGGGGTGCGAAACAGCTGCCTTTTTTGTTATAATCTATAAGTATTGGATAAACGAAAACGATTTCAATTGGTACTTTTGTGAAAGCGGTTACACGAGATGATGCCGTGTACGGGGGACGCTTTGACGGGATGGGACGGACAAGATGAAATTAAATGATGCAGTGGAAAATATGCTGCGCCTCAGCCGCGAGGATGCAGACAGAATCAGGGATCACCGGGAGGACGTGGACAAGCTCTATGCGGACATGGGTACAAAGGCCGCAACGATGCTGCACCCCACTGCCGAAATAGCGGGCTTCAAGGTGCGTCCCGGTTACTGCACAATGAACGGTGCACAGGAGATCCCCGGCGGCGTGAACTTTACCATTTACTCCCTGAATGCGACGGCCTGTACGCTTGTCCTGTATCACCGCAAGGCGGATGAACCCTTTGCAGAGATTCCGATTCCTGATGACTTTAAGATCGGACATGTGTGGTCGATCATTGTTTTCGGACTGAATGTTGAGGAGTTCGAGTACACATACCGTCTTGACGGCCCGTGGGATCCGAAGAAAGGACTTCGCTTCGACAAGAATAAGGAGATACTGGATCCATACGCACGTGCCGTCGTCGGTCAGAGAAAGTGGGGAGACAGCAGGGCGAGCCGGCAGGGCGGCACTTACAGGGCACGCGTCGTCAAGAGCAATTTTATCTGGGATACCACAGGATTTCCGAACACGCCAATGGAGGATACCATCATTTATGAGATGCACGTCAGGGGTTTTACAAGGGATGCATCTTCCGGCGTGCAGTATCCCGGAACATTCGCGGGTATTATCGAAAAGATTCCCTATCTGAAGCAGCTCGGTGTAACTGCGGTGGAACTGCTGCCAATTTTTGAGTTCGATGAAGTGGCGAACGGCCACACCTATAACGGCAAAAGACTCTACGAGTACTGGGGGTACAACACCGTCGCCTTTTTTGCACCGAATACGAGTTATGCTGCCTCAGCGGAGTACAACCGCGAAGGAAGAGAACTCAAGGAGATGGTCCAGCTCCTGAAGGAGAACGGGATAGAGGTCATCCTGGACGTTGTTTTCAATCATACAGCGGAAGGAAATGAGCACGGACCGTTTATCTCCTTCAGAGGTCTTGACAACAGCATCTGGTACATGCTTACCCCGGACGGGCATTACTACAATTTCTCCGGGTGCGGCAATACGATGAACTGCAACCATCCTGTCGTGCAGCAGTATATCGTAGACTGCCTTCGCTATTGGGTGACGGCGTACCATATTGACGGCTTCCGCTTTGACCTCGCGAGCATACTGGGACGTGATGAGAACGGCAGGCCAATGGAGAATCCGCCGCTTCTGCAGCGCCTGGCCTTTGACCCGATCCTTGGCAATGTCAAGCTGATCGCCGAGGCCTGGGATGCCGGCGATCTCTATCAGGTGGGCTCTTTCCCGGCATACAACCGCTGGGCGGAGTGGAACGGCAAGTACAGAGACTGCATGCGCGACTACCTGAAGGGTAACTACTGGAATGCGCCTGAGGCAGCAGCGAGGATCACAGGGTCACTTGATCTGTATTACGGCGTTTACAGCGGGTACACGAGCTCGGTCAATTTTCTGACCTGTCACGACGGCTTTACTCTGTATGATCTCTATGCCTATAACCATAAGCACAACGAGGCGAACGGCTGGGACAATTCAGATGGGGCCAATGACAACCGCAGCTGGAACTGCGGCGCGGAGGGCGATACCGACGATCCCGCGGTGAACAGACTCCGCTTTCAGATGATGCGGAATGCGATCACTGCGCTTATGTGCAGCCGCGGAACGCCAATGGTGCTCATGGGAGATGAGTTCGGCAACACGCAGTACGGCAACAACAACGGGTACTGTCAGGACAATAAGATCTCCTGGCTCGACTGGAGTCTTCTTAAGAAGAATAAGGATTTCTTTGACTTCTACTGTCAGATCATTGCGTTCAGGAAGGCGCACCCCTGCATCTCGCACTCTCTTCCGCAGGCTAAGTGCGGTCTCGCCCAGGTGTGCCTGTGTACGGACAACCCCGACGATCACAAAATCACACCAGAAACATCTCTTTTAGGTGTGCTCTTTGCGGGGTATAATGAAAAGACATCCGGGGACGACGTGGTTTACCTCGTTCTGAACCCTTATTGGGGAGCACAGACAATCCGCATGCCGGCTCTGCCGGACGGATATGCCTGGGGAATTGCCGTGAATACCGCAGATCCGGACGGCAAGTGGTACCGGGAGGATCCGGCTTATCTGGACGCACCGGAGTACAAGGTGCCGGCAAGAAGCGTATGTGTATATGTCATGCTGCAGAAAGCTTGAATATGAATGGTGATGCGAAGGACGCGGCACAGGGCATAGATGCGACAGGATTCTGACCGCACAGAAAAAGCGGCAGCTGTGAATACAGGAGCAGAATAAATGGCCAGCAGAATTTTGGTAGTGGATGACGAGAGCAGAATGAGAAAGCTCGTCGGTGACTTCTTAAGACGTGACGGATACGAAGTTCTAGAGGCGGGCGACGGGCAGGAGGCGGTCGATATTTTCCGGGAGAACCGGGATATCGCCCTTATCATCATGGATGTGATGATGCCGAAGATGGACGGCTACCAGGCGACGAAGCTGATTCGGGAGGAGTCAAAGGTCCCGATCATCATGCTGACGGCGAAGTCGGAGGAGAGGGATGAGCTCGAGGGGTTCGATCTCGGCGTGGACGAGTACGTCACAAAGCCGTTCTCCCCTAAGACCCTTGTGGCGAGAGTCGGCGCAATACTGCGGCGCAGCGGCGCGACGGAGAAGGAGAGGATCGAGATTGACGGAATTGTCCTCGACCGCGCGGCGCACCAGGTGACGATCGACGGAAGACCTGTTGAACTCTCATTCAAGGAATTCGAGCTCCTCGCGTATTTTATGGAGAATAACGGCCGTGCCCTCTCAAGAGAGATGATCCTGAACCATGTCTGGAACTATGACTACTACGGCGATGCGCGCACAATTGACACGCACGTGAAGAAGCTTCGCAGCAAGATGGGAGAGAAAGGAAATCTCATCCAGACAATCTGGGGCATGGGCTACAAGTTCGAGGCGCCGCAGAGCGGACAGTAAAATCTGTCATCTGCAGGAATTGTTCTTCGTATTGCTTCTGTCAGATGTCTGTGCTGCATCTTTATTCGGCTTCACAGAGGATGTCTGGCGGACCTGCCCAAGCAGGTCTTTTGTGCGCTTCTCCTGTTTCTCTTTTCTTTTCTTCAATCTGCGGTAGGCCTGTCCGATCAGGATGCCGACGAGGAGAGAGAGAATACAGATCAGAGCATTGAACAGCATATGAAAACCTCTTTTCACTTTCCTGTATCCGATGCGGCACATATGCACTGCCCGGGATACCGGATGTTTTTGATTTTTCTGCAGTATCTGTTCATTGTAGCGCATATCTTTATTTTCAGAAAGGCTTTAACAGGAACCGGCATTGAAGCGCAGGCACAATCCCGCCGCCCTGCTCTGGCGCAGGATTTCGGTCGGCGGAAAAATGAATATTTTTACGCTCGTCCTGGCAGCGGTGATCACAGTATCACTCGCTGCCTACATCTATGTGCAGGAGTTCGCAACCGGTGCTATGGGAGAGGCCCTCTCGGACATCGCCTACTGCGAGAAGGCACAGGAGGCAATGGAGGCGGAGACGACGGCGTTCAAGACGCTCGTGCACGAATATTCCAGGGAAAACCAGGAGAATTTTGACCATGCCAGGCGGATGATGGAGAGGGCACTGGCCAATCTTCCATCCAATTATAAGATGGTTGGTGCAGAGCGCTATGCGAGGACGTGGAATCTGCGCAACGCTTATGACAATTATGCAAAGGATCGGGACAAGGTCATTGAAGCTGCCATGAAAACAAACGCTCTGCATCACCAGTCGCAGAGTGAGATCACCAGTCTGTACGCCGTCTATAACGAACAGGACTATATTGACAGCTATATCCGGCAGATCGAACAGCTGAGCGTCGTACAGGGATCAGACATTTATCAGGTGCGTGCACCTATTCTGCAGATCGTGCTGAAGGTCCTCATTGCCCTGCTGTTCCTTACCATGGTCATCTGCGCAGCCGTGAGCCGCGCCATCAGCAGGACGGTTGTACGCCCTGTCATCCGTCTCTCTCAGGATGCTGTGCGGATTGGAAAAGGCGATTTCTCAGAGCCGGATATAGTTACGCAGTCGCAGGATGAAGTGGGGGACCTTGTGCGCTCCTTCAACCAGATGAAGCATGCGACGGCGGAGAATATCCGTATGCTTCAGGAGAATCAGGAACTTGAAGAGCGCGTGCACAGCGAGGAGCTGGAAAAAATCCAGCTGGAGAAGCAGCTGGAGAGCACACGCCTTGACCTCCTGCAGAGCCAGATTCATCCGCATTTTCTCTTTAATACGCTCAATTCCATCGCCGGCATGGCAGAACTGGAGGACGCGGACACCACGCGCCGGATGATCATGGCGCTCTCGAACCTCTTTCGCTACAATCTCCATACGACGGATCAGCTCGTTACGCTCTCTCAGGAAATCAGCGTGCTGAACGACTATATGTTTCTGCAGAAAATGCGATTTGGAGACAGACTGCAGTACAGCGTTCACGCCGATCAGGCAGTGAAGGCGGAGGAGATCACACTCCCTGCCTTCCTGCTACAGCCGCTCGCGGAGAATGCTGTTGTACACGGCCTTTCTCCGAAGGAGGAGGGTGGAAGTGTCGATCTGGACATATCAATATGTCCGGGAAGGTCGAAAGGCGAACCTTTGTTCCATAGCGAAGGAACCCTGATCAGCAGGCAGCACACACCGTCTGACAATAATGACCATCAGTCGGACATTGGAGAGAAGAAACAGTTCCTCTGTATCTGTGTGCGTGATACCGGCATTGGTATGGAGGAGACTCAGCTGCAGGAAATCCGCAAATCCCTGCAGGATCTGCACCGCACGTCCGGCACCGGCATCGGCCTTGGCAATACGAACAGGCGGCTGCACAGCATTTATAAGGATGCAGCGATGGAGATAGACAGCCGAAGGGGCGAGGGAACGGCGGTGACGATCAGCATTCCGATGAAGGATGACTGCGGCACGGCAGAAGAATAAAAGACAAGCCAATGAGGGCAGATGCACAGGATGTTCAGCTGCCCTGGAAGGAGTACGGAATGGGTGAGAGCATCCTCGTTGCGGACGACGAATTCATTGAGAGAAAGGTCCTCGAAAAGAAAATAAAGCGGATGTTCCCGGAAGAGAATGTTCTGGCGGCAGCCAATGGACGGGAAGTGCTCTCTCTGTATGCGCAGTACCATCCGATTGTGCTCGTCCTGGACATCCGGATGCCGGGCGTGGACGGCCTGGAGGCGGCAAGACAGATCAGGGAAGAAGATCCTTCCTGCAGCATTATTTTCCTGACGGCGTTTGACGAGTTCTCTTATGCCAGGAAGGCCATCAGCGTGCGCGCCATGGATTATCTTTTAAAGCCCTGCGAGGACGGCGAGCTGGAGGCATCTGTGTCGGAGGGAATCCGTGCGGCGAAGGAAACGGCGAGGATCATACGCTCTGCCGGACTGCGGGACGGGCAGGGCAGGTCTGACAGGTCTGTCGCTTCCCTGGACAAGGAAAGAGATGCAGGCGGGCAGATGGAGCCGCAGCTATCCCGGGGAAATGGCGCATCGGATGAAAAGGAAGCGGGGGAGGTGCCGGGCGGCGAGCAGAAGGAGATGCTCAGCTGCATCGAGGAGAACTTCATGAAGGAGCTGTCCGTGCAGGATATGGCGTCCCGCTTTGGCTACAATGATGCTTATTTCTGCCGCATTTTCAAGCAGCTCTTCGGGAAGAGCTTTGTGACGTATCTGACGGACTTCCGCATCGGGAAGGCGAAGGAGCTGATGGAACAAAGCGATGACTCTGTCAAGGACATTGCGAGGGCAGTGGGGTATGAGGACTCCAACTATTTTGCAAAGGTCTTCAGGCGCGTCACAGGGATGAGTCCGTCGGCGTACAGGGAGAGGGGATCCGGAGAAGGGGGATGACCCGGTTGAAAGTCTGACGGGAGGATCCGGGTGATCTGGGCAGGATGCCCGCGGCGGCTGAATCAGCGCATGGCATGCGCACAGCCGGCTGCATCCGGGCAATGCTCCGTGGAATGGGGTACCCCGCGAGATAACGGGCGCAGCAGATCGGAACGAATTGTGTAAATGGTGCAGAAAGTTATCTGTGCTCTTGTTCAGAGCGGAAGGGATTGATAACTTTTTGCACCATTTAATTGTGCGTTTCGTACAATAAATGTGAACTAATTTTGTACAAATTATAAAATGCATGTTAAAAGATGTCAAAATAATACCCGCGATGTAAAAAATGTCCTGTATGTAAGCGGTTAACTCACCGATATAATAAAAAATGTACAAAAGATATGGGTGCTGCGTGCCGATCATTGTGATGACAGTCATCCGGCGCAGCCGGACGAAGCGGCATCCGAGGACAAGGAGGGTACATATTTATGAAAAAGAAAGTGTTAGGCGCTGTCCTTTGCAGCACTCTTGCAGTTTCCATGCTCGCAGGATGCGGTCTGTCCAGCAGCAACAATTCTGCTGCCAGCACATCCGCTGCATCCACAGCAGCATCTGCAGCATCCACACAGGCAGCGGATGCAACAGCTGAGGCTTCCACAGAGAGCACAGATGCCACAGAGGCAACAACAGAGGCTTCCTCTGACTACACTGTAAACGAGGCAGCATCCAAGGATCCTGCTGTTACACTGACAATGGCCGAGGTTAACCCGCTCGACACCACAACAGTCGGCAAGGTTGATACCAAGTTCAAGGAAGCTGTTGAGGCTATGTCCGGCGGCTCCATCAAGATTGATCTGCAGGGCAGCGGCGTTCTGGGTGATGAGTCCTCCGTTCTGGATTCCATGACATCCGGCTCCAATGATATCGATATCTCCCGTATCTCCGCATTCGCTCTTTCCAACTACGGATGCTCCAAGACAACACTTCTGTCTCTGCCTTACACATTCGTAAGCCGTGATCACTTCTGGAAGTTCGCGACAAGTGATCTCGCACAGGAGTTCCTGTCCGAGCCTGAGGATCAGCAGATCGGTATCCGCGGCCTGTTCTACGGCGAGGAAGGCTTCCGTGATTTCTTCACTGTCAAGGATAAGCCCGTCAACTCCATTGAGGACCTGAAGGGCCTGAAGCTCCGTGTTTCCAACGATCCTGTTATGACAGGCATGGTTACAGACCTTGGCGCCAATCCGACCGTTGTAGATTTCAACGAGCTGTATTCTTCTCTGCAGACCGGCGTTGTTGATGGTGCTGAGCAGCCCGTTCCGAACTACATGTCCAATGCATTCCAGGAAGTTGCTCCCAACCTCATCCGCGATGAGCACACACTCGGCGTAATCGAGATCGTCATCTCCGATAACGCATACAATAAGCTGACAGAGAACCAGCAGCAGGTTCTTGCTGATGCAGGCAAGATCGCTCAGTCCTATGATCAGGAAGTTTCCCAGAAGACTGAGGATGACACTATTGAGCAGCTGAAGGCAGCCGGCGTCAACATCGTAGATGTAGACGACAAGACTCCTTGGCAGCAGGCAGTGCAGAACACTGTAACCAAGAATACAAAGGGCCAGGAAGATCTGTACCAGAAGATTCTCGACCTTGCAAAGTGATCTGACTCTGGCAAGGAGTGAGAAGTCACCGATCATTCGGCCAGTATGAGCTGACCGGATGAAGGGGCGGGCGGCCTCACCTGCCGCCCGCCCTTTTTCTGCCCATTAGGGCAGAGGGGAAATGTTTTCCGGCCTGAAAGATGGTACGGCGAAGATGTTTTCCGTCAGTCACATTATTTTCAATCCTTCGAAAGGAAGGGGGAGTCAGCATTATGCCTAAAATCTTTGAGACTCTCGACAAATGCAAAGGGATCTATGACAAGCTCTACAGCTTTCTGATGACGCTCTGCAAGCTTCTTCTGATCGCTGATATCCTGATCACCTCCATGTCGATTGTCGGCCGTTATGTTTCTTTTATTCCTGATCCTGCGTGGACAGAGGAAATTGTTCTGATCCTCATGTCTTATATGGCAGTTCTCTCTGCGGCACTTGCCATCAAGAGAAACGCGCATATCCGCATGACGGCGTTTGACCGCTATCTTCCGGCCAACGTTGTGAAGACGCTGGATGTTGTCGCGGATGTCGCCGTTCTGATTCTCGGCATCATCATGCTGGTGGTCGGCATGCAGTACGCACTCACCATCGGCTTAAGAGGAAAACTCGTTTCTCTTCCGACAGTCAGCAAGTTCTGGCAGTATTTTCCGATTCCGCTCGCAGGCTTCTTTATGATTGTCTTTGAGCTTGAACAGATTGTTAATCATCTCAAGGCATTCTGGATTCACAATGACAGAAAGGAGGAAGCATAATGTCAGGTTCTACAGCGATTGCCATTTTGCTTGTCACCTTCTTTATTATGATTTTCCTGCGCTTCCCCATCGCGTATGCGGTTGCGCTCTCTTCCGTCATGACCCTGCTGTATCAGGGCACAAGCCTCACCGTTCTCTGCCAGAGAATGGTCAAGGGTATCAGCTCTTTCTCCCTGATGGCCGTTCCTTTCTTTATTACGATGGGCGTTCTGATGGGCTCCGGCGGTATCAGTGAGAAGCTCCTTGATCTCGCGGATGCCTGCGTTGGCTGGATGAATGGCGGCCTTGCCATGGTGAACATCCTGGCCTCCTATTTCTTTGGCGGCATTTCAGGATCCGCATCCGCAGATACAGCTTCCCTTGGTTCTCTTGAGATCCCGATGATGGTTGACCGCGGATATGACGTGGATTTCTCCACAGCCGTTACGATTTCCTCCTCAGTAGAGGGCATGCTGGTTCCTCCGTCACATAACATGGTCATTTATGCGACCACGGCAGGTGGCATTTCCGTTGGCTCCCTCTTCATTGCAGGATATCTTCCGGGCGCTGTTCTTGCCGGCTCCCTTATGGTCGGCTCCTACATCATCTCCAAGAAGAGACATTATCCGAAGGGAGATGCCTTCAGCATCAGAAGGCTTGGTCATGAATTCATCAGATCCATCTGGGCTCTGTCCGCACTGCTCATCGTCGTTGTCGGCGTTGTTGCCGGTGTGTTCACTGCTACTGAGTCCGCAGCGATCGCAGTTATTTATTCTCTTTTTGTCAGCATCTACATTTATAAGGGACTGACATGGAAGAGCGTATGGAAGACGCTGGATCAGTGCGTAGATACACTTTCGATCGTGCTCATCCTGATCTCGACATCCGCAGTATTCGGCTACCTCCTGACACAGCTCCATGTGCCGGATCTGGCAGCAAGGGCAATTGAAGGCGTATCAAACAACCCTTATGTCATCGCCCTTCTGCTGAACCTGATTCTGCTGATCCTCGGCTGCATTATGGATATGGCGCCGATCATCCTGATCTCCACACCTATCCTGCTGCCGATTGCACAGAGCATTGGCATCGATCCCATTCAGTACGGCATCATGCTGATTCTGAACTGCGGCATTGGTCTTCTGACACCTCCTGTAGGCTCCGTGCTTTTTATCGGTTCTGCTATTGCCAAGAGACCTATGGAGAAGGTTGTAAAAGCTGAGCTTCCTTTCTATATATTCATGATTGTTGCTCTGCTGCTCATTACCTTCATTCCTGCCATTTCTCTCTGCATTCCGTGGGCATTCGGCTACACAGGTGGACTGCACTGATTCAACAGCTCTGCCATCTGCGGGGAGGGACCTGCAAATTTCCTCTAAGTGCCTGACTTTTATGCGGCACCCCGCAGCTTTATTGCCCGGACGAAGGTTAACCTCCTCCGTCCGGGCATCCTCTTACTATCTCTTATACATCGACCGGGCGGCAGCAATGCCGCCCGGTTGGTTTATTCTCCGGATTATGTGTTAGTATGTCTGTATTGCCGCAGAGATCCAGAGAACAAAAGGGCGCAGAAAAGACATCCAGCAGATGTCGTTTCTGCGCCGGGCGGAGCTAAGCGGAGACCTCGAGGCGCAGTGCAATACAGATACAGTTATTAACAATCCATGAGACAACAAAAGAGCAAGAGACAATTCAAGAAGCCGCAGGTTCTGGCAGCCGGCATCTGTGCAGGCCTTTCCCTGTGTCTTCTGCTGCCCGCCTGCGGACAGAGGCAGGAGTCGGCCGTCACGCCCGACTATGTGCTCACTTATGCGGAGAATCAGACGAAGGATTATCCGACGACGCAGGGAGCACAGTATTTCGCAGATCTTGTCAGCAAGGAGACCGGCGGAAAGGTCGAAATTCTCGTCTATCCGGATGCAAAGCTCGGCGATGAGGTCTCCACAGTGGAGCAGTGCGTCCTTGGCGGCATCGACTTCACCCGGGTTTCCCTCAGCACCATGACGGACAAGAGCGCGGAGTCAAACGTCTTGATGCTGCCGTTTCTGTATCAGGACGCAGATCATATGTGGCGTGTCCTCGACGGGGATATCGGATCGGATGTCATGAAGACCTTTGACGGAACCGGCATTACGCCGCTCTCCTGGTATGATGCCGGCGTCCGGAGCTTCTACACAAGAACAAGAGCTTCGTGCCTCGCAGACCTCAAAGGCATGAAAATAAGAGTGCAGCCCTCAGCAGAGATTCCCGAACAGATGGTTTCGCTCCTTGGGGCATCAACCGTGAAGCTTGACTATTCGGATGTCTATTCTGCCCTGCAGACGGGAAGAATAGACGGCGCGGAGAACAACTGGTCCAGCTATGAGGCGATGCAGCACTATGAGATGGCACCTTATTATCTGGAGGATGAGCATATGCGCATCCCGGAGTTGCAGATCATGAGCACGAGCACGGCGCAGAAGCTCCCGGACAAGTATATGGATGTGATCAGGGAGTGCGCAAAGAAGTCTGCCCTGCATGAGAGAGAGCTCTGGACGGAGCGGGAGACAAAGGCAAAGGAGCGGGCAGTGAAGGCCGGATGTGAGGCCATCCCCCTCAGCGAGGAGGAAAAGACGAAGTTCCGCCAGGCTGTACAGCCTTTGTATGATGAATATGATGCGTCTTACGGTGATCTTCTTGCCAGGATAAATGCACTGAGGTATGTCAGCAGCACTGGGGAGTAATCCGGCAGGCAGTGGGAATCATGCACTGACTGAATGCGGAGCACGGTTGAGACAGATTCTTAATGGAGAAAGGTCCTATCGGCGAAACCGCCTCGCGGATTTCGCTCAAGGATGCCGCAAAGTGCGGCACGAGGTATACCTATGAAGCAACATACACAGAACATGGCGCGACACCCTCTGCGGGAGCGGCAGTTGGTGAGCGGATGTGCAGGCGAGGAAAACGGATATAACACCCAGCTTCTTTATTTTACCTGCTCATCGCTGACAAGGGACGACAGGTATCTCTTTATGATTTCGGACCGGCCGGGAAGAACAATCTCTGCAGGCACGTCCTCCGGGGCGGATCAATCAAATCCGGATTGTGCCGGGACAGCTGGCGGATCCGGTTCCCCGAATGTGTGGGTGAAGGATCTGCAGACAGGTGAGGAGAGGCAGCTCTCCGACAACAAGGGCGGCATCATGAAGAGCTACGTCTATTTTGACGGTACGCCAGGAAAGGGACTCTCCAAGGCGAGCGTCTGCCTCGACGCAGGATCCGGCACCGCTTATTACATCCAGGACAATGTCATCTGCAGAGCTGATCTGCAGGGCCGCATCACGCAGCTGAACAGAATTCCGGCGAACAGAGTGACCGCCTTCACGCACGTCTCGGAGGACGGCAGATTTCTCTGCGTTCCCATGACCGACGGCCGCGCCCTGGAGTATGATCCGGAGACGGAGGGAGAGGGACTGGACCGACGCCCTGTTTTCAATATTGATATGAGAGTACAGGATGAGAATCTCTCGAGTTACCTCTGCGTGTACGACACACAGACGGGAGATCTTCTGTATGAGAAGAGAATTCCGAAGTGCTGGATCTCACACGTGCAGTTCAATCCGGCTGACCCGGAGATCATCATGTACAACCACGAGTGGTCCGCCTTTGACTGTGGCATCCGCAGAATCTGGCTCTATGACCACAGACGGGACGAGGTCATCCGGGTGAGAACGGAGGGAGCAGACACGCTCGGCAATCCCAGAGGCTTCCGGAGATCCAGAAATGACTGGGTCTGCCACGAGATGTGGAGCGATGACGGGAAGATCATTATTTACCACGGCGGCTACGAGAACGGTCCGGCCATGGTCGGAAAATACGATCTGGAGTCCCGCAGATACTGGGAGATCGCCCTGCCGGATGCGTACAACTGCTATGGACATTTCACGATGGACCATCGGATGAACCTCGTCTGCGACGGGTATTTCCGCTATCCGGACGATATCGAGATTCAGCGGGAGAACAGCACGGACAACGGCCCCGACCCGCACAAAAAGGACAGCGAATACATCTGCACGGTGCTGCCGGACTGGGACGCGGGGACGCTCACCTGGTGTCCGCAGTGCCGCCATATGAGCGACTGGCTGGGGCAGGATGCACATCCGCACCCCATCTGTTCCCACGCGGGAGATCGCATTTTCTTCGACTCCCGGAGCGGCCGCTATGTGAAAATATACGACATCCCGGTCATCAACGACGACCCGCAGGGATGAGCGCTTGAAAAAGCTGATTACAGAGGGAAGAGCGATGCACAGTGCGCGCAGCCGATGTGCGCGAATGACGCCGACACCAATAAAAGATAAGGAGAATTCTATCAGTATGGAATACAGCTATACCTACCGCAACAACGCCCTGGAATATATGAAGTTCCGCTTAAGAAATGTGTACGGCCAGTGGACCTGTGTCGTCAATTTCGTCTTTACCTTTGCCATGATCTGTCTGATCATATCGAAATGGACGCACACGAACATTCTCGGCAAGGTGTTGATGATCATAGGGGTCCTTATTTTCCCTGTGATTCAGCCGCTCGCCATGTATATCGCAAGTGCCAGGCAGGCCCATGAAATGAAGGTAGACACGACGCTCTCCTTTGACGACAAGGGCATGCACATCACGGTGAAAGAGCATGTGCAGAATATACCGTGGAAGGATTTCTACACCGTTATCAGGAGGGGAACTACATTGGTTATCGTACCGGACGGCCAGCATGCCTATATTCTTCCGGCACGTGTGACAGGCGATACGAGAGAAGCACTGTATCAGTTCATTACGGAGAAGATCAGGACATATTCCCGCTATGCGGATCAGCAGGGCAAAGTGAAATAAGTCGGCGAAACGCCTTCGCGGATTTCGCCTTGGGACGCCGCAAAGGACACGGCACGGGGTATAACATTGAAAAGGATTTTTTATCGTGACGAAAAGGGGAGAATACGGTATTCACTCAAGTTCGAGCTGACGACGGTTCTTTTCTTTGTCGTTGCAGGTGTGATCGGCATCATTATTCTCTGCAATTCCTTCCTTATGGAGGGATATTATGTCGCCGACAAGCATGAGGCACTCTCGGAAGTGTATGCGCGCATAGATGCGGCGGCAGCAGACGGGACTCTGACGTCGGATTCCTTTAAACTGACTGTCGTGAAGGCAAGCGGGCGGGACAATATCGGCGTCATTGTCATGGATCAGGACTCGAAGACATCTATGATCTATGCCCAGGATCAGGACACTATGATCCGCCGCATGTGGGACAACATGCTCGAGTCCACAGATGAGATTTCCAGCTCAATGGATAAAAAGGCCGAGCAGGCGGAGCAGAATGAAAATTCGGCCGGGACAGATGATGGATACAGGCTCGTCAGAACACTTCGGGACCGGAATGGAATCCGCTGCCAGATCGTCCTCGATGAGAGGACGGACGAGCAGTACATGGAGATGTGGGGAATCCTGAGCGATGGGAGCTTCTGTCTCCTCCTCACGGCAATTGAGAGTATCCGCAACAGTTCCTCTGTGGCCAACCATTTCTTCCTGTATATTGGCGCATTTGTGATGATCGTTGGCTTTATTGTCGCCTATCTGATCGGCAACCGCATCACCAGACCTATCCGGAAGCTCACGGAGATCTCCCAACGCATGAAGAAACTCGATTTCTCCGCCAAATATGACGGTGATGACCGCACGGAGATCGCAATCCTTGGCGACAATATCAATGAACTGTCCAGTACACTCGAAAAGACCATCTCCGAGCTCAAGACAGCGAACAATGAGCTGCGCAGAGACCTCGAGCACCGCGATCAGGTGGAGAAGATGCAGCAGGAGTTCATCAGCAATGTGACGCATGAGCTGAAGACGCCGATCGCGCTGATTCAGGGGTATGCCGAGGGCCTGCAGGACGGAATTGCCGATGATGACAGGGAGACGAGAGACTTCTATACGGGTGTCATTACGGATGAAGCCGGCAAGATGAACCACATGGTGCAGCAGATGCTCAATCTCACGCACCTGGAATTCGGACAGAATGAGGCGGACATGGAGCGTTTTGATATCGTCCAGACCATCATGAACCACCTGCAGTCCGCCAATCTCCTTGCCAGACATCAGGACGTGCGCGTGCGCGTGACAGATCCGCACAACGGCAGTCAGGATGTCGTAGTTTCGCCTGAGGGGCGTCTCATTCTGCCCTCCGCAGTTGCCCCGATTTATGTCTGGGCAGATGAATTTCTGACGGAGGAAGTCTTCCAGAATTACTACAGTAATGCACTCAACCACGTCGAGGTGGCGGATCAGAGCGGCGAAAAGATCATTGACATACGATTCGAACTAAAGGACAATTGTGTTCGAATCAGTGTTTTCAATACCGGCAAACCGATTCCGGAGGATTCCATGCCGCGGATCTGGGAGAAGTTTTACAAGGTCGATAAGGCGCGCACCAGAGAATACGGCGGATCCGGCGTTGGTCTGTCCATTGTGAAGGCAATCATGGAGCTGATGCATCAGAACTACGGTGCAGTCAATTATGACAACGGCGTTGAGTTCTGGTTTGAGCTCTCCACGAATGTGGGAGAAGACAAATGACGGCAATCATTGATTACGGAGCAGGCAATATCAAGAGCGTGGAAAATGCACTGCACCGCCTGGGCGGCGATCCGGTGCTGACGGCGGATCCGGCGGTCATCCTGTCGGCGGACCATGTGATCCTTCCCGGCGTGGGCGCGTTCGGGGAGGCGATGGAGCGGCTGCATGAGAGTGGGATGGATGCGGTGATCAGACAGGCTGTACAGAAGGGCATTCCCTTTCTGGGCATCTGTCTGGGTCTTCAGCTTCTGTTCGACTCGAGTGAGGAATCTCCGGGTGTGCAGGGGCTGGGTATTCTTCCCGGCAGAATTCTGAGACTTCCAGAAGAGGGACCCGCCGAATCTTCCACGGTGCATTACAAGGTACCTGAAATCGGCTGGAATGACCTCACGTACCCGAGGAAGGGAAGGCTTTTCGTGGGTGTGCCGGAACACTCTTATGTCTATTTTGTCCATTCCTATTACCTGAAGGCAGATGATCCGTCGATCGTGACAGCGAGAACGACATACAGCACACAGATCGACGCATCTGTCGAGAAGGACAATGTCTTTGCGTGCCAGTTCCACCCCGAGAAGAGTGAGCGGGTCGGTATGCAGATTCTGACGAACTTTCTGCAGGTGAGCAGGTAGTGAAGGGTGCCGCAAAAGACGCGGCACGGGGTGTAAGCTATGCTGACAAAGAGAATTATTCCGTGCCTGGATGTGAATAATGGGCGCGTCGTCAAGGGTGTGAATTTTGTTAAGCTCCGCGATGCGGGAGATCCCGTGGAAGCCGGAGAGGCGTATTCAAAGGCCGGTGCGGATGAGCTCGTCTTTCTGGATATTACGGCGACGAGTGATGCAAGAGCTACAGTTGCCGATATGGTTCGCCGCGTGGCAGAAAAGGTCTTTATTCCCTTCACTGTCGGCGGAGGCATCCGCAGTGTTGAAGATATGAAGGCTATTCTGCGTGAGGGCGCCGACAAGATCTCCGTGAACAGCGCGGCAGTTGCCAACCCGGAGCTCATCGCAGAGGGCGCGAAGACTTTCGGAGCGCAGTGCATTGTGACGGCGATCGATGCCAAGCGCAGGGCGCCGAAGGAGGAAAACGGCGTCTGGACGCCTGAGGACGGATGGACAGTCTATGTGGCCGGCGGAAGGCGTGACACAGGAATTGACGCGGTAGAATGGGCGAAGAAGGCGGAGGCACTTGGCTCCGGAGAGATTCTTCTGACCTCGATGGATGCGGACGGCACAAAGGCGGGATATGATCTTGAATTGACGAGGGCCGTCTCTTCAGCAGTCGGCATTCCTGTCATCGCTTCCGGCGGTGCGGGAACAGAGAAGGATTTCCTGGATGCGCTGACCATTGGCGGTGCCGATGCGGCCCTCGCAGCTTCTCTCTTTCATTTCAAGGAGCTTGAGATCAGTGAGGTCAAGAGATATCTGCATGCGCACGGCGTGCCTGTGAGGCTGACCTGAGACTAATGTTCAGTAAGGGATATAATAGGGGAAGCCGCAGAAAAAGGAGATTAAGATGAGATATATTCCGGAAGATAAGGAACCTAAGGATGTTCTGCGTTATTTTGAGGAGATCTGCGCAATTCCGCACGGCTCCTATCATGTGGACCAGATCAGCAATTATCTGGTGAATTTTGCAAAGGACCACAAGCTGCGCTTCGAGCAGGACGCGGAGAAGAACGTCATTATTTTCAAGGACGGATCAAAAGGCGCTTCGAAGGATCCAATCATTTTGCAGGGGCACATGGACATGGTGCTCGAGAAGAACCAGAATGTCACGAGAGATCTCACCAAACAGCCGATTGAGCTGCGCTGTGATGGGGATACTCTTTATGCAGACGGGACAACGCTCGGCGGCGACGACGGCATCGCGGTTGCGATGATGCTCGCGGCTCTCGCGGACAAGGAGCTCGAACACCCTCCGCTCGAATGCATTTTCACGACGAATGAGGAGACGGGAATGGAGGGTGTCAATGCCCTCGATGTCTCTGATCTAAAGGGACGCCGCATGATCAATCTCGACTCCGAGGAGGAGGGAATCTTCACAGTAGGGTGTGCCGGCGGCGCACAGGAGGAGATCACGCTCGGGTTTGAGAGAAAGCCTAGGTATGGCGTGGGCCTTCATCTGGAAATCAGCGGTCTGCGGGGCGGCCACTCCGGCGCCTCCATTCATCTTGGCAGGGCGAACGCCAATGTCATCATGACAAGACTGCTGAACCGGATTTACAGAAAGATTCCGTTCTGTCTCTATGACTTTGAAGGGGGCACAAGAGACAATGCCATTCCAAGGAGCGCTGCGGTCGATCTTGTTTTCCCTGAAGATTACGACAGCAGCCTTGTGAAAAAGGTCATGGACAAGTTCGAGAAGCAGATGGCGAATGAGTACCGCTATACGGATCCCGATATCAAGCTGACCTACAGCCGCACGGATTACTCCGATCTTGCCGTCTCTGCAGTGGGAAGAAAGGACACTAGAAAGGTCATTGCACTTCTTATGTCCCTGCCGAACGGTCTCATCGAGAGGGATCCGCAGATCAGGGATATGCCGCAGAGCTCTCTGAACATGGGCGTCGTGCGGACGAACACGGACAATCTTTCGGTCGTCTATCTTGTCAGATCGAGCATTAATTCGCAGAAGAAGTTCCTGGTGGACCGTCTGCGCAGCATCACGTGGCTGGCCGGCGGACAGATCGTGACGATCAGTGAGTATCCCGCGTGGGAGCGCGTGCAGGATTCGCCGCTTGTTGCGGAGCTCTCTGCACTCTTTGAGAAGGAAAACGGGAAGAAGCCGGTGATCTCCATCACGCACGGCGGTCTTGAGTGCGGTCTTCTCGCCTCAAAGATCAAGGGCCTTGACTGCGTATCAATCGGTCCTGACATGAGCGGTGTACACACGCCTGATGAGAAGGTCTCCATCTCCTCAGTGGAGAGGACATGGAAGTTCCTGACGGCTGCACTCTCTGATATGGCAGAGGCCGGCGGGAAGGAAGAGAAAGAATCTGAATAATTGCGGCACATTCTGGCGCAATTCTGGATGGAGTGCTGAACAGTTATCTTGCACTTAATAATGAACAATGGGAATTTCTAATGACTGGCTCCCGGCTGTGCGGCAGGAATTCGCTAAGCCCTATTACCGGGACCTATATCTGTTCGTCAAAAAAGAATATGACACGCATGTCGTGTATCCGCCGGCGGAGGATATTTTCGAGGCACTTGATCTTACGCCGCTCTCGAAGGTGAAGGTCGTGATCCTTGGGCAGGACCCCTATCACGAGCCGAACCAGGCGCATGGTCTTTGTTTCTCCGTGCTGCCGCAGCAGAGAGAGATTCCGCCGTCACTCATCAACATCTACAGAGAGCTCCACGACGATGTGGGATGCCGCATGCCGGACAACGGGTATCTGACCTACTGGGCGAAGCAGGGCGTTCTCCTTCTGAACACGGTGCTCACGGTGCGGGCACACCAGGCCAATTCTCACAAGGGAAAAGGGTGGGAGCAGTTCACGGACGCTATTCTGGAGGCAGTGAATGAACAGGACCGGCCGATCGTCTATATGCTGTGGGGATCACAGGCGCAGGCGAAGGCCGTCATGCTGAATAACCCGCAGCATCTGATCCTGAAGGCACCGCACCCAAGTCCTCTTTCTGCGTACCGCGGCTTTTTCGGCTGCCGGCACTTCAGCAAGTGCAACGCATTTCTGGAGGCCCATGGCGAGACGCCGATCGACTGGCAGATTCCGGACATACATACGGATGACAGCAAGTGACGGGCAGTCAGGTTTTGAACTGCAATACAAAAATGTATGTGCCCTGCATACCGGGCACCGGACCAACAGACGATGCCGCGTCCGCGGCATGGAAAGGCAGAGCAGCAAGAGATGGAGAAGAACCCTTTTGTAACCAAAGAGCAGGTTGAGAGAATTGCAGAGCAGTATCCCACACCCTTTTATCTTTATGACGAGAAGGGTATCCGGGCGAACGCGGAAGCTGTGAAGGAAGCGTTCTCCTGGAATCCGGGATTTCGCGAGTATTTTGCTGTGAAGGCGACGCCGAACCCGTACCTTATGAAGATCATGCAGGACTATGATTTCGGCTTCGACTGCAGCTCCGAGGCTGAGCTTGTGCTCTCGGATGCCGTGGGTGCAGACGGCCCTCACATCATGTTCTCGTCGAACGATACGCCGGACCGTGAATATGTCCTCGCCCATAAGCTGAATGCGATTATCAACCTCGATGACATCACGCATATCGAGACGCTTGAGCGCCTCATCGGCCCTGCCTTCCCGAAGACGATGAGCTGCCGGTATAATCCGGGCGGCGTCTTCAAGATGTCCAACGGAATTATGGACAATCCCGGCGATTCCAAGTACGGCATGACAAAGGAGCAGCTCTTTGACGCCTATGCACAGCTGAAGGCACACGGCGTAGAGAATTTCGGCCTGCATGCCTTTCTTGCTTCCAATACAGTGACAAACGACTATTATCCGCAGCTGGCGGGAGAGCTTTTTGCCCTTGCAAGAGAGGCACATGAAAAGCTCGGCATACACTTTGCCTTCATCAATCTCTCCGGCGGTGTCGGCATCGCATATAGGCCTGATCAGACGCCAAATGATATCCGCGCGATCGGTGCCGGCGTCCACAGAGTCTATGACGAGATTCTTGTCCCTGCAGGAATGGGCGACTGTGCGATCTACACGGAGATGGGACGCTTTATGATGGGCCCTTACGGCGCACTCGTCACAAAGGCTATTCACGAGAAGCACATCTATAAGGAGTATATAGGTGTCGATGCCTGCGCGGCGAACCTCATGCGCCCTGCTATGTACGGTGCATATCACCACATCACGGTGCTTGGCAAGGAGAATGCACCTTGTGATCACGTCTACGATGTGACGGGCTCTCTTTGTGAAAACAACGACAAGTTCGCCATCGACCGGCATCTTCCGAAGATCGATATGGGCGATTATCTCTTCATCTATGATGCTGGCGCACATGGCTTCTCCATGGGCTACAACTACAACGGAAGACTTTGGAGCGCAGAGCTTCTCCTGAAAGAGGATGGAAGCGTGCAGAAGATCAGGCGCGCGGAGACGCTGCAGGATTATTTTGCGACATTCGATGAGACGGAGTTTGCGGGAAAGCTCGGGGTGGAGAAAAGAGGCTGAACAGAGCTGCTTCGCAACTTGTCCGAAAATAGAATAAATCAGCACCCCGCATCTCGAATTGCTGCGCAATTTTTCGATGCAGGCGGACAGAGTTGCTTCGCAACTTGTCCGCCCTCAGAAAGAAAAAGACCCGTNNACGGGTCTTTTTCTTTCTGAGGGTGCTGATCGTAAATGCAGGTAGCGGGACTTGAACCCGCACAATGTCGCCATCAGCAGATTTTGAGTCTGCCGCGTCTGCCATTCCGCCATACCTGCAGAAATCTTATTTTCAGACCGCTGACAATAATCTTAACATTGATTGCAGATACCGGCAACCGTTTTTAGGTTTAACAAAAGCAGGCTTTTTAATCCGGGTAATATCAGGCTCCGTTTTTTAGGCTCGATTAAAGCATGTTTCGTATACTCTTTCTGTCATGAGGAGGTTGGCAGATGACTTACTACGAAGAACTGGATGTTGCACCCAATGCGGGTGATCGAGAGATAAAAGCGGCTTACCACAGAATGATTATCGCATTTCATCCCGATAATTACCATGGAGATGAGGATTTTGCCAAGGATAAACTGATGCGGATCGAAAAGGCATATAGTGTACTCAAAGATCCGGAGAAGAGGCGTGCTTACGATGCCGAGATCTGCATGGGCAGAGGACAGGATAATTTCACATCGTCGCAGGCAGATGCGGGCAGAAGAGCAGGGGAGCGTAATTCACACAAAACTTCTTCCAGGGGCAGAGAAGATGATCTGTATGAGGACGATGATCTCTTCAATGATGAGTGGTCAGACCTCGACTGGGATGAAGAAGATGCAGAAGAAGCCGCAGGGAGCCGAAGCCGTTGGGACAAGGAGGAACCTGTTCGCCGCACCAGTGAAGGCACTGTTCGAATGGGAGGGCAGAGAAGGAATTCAGTTGGTGTAAGGAGAAGAGCAGAGAAAGATCGCACAATCCGTACAGCAGCCATCAGCGTGATTGCAGCGGCTTGTGTTGCACTCGCACTGATCACTGTCTTCTTTATAGGCAGAAACAGCGCTTTGAATCCGTTTGCAAGACATGCAGATGAGCAGAACGCGGAGAATCGGGTTATAAGGCAGGTTATTTTTTTCCAGCAGGATCCGCAGCAGACGCCGGGAGCACAGTGAAGGTGCCGCTCTTCTTCCTGTCAGATGAGTGGCCGGCAAACGCTGCCTTTAGAAAATTTGGTATCTGTTGCAACGGTGCAGGTGGATAAGCCATGATATGATATTGTAAAGAACCTGATCAGCAGTAAAAAGGTTCCGGATGCGATGCGACCCGAATACAGTGCATGCATCAATTGTTTCCCGGCAGCTGTGCAGAAGAGAGAGTATACCGCTGCAGACAAATCAAACTATTCGATGAAGGAGGACCCTCTATGAAACTGGAATTATTTATGTTCGATACCTGCCCGTACTGCAAAATGGTGGAGCGCGAGATTAAGACAGAAGGCCGCACCGATGTGGAATTTCACAATATCTACAAGGATCCGGAGTCTCTGGACCGCCTCGTAAAGGTAGGCGGCAAGGAGCAGTGTCCCTGCCTGTTCATCGACGGCAAGCCGATGTACGAGAGCAGCGATATTCTCAAGTGGCTCCGCGCAAATCCGCAGCAGGCGTGAACTGGACGCACAGGCTGGATGTTCTCCTGGATTCGCTGCGGGCTTCAGAATAGGGCCATATCGACAAACGGATCAGGAGGACAATTCCTTTATCAGATAGGTGAAGTGATTGACAATAAGTGCTAAGTAAAATATCTGACAATATGCATTACAAATTAATATAATGCATTATTGATGCATTGTTATTTAAATAATGCATTTGTAATTGCTTAAATCATTGAAAGTACACATAATATGTGCTATTCTCTAATTATAAAACAGGAAGGGAGGCAAATATTATGAGTACCAGTTTTATTCTCGTGATGGGTGGGATCATTGCCTTCTGCAGTTGGGTGATCTTATCCTGCAAATATGGTGCAAGATAATCGGATTGTGATTTCAGGAACATTTGCCTGAAAGAATGATTATGAGAGCATGAACCTGAAAGATTAATCTGAAAGCGTAATGCATTTGACGTTAATCCGGATGAAGGTGAAAACCTTTATCCGGATCTTTTTTTATTGCAAATCCCCCTTGAAAAAGGGAAAATGAGATCAGCATCAAGTTTCAGCATAACAGAACAGACATCTGACGATGATCAGGGAACACAATAAGCATTCAGTTTCTGAATAGCAGCTGCGGACAACCAGGAATGATGAGGGAGCACAAATGAAGGAACTCACGGGACTCAGAGAGGAGATCTTCGAAGAAGGGAAACTGTACGCATGGCTGAAGTCGTACTGTGAAGAGCATACTCTGCCCCAGGCACAGCGTGCACTGATCTACGCGAGAAAGATGCACAAAGGCCAGACGAGAAAAATGGACAGATTCTGCAGCGAACAGGTTCCCTATATCGTGCATCCGATGACCCTTGCGAAGGCGGCAATTGCCCTGGGGCTCTCCGACGATGTCACCGTATCCTGCGCCCTATTGCACGATGTCTGTGAGGACTGTGGTGTTGACGTATCGCTTCTTCCTTTTGATGATGACATCCGCAGAATTGTTGGAATGTTAACAAGACCGACAGAACCAGGTCTGACAGTGCAGGAGAGGAATATTCTCTATTACAAAGGCATGGAGAATAATCCCACAGCCATTCTGATCAAGGGGTTGGATCGCGCTCATAATGTCTCCACCATGGCTTATTCGTTCAATGAGGAGAGGATCGTTGAATACATTGAGGAGACGGAGGAATTCGTTCTGCCGCTCCTGGACAGTATAGACAGCGGATTTCCGCAGTTCAGTCCGGCCGCCTTTGCCATCCGTTATCATATTCTCAGCGTCACGGAGACGGTTAAGTTCTGCATGGAGGGTATGTGGCTGTAACACACCTGATCAGACCGGGATGTGCAGCCAGATCAGGCGATGAGCCGCGTTCTTCACAGATTTGAGAATGTCATTATCAGAACCGATGATGAATGAAAAGAATGGGGCAGCCATTGACAGGATAAGTGCCAGGACCTTAACACATATTAATTTATGTCAAGGCACTGGCACTTTTTTGTGGCACGACTATTTTGCTTACATTTTTTAAAATTTGCACACCATCGATTATAATATATCTCTGTAAGCATAGATTTTAATGCGCAGAGGACGGAAGGCGCAGGACGCTTTTCAGAGGGGAATCCTCTGCAGAAGATGCATGATGCAGCAGGAGCCTTCAGCTGCGCTGACAGCGGGCAGCACCCACTGACTGCACTCATCATGCCAATGGAGAATAATCCTATGAGTAAGTCCGGCAAGTCGAAAGACCTTAACAACTCGTTCATGATCAGGATCGCCTCTTTTATTGTCGATAAGAGGCTGCTGTTCTTTCTCTTCTACATCATCGCCATCATTTTTTCTTTCTTCAGCTCCAATTGGGTCAAGGTCGAGAATGATCTTGCTACCTATCTCGCAGATGATACAGAAACAAGAAGAGGCCTTACGCTCATGGACGATCAGTTCACGACGTTCGGCACAGCCCGCATTATGGTGGCCAACATCGATTTTCAGAAGGCCAGTGAGCTGGAGGGGTCGATCGAGGGCATCAAGGGTGTCTCTTCCGTCGATTTCACGGATAATGACGCAAAGCAGAAGGATTTTGTAAAGCACTACAATGACGGCTCTGCACTCTATACAGTGACCTTTTCCTATGATGAGGATGATGACAGGTCCGTCCAGGCTCTGAATCGTGTCAAAAACCTCCTGAAAAATTACGACTACTACGTATCGACCAGTCTTGGCAATCAGGATGCCGAGATTATTCAGAACGAGATGAAGACGATCTATGTCCTTGTGGCCATCGTCGTTGTCGCCGTCCTGACCTTCACATCGCAGTCCTTCGGCGAGGTGCCTGTTCTGATTCTTACCTTCGTCGCCGCCATGATCCTCAACAGCGGGACGAATTTCATGTTCGGCAAGATTTCGTTCGTCTCCAATTCGGTGTCCAGTATTCTGCAGCTGGCGCTGTCCGTCGATTATGCCATCATATACTGCAACCGCTTCAAGGAGGAGCGGCGCAATGGCTACGATGTGCGGGATGCTGCCATCGTCTCTCTCTCAAAGGCTATTCCGGAAATCCTCTCCAGCTCGCTGACCACGATTTCCGGTCTTTTCGCCATGGTCTTCATGCGCTATAAAATCGGTGCGGACATGGGCATCGTTCTCATCAAGGCCATTATGCTCGCCCTTCTGTCTGCCTTCACGCTGATGCCGGGCCTGCTTGTTCTCTTCTCCGGAGTAATGGAGAAGACGCAGCACAAGAACTTCGTGCCGAGAATTGATTTTGTCGGCAAGTTCGCATGGGTGACGAGGAAAGTCGTGCCCATCATCTTTCTGGCAGTTGTCTGTGTAAGCGCAGTACTTTCACAGAAGTGCCCATACGCCTACAGCAAGGACTCCATTCAGGCACCTCTTGAGAATTCCACGCAGCATGCCCAGCGCCTGATCGATAAGACGTTCGGCAAGGAAAATTACGTCGCCGTCGTCGTCCCCGGCCACAACTATACAAAGGAGAAGCAATTCATCGATGCGCTGGAAAAGCGGGATGAAGTGGACCATGTCACCGCTCTTGCCAACAGTGAGGCTATGGACGGGTACATGATCACGGAGTCATTGAATCCCAGGCAGTTCTCTGAAATTTTCGATCTGGACTATGAGGTCTGCGAGACACTCTATGCAGCATATGCTGCAGACAACAATTCGTACGGGAGGATCATCGGCGGCATCGGCTCGTATAAGGTGCCCCTCATGGATATGATCATCTTCCTGCATGATACAGTTGTCGGCGAAGGATATGTGACACTCGACAGTGATACAGAGAAGACGCTCGACGACGCCTATAAGCAGATTTCCGACGGCCGCAAGCAGCTGATGGGAGATAAATACGACAGATTCCTTGTGTATCTGAACCTCCCTGAGGAGAGCGCAGAGACCTTCAATTTCCTGGATACTATCCATACAATCGCATCGGATTACTACGAGGGCGGCCAGATGAAAAACGGCGTATACGTCGTCGGCAACTCGACTTCCGAGAGGGATCTGCGGGATTCCTTCGCAAGAGACAATGTTGTGGTTTCGGTTGTCTCCATCCTTTTCGTGCTGGTGATCCTCCTCTTCACCTTCAAGTCGGCAGGACTTCCGGTGCTGCTCGTCGCAGTGATTGAGGGCGCTATTTTCATGAACTTTGCGTACCCCGCGGTAACTCATGAGAAGATTTTCTTCCTGAGCTATCTGATCGTCAGCTCCATTCAGATGGGCGCCAACATCGATTACGCCATCGTCATTTCGTCCAGGTATATGGAACTTCGAAAGACAAAGGACCGGAAGACGACAATCATCGAGTCCATGAACTTTGCGTTCCCGACCATCATCACCTCCGGCTCCATGATGGTGCTGGCAGGTCTGTTCATCTCGCAGTTCACTTCGGATTCGAGCATCAGTGGCATCGGCGAGTGCCTCGCCAGAGGAACATCGATCTCGATCATTCTGGTTATGTTCGCTCTGCCGCAGATTCTTCTGGTGGGTGATAAGATCATCAGCAGAACGGCATTCGACATCTCAAGGCCCATCAAGACCCGTGAGGAGACGGGCACTGTTCTTGTCAACGGCACGATCAGAGGCAAGATCAACGGAACTGTGATCGGCTCCATGAATGCAGTTGTCCGGGGTGATGTGAGTGCCATCATCGTTTCCGGCAGCATGGAGAAGATGAAGGACGAGAAGGCCATTGAAAATAAAGACGACGAGGGAGAATTCGTGCCCAGCGACGCGGAGGATCCGCCGGAAGAAAGTTCTGACGGGAGCATCGCGGCAGAAAATGACCGGGAGAAAGGTGACCTCGCAGAGGCACAGAGCGGGAAAGAGGAGCCTTCTTCCGACCGCAATGCTTCGGAAGAGGGCAGGCAGAATTCACAGCAGTCAGAGGAACACAGCAGAAGGGAGGACAGGTAAACCATGAAAAAATTACGTGTACTGACCCTTCTTGTGAGTGCTGCAGTTGCAGCCTCCAGTGTTGGGTCGTTCTTAGAAAGTTCTCTAACCGGGGGAGATGCGCCGGCTCTCCAGGTACAGGCAGCCTCCTCCGGCACTGGAGAGATTCTGAACTCCGATCCTTTGGATACGGCAGCGGACCTCGGTGCTTCCGACTACACAAAGGCGGACGACAATACTGCAAAGACACAGAAGCAGAAGGATGAAGATGCCAAAAGCGATAATCAGGACGGCGCGGATGCGGGCACAACGGACAAGGTAGACAAGGACAAACTGACGGTCATCCATATTTCCACGCAGGAAGACTGGAACAAGTTCGCGAAGAACTGCCACTCCGATGTCTGGTCAAGGGACAAGATGGTCGTTCTCGACAACGACATTATTTTCACGGATTCAGAGCCTGCGGCGACATTCGGCGGCATCTTTGACGGGAACGGCCATACGCTGAAGAGCCTCAGTATCACGGAGGATTCCTCTGAGACCGGGCTGTTCGGCACAATTCAGAAGTCGGGCGAAGTCAGGGATCTGAATATTGAAGTCTATATCAATACAGAGAACAAACAGAGCAAGATCGGCGGCGTTGCCGGCATTAATTTTGGCACCATCAGGGATGTGAAGGTCAAGGGATATCTTGACAGCGACAGTGAGGTCGGCGGCGTTGTCGGACGCAACATGCAGAACGGAATCATTTCGGACTGCGCGTTCTCCGGGAGCGTCATCGGCAATTCATACACGGGCGGTATCGCCGGCTACAATGAGGGCACGGTCTCCCGCTGTACGAACACCGGCAGCATCAATACATCATATTCAGATACATCGGTCACGATAGACAGCATCACGGACACGCTTGAGAACATCGCCATGTCCGGCAAGGTCAATTCGACGGAGAATACCACTGCCAGGACAGACACAGGCGGCATCGCCGGATACTCGTCCGGAGTCCTGACATCATGCACGAATGAGGGAAAGATCGGCTATGCGCATGTCGGGTATAACACGGGCGGCGTTGTCGGCAGAACCTCCGGGTTTGTGCGCAGCTGCAGGAACAAGGCAAATGTCCTCGGCAGAAAGGACGTCGGCGGTATTGCAGGACAGCTTCAGCCAGATCTCCAGATCGATTTCTCCGAGAGCACAATCGATAAGGTAAAAGGTGAGCTGGATACGCTGAACAGCATCGTCAACAGAGCTGTCGACAACGCACAGAATTCCTCCACGGGGACAAAGGCGGAGCTGGATAAGATATCCGATCTGGCGAAAACAGCTAAGGACAGCGCAAAAGCCATCTCTGACGACGCAGAGAATCAGCTGGATGACACGGCCGACAAAGTCAATACCGCGGAGGATACTGCTTCCGACTCTCTGAAGGAAATGTCCTCTGCGGTGTCGGACATCTCCGGCTACGCAGACCAGATCAGGGATTCGGTCAACAGCATGAACGATGAGATCGACGATTTTGTGGACGATCTGGGGCTCTCAGACGATGATGCGCAGAAGGTGAAGGACGGTTTCTCTGATCTGAAAACTGCGTCAGAGAATCTCCACAGCAGTGTCCAGAGTCTGACCGACACGCTGGCAGACAACACAAAGGATGCAGCGGAGAAGGCGGAGGCAATTGCTCAGACGATCAAGGACATGAAGTCGAATTCGTCACAGATAGGGAGCGATATTTCTGCTATTCTTGGGCTCCTCGCGGACAATCCGGAAGCCGCTCCGGATCTGGCCAGGGAGAAGTTCTATCAGGACCTGACAAAAGCCAAAAAACTGATCGATGCGCTGAATAAGAGTATTGAGAGCGGGGAGAGCATCGCGGACATCATCCGTGACCAGAAGGATACGATCAAGTCCATGACAACGGAGGATCTGCAGAAGGTTGTGGATGCTCTGAGTGATCCGGTCTCTGCGAATTCGGATTTTCTGAACAAGGCTGCTGCCCTTATGCAGGAGAAGATCCAGCAGGCACTCGCAGACGGAAAGATCACGCAGGATCAGGCGCAGCAGCTCGTGGATGCCATCAATGCGATGGAGCAGCACAACGGCAATGCAGCAGACGCGGTGAAGAAGCTGAAGGAAATTCTTGCCGACATCGCGGAGAATCCTGATGACATCAAGGATAAAACGGACGAGATCAGGCAGGATCTGCAGAATGCCTCCTCGGAGCTCAAAAACTCTTCGGACGGCGCCTCCTCGATCCTTAAGGTCTTTGCGGATTACGGTATTGATCTCATGGACGTGGATGACAGTGATGTCAGAGATGCCATCAAGAAGGTGCAGAATGCGGCCGGCAATTATCCGGATATCTCTTCAAAAATCCAGAATGCGCTGGATTCCATCGCCGGGATTGATCTCTCTCTCGACGGCGTCAGCCAGACGGCAAAGGACGCGGGCAACAATCTGTATTCATCGCTGGGGAGTCTCCTCGATGAGATGGACAGCATCACGAGCAATGTCAACAGCGACCTGAACACAACATACGGCGATATCCGGGACATCACGGACCAGACGAACACCGTCGTCAATACGCTGAAGGATGCCCTGGACGATGACCTGAACCCCGACAAGGACGCCTCCGACTACATGCTCGATATCTCAAACGAGGATGTAGAGAAGCAGAAGAGCGGCCGGATCACAGAGAGCACGAATGACGGAACAGTCCGCGCGGATCTCAACGTCGGCGGTGTGACGGGCACAATCGGCGTGGAATATGACCTTGATCCTGAGGAGGATATCCGGAAGGTCGGAGATGCGAACCTGAATTATATTTTCAAGGCAAAGAGCATCATCGACAAATCGACGAATAACGGCCTTGTGGAGTCCAAGGGTAACCGCACAGGCGGCATCGTCGGCCACATGGAACTGGGCCTTGTTTCGAAGAGTGTCAACTACGGCAAGGTGTCTGGCGGCGGGGACTATGCCGGCGGCATCGTCGGCTACAGTCTTGGTGAAGTCAGAGACTGCGCGGAGAAATCGGATATTTCGGGACAGAAGTATGTGGGCGGCATCGTGGGATACGGCGAAGAGGTGCGCGACAATACTTCCCTTGCTGAAGTCTCCGATTATAAACAGTTCGTGGGCGCGATCGCAGGAAAGGTGAAGGACGTCGACAGCAGCAGTGTCTCGGGCAACGTCTACTACGCAAAAGACATCTATGGTATCAACGGTGTAAGCTATAAAGGCATTGCACAGGAGACGACTTTTGAAAAGGCTGCTGCTGCCGCTGAAAAAACCGGCGCAGACAGTGCATTCGGCTCCGTCCGGATCACATTTGCGGTCAAGGGAGATGATCTCGTCAGCGACGACAAGGTTTCGAATGACCGCAAGCACGACAAGGTTGTTGCCCAGGTGACATGTGACTACGGCGGAAGCCTTTCCAAGGATCAGATTCCGGAGATCCCTGCCAAGGACGGCTTCTATGCGGAGTGGAGCCGTGACAACTATAAAGATCTGAAGGCAGACGAGACGGTCTATGCCACGTACAGCCGCATCCGCACAACGATCTCTTCCGGAGAGAAGCGAAAGGGCGGAATGGCCGTCATGCTGGCGGATGGCAGATTTAAGCAGAATGATGCCTTTGTCATCATTGCATCCAGGGATAACACAGATACGAAGGAGACATGGGAGGTCTCTGTTCCCGATGACGGAGAAAAGGAGCATATGTTCCGCTACCTTTCCCCTTCCGGTGAGACATCGCATATCGAGATTACAGTGACAGGGGAGGACGGAAAGGCAAAGAAGGTGGATACTGATGTGATGGGAAAGTACATCACATTTAAGGCATCCGGCAATTCGTTTACGATGACGGCAAAGGATACCTCGTTCCATCCGATCCGCACACTCAAAAACCTCTTTGGCGGCAAGAACAAGTAACCTTACATGCGATAACTACGCCTCATGCTGTATAAGCCAAAGTGCAGCTCCATGCTTCGCACTCTGCCGTGCCGCAAGTGTATATACAGCATATCATACGATTTGGATATAATTCACAAAGAAACATCACATTTCTGTGGAGAGTTTTGCTTATTTTCACAGAAATGTGATGTTTTTTTTACGGATTATTGTATTATATACATAAGGGCTTTTGGTTGTTTTTATGACCATTTGTGTCCGCTGCGCGTTCCTGTGCGATTTTGAATGTGTTCATGTTGGAGTCGCAGGCGGATACAACCATTCTTAATGCAAAGGGGTGTAATCGAATGAAGCAACAGGAAATGATCGCCATGATCCTTGCGGGCGGACGCGGCAGCAGGCTGAAGGATCTGACCAAGAAGGTCGCAAAGCCGGCAGTGCCTTTTGGCGGCAAGTACCACATTATCGATTTTCCGCTGAGCAACTGTGCGAACAGCGGCATCAGTGTGGTGGGCGTTCTTACGCAGTATGAGTCGGTTCTGCTCAACAGCTATGTCTCTGTGAGCAGCAGATGGGGACTTGATACGAGAGACAGCGGTGTCTTTGTCCTTCCGCCCAGAGAGAAGGCAGATGCAGATCTCGATGTCTACAGAGGAACTGCAGACGCCATTTCCCAGAACATTGACTTTATTGACAGCTACAATCCGGAATATCTTCTGATTCTCTCCGGCGATCATATCTACAAAATGGATTATGACGCCATGCTCAGCTTCCACAAAGACAACAAGGCAGATGCTACCATCGCCGTCATCGGTGTGCCGATGAAGGAAGCGAGCCGCTTCGGCATCATGAACACGAACGAGGACGGACAGATTGTGGAGTTCGAGGAGAAGCCCGAACATCCGAAGTCAAATCTGGCGTCCATGGGCATTTATATTTTCACATGGAAACTGCTGCGCAGAGTCCTCATGCAGGACATGAAGGATGACAATTCACATCACGATTTCGGCAAGGACATCATTCCGACACTCCTTAAGGACAACAGAAAGCTCATGGCGTATCAGTTCAAGGGCTACTGGAAGGATGTCGGCACAATCGATTCTCTCTGGGAAGCCAATATGGACCTTCTCGAGAGATCTTCAGAGCTCAATCTCGAGGACAATACGTGGAAGATCTATTCCGAGAATACGAATGAGCTGCCCCAGTATATTGATACAGATGCAGATATTGATGTGGCCTACATCACACAGGGCTGCAAGGTGTTCGGCAAGGTGAAGACCTCTGTCATGTTCACTGGTTCCATCGTGGAAAGGGATGCTGCGATCACCGATACTGTCCTGATGCCGGGCGCTGAGGTCGGTGAAGGTGCAAGCGTTACGAGAGCACTCATCGCCAACGGAGTGAAGATCGGAAAGGGCGCCGTCGTCGGATCCCCGGACAGTGAGCATATTCTGCTCGTTTCTAAGAATGTGCCGGAAGGCGCTGTCGTAAAGGAGGCACAGTGATATGTCCAGAGCATTTGCAATTGTCAATTCATACGGCCGCCACACGGATGTGAAGGGAATGCAGGACTATCGGCCTGTGAGTGCCTTTATGTTCTGCGGCAGATACAGACTGATCGATTTCGCACTCTCGAACCTCTCGAACAGCGGGATCGACCGCATTCAGGTCTATGTAGGGCAGAACCCGAGGTCTCTGGCCGAGCACCTCGCTGACGGCAGAATCTACAACCTGAATGCCAAGAGGGGCAAGCTTCAGCTTCTCTTCAATCAGGACAGCAATGAGAACGATATCTACAATACGGATGTTGCTGCCTACCGCGCAAACCTCGACATCATTGAGAGGGCAAAGCAGCCGTACGTCATCATCACGCCAGGATACATGGTGTTCCGGCAGAATTTCGAGGATTTTCTGCAGGCACACATTGACAGCGGCGCAGACATTACTCTCCTGTACCACAAGGTGAACAATGCCAAGGAACACTACCGCAACATGAACATCCTGAATCTGAACAGACAGAAGGGTGTCAAGTCCATCGAGAACAACAAGGGGACGGCGGACGAGCGCAATATCTCCATGTCGACGCTTGTGATGAGCAAGGATCTCTTTATCAGCCTCATCAACAAGGCGGCAAAGACTTCCTCTGTATACAGGCTCATAGACATCATCAATGATGAGCTCGAAAACCTGGACGTGCGCGGCTACCAGCATAAGGGCCACTTCGCAGCTGTTTACGATTTCCGCAGCTACTACGGCGCGAACATGGAGCTGCTGGATGTGGACGAGGCAAAGGAACTCTTCTCCGATGACTGGCCGTTCTACACACAGACAACGGATGCGGCACCTGTGCACTACTTCCCGGGCGGCAAGGCGCATCATTCCATGATCGCCAACGGGACGCATGTAGAAGGCGTGATTGAGAATTCGATCATCGGCCGTGATGTCACCATTATGAAGGGTGCCTACATCAAGAACTCAATCATTCTTGGACATGACCTGATCGGTGAGAATGCACACATCGAGAACCAGGTGATCGACAAGTGGGTGAAGATTATCCACGCGAAGGAGATTGTTGCGCCGGATGATGATCCGGGGTACATCCGCAGAGAGGACACGCTCTGATCTTATTGAAAATTTATGCAGGAGTAAGATAATGAAAGGAGAGGATCTGATCAGATCCTCTCCTTTCATTCACATTCGGGGAGGATTTTAATGAATAAAAGGTGGGTAACGCTGTGTGCCGCAGCTCTCGGCACAGTGATGACGTTTTCTGTCATGGGCATGCGGGCGGACGCGGCTGCGGCGATCATGCCGGACGGTACTGTTTTCGATCCCGATTATTACGCGGCACACAATGCAGATGTGTATGCGGCGTACGGACTGGATACGGATAAGCTCTACGAGCACTATAAGGAGTATGGGCAGAAGGAGGGAAGACTGCCTGCTGATCCTGCCATAGCCGCGGCAGTTCAGCAGGCCGGAGGACCGGTGTATCAAGAGACGCAGCCGACAGCCGGGCAGACCTTCACCGTCTCCTTCGCGGGCGATGTCAACATGGACCCGCGCTTTGTGGCGGGCAGCACGATTGCAAGACTTGGGCTTGCAGGGTGTTTTGACAAGGGGACGCTTGATCTCATGAGGAACAGCGATGTTTTCATGCTGAACAACGAATTCCCTTACACGACGCGGGGCAGACAGAACCAGAAGAAGTGGACATTCCGTGCGGACCCGAAGAAGGCGGCGATGCTCAAAGACATCGGTACAGATGTTGTATCGCTCGCCAACAACCACACATTTGATTACGGCGAGCAGGGATTTCTCGATACGCTCGATGCACTGAGCACCGCCGGCGTGCCGTATGTCGGCGCGGGGCATAACATCGAGGAGGCCAGGAAGCCTTACTATTATGAAAATAACGGCATGCGCATCGCCATTGTGAGTGCCACGCAGATCGAGCGCTATCCCAATGCGCCGACCAGGGGAGCGAGTGCCAGGAGGAGCGGCGTTTTCCGCTGTTATGACCCGACGCTTCTCTATCAGACGATTGCAGAGGCGAAGAAGAATGCGGACTTCGTCATCACTTATGTGCACTGGGGAACTGAGCAGATGAAGACGCCGGATGCGGGCCAGAAAGACCTTGCCAAAGGAATGGCGGATGCCGGCGCTGATCTCATCATCGGCGATCATCCGCACTGCCTGCAGACAATTGGATATGTGGAGGGCGTGCCGGTAATTTACAGTCTTGGCAACTATGTCTTCGCAAATTACACGAGAGATACCTGCCTTGTGCAGGCGACGTTTGATCCCTCTGCAAAGAAGATGGCTTCCCTGAAGTTCATCCCTCTGAAGGCGAACTCATCCTGCAGAGTAAGAGAACCCAATGCGGCTGAAAAAAAGGCGGCAATCTCAGCGGAGCAGAAGCTTTCGCCGGATGTGCATATTGACGCGGACGGCTTGATCACAGCAAAGTAAACCAATAAAATTTGTCGGTAAAAATCTTTTATACGTTTGATGCACCGGCGCGGAGAAAGCAGACAAGAGAGCATAGAATATGGGATTATTCACCAAAAAGGTAAAGGTATATGAGAGGAAAGGCGCCTGCGCGGAATGGAAGACGGTTCGCAAGGCGCTGAAGGAAGCCGGCATAAAGAGTATCTCCGCTGATATCTGGCAGGACGAGATGCCGGTCGGCGGGTGCGGCGCACAGATGGATGTGCGCGACTACGGTGCGAACGGACGGATTGACCGCAATATCTATGCAGTCCGCGTGCCGGAGGATGCGGCGGAGAAGGCATCTGCCATCGTGAAGGACCTTCTGCCGGACTATGTGCCCTATCAGGGGAAAAAGTGATCTTATGAAAAGAGAGAGCCTCGGAGGCAAAATTATTCCCGGCGAGTATACAGTAAAAAAGATCTGGGAGGCTGATTACGGCTGCGAGGAGCAGCCGGACGGCTATGTGGAAATGGACACGGTCATTCTCCGCGCAGAAGATGGAACAGAGTGCCGGCTGCGTGTTCCGGACGCACAGCTGGTGAAGCTGGAAGTGGAAGAAGGCAGCCAGGTGACCGTCGATGCCGCAGGAACTATATGCGGGAAAATTGCAAAGTGAGTTGATCTGTCATGCAAGGGCAGAACGAAGAGCCACGAGCGTTTTCCACAGGCTGCGGAGCAGAGGATAGCGTTTATTCAGACGGAAATATAAGCACGGCGCTAATGCAGTCCGCGGTGCGGGGATCATGTGTGCAGTACTCCTTCTGCGGAAAGATTCTTCCGAATCATCTCCATGAGTTCCGGGAGCCCTATACCTGATTTTGCGGACATATAGATCCTGTCTGTTCCGACGTGCGGAATCGGCAGGTCCTCTACAAGATCCGCCTTGTTGCACACATAGAGGATCGGGATGTGGTCCGCATGGATCTCTTCGAGCGTCTTCGCAGTCACAGCGATCTGGTGCTCATAGGAGGGATCTGCGCAGTCCACGACCTCCAGCAGAAGGTCGGCCTGCTGCACTTCCTCGAGGGTGGAGCGGAATGCATCAACCAGTGTGTGCGGCAGATCATCGATAAAGCCTACAGTGTCTGAGAGAAGAAAGGCGTCTTCTCCGTAGCCAATCCTTCGCACCGCTGTGTCAAGCGTCGCGAAGAGCTTGTCCTGCGCGAGCACCTCTTTTTGAGAGGAGGAGCGGCCATAACGCGAAAGAAGTGCGTTCATGAGCGTAGATTTGCCGGCGTTCGTGTATCCAACGAGAGAAACGCGGGGAATGTCTGCGCTTTGTCTCCTGCTCCTTTGTGTCGATCTCTCGCGGGAGACTGCCTTCAGCTGCTGCCGGATGAGGGAGATCTGCCGCTCGATGCGCCTGCGGTCGAGCTCGATCTGCTGCTCGCCGGCGCCCTTGTTCGAGAGGCGCCCTGATCCGCCGCCCTGTCTGGAGAGGTTTGTGCGCATGCCGGCGAGGCGCGGAAGAATGTAGGAGAGTCTCGCGGATTCCACCTGAAGCCTTGCTTCCCTCGTCCTTGCATGCTGTGCGAAAATCTGCAGAATGACGCCTGTCCGGTCGAGCACCTCCGTATCTAGTTCCTTCTCGAGATTCTCCGTCTGCATGGGAGAGAGCTCTTCGTTGACGAGGATGATATCCGGTTCCTCCATCTCTGCGGCGGTCTTCATCTGTGCGACCTTTCCGCTTCCAAGATAGGTTCTCCGCGTCACCTTGTCCGTCGACTGAATAAATGTATCTATGACCGTAAATCCAAGAGTTTCTGCAAGCGCACCAAGCTCCCTGATCGAGAGATCATACTCGACGCGCGTCTTTTTGCTGCCGGTCAGATGGAGACCCGCAAGAAATGCCTTTCGGGTGTTGTTTGTTGGTCTAAGATCATACATGAAAATAAGTGCCTTTCTGCAGGTGCTGTGCGGAAGAATATATTTTCAGTGCGTTTAGTGCTGTGCAGAAAATATATGATCAACACGTCAGAATTATAATAATGAGAGAGGAAGGGCATTGCAAGGAGATTAAAGACCTATGAGAATTGCAGGTTTAGTGATCGGTTATTTCTGCGGGAATTTTCTGACAGCAGATGTGGCGGCAAAGGTGTGTCGGTGACCTGCACCTGGATGATCCTCTCCATGCCGATCTTTGGCACGGCGGCATGCATTGCCGGCGGTATTGTCGTTATTCTGACAAAATCGCTTCCGCTGGGCGCTGTTGTGATTCCGCTTCTTGGCATTCCGGCCGCATTTTATTTTCACGGGATTGAGGCAGGACTGCTCATGACGGCGGGCGCGGTGCTGATGCTCTCGAGGCACTATAAGGGACTTGCGGCGTATCTGAGACGGGCAGTGAGATAGTCGCTGTGCAGAAGTGACTTTTCTGACGTTTGGCAAGAGCCTATTACGACGGAGAGCGCACCGTCTCCGTGCGGAGCTGTACCAGGCAAAGCGACGGATCTCTTTCAATGACTGTGCCGAAGGGCGAATATTATCTGCTCGGCGACAACCGGAGCGAAACACAGGCCTCGAAACGAAGGCGCCTGTCAGTTACCTTTATTTTTGTTGAGGATTCTCCGGCGGCGAGGACACACATATATTCGCCAACATTTGTTGGAAATCCTGCTATTGATTGAAAATAAAGCAAAAAATATAGCTCTTTTATGCAAAATAGAGTGCTTGGATACTGAAAGTAGTGTTTAATAGAAGAAAGGAGAGGACATTTTGGATTAACACGCATTTTGTCACAGTCAAAATGCGATTGGGGGAGACGAATATGAATCCGAGGAAGGAAAAATTAGTCTTGGCAGCTGCCTTTATAGCAGCAGCCATTCTGCTGCCGGGCTGCGGCTCATCCGCCGCGGGGACACAGTTGAAAATGGCGACGTCGCCCTATGCCGCATCAGATGAAGCGGCCGCGCAGGTGACCGGATGAAACAGGGATTCAAGAAAAGTGTGGAAGGACTGACCTCTGACGTGAAAGAGAGCGGCATCTGGCTTGTGATTCACCTGCCGTATATTATTTTCTGGGTGGTTGTTCTTCTTGCCGCAGGACTCATGATCGGGTTTATCGTGCGGCATTGCAGAACACGAAAGTCCAGCAAAGAGACAAAGGGGACTGGTAAGGCCTCTGCAAAGATGAACCAATCCTTACAGGATAAGAGGGAGCCATCACAAAAATGAGCAGACTATTCGTTACAGGTGACACACATGGGCCGGCACAGCTGGGTCTCTACAGTTTTGATGGGTACCTGCACCGTTTCTCTATGGAATCTTTCCCGGAACAGAAGGATCTGTCGCGGGACGATTATGTGCTCATTGCGGGAGATTTCGGCGGCGTGTGGGCATGGGCGCTGCCGTATCTTCCGGAGAACATGCGATGGATGCGCCACAGCGGTGTGAAGAATTACAGAGAGCTGGCGCACGGCGAGAGCAAAGAGGAGCGGTACAGCCTGGATCTCCTGGAGGAGAAATCCTTCACCACGCTCTTTGTTCCGGGAAATCATGAAAATTACGACCGGCTCTATCACGCCTATCCGATTGTTTCGTTACACGGGGGAAGGGCAGTACAGATCCGCGAGCATATTTTCATGCTGATGAGCGGATATATGTATGACATTGCGGGACTGCGGGTGTTCGCCTTCGGCGGCGCGAGATCGCATGATATTGTTGACGGCATTCTGGATCCGGAGAGTTGTCTGAATTATGCTGCCTACCGGGAGGAGTATGAGAAGTGGTGCCAGACAAAAGGTCTGTTTCGCGTCCGGCATATCAGCTGGTGGGAAGAGGAAATTCCGGACCGAAAGACGATGGAATTCGGCCTGCAGACTCTCGAGGAGAACAGCAATAGTGCGGACCTCATCATCACGCACTGTGCGCCGGCTTCGCTCGTTCCGTTTGCAGATTCGGATGTGTTGCAGGATTATCTGCAGACTGTCATGGACCGAACAGATTACCGCTTCTGGGTGTTCGGGCATTATCATGACAACCAGGATTATCACCGGAAGGGTCATGAGATGATGCTGTATGAGCAGATTGTGCGGCTTGTATGACAGATGACTATCCGGAAATAAGCAGTCAGACGTATGCTGATCATGGGAGGCAAAATGACATTTAACGTTGATGATTCTGATGACCGATCGAGAGACTCTGCAGTTAATGCGCTTAAAAGATTTCAAGCGCAGATGAAGGGGGAAGCAGAGAAAGCCGGCTTCAAATCGGAAGAAGATATAGAAGATTGGATTACAAAATCAAGAAGATGGGATTGTAATGCTTAAAGGCAATACATTATCATCCAAAGTACAGTTTGAAAAGCAGGTTCAGGGGCAGAAAATCGCTGAATAATATACCACCCAATACCACCCAGGAATTTATTGTAAGCTTAAGTTGCGTAATGCAAAAATAAAAGGCTTAAAAACCTTATAAAATCAAGGTTTCTAAGCCCTTTACCACCCAGCTGGCACCGGGAATCGGACCCGGGACCTCCGCACTACCAATGCGACGCTCTACCGACTGAGCCATGCCAGCACTTGTTCGCGGGAAGATCTTCCTCGCGACAACGAACAGATTTTACCATAGAGACAGAGGCATTGCAAGATAGAATCATGAGATTTGTGTTGTAATTTTGGGGCAAAATGGGCGTTCCGGAATTCGCGTTATTTTCATCCGAATTTTTGTCAGGAGGTGTGAAGAGCGGCCTGTGCTGGGAGCGGCCAGGGCGGGAAACGGGTGTTGAACAGGGCTTTTCTGTAAGGTACAATGCCTTATAGAGGCTTGATTTATAGGCTGGGAGGAGCGTTATGAGTGGACACGGCAGCGG
>DEKA01000033.1:51055-52574 GCA_002353635.1 Lachnospiraceae bacterium UBA2734
TGTGCTGAGTTTCATTCCTCTGTTGGAGGACTTGCCGATGATGTTCGCCAATTCGAGTACAGAGCCGTTCGAGCACTTTCTGGAGAAGTCTTTTAACCTGGTCATTGGCATTGAGTTCGTCAGAATGCTGATCAAACATACGCCCGGCGCAGCGCTCGAGGTGTTGCTTTTCGCCATTGCAAGGCATATGGTTCTCGGCGGCGGGAACGGCATTGAGAATCTTCTTGGGGTGTGCGCTATTGCCGGCATATTCGCGATCCGCAAGTACCTGTATGTACACAGCTTCCAGTCCAGACATGATGATTCCGCATATAATTTTGTGATTCCAGAAGGCATGATGATCGGCGAGGCCATCGCGCCCGAGACGCATGAGGGCAAAGAGAAGAAAAAGGTACACAGAGACAATTCGCACAAGGAAACAGCAGAAGCAGATCGTGATAATAATGAAAGCGCACAGGCGCCGGGAGAGAGATCTGAGGCAGAAAAGCTTTAGGCAGCTGTCGAAGCTGTACAGGTAAGGAGCATTTTTTCATCTGATCTGCCAATTGCCAATTGGATAGGAGATCGTCTAGAGTTGTAGGTGCATGCCGGATTTATCGGTGTGCACCTATTTTTTTTGCAAATCGATCATTTCAGAAACCAGTTCATTCTTTTCAGCTGTCACAGCCAGATTATTCATACCTGCATAACAAATGCATGTCTTTCGGTGAGCGTATCCTCCTGTACTGAGGACAGAACGCCCGGCCGCTTACCTGCATCATCGAAAGTCAATTTCAGATTCATATCCGGACAGTTACTATTCTATACATATACACACCACATCTAAAAAGGAGGCCCCATGAGCGAAGAGACTGCTGTACGCGCGTCAAAGGAAAATGTCGAGGATGAACTGCTGTTCGAGGATCTTGGAGAGCAGAAGGAGAAGAAAGGCGGGAGTGATGGACGGCCGTCCAGACGACGTCTCCGGGATCCAAGGCGACGCAGGCAATACATGGCTGAAGTGTGCGCGCTCATCGCTGTGATCGCGCTTTCCGGATTGATCATGCTAAGCCTTCTGATGCAGAGATCCTACCGAAGTCTCGACGAGCAGAATGAGAAGGCACAGGCACTGAATGATCGTCTGGTTCAGATTCAGACCTATATTGACAGCATGGATGCTTCGATCCGGGGAGATGCTGAAGGAACAGGTGATGGAAAGGGCAGTGCCGGAAAAGACGGCCTCTATCGGGGCAAAGCTTCTGCGGAGAATCTTGCATCTTCCGCGAAGGAGCGCGAGGAAATCTACAAAGAGCTCTCGGACACCGTCAGCGGGCTGGAGGAGAATCTGAAAGAATACCGCGACATGAATGATCTGAAGGACGGGGACATCGAGGGAAGCCTCGATGGTGTGATCTCTTCGCTTGCTCGGATTCAGAAGGATATGGAGGAGAGTCAGCAGTCTCAGGCACAGAGCAAGGAGCAGATCGGAAAAAGGCTTGATGCAATTGATCAGGAGGACAAAAAGGCGGATCAGGATATT
>DEKA01000017.1 GCA_002353635.1 Lachnospiraceae bacterium UBA2734
AGGGTCTTCATTGTCGGGAACAGCAGAACATCACGGATCGCAGCGCTGTTCGTGAGCAGCATCACAAGTCTGTCGATGCCGTAACCGATCCCGCCGGTGGGCGGCATGCCGATCTCCATGGCGTGGAGGAAGTCCTCGTCGGTGTGCTCAGCCTCTTCGTCACCTGCCGCTGCGTTCGCATCCTGCTGCGCGAAGCGCTGGCGCTGGTCAATGGGGTCGTTAAGCTCGGAGTAGGCGTTGCACATCTCCCAGCCGTTGATGTAGAGCTCGAAACGCTCAACCTTTGAGGGGTCGTCAGGCTTCTTCTTGGTCAGCGGGCTGATCTCGATCGGGTGATCCATGATGAAGGTCGGCTGGATCATCTTGTCCTCGCAGAAGGCGTCGAAGAAGAGGTTTACGATGTCGCCCTTCTTGTGGCGCTCTTCGTACTCGACGTTCTTCTCCCTGGCGATGGCCTTTGCCTCGTCGTCTGTCTTCACGGCGTCGAAATCGATGCCTGTCTCTTCCTTGATCGCCTCTACCATGGTCAGCTTGCGGAAGGGCTTGCCCAGGTCGATCACATGACCTGTGCCGGCTTCCTTGTCGCCGTAGTAAATCTGTGTTGTGCCGCAGACCTTCTCGGCGAGGTCTCTGAACATGGACTCTGTCAGCTCCATCATGCCGTTGTAGTCTGTGTATGCCTGGTACAGCTCCATGAGGGTGAACTCGGGATTATGTCTTGTATCCGTCCCCTCATTTCTGAAAACACGGCCGATCTCGTACACTCTCTCGAGCCCGCCGACGATCAGTCTCTTCAGGTACAGTTCAAGAGAGATGCGGAGCTTTCTGTCCTCATTCAGCGCATTGTAGTGTGTGATAAACGGTCTTGCGGAGGCACCGCCCGCATTTTCAACGAGCATAGGTGTCTCGACTTCCATGAAGTCTCTCCCTGCAAGGAAATTGCGGATTTCTGCGATGATGGCGGATCTCTTCTTGAAAGTCTCACGAACATCCTCGTTCATGATGAGATCCACATATCTCTGGCGGTATCTTGTATCTGTATCCGTCAGTCCGTGGAACTTCTCCGGAAGCGGCTCAAGAGACTTGGAGAGAAGCACAAGGCTCTTTACATGAACAGAGATCTCGCCGGTCTTTGTACGGAAGGGGAATCCCTTCACACCGATGATGTCGCCGATGTCGAGATGCTTGAAATCTGCATAGGCGTCATCCCCGAGATCATTCCGGCTCACATAAATCTGGATTCTTCCGTCGCGGTCCTGAATGTTGGCAAAGGACGCCTTGCCCATGACGCGCTTGAACATCATGCGGCCTGCCAGAGAGACGGTGGCGGGCTCTTTCGTGTAGTTGCCCTCCGCGTCCTGCTCGCCGCAGAGCTCATCGAAGTGATCCTTCACTTCCTGTGAGTGGTGCGTCTGGTCGTATGTTGTAATCTTAAACGGATCTCTTCCCTCAGCCTGGAGTGCCTCCAGCTTCTCTCTTCTGATCTTTCTGAGCTGGCCCTCGTCCTGTGAGGCTCTGTTCTGCTTATCTGCCATTTTTTCCTGTTTCCTTCCTGATCAATTCTCCGGCCGCTCGATCTTCATGACCTTGTAAGCAAACGTCCCCGCCTGTGTCTCGACATTGACGGTATCGCCGACCTTGGCGCCGATGAGCGCGCGGCCTACAGGAGACTCGTTGCTGATCTTGCCAAGAAGACTGTTGGCCTCGGAGGAGCCAACGATCTGGTACTCGAGATCTTCTTCATCCTCGACATCGCGGATGGTCACTGTGCAGCCTACGCTGACCTTATCGGAGCTGACATCCTCGTCGCCGACGACCTCGATATTCTTGAGCATGGCCTCGAGTTCCTCGATTCTGGCCTCGATCTCCCTCTGCTCATCCTTGGCTGCATCGTACTCGGCGTTCTCGGAGAGATCGCCCTGCTCTCTGGCTTCCTTGAGCTTCTGGGCAACTTCCTTTCGTCTTACCACCTTGAGGTTGTGGAGCTCATCCTCGTATTTTTTCAGTCCTGCATATGTGATAACACTCTTCTTCTGTTCCATGGCCGGTCTCACTCCTGTTAATTCTTTAATACGGCATCTGCCCTTCATCTCTGAAAACAATAAAATCCGTCCGGCACAATTGATGTCCTCCGGACGTTTTCATTCTGCAGGATGCTGGCAAATGCATCATGCGGGGCTATAGCCCGCGCAAATTATACCTATTCAATGATGACTTGTAAAGAATACCACTTTTTGTAATTGTTTAGCACCCCTCAAAAAGTCAGAATTTCGGATGGGAAGCTTGCTTACCAGACGAAATGGATGACTTTTTGAGGGGCGGACAAGGCGCGCAGCGCCTCTGGACGCCAACATCGAAGAGAACCGGAGGTTCTCGAGATGTTGCGCTAAACAATTACTGCTTCATTTAGCACCCCTCAAAAAGCCAAAATTTCGGATGGACAGCCTGCCTGCCGGACGAAATTGATGACTTTTTGAGGGGCAGACAAGGCGCGCAGCGCCTCTTTATCTATACGTATGGAAATTCCTGGTGCAGCAGCGCCGTCAGCTCATCAAAGGAACCCACCGTATTCACCTTCGAGCGGAGCTTCGCCGCCCCCGGAAAGCCCTGGAGGTACCAGGAGACGTGGCTTCTGAGCTCAAGAATTCCCTGCCGCTCCCCTTTGACTTCCTTCATCAGCTGTGCGTGCCGCAGGATCATCTGCACGATCTCGCGGCGGCTGGGGCGCTCCATCTCTTCTCCTGTATCGAGGTAGTGTTCTATCTCTCTGAAAATCCAGGGATTGCCCCTTGCGGCTCTCGCCACCATCACAGCGGTGCAGCCCGTCTCTTCCATCATTCTCTTGGCGGACGGGCCGTCCACGACATCCCCATTGCCGATCACAGGGATATGGACAGCATCCACGACCTCCTTGATGACGCTCCAGTCCGCATGCCCCGTGTACATCTGCGATCTCGTCCTTCCATGGACAGCGACCGCAGAAGCGCCGCCGGCTTCTGCCGCCATCGCACACTCCGCGGCATTTACGTGCTGTGCATCAAACCCCTTCCGGATCTTGACCGTCACCGGCCTGTCCGTGTGCTCTCTGCACGCACGCACGATCTGTTCAATGAGATGAGGGTCCTTCATGAGTGCCGACCCCTCGCCGTTGTTCACGACCTTTGGGACGGGGCATCCCATGTTGATGTCCAGAATGTCAAACGGCCAGTCCCTGATCAGTTCGACAGCTTCTGCCATCACCTCAGGCTCATGACCGAAGAGCTGAAGAGAAACCGGCCTCTCTTCCGGTCTTGACTGCGCCAGTTCCGTTGTTTTTTTGTTGTGATAGACAAGTGCCTTCGCGCTGATCATTTCCATCACAACGAACGCTGCGCCCTGTTCCCTGCACAGCAGACGGAACGGCAGATCTGTCACGCCCGCCATCGGGCCCAGCACGGTTCTGCCGGGTATATGCACGCTGCCGATATCAAATCCCATCTGCCAGGTCCTCCGGCGTGCTGTCCCTGTGAAACGTATCCCGGGGAGCTCCTGCATCTTCGCCGCCCTCAAGGTCTGCATTTCCCTCTGCGTCCGTGTCCTCGTCCTCCTCTTCCTCGAGGAGTTGTCCAAGGTCCATCTTCAGGAACTTCGCCTTGTAATAAACAGAGAGCGAGCGGAACATGTCCTGCTTCGTCGATCTGATCTTCTTGACCAGAAGGGCGCTCCCGATCTCATCGTAGAGAAGGTCGCCCTCATCGGCTCTCGTGTCGATCACGACCTCACCCGTCGGCGTGTAACCGATTGTCATGATGCCGCCCACCTCTTCCGTAAAGAGGACGCAGATGATCTGCAGTTCCTCTTTGATGTTCTCCGGGAGAGAGTCAAATTTGTGGTTGAAGTAATATTTCTGGTCATACTTGCTGGCGCCGCACAGGACGATCCGAAAGTGTTCGTCCTCCGCCCAGAAAGCATCCCGCTGATCCTGTGTGTACTGCTGATCCATATATGCTCTTACTCTCTATAAACTTTTCTTTTATCTCTGCGTCTCCGGCAGATCCCGCCCCTCGGATGCCCTGCTCCCAAAGACTGTTATGCGCAATGTCTTTATACATACCCCATGACGCCGCGCACGGAGATCTCTCCGTTGCCGACATACACCGGGTCCTTCTGTCCATCCGGAATGACAATGAGCTCGCCGTCTGCCGTGATGCCCTTTGCAGATCCCGTGTACTCGCCCTTGGGATCGAGGACGCGCACCGCGCGGCCGATGTTCACAAGCCCTGCCTCATAGGCAGGACGGAGCCCCTCGAGGTCGCCGTCGCGAAGGAACACATCGCAGTCATTTTCAAAATGCCGCCAGATGTCCGCCACGAACTGCGCTCTGCGGACCGGATGCCCCAGTGCCAGCGCAAAGGAGGTCGCCGTCTCTTTGATCTCCTCCGGAAATTCCGTCATGTTGACATTCAGCCCGATCCCGACAGTCACATCGCGGATCTCCCGCTCCTCCATCCGCATCTCGGTGAGGATCCCGCACGTCTTCTTATACGGCCCCCCGTCGACGGAGACGACCACATCATTCGGCCATTTGATGCCAAAACGCACCTTGTTCCTGTCATACGGCATATCCTGCAGGGCCTCATAGACCGCCAGCGCCATGATGAGCGTCAGCATAGGCGCCCTGGAGGCGTCCATCTGCGGCCGCAGGAGAATAGACATATAGACGTTGCCGACATCCGGAGAGAGCCACACACGGCCTCTGCGGCCCTTGCCGGCGTGCTGACACACGGTCACAGTCAGCGTCCCCTGCGGAGCGCCCTGATCCGCCATGGCCATGATGTCATCATTCGTGGACCCTGTCTCCTTTTTGAAAATAACGGGATGCCCGGCCCATCTCGTCTCCAGCGCCCTCTCGAGCTCCTCCTGGTTTAAGATATCCGCTGTCTCATCCTTCACGAGAAGGTATCCCTTGTTCGTCACCGCCTCGATCTTATAGCCGTCTGCGCGCAGCGCCTCAATTGCCTTCCAGACGGAGGTTCGCGAGACGCCAAGTGCATCACACAGCTCCTGCCCCGAGACGAAGCCTTCTGCGGACAGAAGTGTTTTCAGAACATTATCCTTTATCATCTTTCCATCATCTGCGGATCGGCAGACCCGCGTGGACATAAATCAGCCCCGTTTCTTAACTTCGCGGTCCGCCTGAGCGGCATTTCCTGTCTTCGCGCAGAAGGCATTCTGCCGTTTCTTTATTCCTCGTAGCCAAGC
>DEKA01000011.1 GCA_002353635.1 Lachnospiraceae bacterium UBA2734
TTGATGAAGCTCATCATCTCGTCGTTCGTCCAGCCGTCGACGGAGGAGTCGAGCGTCAGGTTATTGGCCTTTGCATAGTCCTCGATGATGTTGTCCGCGCGGAATCTCTCGCCGCACGCCTTGCAGTCCATCAGGGGATCGGAGAAGCTCTTAAGATGTCCGGAGGCCACCCATGTCCTGGGGTTCATCAGAATCGCGCAGTCCACGCCTACATTTGTCGGAGACTCCTGCACGAACTTCTGCCACCACGCCTTCTTTACGTTGTTCTTGAGTTCGACACCAAGATTACCGTAATCCCATGTGTTGGAGAGTCCGCCGTAGATCTGCGAGCCGGGGTAAATGAAGCCTCTCGCGTTACACAGCGCAACAATCTTGTCCATTGTCTTTTCCATTATTTTCGTTTTCCTCCTGATAAGACTCTTATGAGAGGAGCGACGTTTCCGTTACGCTCTTTTCTTCTATATGACAGGCAGTCGCTATATGTAAGCCATCTGCCTGAAAATAACCTTCTTCTATCGCTATTTCCTTATCTGAAAATAACGACTCCGGGGCTCTTCTCCGACACCGTATCCACTGCCTTTGCCAGCCCCATGTCATCCTTGTCTGTCTGCAGATTCGCGCTCACGAACAGGATCTTTCCGGGCACAGCCACATCCATCTTCTCTGTGATGTACGCCACCTTTGAAGATGCGTAGTCAGCAATGTTCTCCTTCGTCAGAATCTCCGACGAATCCTGCGTGGAGACCGCTGAGTAGGCAGCAGACAGATCATATCCTTCACTCTGCGCCTCACTCACCTTTCCATAGAACATAGGAAGGGAGTTGAAGTTCGTATAATCCTTCGTGCTGCCGTAGCGCAGAACGACTCTTGCGACCTTGTTCTTTACCGAGTAATCGACAAGCTTCACACTGCCGCCGTTTTTCGCAAATGACGAAACGGCATCATCAATGTCCTTCTGCAGCTCATCGCTGCTGTAGTAGTCCTTGTCGAAGGACTCCACGCTGGTCACCGTGACCGCGCCGCCTCCGGAAAATTCTGCGGTGCTCTCAGTGTAGGTTCCGGAGCTTCCTCTGCCGCATCTCGAAATGAGAAAAGAGGCCAGGAGGAGGGCGATGAGAGCGCCTGCTGCCTTGACGATCAGTGTGGAAGAAGTGCCCGATGAGCGTCGCCTGCGCTGCCCCGATGAAGTTCTGCCGGTCCTTCCTCCTGCGTTCGTCCGGCCAGCGGATCCCGCAGAACGTCTTCTGTAGTTCCGGGTGTTCCCGCTTCTTCCGCTGCGGCTCTGCCCGGAACCCTCACGGTCATAGAGTTCTTCCTGTGAGATCCTTCCTCCGCGGGTTCTTCCGCGTTCTTCATATGCAGTTGACCTTCTTCTCGCCGCCATTCATCTTCCTCAAAAAAGCACTCTTGTCATTATATAAGCGGCGGGATAATTGTGCAACGCCTGCAGACTCTGCAATTCCTTTCTCTGCTCTCTGCGAGGTCTGCAGAGAGGCGGGTTCGACTCCCGCCGACTGCGGTGCTGCAGAGGTGCTCTTAAATTCCCATCGCCTCCAGCACATCGAGGCTCTTGAAATGATGCCCGTAGCTGTGATCCATATATCGGTGTGCAAGCGCTGCGAGCTCCTTCCCCGCAGCTTCATCCAGCATAAAAGAATAGAGCTTCGAGAGCGGCGCGCTCTGGATGCGGGCGAGCGCCGTCATGACGGCCGGCGAGTGGCTCGCTGCATTTGGAAGGACGAACTCGCCCTCAATCACCACCGTTCGGATCTCAAAGATGCTCCGGATCTGCCCCGCCGGAATCTTTCCGGCTTCCAGCGCCCGGAGCGAAGCGTAGAGAAGGATGAGAAGAAGCGTCTCATCGTTGTTTTCATGAGTGATGTAGGAGGTGACATCGCACATATAGGTGGCATACAGCATCTGCTCCATGTGCGTGCGGAAGAATTCAAAATAATTGAGCACCTCTGTCTCTGTCACCGTGTAGGAGTCGCGCCCCGCGAAGAGCCTGTAGTGGCCGAAGCAGAACAGGTCCGTCGCCGCAACCAGCGGAGAATTGGGCTTTCTGGCACTCCTTGCAAAAGCGGAGATTTTGCCCGTCTCCCTGGTCAGCAGCACAATGCGCCGGTCGTATTCGCCGATAGGCCTGGCCTCCAGCACCATTCCCGTGACGTCAAAATATTTCTCGCTCTTATCTGCCATTGAGATCCTTCTCATTATACCCGTAAGCCTTCAGCGCCTTGTCGTCGTCCTTCCAGTCGCGGCGCACCTTCACGAAGAGTTTGAGATTGACTTTCGTCTGGATCATATTTTCAATATCGGTTCTGGCGGTCATCCCGATCTTCTTGAGCATGCTGCCGCCCGCGCCGATGATGATGCCCTTGTGCGACTCCCGCTCGCAGATGATGTCCGCGTCGATGTCGCACACTTCCCCGTTTTTGCCGGGTCTTGTGTGCATCCGGTTGATCTGCACGGCAATTCCGTGCGGCACCTCCTCCTGCAGAAGCCGCAGCGCCTTCTCACGAATGATCTCCGCCGCGATCTCCCGCTCCGTCTGTGTCGTCACCGTGTCGCTGTCGTAGAAAGGCGTGCCCTCCGGCAGCTCTGAAAACAATGCCTCCTTCAGATCATCAATCCCCTGTTTCGTTCTCGCGCTGATCGGAATGACTGCGGCCGGATCCCCTCCCGTCACCTCTTTGTAGTCTCTGGCAAACGCATCGATCACCGGCAGCAGTTCCACTTTCTTCACCGTATCCGTCTTCGTGATGCACAGGATCACAGGCGTCTTCACGCCGGCAAGGAGCTTCATCACCGCCCGATCCTCTTCCTTCGGGAGCTTTGGCTCTGCGAGCCAGAGAATCACGTCCACCTCCTTCAAAGTGGACTCAGCAGCCTTCAGCATGTACCGTCCGAGGCGGTCCTTTGCAGCATGGAGTCCCGGCGTGTCCAGAAAGACGATCTGCCCGCGCTCCTCCGTATAGACGGTCCGGATCTGGTTTCTCGTCGTCTGTGGCTTGTAGGATGTGATTGCGATCTTCTGTCCGATCAGCGTGTTCATGAGCGTCGACTTGCCGACGTTCGGCCTTCCTATGATGGTTGCAAAACCAGCCTTTGCCATATATTGCCTTTCCGCTGCGCTGCGCGCAGACTGTCTCTGCTTTTTATGGTAACCGTAACCGTTCAGCACCTCATCCCGAATTGCTCCATAATACGTCGCAATTCTTCGATGCAGGTGTCCAGGGGTGCTGAACAATAATCAGATCAATGGCTCCACCCGCTCGAACAGATCCTTCGCGCCCTCAATCTTCTGCGCACCGCCGATCACACACAGCACAGGGTTGTCCATGACCGCATCCAGGTAGTCACCGAGCGCATGAATGTCATCGAGGGTGACATCCAGTACCTCGTTTCTTGCCTTCTGCAGCATCGCCTCTGTTCCTCCGGTCATATATGCGGAGAGGCAGAAGCGCCCGTACGCCGACGGCGTCTTCGGCCGGTCGAGCGAGGAAATCGCGCCGATCACGTATTTGGTCAGCGTCTTCTCGTCCGCCTGCAGTGTCCGGATGTACTCCCCGGCTTTTCTGAAAACATCGAGCGACCTCTTCAGATGCGGATCCCTGTACGTCACCATATATGCTATACCGTCGCGCCCATAGTCGCTCATACAGCCATATGCGCCGCCCTTGACACGGATTCCCGTCCACAGGTAGTCATACGCCATGATGACCTTCAGGACGCGCAGGGCGCCTGTGTAGGGCAGATTCTTTTTGGAGAAATCTCCCGCCGCACACACGAACTGGATCTGTCCGGCCGTCGTGAATGCCTCATTGTGCGGCTCGGGATCCGGCACATACCTCTTCTCACCGTCCGCCGGAACGCTTCCGGAAGGCAGATTGCTGCTCAGCTCTTCGATCACAGGAAGGTCTTCCTGCACAGCCGCATCCGGCGCTGTCAGATCGACGAGGATTACCTTGTCTCTTCTGAAGAGACAGGATGAGAGCTCCTGCAGTGCCGCAGGGAGCTTATCACCCTCATTGTCGAAATCTCTGCAGATCTTCTGAAGATCCCTGAGTCCGCCGATGCCGCTCAGATCATCGAGCACCTTGGAAGAAGGCGAGAGTCCGGCACTTGCGCGGTTCACCGCCGTCTCATGGCCGGAGGCAGGCATGCCCGTCTTCGCGCCGGAGAGCTCCTCCTCCAGCACCTCCCTGATCCTGGTCAGATCATCCCACTTCGTGTGCAGGATCACCTCCCGGAGCAGGTCCATCGCGTTCCGAAAATTCCCGTGCAGAACCTTAGCAGAAATCTCAAGTGCCGTGCTGTACCTCTGCGGGTCATGGACATCCGTGTATAGGCTCAGACCGCAGCTGATGCCGCCCGTCTGGATATTGATCTCGTGATCGAGCTCTGCGTATGTGTAGTGCTCCGTCGAGAGCGCCGTGAGCAGCACCTTCAGGATATTCAGATACGGGAAGAGCCGCTCGGGCACCTCTCCTGCGTCAAAGAGGACTTTCACGTAATCGATTCCGCCTGTGAAGACAGGGTGTGCCAGAACCTTGATCTCTCCGCAGGGCAGTTCCTCATTGAGAATCTTTCTGGCCTTTCTCGTGAGATCGGCTCTCGAGAGCGTAGGAATGGTGGAGAGCGCCTCTTTGGAATCAGGCGTCTCCTGCCACTTGCGCAGCGACTTGAAGTTCTGCAGAACCTCTTCCCTCTCCTGCCGGCTCATGCCCTCATAGAGAGCGCGCATGGATGCCTTCTTCTCTTCATCCTTCTTCGCTGTAAGGCCGGGCTCCGGCACCAGCAGGACGATGCTCCGGTGCCGGTTTTCGAGGAAGCTCCGGCGGAGGATATTTTCAAAATACCCGCTCTCCGCCCCCTTGCGCAGCTCATCGAAGAGGCCGCCGACGCGGAGATTCTGCCAGACCGCCCTGTCGTCGTAGAGCCAGGTGTCCATCGCATCGAGGCCAAAGATGAGGCCCTTCGGGTATGAGCCGAAATCCGCCTCTCTGTAATGAAATTCAAAGTAATTGATCCCCGCAAGAAGGGACTTGTGATCAATTCCCTTGTCCGCCAGGTTCTGTATTACCTCGAAGACGGTGGATACGAACTCATCCTTTTGCGCCGCATCTGCGTACTTCGCCGTGATCGAGTAGTAGGGCTCGAGGACGCCCGAATCATAGAGGGAGTCGACATCCTGTCCGATGCCCTTCTTTCGCAGCGCCTCCTTGACCGGTGCGCCCTCAGACTCACACAGCACGTAGTCGAGCACCTTGTACGCGAGGTCCGTCTTGGGATCGCGGCCGTCCGGCAGGGCAAAATTCAGAGAGAGGTACGTCTTCTGTGCTGTGTCCTCATCCTCCATCACGGAGTAAGAGAACTGTGCCTGTGTGGGTACGGAGAATATACTCCCGCCATGTACCGCGGCACCAGTCTCGTTTCCATCCGCTGTGCCTGCGAATGTGATCCCGCCCTGCGCAGCTGAATTGACCTCATCTTTGTCTGCAGAAACCGTAAATTCATCTTCCCCGTGTATCTCAGAGTCAACTGCCAGATAGTCATAATCCGAGAGGTACGCCCTGTCGAGGTAGGTCAGCCTCTCCTGCATGTCCATGTCGCCATACAGGTAGATATAACTGTTGGAGGGATGATAAAACGTCTCGTGAAAATGCAGATAATCCTGATAAGTAAGGCTCGGAATCACGTCCGGATCGCCGCCGGAGACGATCGAGTACGTCGTATGCGGATAGAGCGATGCCAGCACCTTGTCGGCCAGCACATCGTCCGGATTGGACATGACGCCGCGCATCTCGTTGTAGACGACGCCATTAACGGTGAGCGCGCCCTTTCCAGTAAGGAACGCCTCTTCCTCGTCCTTCGTCAGATCGCCGTGATCGGAGACAGGCTCGTAATGCCATCCTTCCTGCCTGAAAATATTCTCCTCCCTGTAAATATTGGGATGGAAAACCGCATCCAGATACACATGCATCAGGTTGTCGAAGTCCTTCTCATTCGTCGACGCCACCGGATACACTGTCTTGTCGGGATAAGTCATTGCATTCAGGAACGTGTTCAGCGATCCCTTGACCACTTCAATGAAGGGGTCACGCACCGGAAAATCTCTCGAGCCGCACAGAACCGTGTGCTCAATGATGTGTGCAACGCCCGTCGAATCCTTCGGCGGTGTGCGGAAGCCTATATAGAAGACCTTATTGCTGTCTGTATTGGGCAGAATGGCCACCCTTGCGCCGCTTTTTTTGTGCCGCAGCACAAAGCTGTCGGAATTGATGTCCGGGAGGAACTCGTGCGATTCGATCTCATACGCGCCGATCGCTCTGATCTCCTCCTCTGTGATCTGATGAAATGCATGCTGCATGCTGACAATATATCCTTTCTGTATAGTTGAATTGGTCCGGGTGCTCCACCCCGGCTGCCGCTCATATGCATGATGCCGCGGTCTCCTCCGTTTCTTCGAAACTTCTGCAGATTCCCTGGCATCATGCATTATATCATTACATTGCGAACATGAGTTCGCTTTTGCTCTTGCAAAATCAATATTTATATCATAGAATAATAGTGATTCTATTAAAAGAGGAATCGTCACCTGGGTTAGTAAAGGTTTCGACAGGGAATCTGCAGGTGGAGAAGCTATCCGAAGCCGATCGTCAAACGGCAAACCTAAATATAAACGCTAATAATAATAGAGAATTAGCTCTGGCTGCCTAAACGCAGCCAGCGTCGCCTCACTTGTACCCATGCTCGTGAGATACGGCGTCGAGATCATGGGAAACGACACGGAGAGGGCCATGGCTCCGCGGGCGTATCAGTGGATACCGATGACACAGGATTGCTGATTGTCCTGTTTCGTGAGGGAAGCGCCGTAAGGCACAACAACCAGCTACGATAGTAGAAGGACACTGAATGGTTTTTTGGACACGGGTTCGACTCCCGTCTAATCCACGCAGAAGAAACCGGTGCACAGCAATGTGCCCCGGTTTCTTCTTTTCTTTTGGCTTTTACATCTTTCTCCGACGCTTTCGCCTTTTACATCCTTCCCCGAAGTTTTCTTCTCACCTTCCCCCAAGACTATAAAATCCCTGCACAGCAGTTCACCGTGCGGGGATTTTGCATTACCCTCTGTATTCGTTCTTGAAGTCGCGCTCACTCTCCCGCCGGATATCCTTCGCCCGGATGGAGTCGCGCTTGTCGTAGTTGTGCTTGCCTCTTGCCAGCCCGATCTGAATCTTGCAGCGCCCCTTCTTCAGGTACACCTCAAGCGGCACCAGCGTGTAGCCCTTCGCCTCCACCTTCGCGGCCAGCTGGGCTATCTCAGACTTATGCATGAGGAGCTTCTTTTTTCTCAGGGGATCCCTGTTGAAAATATTCCCCTTCTCATACGGACTGATGTTCATCCCGTCGATCCAGGCCTCACCTCTGTAGATCTCGACGTACGCCTCCTTGATGCTGCACCTGCCCTGCCGGATGGATTTGATCTCTGTGCCGAAGAGAGCGATGCCGCACTCGTATTTTTCCTCAATGAAATAATCGTGATACGCCTTCTTGTTGTTGACGATCAGCTTAACCTTTTCTTCTGCCACCTGTAAACCTGCCTTTTGACCCCTGCGCCGTCACCTTGTGTCCGTGATGGCGGGATTTCTTTTTCTTTGGAATGAAAGCAGAGCCGTCCCCGCGCAGCTTCTTCGGCTTCTTTCCGCGGCCTGATCTGCTGCCGGATCCGGCGTCTTCACTGTTTGCCATTGATGAAGAGCCTTCGCTTTCTTCTGCCCCCTCATGAAGAGAGGAAACTGTGCTGCTGTCAATATTTTCAGTCGTGTTGACTGAAGACGCATCCGCCTGCCCCAGCATCTTCAGGGCCTTCTTGTCGGGGAGCCACTTGAAATCGACGGTTCTCGCCACAATATCTGCGCCGGCGACCTGTACATAAACCTTCTGTCCCAGGCTGAACGTGCGCCCGCTGTGCTCTCCCCTCAGTATATACGAATCCTCGTCGAAATTGTAGTAATCGTCGTGCAGGCTCCCCACTGGGACGAGCCCCTCCACAGAATCCGGCAGTGCCACATAGAAGCCCCAGCCGGTGATGCCGGAGATTGCACCCTGATAGATTTCGCCGAGGCGCTCAGCCATGTACTCGGCCTTCTTCTGCTTGTCTGTCTCTCTCTCTGCCTCGTCTGCCAGGCGCTCCCGCTCAGAGGACTGCTTACAGACATACGGAAGAATGCCCTCATAGTGCTCACGGCGCTCATCGCCCAGCTTCCCGTGCAGGAATTCCTTGATGATGCGGTGAATCTGCAGATCCGGATAGCGGCGGATCGGGGATGTGAAATGGCAGTAATACCGCAGAGCCAGGCCGAAATGTCCCTCGCAGGTCGGCGTGTACGACGCCCTCTGCATGCTGCGCAGCGTCATCGTGCTGAGCATAGCCTCCTCAGGCTTGCCCTTGAGTCTCTCCAGCAGGTTCTGCAGCTCCTTCGGATGAATCTCCGCGTCCTTGCTCTTCAGCGTATATCCATAATTCTTAATGAAAACACGGAGCGCCCTGATCTTCTCCTCCGCCGGCCTTCCGTGAGTTCTATATACAAACGGAATGTCCATCCAGTAAAATGTTGAAGCTACCGTCTCATTGGCAAGGAGCATGAAGTCCTCGATCATATCCGTCGCATCGTTCCGGTCATGCGGCACAATCTCAATGGGCTTTCCGTTCGGATCGAGATGGATCTCACTCTCCTGAAACTCGAAATCGATGGCGCCCCTCTCCTGCCTCTTCTTTCGAAGAATTGCAGCAAGGCGAAGGCCGCGCTTCAGCATCGCCGTGATGTCCTTCGTGCGGGTCTTAATGCCTCGCTTAAAGCCCTGCATTTCCAATGCATGCACGATCTCACTGTCATCTCCGGCGAATACGTTCATGACGCCCGGGTAAGAGAGCTTGCCGTCGGAGCGGATGATGGTCTCCACGACGCGGCTGTCCTTCACCTCGCCCTTTTTGTCCACCCGCATGATGCAGCTGAGCGCATAGCGGTCCTCGCCCTGGTTCAGCGAGCAGATGCCGTTGGAGAGCTCATGCGGCAGCATCGGGATCACTCTGTCCACAAGATAGATGCTGGTGGCCCTCTTCAAGGCTTCCTGGTCGAGCGGGGTATTTTCCCGGACATACTGCGAGACGTCCGCAATGTGGACACCGAGAATATAATCCTGTCCGTCTCTCTGCACACTGATGGCATCGTCGATGTCCTTCGTGTCAGGGCCGTCGATAGTGACCGTTGTGACGCTCCGCCAGTCCTCGCGCCCATCGATCTCCGGCATCTTATGCTCCGCAGACGAAGCGCCGGTGAGATCGCCTGTCAGCTTCTCCTTCTTCGAGGCGGCAGGGAGCGTTAGTGCCTGCGGGATCCTCGTCACCTCTCTCTTCACGTCGTCCGGAAATTCCTCCGGCAGGTTATACGCCTTGATGATCGAGAGGATATCTACGCCCGGATCGTCCATGTGGCCCAGAATCTGCGTGATCTTTCCTTCAGGCTTTCTGTGGTCTCCGATGCCGCCGTAGTCGATCATCTGACAGACAACCTTATGGCCGTTCACGGCCTTCATGGCGTTCTTCGGCTTGATGAGAATGTCGATGCCGATTTTTGCGTTGTCAGGGCGCACATAGATTTTTTTGTTCTCCTTGACAACTGTGCCGACAAGAGTTGTAATGCCTCTCTTCACAATCCGGACGACCTCAGCCTCCTGTCGCTGGACGCCCTTTCCGCCGGGAATGATGTTGCCCTGGAACGTCGGCAGGAGCCTCACTTCAACGGTATCCTGATGAAATGCACCGTTCACGGACTCCCTTGGGATAAAGAGATCCCGCTCGAATCCTTCTACCGTCACAAAGCCAAAACCCTTCGCATTTGCTGTATACGTACCGATCAGCGGGTTGGCGGGGTCGGAGGGCTTGTCCTGGGCTTCTGCTGTCACTTCGACCGCCTCCGCCGCGGTCCTGTTATTGGTTGTTCTCTTGATTGTCATTTTGTTCCGTTCGTCTTCGTTCTTTTTTGTGTTCGTCATTTCTTCTTCGTCTTTTCAATCTCCTGGTTCATTCTTTTGTTTCCAGATTCGTTCTTATTCTTCTATGTCATTCTTTAGCTTCCAACTTGTTCATCAATCACTCTATACACAACAAAGCGCCCCTGGAATGCAGGGACGCTTTGTAGAAGTCAATACATATAAATCTGTCTCATCCGTTAAATCTTCTTCACAACCACGCTTGTGAATCTCTTCCTCATGCTGCTGCACTGAGCTTCTGCTCATTTGAGCTGCATGTCCAACAGAAGACTGAGTGCAAAGAAAATGACACACAGGGCAGTTGTCGCCTTGACAAGCCTGCCTTCCATGGAACGGCCCTTGTTCTTGCCCCAGTATGTCTCAGCCATACCGCTGATGGCGCCCAGGCCCTGCTCCTTGCCCTCCTGCATGAGAACAAGAACAGACAGCGCGATGCTAACCAGGATAAGTGCTACCTCACAGATAATACGTACAGTACTCATTCAACATTCCTCATTTCCAAATGAAATGCAGCGTAAGATTCTGCATACTGTAAGACATATACCACAGATTGCGCTCTGCCGCAAGCGGGATTTGCTCTTCCGGGCAAATATATTCTAACTGTTCCGCCTGAATTCAACGTATATTTGTGCCGGCCTGTCAATAAGAAATTGTTGACATTCCAGCCGCTCACCGCTAATATTAGTCTGTATGTGTCAAGAAACGTCCGTGTCCGGAAATCTGGCACATAGCGGCTGAATTGAACTTGTATTTTTTATTTCGGTGCTAAAGACCGGAAATGATCCGGCGCCGAAGAGACGTATGTGCTACGGAGGTAATGACAATGGCAAATATCAAGTCTGCCAAGAAGAGAATCCTTACCAGCGCCAGAAAGGCTGCTGCGAACAAGGCTGTAAAGACCAACGTTAAGACGGTCGTTAAGAACGTGCGTACTGCTGTTGCAGCAGGTGACAAGGATGCCGCTGCGAAGGCTCTCAAGACTGCAGAGACAGCAATCGACAAGGCTGCCACAAAGGGCGTTCTTCACAAGAACACAGCATCCAACAAGGTATCGAAGCTTGCTTCTGCTGTAGCTAAGATGAACTGATCACAGATCATTTGCGAATCCGATTATTCAGTTCATGATCATATGATCGGAAGATCTGTTTATTAGCGAACAGACCAGGCAGTCACATGATCAATCAATTCCCGCTGATGCACTTGCTGCCGCATCTGCCAGGAACAATACAGAGAATATTAAAGCGCATCTCCTGCCCTCTTCAGGAGATGCGCTTTTTCTTCTACTCACCCTGCAAAATTGATCACCGCATCCGCCGGCTCCTCCACCGGCTCGACCTTCACCGCATCAAGAATGATGCCCTCACCCTCGTACGGCCCGAACTCACCGCTTCTGACCTTCGCCGTGACGCGGACCCAGTTCTTTTCCTTGAGCTTATCCGTATCCGGATACTGGCATGCGTAGCCCAGGAACTGCATATCCTGCGCGCAGCACGTCATCGCCATGCGGCCCGGCACAAAATATCCCTTCGGGAAATCATCCGGGATCGCCACGATTCCACTGTAGCTGATCGTCTTGCCCTCATACCTGTCCGGATGCTCCATCGCATCGAGGTACCACACGCCGTAGTTCATGCCTTCAAGATTGATGACATCCTGATTGATATCAAAAGGCAGATCCTCCTCGGTCGTCATGTCGATCTCGCCGTTCGCATCCTCGAAAATCAGTTCAGCCTGCGGGCAGACCGCCTTCACGTTCCTCTTGTACTTAACCAGCTCCTCGTAATCGATACCGTCACACCGGTTAAACATGATGAGCTCGGAGTTTTTCAGCTCCTCGAACAGGAGCGATCTCATGCCGAGGTTTGCAAAATACATTCCAAACGTTGAAGCATCGATGCACGACATCTGCTGCTCCAGGAAGAAGGCCTTCGGAAGTTTGAACTTCTTGAAGTCCCACATGCCGTTCCACTCGATGAGGACTCTTCCCGGGTGATGCCTGGCATACATCGCCATGAGCGTGCCGGGCGTGAAGTCATCGACATCCTCGATGACCTCCTTCACTGTCCTAGTCTGCTTCAGGAGCTTGTCGGAGTACTCGACTTCGCCCTCCTCGCACAGGATCAGCAGTGTCGTCTCCTTCGACTGAAAATAAGGCTGCCCCAGCGTATACGTAAAGAACGACGACTTGCCGCTCTCCAGAAATCCGTTGATGACATATACCGGAATCTTCTCATCCATAAATCTATACCTCTCGGCGCCGCAGCGCCCATACGTAACACATGATCGCCGATCATGGCAGATACGCTGCCTGCGCCGGACCCCGCGGCAATCGCAATGCCTTTAAACTCTCACGCCTTCCACAGCTCGTGCAGCGCGTCCTGATTGAGGCCTGAGCCGATGACGCAGATCTTGCCTGTCACATCGGCAGAGCCTGTGCGCACCTGAGGCTGACCGGGCACGAAATCAAAGTGAATCCACGCGTCCGTCTCGGAAGAAGGCAGCATGCCCTTCGAGCGCAGCACAATACCGTAGGTATCAGAATCATCGAGCTTCTTCAGCTTCTCTTCTACCTCAGCAGCTGTGAACTTGCGGGCCGTCTCCATCCCCCAGCTCTCGAAAACATCATCTGCATCGTGGTGGTCATGATGATCATGATCCTCGTGACCATGTTCCTCATGATCGTGGTCATGGTCCTCATGGTCATGATGGTGTTCATGTTCGTGATGATCATGGCCGTGCTCATCATGATCCTCCTCGTGATCGTGATGATGCTCGTGATGATGCTCGTGCTCATCTTCGTCTTCATCCTCATGATCGTGGTCGTGGTGATGCGCCTTGAAAATTACATTGCCGTCCTCATCCACGAATCTCTCATTGTGCTCGTCGTGGTGATGATGGTGGTGATGCTCCTCATCGGAATTGAGTACCTCTGCCAGAATCTCCGCGTTCAGATCCTCTCTGCCCTCAAAGGTATCGAGGATCTGCTGACCGCTGAGCTCGGCCAGCGGCGTCGTAATGATCGTTGCCTTTGCGTTATGTTCTCTGACAAGCTTCACCGCTGTGTCAATCTGCTCCTGCGTCGCGATATCTGTTCTTGTAAGAAGAATCGTGCCGGCATTCTCAATCTGGTTCACGAAGAACTCGCCGAAGTTCTTGAGATACATCTTCGCCTTCTTCGCATCCACAACGGTTACTGCACTGTTGAGCTTCATGTCAGGGATGTTCTTGGCAGCGTTGTTAATCGCGCGCATGACGTCGTCAAGCTTGCCCACGCCTGAAGGCTCAATAAGAATTCTCTCCGGCGCATACTGCTCCATCACCTGGCGCAGGGACGTCTCAAAATCACCCACCAGAGAGCAGCAGATGCATCCCGAATTCATCTCACGGATCTGGATGCCGGACTCCTTAAGGAATCCGCCGTCGATGCCGATCTCACCGAATTCATTTTCAATCAGCACAACCTTTGTGCCTGCAAGTGCCTCCTTCAGGAGCTTCTTAATAAGTGTTGTCTTGCCGGCTCCCAGGAAGCCGCTGATAATGTCTACCTTTGTCATATCGTCCTTTCTGCCGCCCGTGCGGCATGTCGTCAGTTCTCCACGTCCTGTACAAATGCAGTCACCTCTGCGCCGGTGAGAAGAAGTCCCTCCCCATTCTGCCGGTCAACAAGTGTGCCAAGGTAATTGCCGGCATTGTCGTAAATGCCGCATCCCAGCATAGTATCCGGCCAGTCCGCATCAAAGGATACCAGATCATTGCCCTTATAAGTGCCGGTCACAACTTTGCCGTCAGAAAGGCAATACACGTTCTGCCCTTCCTGCAGGTTCACCCAGCCCTTTTTCGTGAACTTGGCTTCACTGGTCTCTTCCTTGGACTGTGCATTCAGAACGCCGATCCCTGCGCCCTCATTCACTCCGCCGAAGGAAAAGTCTGCCTTCGTCCCGTCCGGCATCACGATGACAGAACCCTGCGCCTTCTCTGAGGCTTCACTGGTCTTTGCATCTTTTGAAGATTTTTCAGAAGAACCGCCTGCCGAAGACTGCGCGCTGTCTGCGCTGTCACCATCCTGCGCGCTGTCGTTCTCAAACTGCGACGCAACCGCACCTGTCGTCACGACGCTGCAGGTGTACGTCTTGTCCTTTGTGCTGTTCTTGTAGGAATCAAGGATAGAACCGCTCCCGAGCACCTTTCCATCCTGCGGGGACACGATTGTCACCTCGCGCGCCTGCATCCAGGTCTTCTGACCATTGGCATCGAGGGTCGTTATTTTCGCAAGTTCGCCCGTCTGCATGAGAATAAAGCGAACAGCAAACATCGTGATGACCACAGCCACCACGATGTAGGTCAGACGCTTTTTGTTCTTTTTTCTGCCGGAACCTGAAGGAGAATTCTGCATGTGCCTCCCAACTGCGCGCCATTACATGCTGCAATAATTAATGTAAGCAGAGCGATAAGCCGGGTTATGTCGTTGGACGATCATCTTTCTAGAACTGCCGTTGCCGGCAGCTTCAAGCGACCCACCTAAGACGAGCCGGGCAGACTCATTGTCTTAATTCGGTCTTGCTTCGGATAGGGTTTACATGGCTCCGCACATTACTGCACGGACGGTAGTCTCTTACACTGCCTTTTCACCCTTACCGCGTCTTACCGGAACGAGTTCCGGCGGTTACGCGGCGGTATATCTCTGCTGCACTGTCCCGGGAGTTGCCTCCGCCGGCCGTTAGCCGGTATCCTGCCCTATGAAGCCCGGACTTTCCTCACGTGCGGCCTTTCGGCACCTGCACCCGCGATCGCCTGCTCTGCTTACAGGCATTAAATTTAACACAATCGAATCCGGTTGTAAACGGGCAGCAGGATGTCGCCGCCCCGCTGTATAAGCCATAAATAATTATGTCCTGATATACCACAAATGAAAATGTCCCGCTGGTGATGTTCACATAGACAAATACCCCCACCCGCAATGCGGGCAGGGGCTCTCATCTCTGCTGATTCAGCTGCAGCCATATCATTGTCATCAGCCATTGCAGTCCTTCAAGGCAACAGTGAACCAGCAATATTCAATTGATTTGCGTCTGAGATCTTCAGAGATTTTTCCTGTGTCTCACGTCTCTGAGCTGCCCTTTCTCTTCTTCACCGTCCATGCCGCAAGGCTTGCTGCCGCGAGCAGTGCGATCCAGCCGTACATGGTCATGCTGCTGTCATCGCCGGTTCTGGGGGCTGCGGAGTTGCTGCCTGTATTCCTGGTCTCCGCATGTGCATCTGTATCATCTGTCTGCGCCACATTTGCATTGTCAGTCGATGACGGCTCCGCTTCTGCTCCAAGAGCATCTGTTGTGTCAGTCGACTGATTCGTTGTCGTCACAGTCGATGTATTAGTGCTGCTGTTGCTCGTCTCTTCACCGCTGCCGCTGTGTCCGTGGTGATGGTGGTGGTGTGAGTCCTCTGAATCCGTGTCATCCTCATTGCCGGAGTCTCCGCCGTTTTCTGTCTGCTTCTTCTCCGTGACAGTGAGCGTGCCGTAAGCCTGTGTGATGTTGTAGTTTTCAGCCAGTGTCACCTTCTCCGCTGCATTTGCATGAAGTGCCGGGAAGATCGCATCCAGCACATTGACAATATTGGACTTCGTCGAAGCCAGCGCATTGCCATTAAGCTTGTAGGTGAAAACATTCTGGCTCTGGCCAACTTCTGTCTGGCTGCCGGTCACTTCATACGTTGCGCCTTCGCCCTCTGCCCAGCCGTCGCCGGAAATCGTGATCTTATCTCCCGCCAACGGTGTGCCGTCATATTCCTTCGAGAGCGACTCAGAGGTCATCACAACGGTTCTGGGCGTGACGGTCAGTGTACCTTCCTTCATCTCAATATCGTAATTGTTCTTATTGAAGCCTCTCTCCTTAGTGTAGGTAATGGTATTGGCTGCCGTACCTGCGTTCGTGATCGAACCGGTTGCCTTTACATCAGACACTTCGCCTTCAACGAATCCCCCGTCGATTGTGACATCCGATGCTATCAGGGCTGTGCCGTCGTACTTCTTCGAGGAAGAAGCCGATGTCAATGTAACCTTCTTAGGTGTTACGGTCAGTGTGCCGTCAACAAGCTTTGCATCCGCGAAACTGGATGTGACATCATTTCCATCTGCATCAAAGATCTGATAGGAATCGATCTTGTTGTATGTGCTGCCGGCATCCGTGATATTGCCGGCTGTCGTCGCCTTGACTGTATACTTCTCAAAGCCTGCCGGGCTGGTCACTGTGAAGGTGTCGTTCAGCAGCGCCATACCATTGTATTCTCTGCTGTCGGAACCCGCCGTAATGGTAAAGGCTTCTTTCGACTTTGTGACTTTCAGTGTGCCGTAATGCTCTGTTATGACATAGTTGCTGTCGACATATGCCTTGCCCTTATCGATGGTGATCGGAGCGTTCCCGGATTCTCCTGCAGCGGTCTGAGAGCCGGCTGCTGTTACCTTATTCACTTCTCCAGCTACAAAACCATCGCCGCTGACAGTGACATCAGGCGCCGTCAGTGCCGTTCCGTCATATGATTTAGATCCGTCCGCACTGGTCAGTGTGACTTTCCTGGGGTTAATCGTAAGTGTACCAGCAGCAGTTGTTACCTTTGCAAACTGACCAGATACATCCTCTCCTTCCTTATTCAGAATCTTCCAGGATGCTACAGGATTATTGCCCTCCTTTGACTCAGAAACGTTTGTGATGCTGCCGCCCGCTTCGCCTGATACGGTGAATCCGGACGGAAGTCCTTTGGCCGTCAGCTCTTTTGCCGTCAGTGCAGTGCCGTTATAGGTCTTGAAAGCAGAGCCCGCTGTGATTGTAATCTCATTCGACTTGTTCTGTGTAATGGTGAGGGTGCCTTCCGCCTTCATGACCTTATAGTTATTGGCCTTGTAATCCAAAGAGGTATCATAGACGATCTCATTTTTCACCGATCCAACCTTGGTAATGCTGCCAGTTGCACGGATATTGAAAATCTCCTCCTTACCATTTGTCTTTACGATATCACCGGTAACTTTTACATCCGGCTTCTCAAGCGGCGTGCCGTCATACTCTTTTGTCGCTGACTCTGATGTCATCGTAATCTCAGCTGGCGTGATCTGCAGTGTACCATTTACTGACGTTATAACAGATGTATCAAATTGATCTGTGACATTGCTGCCGTTCAGGGTAATCTTCACACCTGTCACTTCGTTTGCAGCCGGTCCATCGTCGACATCCTTCACAGAGCCTCTGGTGGATGCAGTTACCGTATAAGCCTTGGATGCCTCGGTAGGATAAGTCACTGTCACTTCGTGATCAGCATGATCCTTTCCGTCATATGTCCATGTCTTGCTTGGTGCTGTGACAATGAACGCCACACTCGCCTTTGTAACTGTCAGGGCACCCTCGTTCTTTGTAATCTCGTAATTATCCACCTTGAAAGCAGAACCAGGCGTGTAAGTGATGGTATTCGTAACCGAACCAATCTCTGTAATGCTGCCGGTCGCCTTGATCTCAGAGACTTCACCGCTTACAAACCCGCGGCCGCCCACAGTCACCTCCGGCGCTGTCAGAGCAGTGCCGTCAAAGACCTTGCTGTCTGATTTGGATGTCAGTGTCACGTCGCGCTTAGTAATCTCCAGCGTTCCGTCGACAGTTGCGATCTTTGAAGTATCAAGATTCTTCGTTACATCATTTCCGGAAGCATCTGTGATCTTATAGGAAGTCACTGTGCTATTTACCTTGCCGTCGCTGACATCCTTGACAGAACCTTTTACCTCTGCAGTCACGGTGTACTTGTCTGCCAGAGAAGGATTCTTCCAACTTAAAGTCACATTGTTTCCTGCTGAATGCGTTTGACCGTCGTATGGCCATGTTCCTGATGGAGCAGTAATGATAAGTCCTATATCTGCTGCCACCACAGTCAGGGTACCCTCGTTCTTTGTAATCTCGTAATTATCCACCTTGAAAGCAGAACCAGGCGTGTAAGTGATGGTATTCGTAACCGAACCAATCTCTGTAATGCTGCCGGTCGCCTTGATCTCAGAGACTTCACCGCTTACAAACCCGTGGCCGCCCACAGTCACATCCGGCGCTGTCAGAGCAGTGCCATCGTATGGTTTCGTCTCAGAGTCTGAGGTCAGGGTTACCTTTCTGGGTGTTACTGTCAGTGTGCCGTCTTGCAACGTTGCTTCTGCAAAATATTCAGTGACATCCTTCCCATTCGGATCCAAAATTTGATAACTCGTAACTTTATTGGTCACAGAGCCTGCATCCGTAATAGTACCTGCTGCCGTTGCCTTAATCGTATAGTTATCGAAGCCATCCGGCTTGATCACTGTAACCGTGCTGTTGGACAGCGCTGTGCCGTCGTATTCCTTATTGTCGGATACAGCCTGAATCGTAAAGGAAGCATTGGACTGGCTGACCGTCAGTGTGCCCTCTGTCTTCGTAATATTGTAGTTGCTGTCTTTATATCCCGTTCCCTTATCGATGGTGATCGGGTTCTTGGAAGAACCTACCTCAGTCTGAGAACCGGTCGCATAAACCTTGCTGACCTCTCCTTCGACAAATCCTTCGCCGCCAATGGTGACATTCGGCGCAGTCAGCGCGCCGCCATTGTAGGTTCTGGAAGCGCTGTCTGAAGTCAGCGTGACGTTTCGCTTATTGATGGTCAGTCGGCCATCCTTCGTCACATTAACGGTCCTGCTGTAATGGCTCAGATTGTCTCCAGAAATAACGAAATCCGAAACTGCAAGACCTAATGCGTAAGTACCTGCATCCGTTCCTTTAGCTGTCTTTACCTTTGCTGCAGATTCATCCAGCTTCAGATCATCCGGCAGTGCAGAGATCGCAGAGCCGTCCAAAGTCATCTCAACAGAATAGCCGGTAACAGAATGCTCAGCGCCGTCATACGTAACTGTGTCAGTATTGCCTGTGACAGTCAGAACCAGGCTCTGCACCTTTTTCCACTGCGCATACAGCTCATTGGATCCGTTAATATCTGCCAGAATCTCTGTGCCAGCCTTGACACTTGTTCCGGAGCCGTTCCGGGCAGTATTCCACCCAGTGAAGTAATAGCCGGAAGGAACGCTGAATCCAACTGTATCGATTGCATAAGCGTTGAAGGTAACGTTATTTTCAAGTGTCTCCGACCCATTGACCGCCTGCTTCGCCGTCTTATCCGTCATTCCGGATCCAGACGGATAATTGGAATAGTAGGTCAGGCTGGTCGTCTGGTCCTTATTGCCATAAATTGCATACAGGGTCAGATCAGAAGTAATCAGAATCTTATCGCCGGGATAGTAGATAAGGCCGCTCTTGTCCGCATCCTTCTCCGTGGACCAATACAGGAACTGTTGTCTATCCGGCGCAGTAATACCAGAGGAAGAAGCAATTTCCGCATAAGAGCCGGATGCATAAGACTTGTCATCTTTTACTGTGCCGCTGCCGCCGTTTGTATCATAGCTTACTGTATATCTCTCCTTGCTGAGGTAATACGGATACAGCTCAATATCCTTGTAAATCTGTGTCGCGAAATTGAACGTCGTATAGGTTGTGCCGCCCTTGGATGCCCAGCCGACCCACTCCACATTATCAGGGAGCGTAACGATGTCTTTGCCATTGCCCTCGAATACGACAACGCCTTCAGCATCCTTTACCGTCGGAAGCAGGGACTGATCAATCGTCTCGCCGTAGCCGATCTCAAGTCCAATCGAAGAACCTGTGCCGTCGATGGTCAGATGCACTGTGCCGTTGTATGTCGGTGCCGCCCACTTCGCATAAAGGGTGATACCGGTTACCGGCATGGTCTGGTTGAAATCAGCCTTCTGCGTCAGCTCAGGATCTTTGTACCAGCCCTGGAAGGTGTAGTCCCTTGGAAGTCCGTCCGGGCGACCCGGTACGTAGTTCTCATAAGCAGTGAGATCAGACTCGTAAAGGACTTTTTCAGTTCTGGAAACACTGTTGTAGTTGTAGAAACTCAGCGTATAGCTGCTTCTGGTGTAGCGGATATAGAGGTTTTTATCATAATAGGAACTATTACCAGCCGATATGGAGCTCCAATCGGAACTATCCGATGCGCTGTTTCCAATATAGTAACTGCTTACTTCGAAACCAGTGTACTTATTGGTAAAAGTGAATGTCCCTCTATCATTGTACGTAGTGTTGGTTGGGTTGTCATAATCATAAGTCCCATCCAGCCCCTGCTTGTAATGATTAATGGTAAGGCTGCCCTTTGAGCTATAGCGGTAAACGTCTATACTGGTGCTGCTGCCATATTCAGACAAGCTATCAAAGATAAATGCATCCAGAAAAGTCAGCTGGTTTGTCTTAGCTTTATTAAACCAACCATACCTATACTCTGTCGGCCAGGTATACCCATTCTGTGCCAGCGTCTGTCCGTAAAGGCCTGTATAAGTTTCTTCCTTTGTCCACCAGCCGTCGCCCCACCAATTTTTCTCATAAACATAGAAGTTAATCGACAGCAGATTCCTGTCATAATAGACATTCAGAACTGTCGTCCCATCTCCCTTAATCGTCACGGGAGAGGATTTGGAGGAGTTAAATTTGAAACCAGTGTAGCCCTTATTCTGATCCGAATAGTTGACAGATGCCTGCGCGCCGGTCGTCCCCTGTCTGGTCTCGGACCCCGCATAGCCATAGGTCTTCTCATCATCCGATGCGTTCTTGCTGTCGGACACGTGCTGCTGCCAGAAGATGACAGTGTATTTCGTATCTTTTTTGGCAGACCACACCGCATAAATCGTCGTATTGCTGCTGAGTCTCCCGCCGAACGTAAAGTCTGCCGATGTGGAGCCTTCCTCAGAAGACCACCCCTCAAATGTATATCCATTCCTTGCAGGTGCAGCGGGCTCAACAGTCTCATCCTCAGCCGCCACGAATGCCGGCTCGATGTAAGTCGCGCCGTCTCCAGTGGAGAAGGTCAGGTAATGGCCTGCTTCCACCTTCGGGTACAGCGTCACATCAGAATCCGTCAGAGTGACTTCGCTGACCTCATTCGTGAGCTCCTTATCCGTGTACCATCCTGTCACAGACTCCTCGGAGCCCAGCGGAATGGAAATGTCAGAGACAGAAATCTTATCTCCGGAGACGCCTTCCTTCGTCTGGTAAACGCGCCCGTAGTTGTCCATGAAGAAGACATACAGCTTCTGCTCAAAGACAGGATATAAGCTGTACGACGTATTGGTGACTTCACTGACTGTCGTCTTCTCAAAGGGCTTCATATCCACTGTGCCGGAGCCCTTTGTATACGTCCAGCCTTTGAAAATATATCCGTCCTTCTCAGGTGTTGCCGGAGAGGTCAGTGTTTCTCCGCTCTTCACCTTCTGTGTGGACAGAACTGTCGTATTGTCGGCGCCGTAGAATGTATACGTTGCCACAGCGGGCTGCTGCGAATCACCTTCACCGATGATGACATAGATGGAGAACGTATCCGCCTCGAAGGAAGCACCGTCCGCGCTGGCACTGGCCACCTTGGAGACATTGCCGCTGTCGTCAATATGAAGGACCTTGTGGTTATCGCCGTCAAGCGTCCTTGTTGTGTCCATGCTGACAGAGATGTCCTTTAAAGGCTCGATCTCATTGCCGTCCTTATCCGTGAAAGTGATATCAACCGCAACGGCATCGACAACCTCCCTGTCGCCGCCGACAATGTCCTGCACATCATAGTTGTTCAGAATGCTGTTCTTCGATACCGGACGAAGATGCATGGATGTGCCTTCGGGAAAGCTTCCTTCCTCCGCATGCACACTTACGCGCACGCCGGACGCCTTGCCCTCAAAGTCCTGCGCCGGCATGGAAGTCTCTTTTTCTTCTTTCTCAAAATGAGCTGAGTAGCTGACCTTACCCGCTGTGCCCTCATTTAGATCAGGCGTAAAGGATGCACTGTCACTTACCTTCTGTCCATCCTCATCTGTCCACCCTGTGAAAAAGTAGCCGTCATCAGCAACTGCTTCAGATCCCTCCGGCTTTTCGCCATTTGCGAGATCCACAGTCTCAGTAGACCTGGTGACGCTTCCGCCGTTCTCTGCAGAATACTCCACCTTGATCAGATGAGACTCTTCTTCTGAGCTCTCTGCCGCAACTTCTTCAGCTATCGTACTCTCAGCTGCGGCAGCTTCTGTCACAGCCTCTGTGCTGGCTATCACTCCCTCGCTGGAAGCGTCTGCAGCATCTGTTGTTCCTGTCTGTGCAGATTCGGAAGACTCTGTATCTGCAGCAGATGAACTGTTCTCATCGGCAGACTCTGTTCCATCCGCATTATCAGAAGATTTCTGCGCGGAGTTCTCATCTGTGCTGTTCGAAGACTGTCCCTCCTGATCAGTTGTCTGCTCATCCGACTTGGCGTCTTCTGCAACATTATCCTGTGCTTCAGACTCTTCCTTAGCAGAAGACTCTTGTGTATTATCCGCAGAGGTCTCCTGCTCATTCTGCTCAGAAGCGCTCTCCTGAACCGCAGCCTCCTCATCAGAGCTGCTCTGTTCGTCGGAGGCTGACGCTTCCTCATTATTATCCTCAGCACTCTCTTCCTCCGGAATTGCCTCCCAGAGAGAATCCTCTTCTGCGCTGTCCTCTTCCTGAGCGCTATCCTCTTCCCGGCTGAGTGCTTCCGCCTCTTCGCCGTCTGCCGCATAGATTGTCAGCTGCGGCAGAGTGCCTGCAAAATTCGACAGAATGAGCACAACAGCAAGGAGTACAGCCATAATGCTTCTTCTATACCTTTTCATAAATAAAAACCCTCCTATCGCTAACTAATTCAATTTTAGCTGTGCCGAATTTCATTACAGGTACCGATTCTGCGCAGGAAAGAACAAAATTGGTACTTGACAAATCTGCAAATACATGAAATTCAGCTCCGAAATGTCGGCTGCAATCAGTCAGCAAGGAGGGCTGGAAAATTACACTATGGAATGTTGAAAACGCAGTTGAGCGAATTCGTGATGATATGAAAAAAGCCGGCATTCCTGTAGAAAATATGCAGAAATCCGGCATTAGAGCATGATGTCAGATTCCGCTCCTTCGAATCACGGTCATGACGCGGTCCTTGGTCGCACTTATTTTCACAGGGCCGTAGATGCGGCTGTCTTCCGCTGTGGTGCGGTTGTCTCCAAGAACGAATACTTCGCCCTCTCCTACCGTCACAGGGAAGGTAATACCGTCTTTATAAGGGAGCGTGTTAGTGTAGATGTCGTCCTCAATCTGCTTGGAGCCGTTAATAATAAGAGCTCCGTCTGGCAGCCATCGCGCTAAATGAGCTTCCGATCATCGATACTGTGAGGATTGCGGTCATCAGCAATCTTTTGAACTTAGTCATAATGATGTATCTCCCCGACACCGTGTGATAATTGTTTCCTGTTATTGCCTTATCTCGTTTCTCATCCGCTGGCTTACTTTCGTAAGGAATGATATTGGAATGCCCTATTTTCCAAAAACTCTTTCTAAACTCCCTCTTCCCGAAGCAGCCATTAAATAAATGGTAAAAACTGCAATGGTTGGATGAGAAATCAGATCAGGAAACAACAGGTCATGAAATGCAGAGATTTCTCCAGGCCGGAGGAGCGACCTTCGGCCCGGAAGAATGATTTTGCACTGTTTTCTCAGCTGAATCAGTAATTATCTTGCCATTCTCTTCTTCAGCATCATGTACGCTGCGCATCCGGCGACTACTGCGACAACAAGCGCTACATAAGGAGCGATGTTGGTGATGACGCCGGTGACGGTGACGTCTTTGTAGGTATTAGTAAATGTAATGGAGTCAGTATCCTCTCCGATCAGAACCTCGCCAGTGGAAAGACCATTTGAAGTATCGGTAATGGATTTCGTCACTTTTTTCTTCCATTGGATATGACATCGATATCAACTTGTTTCAAATTGGTTACAGGCTCCTCAACAACAGTAACTTTGGTGCCTGCAGGGATATCACTAAAGTTCGCGGTTTCTCCACTTGCTAATTCTATGCTTCCACCGGATACAACTTGTGCTGCAACATTTCCAATGGTGTAGGAATACACTTTTTTTCCGAATTTAAATCATCAGTGTCGAACGTAACAGTGAATTGATATTTCTGACCAGGTGTTTCATATGTCTGATCGCGCACTGTCTTCGTAATACTTAATTGAGCTTTTTCAGTAAATTGATTGGTAAAATCGATACTGTTGGCCTTCTGATTCAGTGCTGATCCATTCTCGTTAAGTTTATTATCTGTGGTGACGATGTATTTCTTTTGGTCTTTATTTTCTACATAGATATGAAGATAATAAGCCGTCTTTTCTGAAATGTTCGTCCAGCCATAACCATCCGACAATTCTGAAAGCGTATTCTCTTCAATCTTGAAGATATATTCACCTGTCTGAAGATCTCTTTCGGTAATTTTAAGCTGCTTTGTCAATTCATTAGCGTTAGAACTCGTCAAACCTTCGAAATTTGCTGTGTCTACTGAAATAGCCCCTTTTTCTGGAGCAGCTACGCCATCAGCATTCTCCAATAATTTCTCAACTTTAAATGTGATGTCCTTATTGTCGATGGTCACTCCTTCAGGAACACGAACTGTCTTGTTCACTGTCGGTTTAGTGTCCGATGCCTCACCTTCATTAGCCGCGAATACCGGCATTCCAGCCAGCAGGGCTGATACTCATTGCGCTTGACGCCGCAATTGCCTTGACTTTTGATAACCTCATACTCTCCTCCTTAATACGCAGATCTTGTGGCACATGCCACAGTGCTTATATCGCCAGGCAGGTGCATACCTGCCAGAGCTTCGCCCCAAAATCCGTACTCCGCCATTCTGTCGATACTATCGAAGTCAGGTATTCTGCAATCGAATACTGTTCAGGGTACAAAATAAAAAAAGACAACATTCCTGCCTTATATCAGGATGTTGTCTCGACGATTAGCGAACACGAAAAATATTCTTCACAAGTCAGAAACCTAAAAATACAATATGGCGTGACCACACTGCCCGTTTTTTGAAGAGCATAAAAACACGCTCTCTTTTTAAAAATTGGACATCTTTTTAGGTGACTTATAGTCCATGAGAAGGAATATTACATCAATTTCGCTAATAGTATTTTATTTTTGTTAATTATCGCTATATATACCGACTATTTTGTGAATAATGCCAGTCATTTGCTGTTTCTGCTGATCCCCGCTGCCGCGAGGATCAGCGCAGCGCCGGCTATGACGCCCCATGTGGGCAGCTCGCCGAGAAGGATGGCTGATAAGAGGATAGAGGTGACCGGATCGATATAGCTGTAGAGTGCAACTGTCTGGGCAGAGATATTCACCATCGAGGAGAAATACAGCACATAGTCGACGCCCGTATGCACCATGCCGACAATGAGAAGGAGCGCGACAGCCCTGCCTGTGAAGACAGCGCCATGGTACTCCCCCGTCACCGCCTCATACGGCAGCATGACGCAGGAGGCGGTGATGAGCTGCACGATGGTTCGCTCCGCCGCAGGTGTATTGATTCTCTTGTTCAGAAGTGTGTTCAGCGCGTAAGTTGCGGCAGAAAGAAGCCCAAAAAGAATGCCGAGCGACATGTCCTTCGACGGTATGCCATCCGTCAGAACGCCGGAAGCGAGCACAATACCCGCAAGCGCAATGAGGCAGTTGATGAGATCGCGCAGAGTCAGCCGTACGTGCAGGATCAGCGGCGAGAGAAGAATCACCATCGTCGGGGCCATATAAAAGCAAAGAGAAGCCACGCCCACCCGAATCATCCGGTAGGCCTCAAAGAGCATCACCCACCCGCACCCCATCAGAGCGCCCAAAAGAAGCAGCATCCGGAAGTCCTTCCGGATCGCCGCAAGATCCGGGTGCCGGCCGCGCGCCCGGTAAAAGATGGCGATAAACGCCGCCCCCAGCACTCCGCGAAACAGCAAAATAACCCCGGACGGCAGCTCAATCCATCTTCTGAAAATGCCGACTGTCCCCATAATAAACATGGACAGTGCAAACACTGCTCCTGCTCTCTTTGCGGTGTTCATCTCTTTCCCCCGAAATTCTGAACTATATCCCTATCTCCGGTCTGTCGATTTTCTGTGTATTCTGTGAAGCTGTGGGCGCAGCATCAGCTCCGGCACTGTGACGCCCTCCCGCTGTGCGAGAATCCACTCCACGGCATCTGCCACATCCTCCGGCAGAAGACTTGCTCCCGCTGAAGGGTCCGCCTCAAAATCGGCATGGCGGTAGAGATTTGTGACGGTCAAATCGGGAAGGAGGGTTGTTATTTTCACGCCGTACTTGCGGTTCTCATCAAAGAGAGAGCGGCCGAAGGAGAGAAGGCCGGCTTTCGCGGCGCCATAGGCCGCGCCGTGCGGGCAAGACATCGTCGCCGTGACACTGGCAATGTTGATGATCGTGCCTTTGTTCTGCCGAAGAGTCCGGATGAGTTGCTGGCAGATCACCATCGGCACCTCGAGATCAGTCTGCACGATCTTCCGGATCTTGTCCGGATTCTGTTCCTCGTGCAGGCCGTAGTAGGCGCAGCCGGCGTTGTTCACGACAAGAGAGAGGCTCTCCCGCGACTCTTTTGTCAGCCGCTTCAGAAAAGTGAGCAGCGCATTTTCATCGAGAAGGTCAAGAACAACCGGATGAAACGCAGCCTGCCGGCAAGTGGCCTGCCCACTGCTGTCCGTCACATGACAGATGGTGTCCCCGCTTCTCTGTCGGTGGCTACCCTCACCGGATTCTGACTGTGGTGCGCCGGCGTACCGTTCCCCGAAGTGCCTCCCGATTCCATAAACGATCCAGTCATCCATCAGCAGCCGCCTTGTGATCGCCGCTCCGATTCCGGAGGAGGCGCCTGTCACAAGGGCTGTCCTTTTGTTTTCATTGTCTGCCACGGAGTATCCTCCCCCTTTCCGCGTCCTGCTGCGATGCCACTCTTCCTGCAGGAAATGTCCTTTCACTGCATATGCTCCTGCTCTCCCGGCTCTCCAGAAAAATCCTCTCCCGCGGCACGTATTCCGTCAGCAGGTTCACCATGAAATCCTCCATCCCCCGGATGTCGGCTTCCCTGTTGTGGTAATACCCGTGCTCGCAGACGTAAGGATACTGGATCACCGGCTCGTCCGGGAAGCGCTTTCGCATATTACGCATATATTCTGCCGAGAGGCGGAACGTTCCCACGGAAATATCCCGCAGCCGCTCCATCGGAACGGCCTCTGCCGTCGCCTGTACAAGCCACGCATAAGCTTCCTTCCACCCCGGAATCCGGAAAACAGGATCATAGCAGATTCTCACCGGAAACCCGCACTCCACCGCAGTCCGCACAGCCTGCAGCCTCTCTTCCAGCGAAGGTGTACCCCGCTCCATCGAAGAAACCACCTCATCCGGTGAGAGCGTAAACGCCGGAATAATCCGATCACACACAGGCAGCTCCCGCCAGACATCCCGCGCAGCGCACTTCGTCCGGATCTCCACGGACAGCCCTGCATGCGCCGCCGTGAAGGCAGACCAGTCGGCGAGGAGGGAGGTCATATTTTCAATGGGGACGAGGTCGGTCTCGTACGCAAGACACAGATAGACGGGATGCTGTCTGAGGAGCTCCTCCGTCTCCGCGAGGAAATCCTCCGTGTTCACAAATACAACCATGTCAGCCCCGCTGTACATGCCCTTCAGCCAGCAGTACGCGCAGTTGTAGAGGCAGTTCATCGCGGGCACCGTATAATAAAACCACCGGTTGTCAAAATCCTGACACACCGGTGCGCCCTGATAGAGCTTCGTACCATGCTTGGCCGCAAGGATCAGACTCTGCGACGGAAACTGCTCCTGATAGCTCTGCCCGCTCCTATTGAAAATACTCTCGTACCTGTCGACCTCAATCACCCCTGCATCTGGGAACTGCGACAGGATCTGCCTGGTGCGGGGGTGATCCAACACCTCCGTCTCGACATAGATATGCGAGAAGCGCTTGTTTCTTGTCAGTGTCATGCCATACTCGTTTTCCGTCAAAAGAATATAAGAATATCGTAATTGTTTTGCACCCCATCTCAGGAGCCTTCGGTTCTTGAGATGGGATGTTCAGAGGTTGCACAAGGTCCTGTGGACCTTGGTTTTGCAACGACCGAAGCGGAGCGAAGACCTCCGCGCCTTGCCCGCCCCGTAAGATTGTGCCTTCGCTTAATAGAGAACACTTATCGCAGAATGCTCTCTTCTATCCTCCTCAAGATAGTCTTTCCATGGACGCGGTCGGCTGAGGGAAGATCTCCGGTTCTATAGAACGAGTCAACAACAGAGCGCCAATCGATCCCGGCGAGCTGTGCGTACCGCAGATACTGCTGCAGCTCCAGCTCCATCGTTTTGGAGCAGTGGAGGTCACTCACAAGATGCCTCAGTTCATCCTGCGGAGAATCGTCATCCCGCAAAGAAGCGCGGCATTCCTGACCGTTGAAATCTCCGCATGTTTGCTGAAGCTGCTCGGACTCTGCGGGCGGCTTAGTCTTGTCGAACTTTGACCCGTGGCTTGTTCCAGGCTCATTGCAGAGGATGGAAGATTGATGTTCCTTCCGAGAAAAGTTCTCTTCCAGCCCTCTCACAATCTGTGCTGCCTCTCCCGCACATCCTGTGGAGAGCTCTTCCAGGAGCTTGGGTGTAACTTTCTCCCCGCTTCCGTCATCACTGACAAAGCGAAGGAACATCATCTGATCGGGACGCAGGAACATTGCTCCGGCCTGGTAGATTGCGGCACTCTCCATGTCATAGAGAATTGGACTATTCTGTCTTACAGCTGCCCGCTGTGTATCTGCCCGTACATCTGCAGTGCCCGTTTCTGAAGGTCTTTCTGATGCTGTTCGGGCAGATCCAGGCATATTCTGCATACCGGGATCAGTACTGTACATAATCCTGCTGCCAGTAAAACCTTCCGCCTCCGGCAGCCCGGTGTTCCAGATCATGTCCGGGTAAAAGGTTCTGTCGCTGTCAGCATTTGTGATTTTATTCAGTTGAAAAAGGACGCCGGTATAAGAGGAGGCAGAATCGGGCTGAAATTCTCTCAGAAATGCTGAAGATCCGTAAGAAATCAAGATTTGACTGTCGGAACCAATGCGCTCCAGCAGCACTGCCGTTCCTGCCGCCGCACGCACGGGTCCCGTGCCAATGATGCCCAGCATCACGTCATCTTTTATATAAATGTCAATGCCGTGCCGGCCGTCAGCTTTCTTCAGTTCCAATTTTCTGATGAGAGGAGCCGCCTCCTGATACAGGGCACAGAGGATCAATATTTTCATAAATCAAATTTCTTAACTGCAGCCGCAAACGTTTGATTAAACTGAAGAACTGACCGGACTGTCATATACTGATGACAATGTATCCGATCAGAACCCCAGATCATCATTCACAAGAATCAGATGCATCCTGTCCTTGTGCTTGGAATATCTGGTGATGAGGAACTGGCAGCAGATCGTGTCAGGCGTCTTGCAGTCATAGCATTTGCCCGTCTTTTTGCAGGGAGTATTGACATCAAAGCGCATGGCATTTATCGGCGCCGCCACGTTTCTGGCTCTCTTCATCGCATGGTCGAGATCGCCGCAGACTTTGTTCATGCCGACGATGAAAATCACCTTTCTGGGGCCGTGCGCAATACAGGACACTCTGTTGGCATTGCCGTCGATATTGACGAGAATGCCGTCGTCTGTCATAGCGTTGACACTGGTGAGGAAGACGTCTGCATCGATTGCCGCAAGAAATCCCTCGCGGGCGTCCATCTTGTCTCTGTCCAGATAGTTGTAATTGCCCTTTTGAAGTGCATCGACCAGTCCGATCTCGTATGCGCTCATGCAGCCGCCCTTCCCGACAGTACTGCCTTCAGGAATGAGGGCCAGAGCCTGGCGGAGCGCCGCTTCCTTATTTTCAGCGTAATAGCCGGTGATATTTCTGGATGCGAGCCCCTTGATCACCGTCTGCGCCAGCATTTCATTTCTCTTGTAAACGTTCTTGTCCATGGTATTCCCCTCCACATTCTCACCTGATCTCGTTGATATCATAAGGTGTCGTCTGATATACGTAATAGTTGATCCAGTTCGAGTAAAGAAGGCTGGAAGAAGCTCTCCACTGAAGCGGCGGCTTTCTGTCGGGATCGTCGCACGGAAAATAACCGACAGGAAGCTTCGGATTCAGCCCCGCCTTCACATCGCGCAAATACTCATCGCGCAGCGTGTAACGGTCATACTCGCCGTGTCCGAACATGAAGATCTGCCTGCCTTCCTTGGCAATGCACAGAAGGACGCCGGCGGTCTTCGACTCCGCCAGGACCTTCAGATCTTTGCACGCATGAATATCCTCCGCTGCCACCTCCGTGTAGCGGCTGTTCGGGATCAGAAAATAATCGTCCAGCCCCCTCACCAGCGGCTCCTTCCTGTGGTTAACAGCGAAGGGATAGACGCCGCAGAGTTTCTCCTTCAGCATTCTCTTCTGCAGGCCGTAGTGATAGTAAACGCCCGCCTGCGCCGCCCAGCAGATGTGAAACGTCGACCACACATGTGTCTTGCTCCACTCGAAAACAGAACAAAGCTCCGGCCAGTAATCGACCTCCTCATAGGGCATCTTCTCCACGGGAGCGCCCGTGACAATAAGACCATCAAAGTTGCGGTTCTTCAGCTCATCAAAAGAGTAATAGAACTGATGCAGATGGTTGGCAGAGGTGTGCACAGACCTGTGTGTGCTGGTTCTCATGAACGTAATGTTCACCTGCAGCGGTGTATTCGAGAGCATGCGCAGGAGCTGCAGCTCCGTATCCTCCTTCTTGGGCATCAGATTCAGAATGCAGATCTCCAGAGGACGAATGTTCTGATGCGCAGCTCTGTTCTCATCCATGACGAAGAGATTCTCCTGCTCGAGAATCTCCTTCGCCGGCAGATCGTTCTGTATTTTAATAGGCATAATGTTACCTCCATGTCAGATGTGCAAAACAGATTCCTTCATCCATGCTCACATGAGCCCGCACATTCGCATGAAGTCCTCCTCAGAGATGACCGGAATGTTCAGATCCCTGGCCTTTTTATTCTTGGAGGATGTGCTGTTCACATCATTGTTGATCAGATAATTCGTCTTTTTGGACACGCTTCCTGATACCTTTCCGCCGAGGCTCTCGATATAGTCCTTCAGCGCATCGCGGTTCTCGTAATGCGCAAGGGAGCCCGTCACGACAAAGGTCTTTCCGGAGACGGCCGCCATAGCCTTTGCAGCACTTTTTTCTTCTCCACCGGCTGCATTTCCTTCCGGCGAAGTTTCGCCATTAGCAATGACTGCTCCTTCAGCACCGGCTGTGCTGCCTGCGCTCGCTGATGACACAGCAGCCGATGCACCCGGCATTCCATTCGCCGTTCTCTCCAGCACGGCCGTGGTCCTGTCTGCACCGATGTTGACCTCTTTCAGGAGCTTATCCACCTCCGCAGAATGTCCGGCATCTGCAAAGTAAGCCCTTGTATTGCCCGCCAGCACCGGCCCGAAGCCGTCGATCCCGGAGAGATCCTCAATGCTGGCATTTCGGATCGCGTCAAGATCATCGTGAAAATGTGCGCACAAGAGCCTTGCGCCTGCCGATCCAACCCCCGGAATGCCAAGTGCAGTCAGAAGCCTTCTTGCTGTGGTATTGCGAGAGTTATCAATGGCCGTAATCAATTTGTCATATAACTTACGGCCGAAGCCGTCCATCTGTACGATCTCGTCCTCATAGTCCTCAAGATGATAAATATCCGAAAACTCACGAATAAAGCCTCTGCCGATGAACTTCTCCAGCGTCATTTCCGAGAGGCCGTCGATATTCATTGCATTTCTGGACACGAAGAGATCAAATGACTTGATCTTCTTTGCGGGACATTCCGGATTCATGCAAAAGAGGGACTCCGTGTCATTCTCCGCGACGATCTTCGTCTCACCCCCGCACACAGGACATTTTGCGGGAATCTCCAGCGTGCCGGACTTGGTCAGATTCTCCGCGATCTGCGGAATGATCATGTTGGCCTTGTAAACCATCAGATGATCGCCGATACCAAGCTGAAGCTCCTTCACAATGCTCACATTGTGGACACTCGCACGGCGCACCGTCGTCCCCTCGAGCTCCACCGGATCAAAGACAGCGACCGGATTGATGAGGCCCGTCCTGGACGCGCTCCACTCCACATCCCGCAGCACTGTCTCCTGCGTGTCATCCGCCCATTTGAAAGCAATGGCGTTCCGGGGAAACTTCGCCGTCGTCCCGAGAGAATCGCCGTATGCGATATCTTCCAGCAGAAGAACCAGGCCGTCCGAAGGAATATCGTACGTCTTGATCTTCTCCTCGTAGTAGCTGATCCTGTCCATGATCGTCTCTTCGGTAACAAGATGATGTTCCACAACATCAAAGCCCTGCTGCGCGAGGAAGCGGAACTGTTCCTCTCGGGAGTTCTTAAAATCCACAGAGATTTTAGTCTCCGGTTCCAGTGCCGACACCAGTGCGAAGGCATAGAAATACACCTTCCTTGCCGCCGTCACCGCGCTGTTCAGCTGCCGTACCGCTCCTGAACACAGATTTCTGGGGTTCTTGTAGCGCACATCCGCCATGTTGCCCTCGCGGATCGCCTGCTCCTCCAGCTGCTCGTTGATTTTCTCGAAATCACTGTAGTGAATGACAGCCTCTCCGCGAAGAATTAACTGACCCTTGAAGCCGATGGTAAGCGGAATGTTCTGGAAGACACGCGCGTTCTGCGTGATCACCTCGCCCACTTCGCCGTTTCCTCTGGTTACCGCCTTCTGCAGCGCGCCGTTCTCATACGTCAGTACAACAGTCAGCCCATCCAGCTTCCATGACATCAGCGCCTCATGCCCCTGCAGCCAGTCCCGCAGTTCCTCCCTGGACTTCGTCTTGTCCAGAGACAGCATGGGCTTTGCATGCCTCTCCTTCGGCAGTTCATCCACAGACGCATATCCCACATGCTGCGTCGGCGAATTCGTGAGAACAACACCCGTCTCCTTCTCCAGTGCGAGCAGCTCATCGTATAGCTTATCGTACTCGAAGTTCGACATGATCTCGTCATCCTTCGCGTAATAAGCCTCAGATGCTTTATTCAGTATATTAATGAGCTCCTTCATCCTGGAGGTTGTCTTCTCGTCCATGCTATCTCTTCCTGTCGATTATGCGAAAAGAGCACCTGGCTTGGTTCCAGATGCTCCTCACTATTCCACTCTCTTGTGTCCTCACAGGCGCTCTCACTTCTGCGCGAACATCCCGGCTTCTCTGTACAGATCGTGAAGCTCCTGCCCTGTGATCTCTCTCTGCATGCCGGGTTTTAGTCCTCTCGTCGTGATGTTCAAAACTCTCACGCGCTTCAAGGTCTTCACCTCCGCGCCGACAGCCTGACACATCCTTCTGATCTGGCGGTTAAGGCCCTGCGTCAGCACGATCCGGAACGTGTACTCACCCAGCCGCTCCACGCGGCACGGCTTCGTCTTTGCCTCGAGATCCTTCAGCCAGATGCCTTTCGACATCTGATGCAGCGCCTGATCACTGATCTTTGATCTGGTCCTTACGATGTATTCCTTCTCATGTCCGTTCGCGCCGCGCATCATCGCATCGATCAGTGCGCCGTCATTCGTCATGAGAAGAAGGCCTTCCGTGTCGCGGTCGAGCCTTCCAGCATACGTCAGATGAATCGGGTAATGGAAAACATCCTCGAGTGTCACCTCAGCATGCGGATCCGACATCGTCGTCGTAACACCGACCGGCTTATAATAGGCGACAACTACCTTGCGGTTTTCACCGCGCACAATGCGGTCGCCAACCTTTACCTTTTCGGTCCCCTTTATTTTCATGCCCGGGACGGCAGGTTCGCCGTCTACAGTGACCTCGCCGGACTCCATTAACCGGTCTGCCTCTCTTCGGGAGCAGAGTCCTGATTCCGCGATGAACTTATTCAGTCTGATCAGTCCGTCACCGCTGCCAGTGTCTCCACCGCGTTTCCCTTTACTATACACCGCTCATGCTCCTTGATATATGCGAGTCTCTCCGGGCCCTCGTTGATGAGCGTCCCGAATTCATTCAGTGAAAAAGCAAGCTTGTCGAAGGCCGTGTCATGCCCGTCGTTCTTCTCCAGCAGCAGATAATATTCACCGGTTCTTGCATTCTGATACAGATCCGACTGATAGCTGACACTCTCAGCCGACTTCAGATGTGCGCTGCAGGTAATCACGTCTTCCATGCTGCGGAAAACAAATCCGTAAACCGTCCTCCCGGAGCCCGCATTGCTGCTGCCCTTCTGGTCGCGCACGCCCTTGATCTTGCTCGCGGGGTCGTCCACGGGAATGTGCGGCCTCTTTGCCTGCGCCGACTCGTCTGTCCCGTCCGTCAGCGTCAGGGAGATGGAGTGATCCGGCAGAACAGTGATGCGCATGGAGGTGTACTGCCCGTTCAGATTAAAATTTTCCTTCTGGGCTGCCTCGAGCACCACGCTCTTCAGATAATCCATCGCTGCCGGCTTTCTCTCAAAGAGATCGTCCAGTGCAATGCCGTTCTCATTAAGATCCTCGGGAGAGATGATGCAGTTGATTGTATTGTCATTAATTCTTCGAAAATACATTTCGTCTCCTAACGTTCTTCTCTCTGCGTTGGCTGTTCAAACATTATACCATGATTCAGGGTCGAAAAGTTTTCCTCTTGTCAGATGTGTAAATAGGGTGCTGAACAATTATCAAAAAGGCCCGCAGTCCGCCAACTGGCAGACTGCAGACCTTCCGGAATGCATATTGATATATTGCTGGACCTGATAAGAGATCAGTGCTTCACCTGAGACATAACTTCCTCAGCGAAGTTCTCTTCTCTGTGCTCCATGCCCTCGCCCGTCTCAAAACGTACGAACTGTCTGATCGTAAGCGGAGTGCCGTTCTTCTTGCCAACGGCTGCAAGGTACTGGGATACAGACTGCTTGCCGTCCTCAGCCTTTACATAAACCTGGTCATTCAGGCAGTACTCCTTGAACTCCTTGTTGAGTCTGCCGATCAGCATCTTCTCGATGATCTGCTGAGGCTTTCTCTTGTTCTCAGGGAGCTGCTCGTTCTCAGCAACAGCCTGCGCAAGAAGGATCTCCTTCTCATGTGCTCTTACGTCCTCAGGGATGTCGTCTGCCTTGACATACTTAGGGGAAAGAGCTGCAACCTGCATAGCTACATTTCTGACAGCCTCTCTGATCTCGTCGTTGACTGTATCGCAGTCAGCCTCAACGATGACGGAGATTCTTCCGCCGCCGTGGATGTAGGTCTGCACAATGCCGTGCTCAGCTACAACTTTGGCAAATCTTCTGATGGAGAGCTTCTCGGAGATGACACCTGTCAGCTCTGTCAGCTCCTCGTCGACAGTCTTGGAGGGATCAAGAACCCACTTCTCAGCCTTGAGCTCATCAACAGTCTTTGCGTCGGACTGCAGAGCCTGCCTGGCTACGCCGTTAACGAAGTTCTTGAACTTCTCGTTGCTGGCAACGAAATCTGTCTCGGAGTTAACCTCAACGACAGCTGCTGTCTTGTCGCCGTCCTGAACAGCGATGGAAAGGCCTTCGGCTGCGATTCTGCTGGCCTTCTTCTCCACCTTGGAGCCTGCAACCTTTCTGAGTTCCTCGATGGCTGCGTCCATATCGCCGTTTGTCTTTGTGAGAGCCTTCTTGCAGTCCATAATGCCTGCACCGGTCATCTCTCTGAGCTGCTTAACCTGAGCGGCTGTAATCGCCATTTTTAAAACCTCCTCAATTCAAAATCCAATCAGAGTGTTCCCTCTGCTGCCTGCTCAGCCTCGCTGGCTGCAGACTCAGCAGCAAGAGCATCCTGCTCCTGTCCGTCAGCTGTTGCATTCTCCTCGCCCTGCTTAGCCTCGATGACAGCATCTGCCATCTTGCTGCAGAGAAGCTTGACGGCGCGGATAGCGTCATCGTTGCCGGGGATGATGTAGTCGAGCTCATCGGGATCGCAGTTGGTATCTGCAATACCGATCAGTGTGATGCCAAGGGCATGTGCCTCGCGAACGCAGATCTTCTCCTTCTTGGGATCTACAACGAAGATGGCATCCGGAATGTGCTCCATGGTCTTGATGCCGCCGATGTTCTTCTCGAGCTTCTCCTGCTCCTTCTTAAGGCCTGCAACTTCCTTCTTGGGCAGAACGTCGAATGTGCCGTCCTCTTCCATCTTGTTGATCTTGTTGAGGCGCTCGATTCTGGACTGGATGGTCTTGAAGTTGGTCAGCATGCCGCCGAGCCATCTCTGGTTGACATAGTACATGCCGCATCTCTCAGCCTCAGTCTTTACAGCGTCCTGTGCCTGCTTCTTCGTGCCTACGAAGAGGATTGTGCCGCCCTGCTCAGCGATCTCGAAGACAGCCTTGTAAGCCTCGTCAACCTTAATCACAGACTTCTGCAGATCGATGATGTGGATTCCGTTTCTCTCTGTGAAGATGTACGGAGCCATCTTGGGGTTCCAACGTCTTGTCTGGTGACCGAAATGTACGCCTGCCTCGAGCAGTTCCTTCATTGTTACTACGCTCATAGTTCTTCTCCTTTTGTGTTGTTCTTCTGCAGCTCTTTGGCAGAACGGGCGCCGCCATCTGCGGTATCCCGCGGACTCATGCCACCCCTTGGGTCAGGGGACAGTGGCATCTGCTGGAACTGCATGTATAGTCCCTGCCGGCGGATAACTCTGCTCTGAAAATATGCACAGTTCGTCCGCACAGCGTTTCTAGGATAACATAAGGGGGCTTGCAGTGCAAGCCCCCTTATTCCCGATTCTCACTATTAACGGGTTTTCTGCCGGACCGGTGCGTCTTCTCGGAACAAATCCGGAATAACCGCTCCGCTCTGTTACTGAATCTTATCTCTCATCTTGTCGAGTTCCTTGTAGACGGCATCGTTCAGGACCTTGATATAGGTTCCCTTCATGCCGGAGGATCTGGACTCGATTACGCCTGCGGACTCAAATTTCCTCAGGGCGTTGACAATGACGGATCTCGTGATGCCGGCCTTGTCCGCAATCTTGGAAGCAACAAGGATTCCCTCCGTCTTCCCCTCCATCTCATCGAAGATGTGCAGGATGGCCTGAATCTCTGTGTAAGAGAGTGTGCCGATCGCTGACTTCACAATGGCAGTCTTGCGGTTCTCCTCCGCATTCTCCTCGGATACAGCACGAAGCATCTCAAGACCTACGACTGTGGTGCCATACTCGCAGATGATGATGTCATCAATCCCGTAAGGCTCGCTCTGGTTGTAAATGAAAACCGTGCCAAGTCTCTCACCCGCAATCTCAATGGGGCAGATGATCGCGTTGTGCTCGGAATCCTCGGCGTCAAAGCCGAGTGTGGAGAGCATCACATTTTCATTGGTGGAGAGGATGGAGAGGAGTCTCTCGTTCAGGGATTCATCGATGAAGTCGCCGATGCGGTCCTTCATCATCCCCTTGATGGGACGGATATTGCCCATCTCAGCGACACCCAGAACCTTTCCCTTTTTGGAGAGGACCAGGACATCTGACTCGAGAATGTCGCTGAGCACGGCGCAGATATCATTGAACACAACCTTGCCTGTGCTGTTGTTGTGAAGGAGTTTTTCGATCTTTCTTGTCTTGTCGAGTAACTCTACGTTGTTCTTTATTGTGCTCATAATCACCTTTCTGCCCGTTCTGCAATAGAGAGGGCGGCCTGCGAAGGATCTGCCGCCGCGGCGGACCCTGTCATCGGATCATCAGTTTTCGCACATTTTTTTCAAGCCGGCCTGCTGCAACAGGCATTTGCACGGCTCATCTTTTTCCTTCTGATCTTGTAATTGTTCAGTCCCTTCGAAAGACCCGGACGTTTTGGGGGATCAGGGATGGTGCCGGGAGGACACCCGGTTTAATTATCTCCCTGTGCCTTCACGTCATCCTTCGGCTTCGGCCCTATATATCCGCACTCCTGGTTCATGCACACGAGCTTATTGCCCTTTTCGAGAAGCATGCCGCCGCACCTCGGGCACTTCTCCTTAGAGGGCTTTTGCCACACCATGAAGTCGCACTCCGGATTGCCGAGGCACCCGTAATATTTTCTGCCCTTCCTGGTCTTCTTGATGACGATGTCCTTCCCGCACTTCGGACACTTGACGCCGATCTTCTCGTAATAGGGCTTGGTATTGCGGCATTCGGGAAAACCGGGGCAGGCGAGGAACTTGCCGTGCGGTCCGTACTTGATCACCATGTGCCTTCCGCACTTCTCGCAGATGACGTCTGTCACCTCGTCGGCGATCGTCACCTTATCGAGCTCCTTCTCCGCCTTTTTCACGGCCGCATCCAGGTCCGGGTAGAAGTTCTCAATGATGGTCTTCCAGCGGACCTTTCCCTCTGCTACACCGTCGAGAAGACTCTCGAGATTGGCTGTGAAGGTCGGATCAACGATCTCAGGGAACGACTTCTTCATGATATTGTTCACGGCTTCGCCGAGCTCAGTCATGTAGAGGTTTTTATTCTCCTTTGTCACGTAGTGGCGGGCGAGAATGGTCGTGATCGTCGGCGCGTAAGTGGAGGGGCGCCCTATGCCCTGCTCCTCAAGAGCTCGTACAAGCGATGCCTCAGTGTAGTGCGGGGCCGGCTGCGTGAAATGCTGCTGCGCATCCAGATCATGGAGTGTCAGGACACTCTCCTCGGAGAGGCCCTTCATCAGCGTCCCTTCGCTCTTCTCGTCATCCGCCGGTGAGTACACGCGAAGGAAGCCGTCAAAAGCAATCCGGGAACACGGCATAGTGAAGAGATAGCTTCCATCCGCTCCCTCTGCCTTTACACGCACCTGCGTCTGCTCGATCTTTGCAGGGGCCATGCGGCAGGCGGCGAAGCGGTTCCAGATGAGCTTATACAGTCTGAACTGGTCTCTCTCGAGAGAATCCTTAACGGCATCAGGTGTTCTGGTGATGTCCGTAGGACGGATGGCTTCGTGTGCATCCTGGATCTTCTCTCCGTTCGACTTCTGTCCAACGGTGGAGAGATACTCCTCTCCGTAATGCTCTTTAATATAGTCCGCGGAAGCAGTCATCGCCTCATCCGCGATTCTGGTGCTGTCTGTACGCAGATAGGTGATCAGGGCAACCGTACCCGCGCCTTTGATGTCAACGCCCTCATAGAGCTGCTGGGCGATGCGCATCGTCTTCTGCGTGGAGAAATTGAGTGCCTTCGATGCCTCCTGCTGGAGGGTGGACGTTGTAAAGGGGAGCGGGGATTTGCGCTCTCTCGTCGATTTTCTGATCTCTGAGACGCTGTAATGCGCATCCTGAAGAGCCGCCTTCAGCGCATCCGCAGCCTCTTTGTTGTCGATCTGTGCCTTCTTCGCCGCATCTCCCTGGAGTGGTCCGTAGTAGTGGGCGATCAGGGGCTTCTTCTCACCCTTGACATCCAGGACGGCGTCCATCGTCCAGTATTCCTGCGGGATGAAGGCAGCGATCTCATCTTCCCTGTCTCCGATCATGCGCAGTGCTACGGACTGCACACGGCCTGCAGAGAGGCCTCTTTTGACCTTCGCCCAAAGGAGCGGGCTGATCTCATAGCCCACGATCCTGTCGAGGACACGCCTTGCCTGCTGGGCATCCACAAGGTTCATGTCGATGTCGCGCGGGTGATGAAAGGACTCCGTCACCGCTTTCTTCGTGATCTCATTGAAGGTAACTCTCGAATATTTGCGGTCCTGAAGCCCCAGTGCCGCAGTCAGATGCCACGAGATGGCCTCTCCCTCGCGGTCNNCAGGGTCCGTTGCGAGATAGACGACATCCGCCTTTTTCACACGCTTTCGAAGGTCTGCGAGAAGATCCCCCTTGCCGCGGATGGTGATGTAGTGCGGTTCAAAATCATGCTCGATATCTATGCCCATGGAGGACTTGGGAAGATCGCGCACATGGCCCTGGCTCGCCGCTACGTCATACCGGCTCCCAAGGAATTTCTTGATGGTCTTCACCTTGGCAGGTGACTCCACAATAACCAGATATTTTGCCATAAGACGACAACGATACTCCTAATAATCTGCAATGAAATGATTAACGTTTGTGACTATATACCATTAAAGACGATTTGGCAACAATAAAAAACAGACAATTCAGTCCCTCATTCATTAATAGGGACCAATTGTCTGTAATTTGCTGTTTAAGCTGTTCTACGCGAACAGTGCCCTCTTTCTCCCGATCATCTCGTCGATGTGATCAATATACGTTGCCACATCCTTCGCATTGTCGCACCGCTCGATTCTGGTGCCGGGTACTCCGTTCTGTTCACAGGGCATGACGATCTTGGAGATACTGCCGGCGCCAAGTGCCAGGATCGACTGCTTCTCCTCCATGATGAGAATATTGTAGATGCCGAAGCGGCCGGGCTTTGCATACCCGACATTCTCAAAATTGCCGGACATGTTCTTCTGCCGATAGAGATAATACGGCTTCATCCCCATCCGCTCAGCGCCCTGCGCCGCGACCTGCATCATGTCGTCCGTGTTGTGGATCTCCTCCATCCCGTGCTCCTGGATCCACTTCTGCATCCTGGATGCGCGCTTGATCGCAAGGGAGTGCACGGTCAGCGAATCGGGGCCGAGCTTCTCCACCTCGCCGACAGTGTAGCGGACGTCGTCGATATTTTCACCGGGGAGCCCCAGGATGATGTCCATGTTGATGTTGTCGAATCCGCAGCAGCGCGCTGTATGAAAAGCATCCCGCACATCCTGTACGCTGTGGAGTCGGCCTATAAGGTCAAGCGTCTCCTGCCGCATGGACTGGGGATTGACGCTGATTCTCGTGACGCCGTTCGCACGCAGCACCTCCAGCTTGTCCTTGGTGATGCTGTCCGGGCGTCCCGCTTCTACGGTGAATTCCTGCAGATCCGCGTTCGGAAAATAACGCTTTGCCGCCGTGATCACGCGGTCGAGCTGCATGGGATCAAGCGTTGTGGGTGTTCCGCCGCCGAAGTACACGGTGTCCAGCACCTTGTCCCGGAAAATGGGCGCCATCGCCGCCATCTCCTTCTCCAGCGCCGTCAGGTAGTCGTCGACGCGCTCCTTCCAAAGCCCGATGGCATTGGAGGGAAAGGAGCAGTATAGGCATGTCGTCGGGCAGAACGGAATGCCGATGTAAAGGGAATACCCGCTGTCGTAATGAATGCCGGAGAGAATCTTTTTCTCGCGCACAGCGATATCGGCGGCGAGCTGTGCCTTTTGGGGACTCACACGGTGGATATTCTCCATAAAGGAGACGGCATCCTCTTTTGTGGCACCGCTCTCCATCTTCGTCATGGCGATCTTGGTGGGGCGGATTCCGATAAGATCGCCCCAGGGCAATGTCTTTCCGGTATGTGCGCAGAGATTCGTGTACAGACAGCTCTTCAGTGCATCCTTGCACTGCCTGCTCTTTACATTGAAAGGGCCCTTGAACTCCTCTTCTCCGGGGCCTCCATGACAGACGGACACCGGCTCTTTCCCCGCAAAGGTGAGGGTGATGGCATCCGCACTCATCTGCACAAAAAGAGAGGGATCCCCCATCTCCATGCGCGCCTTCTGCGCGTGCGGATCCCCCTCGACGACTACGCGGACCTCCTCCTCCGGATAGAAAGCCTTCACCAGCGAGTGAATTTCATAGCGATACAAATCTATATTCTCTGAGACGAGCATACTTTCCTCTCTGTGCCGTATTCTTTACGGCAGCCTGAGACGAAATCCGCGAAGGCGTTTTCGCCGACAGGTATTATTCTCCATACCCCGTATTCCCCCGCTGCAGCCGCTCCCCCAAGCGGCTTTCAGATCAAAAAGTTATTTTCCTTTTCATGGCCGATCGTCGTGAACTCCTCATGACCGGGATAAACGATCGTATCATCCGGCAGAAGAAAGAGCTTGTCTTTCACGGAGTGCACCATGTCGCTTGATGAGCCTGTGGGAAGATCGGTTCTTCCGCAGGACTCGAAGAAGAGCGTATCGCCGGAGAGAAGAATCGGCGCATCCTCTGTGCCGCCCCTGGAGCCATCCGTATCGTGTCCTTCGATGTAGTAGCAGCAGCTCCCGTGCGTGTGGCCTGGCGTTGAGATCATCCGGAAAGTAATCCCTGCAAGCGTTACACTCTCACCGTCACGGAGCAGAACATCCGGCTGCACCGTGCACGGCCTTCCGTGCATTGCCGAGTGGTTCAGCTCTGCGGACTGGCAGACATCCTCTTCCAGTGCATTGGCGTAGACCTTTGCGCCGCACTTCTCCTTCAACGCCTGGAGGCCCCAGATGTGATCGAAATGCGCATGGGTCAGAAGAATGGCCGCCACGTTCAGTCCCTGTGCCTGCAGCGCCTCATAGATCTTGTCGCCGTAATCGGCAGGGTCCACGAAAACAGCGTCGTGAGATCCCTCTCTGTATACATAGTAGCAATTCGTCATCACCTGACCGATGACGTAGCACTTTACAATAACTTTGCTCATAGAATGAATAACCGCTTTCTGAATGTGGATTTCGCAATAAGTTCAGCGGGCTGCAGGAGCAGCAGCCCGTAAAGAGTTCTTAACGCCTCTTTGAAGAGTTGTCACGCAATCGGCCTTGTGATATCGATCATATTCGGGATCTGACGGAGCTTGTCGGTGACATCGGCGAGCTCTTGTTTGCCGCTCACATGGAACGTGACGTTCATTGTAGCATATCCCTGCTTGTTCGTCCTGGTATTGATGCCGAGAATATTGATGCCGGCATTCGTAAACACCTTGGAAACATCGCCAAGAAGGCCCTCGCGGTCAGTCGCGAAGAGGTTGAGTTCCGCCTCGAATGCGGAATCAGCCTGCGTGGCAGCGCCGTCCTCCCACTCGGCATCGATGAGTCTCCTCCTGTCCATCTCCGGCAGGTTCATGATGTTGACGCAGTCCGTCCTGTGGATTGTGACGCCCCGCCCTCTCGTGACAAAGCCTACAATCTCATCGCCGGGCACAGGATTACAGCAGTGGGCGAAGCGAACCGCCACATCATGCACACCCTTGACTGTGATGGCACTCTTGGACTTGGGCTTGATCTTACCGGCGTTCTCCTCCACCTGTGCGAGGATTTCTTCATCGGTCAGGTGTGCCTGATGGTCCTTCTCGTAGAGCTCCATCATCTTGTTGACGACCTGACCCTCTTTAAGTCCGCCGTGCCCGATGGCAGCCATGACGGCATCCCACTCGCGGAATCCGTACTTCTTCTGGACTTCCTCCTGATATTCGGGCTTGGAGACAATTTCGGGCTTTACGCCGTGTGCTTTGCAGTATGCCGCGAACATGTCGCGGCCGCGCACGATATTTTCCTCTTTCTGGTTTTTCTTGAACCACTGGTTGATCTTGCTCTTGGCGCTCGCACTCTTGCAGATGGAGAGCCAGTCGAGGCTGGGTCCCCGGGAATTCTGCGAGGTGATGATCTCGATGCGGTCGCCGTTTTGGATCTTGTAGTCGATCGTCACGAGCTTGCCGTTCACCCGCGCACCAACCATCTTGTTGCCGACGGCGGAGTGAATGGAATAGGCAAAGTCGACGGGCGTAGAGCCCGCAGGGAGCGTCTTCACTTCACCCTGCGGCGTGAAGCAGTACACACTGTCGGAAAAGAGATCAAGATCACTCTTTAAGAGGGACATGAACTCCTTGTTGTCGGACATGCTCTGCTGCCACTCGAGAATCTGGCGAAGCCACGTGAGCTTCTCCTGCTCGGATGTGTCCACCTTCTTGCCGTCGGAAGCGACCTTGTATTTCCAGTGGGCGGCGATACCATATTCCGCCTCGCGGTGCATCTCGAATGTGCGGATCTGGATCTCAAACGGCTGGCCTGTCCTGCCGATCAGCGTCGTGTGGAGGGACTGATAGCCGTTTGGCTTCGGCATGGCAATATAATCCTTGAAGCGTCCCGGAATCGGGCGGTACATCTCATGGATCACGCCGAGAGCCGCATAGCAGTCCTTCACCGTGTTCACGATGATGCGGACAGCGAAGAGATCATAGATCTGGTCGAGGGTCTTGCCCTGGTTGACCATTTTCTTATAGATACTGAAGAAGTGCTTGACCCTGCCGTCTACCTTGCCCTCGATGCCGGCCGCTTTGATGTGCTCACGCACCTCCTCGGCGATCTGATGCACGTAGCGCTCCCGCTCGGATTTGCGCTCTGCGACCTTGTCGACGAGATCGTAGTAGACATCAGGCTTCAGGTATTTAAGAGAGAGGTCATCGAGCTCGACCTTGATCTTGCTGATGCCAAGGCGCCCTGCGATGGGTGAATAGATATCCAGCGTCTCCTGGGCGATCCTCTTTTGCTTGTACTCCGGCTGGTGCTGGAGGGTCCGCATGTTGTGCAGACGGTCCGCGAGCTTGATCAGGATGACGCGGATATCCTTTACCATGGCGAGGAACATCTTGCGCAGGTTCTCCGCCTGCATCTCCTGCTGTGCCTGCGTCTTATCGGAATAGTCCGCGTAGAACTTGACCTTCTGGAGTTTGGTCACGCCGTCTACCAAGGAGGCGACGTCCTTTCCGAACATCTCCTCGATCTCTTCCTTTGTATATATGGTGTCCTCAACTACATCGTGCAGAAGGCCTGCTGCAATCGTCTCCTGGTCCATTTCGAGATCAGCCAGAATGATTGCGACATAGAGCGGATGAATGATGTAGGGCTCACCGGACTTGCGCAGCTGCCCCTCGTGTGCCTTGGCTGCGAGCTTATATGCCCGCTCGATCAAAGAGAGATCATCGGACGGATGGTAGCGCTTAACACGCACGATCAGATCGTTATAAAGTGTCTCGGGACTCAGAAATTCGCCGAGCTCCTCAATATGTCCGTTGTCGATGCCGGGTGTAACCGAGGAAGGCGCCATGGGCAGCGGAGCCGGGGCAGCCACAGAAGCTGACCGGCTGACAGCAGTATTGCCGGAAGGTGCCATCCCTGATGCGGGCTCTGCGGTCGGACTCTTCTGTATTCCCTTACCTGCGGCAAATATTACTTCTTCCTTATTTAAGTTGTCATTTCTGGTTTCTGCCATACTGACCTTCTTCTGTGTCCGGAATCCTGCGGAAAGCGGTCGTCTTCAATAATATTATTGTAACTGTTCAACATGAACGCATATTTTCAAATCTTTATATACCACAGATTAAATGGCTCGTCCACAATCCATGATCATGACCACAGATCATTTGTGAAGAGCCCATTCGATGTCAGCCTTATTGAATGTGACTCCTTTAAATCTCCTCCATCAGCACATCCAGCGTGCCGCCGCAGACCATCCCGCTGTCCGCCGCGCCGTCATCTGTAAGGCTGACATGGTGCAGGCAGGCCGCAGGATGCAGATTCAGCAGCATCACCTGTGCCTGCCGGATGATCTCCGCCTCCGCACATCCGCCGCCAATGGTGCCGGCTATCGTGCCGTCACCGCGCACCAGCATCATCGTGCCGACATCGCGAGGCGCAGAGCCTTTTCTGCGCACAATTGTTGCCAGAATAAAGCGCTCACCGGCCGGCTCCCATGCTAAAGCCGCTGACACCACTTCATCAGGAAAAACGCAGTTCATCTCATTCCCATTTTTGACCTGAATAATCTGTGCGAAGATCGATACCGCAATTTCCGCCGGCGTGCCCGCGCCAATAGAGAGCCCGATCGGCGCATGTACCTGTGAGAGAATATCCTGCGAAATTCCTGCATCACGCATCCTCTGCAGCACGATCTGTGTCCGTCTCCTCGATCCCATCATCCCGATATAGGCACACGGCACCTTCTCCGTACAGATCAGCCGCAGACATTCCTCGTCGTATTGGTGCCCCCGCGTCACGATGACATAATACGTGTCCATATCAGAAGGAATACGGCGAAGAGCAGACGCGAAATCATCACAGATCACCTCGGATGCCCCTGCCTCCCTCGCATGGTCCGCAAAAGCCGGCCGGTCATCGATGCAGACAGTGTGAAGGCCTAACAAACCGGCCATCCTGATAATAGGTATCGACACATGTCCCGCGCCGCACACAACCACCCGCGGATCTGTCCCCTTTCTCTGCAGGAAAACAATGACGCCCTCGCGCTCCAAAAGACAGCACCCCTCACGCCATTTTCCTTCCCGGGCCTTGAAACCCGAATCTGCTTCCTTGATATGGCAGTCGGAATCCATCCCCATCACCTGCCGGTCAGAATCTGATTTCTGTCCCTGCCGCTGATAATCAGCTACCACTGCCTGCTGCAGCAGCCTGTCACTATTCGCGCACAGCCACTGCGCATCATCACTGCTCCACAGAATTCTGCTTCTGAGAGATACAACCGCCTTGCTGCCGACCTTCACATCATCCCGCGAAGACTCTGCCACCGACATTACGATCACAGGCTCTTTCCGGCGAAGAATCTCAAAAAAGCCTTCCCCGTTTCCGATATTGTTATTCATTACAGATTCCCTTTCTCTTTGTTCCCGCATCACCTGGTTCGCTATCTTCCCGCAGAATGCCACTTTGCTTCCCGTCGCATCTCCGACCAGCCTGCTTTGCCTTTTCATCCCCGGCCAGTCTTCTTCGCACGCTCTTTGAAAATACCGAACAGCCGCCTCGCACTCTCCGTCAGCTCACGATCCTTCTTGCGCACCATACAAATGCTCGACCTGAGGTCTTCCTCACACAGTTCCCATTTTTGCAGGTCCGGCATGATGCGCAGGATCGATGCAGGTACAGCCGCGGCACCGATTCCTTCTCTGGCCCATGCAAGGCTTGTTCTTGCATCATCACAGATGCATGCAATATTGATGCGCACATCCTCCCGCGCACATACTTCCCGGATTTCCTTCTCCCAGCGCCTGTACACAATCAATGGGACATCGGCCAGATCCCGCAGAGAAATGCAGCCCGCCTGCCGAAGCACTGCCTCCGTCCCCGCAATGCACATAGGATCCGTCCGCAACACCGTACGCTCCAGCCCGCCGCCGGAAAAAGGTGTCCTGATCACAGCGAGCTCTATGCTCCCGCGCTCCAGCTCATCCAGCAGACTGAACGTATTGCCCTCTCTGATCTCAAAAGCGACATCGGGACATTCCGCGTGATACACCGAGATCCCGGCCCAGAGCTCATCACAGTCACACGAGGAGATGAGCCCCAGACGCACGGCTCCCTTTTTCCCGGCCTCCAGATTGGCGAGGTCCGACTGCGCCGCATTCTCCAGATCAAGGATCTGCTGCGCATAGCGGTAAAGAACTCTTCCCGCCTCTGTAAGGGTGATCCTCCGCGCGCCTCTCTCAAAGAGACGCGTCCCGCACTCCTCTTCCAGCTGCCGCAGCTGTGCGGACATGGGCGGCTGCGAGATATGGAGCTTCCTCGCCGCAGCTGAGATCGTCTNNCCTCCTCCACAACCGCCGCAAAATACTGAAGTTTACGGATATCGATCGCCATATATGCTCCTCACCACGAAAATATACATATTATATATAGATCTATATGATATCAATAGATTCCATATACTCTCTATTGTATTATCATGTGGATGGAAAAGAAAGATTCGTGTTCTCACACACAGAGGTTCTAATAATGAAAAAATTAGCAAAATTTCTGAAGGGCTACGAGCTCTGGTCCGTCCTTGCGCCATCCTTTAAACTCCTGGAAGCGCTGATGGATCTGTTCGTTCCGCTCGTTGTCGCACGCATCATTGATGTCGGCATCGCCGGCAATCAGTTTTCAGTCATCATTCACGGCTTTCTGCTGATGATTCTGCTGGCAGCGCTGGGTCTTGGGTTCTCCTTCACGGCGCAGTATTTTGCCGCGAGAGCGAGCGTAGGCTTTGCCACCAAGCTTCGAAAGGCTCTCTTCGACCACATTCAGAGCCTCGATTACCAGCAGCTCGACACGCTTGGCACGAGCACGCTGATCACCCGCATGACCTCCGATGTGCAGCAGGTGCAGAACGGCCTCAACATGGGCCTGCGGCTCCTCCTGCGCAGCCCCTTCATTGTCTTCGGCTCCATGATCATGGCCTTTACGATCAATGTCCGCTGCGCCATGGTTTTCGTCGTCGCCATCCCGATTCTTGCAGTTGTTGTGTATGGCATCATGATCATCACAATCCCCATGTACAGAAAAGTACAGGCTGGCCTCGACCAGGTGACCGGCGCAACAAGAGAGAATCTGACGGGCGTGCGCGTCATCCGCGCCTTCTGCCGCGAGGATGATGAAGTGAAGGCCTTTGACGACAAAAACGATCAGCTCACCCGCATGAACGAGTTCGTCGGCCGCATCTCCGCACTCATGAACCCCGCAACTTACTTTCTGATCAATGCCGCAACGATCATCCTCATTCAGCAGGGCGCCATCTGTGTGAACATCGGCTCCATCGGCCAGGGCAGCGTCGTCGCCCTCTACAACTATATGGCACAGATGATCGTAGAGCTCATCAAGCTCGCCTCCCTCATCATCACCATCAACAAGGCACTCGCCTGCGCAGATCGCGTGGCCGCCGTCCTCGACATCAAGAGCGGCCAGATCTATCCCGGGAGCCTGCCGGCAGTGCACAGCACCTCTCTTTCTGAAAATACAGCCGGAACCGCAGCTGCCGCTCCCGAGGTGCAGTTCGACCACGTCTCCTTCCGCTATGAAGGCGCGGGCGCAGAGAGTGTCTCTGACCTCACCTTCTCCGTTAAGAAGGGCCAGACCGTGGGCATTATCGGCGGAACAGGCGCCGGCAAGTCCACGCTTGTCAATCTCATTCCAAGGTTCTACGATGCGACGTCCGGAAAGGTCAGCCTCGCGGGCAGAGACGTGCGCGATTATCCGGAAGACATCCTGCGAAACCGCATCGGCGTAGTGCCGCAGAAGGCCGTCCTCTTTGAGGGCACCATCCGCGACAGCATGAAGTGGGGCAATGAGAACGCCACCGACGGGGAAATTGAAAAGGCCCTCGCTGTCTCCCAGGCGAAGGAAGTTGTCGACAAGAAGGAAGGCCGCCTCGACTACATGGTCGAGCAGAACGGGAAGAACCTCTCCGGCGGCCAGAAGCAGCGCCTTACGATTGCCAGAGCACTCGTCCGGAATCCTGAGATCCTCATCATGGACGACTCGTCGAGTGCACTGGATTTTGCAACCGATGCAGCACTCCGGAAGGCTATCCGCGGCTTATCAGCGGATCGGCCTGACGATCCCATGACTGTTTTCATTGTGTCGCAGAGAGCATCCAGCATCATGACGGCCGACCTCATTCTCGTGATGGCCGACGGCCGGATCGCCGGTGCAGGCACACATGACGAACTCCTTCGCTCCAACGAGGTTTATCAGGAAATCTTCTACTCACAGTTTCCGGAGAAGCGGCCAACCTCCGACAATAAGAACGACAGTGCCGGAATCTCCGGCGGGATACATGGTACACAGAGCGGTCAAAAGTCTGTGCTTTCGAATGGAAAGGAGGTGCTGGCATGAAGACAGATGAGAGCAGGAAGAAAATGAAACAAAACAGCAATTCTGACGCAAAATCCAATTCTGCAGACACACAGAATGCCGGAGAGAGCGAAATCCTCATGAAGGGAGATCAGGCAGGAAGCCTCGACACCCTCAAAAAGGTAATGAAGTTCATCGGCAGATACAAAATTCTGCTGCTGTTGTCGCTGATCCTTGCGGCAGTGACCGTCGTGCTGCAGCTCTATGTGCCGATTCTCTTCGGCGATGCCATCGACGGCATTGTCGGGAAGGGGAAAGTGGACTTTGGCATCATCCGCTATTACGGTGCTCAGATCATGCTCCTTGTTGTGATTTCTTCTCTTGCGACATGGATGATGAACATCATCAACAACCGCCTGACCTACCGCGTAGTCCGGGATATCCGCTCGAGAGCGATCCGCCAGATTCAGGTTCTTCCCCTCTCCTGGCTCGACGCGCACCAGACGGGCGACATTGTGGGCCGCGTCATCGCGGATGCCGACCAGCTCTCCGACGGCCTGCTTCTTGGCTTCACACAGCTCTTCTCCGGTGTCGTGACCATCGCGGTGACACTTGTTTTCATGTTCAGTAAGAGTGTCGTCATAACGCTCTTCGTCCTCGTCATGACACCTGTGAGCTTCCTTGTAGCGAAGTTCATCTCCACAAGAAGCTATAAGATGTTCGGAAAACAGACGCAGGCGAGAGGCCGTCAGACCGCCCTGATCGAAGAGATGATCGGAAATGAGAAGATCGTCAAGGCCTTCGGCTACGGAGCGCGCGCCTCTGAGCGCTTTGAGGAGATCAATCAGGAACTGCAGGAATATTCATGGAGGGCCGTCTTCTTCTCGAGCCTCACGAATCCTTCCACGCGTGCCGTCAACAGCGTCATCTACGCTTTCGTTACGCTGATCGGTGCCATGCACATTCTGTCCGGGCGTCTGACCGTCGGCGGTCTCTCTGTGCTGCTCTCCTACGCGAACCAGTACATGAAGCCGTTCAACGACATCAGCAGCGTCATCACGGAGCTGCAGAATGCGCTCTCCTGCGCCGCACGTATTTTCGCGCTCATTGAGGCGAAGCCCCAGTCAGCGGATCCCGCGCAGGAGCTGCCGGCGGCAGAGGGAAAAGTCGAGATCAAAGACCTCGCCTTCTCATATGACAAGAAAAAGCCCCTCATTGAACACTTCAAGGTGACGGCAGAGCCCGGCACGAAGGTGGCCATCGTTGGGCCCACGGGCTGCGGCAAGACGACGTTCATCAATCTGCTCATGCGCTTCTATGACGCGGACGGTGGCACGATCGATGTGGACGGACACAGCATCTATGATGTTTCCAGACACTCTCTGCGCCGCAGCTACGGCATGGTGCTGCAGGATACGTGGTTAAAGAGCGGCACGGTGCGCGAGAATATCGCTTTTGGAAAGCCCGATGCCACAGATGAGGAGATCATCAATGCAGCCAAAGAGGCACACAGCTGGGGCTTTATCCGAAGGCTCCCTAAAGGACTCGATACTGTGATCGGCAACGACTCCCTCTCTCAGGGCCAGCGACAGCTCCTTTGCATCACACGCGTCATGCTGTGCCTGCCGCCCATGCTCATTCTGGATGAGGCAACCTCCAGCATCGATACGCGCACCGAGATGCAGATCCAGAATGCGTTTGACAAGCTCATGAAGGGCCGCACGAGCTTCGTCGTGGCGCACCGCCTCTCCACCATCAGGAGCGCCGATATCATCCTGGTAATGAAGGATGGTAAGATCATCGAGCAGGGCACGCACGACGGCCTAATGGCAAAGGGCGGCTTCTATGCACAGCTCTATAATGCGCAGTTCGCGGGCGTGCAACTGTAAAGCAAGACCAGAGGGACAGCAGGTTCTTTCCGGACTGATCGCATAAAAACACCAGACATCTGATAAATAAAAGCTCATGAGGCTTATTGCAGACATCCTAATGAAGGGCTGTCAGGCAATGCCTCATGAGCTTTCGATGGGCACTCACCATCTCCTCCGGAGAGAACTGCCGCTCTTATCTATTCTTTCGTATCTTCTCCCCATTTCAAATCACCCTCATATGCATTGGAGTTTTAAATATCCGTATAACTGTCAATCGAGTAGGAGGCGACAAGCGCCTCCACTCGATGTCGCGGTGGTCTCGCCTCCGGCTCGGTCCGTTCCAGACGCGTGCCGCTGGCACGCAGAACCGTCAGAAGGCATCTCATGTGGGCATGGATGCCTCCTTCCTCGCTACTACGCGCATAAAAAAGAGGAGGCGGCTTCCCGTCTCCTCTTTTCTGTAGTATCTGGAACTATGAACTTGTTGTCCGGAAATCCGGTATTGATCTGAACGATATCTCTCAGATCAATACATGCCGCCCTGCGGTGCAGCCGGAGCTGCCGGAGCAGGCTCCTTGATGTTGGCGACAGCTGCCTCAGTTGTCAGGAATGTGCTGGCAACTGATGTAGCGTTCTGCAGTGCAGATCTTGTCACCTTTACAGGATCCAGAACACCGTCTTCCATCATGTCGACGTACTGCTCTGTATAAGCATCGAAGCCGATGCCGACCTTGCTCTCCTTCACCTTGTTGACGATGACGGAGCCGTCGAGACCTGCGTTCTCAGCGATGTTGTACAGAGGAGCCTCGAGAGCCTTCAGAACGATCTTTGCACCGGTCTTCTCATCACCGGTCAGATCCTTAACGGCTTCCTGAACTTCCTTCTGTGCGTGAATGTAAGCAGAACCGCCACCGAAGATAACGCCCTCTTCTACCGCTGCCTTTGTGGCATTGAGCGCATCCTCCATTCTGTACTTGGCTTCCTTCATCTCTGTCTCGGTAGCTGCGCCGACTCTGATGACGCCTACGCCGCCTGCGAGCTTAGCCAGTCTCTCCTGAAGCTTCTCGCGGTCGAAGTCGGACTTTGTGTCCTCAATCTGTCTCTTGATCTGCTCAACTCTGTTCTTCAGAGCTGTCTTGTCGCCAAGGCCGTCAACGATAGTCGTGTTCTCCTTGTCAACCTTTACGCTCTTTGCGCGGCCGAGCATATCAACAGTGGCGTCCTTCAGCTCAAGACCAACATCGGAGCTGATGACCTGGCCGCCTGTCAGAACGGCGATATCCTCGAGCATAGCCTTTCTTCTGTCGCCGTAGCCGGGCGCCTTGACAGCAACAACATCGAATGTTCCACGGAGCTTGTTGACAATAAGAGTTGTCAGAGCCTCGCCCTCAACATCCTCAGCGATGATCAGGAGCTTAGCGCCCATCTTTACGATCTGCTCAAGAAGAGGAAGAATATCCTGAATGTTGGAGATCTTCTTATCTGTAATCAGAATGTAGGGATCCTCGAGATTAGCTACCATCTTCTCTGTGTCGTTGCACATATAAGCGCTGATGTAGCCTCTGTCGAACTGCATACCTTCAACGAGGTCGAGCTCGGTCTGCATCGTCTTGGACTCCTCGATCGTGATGACACCATCCTTGGAAACCTTCTCCATGGCATCAGCGATCATCTTGCCGACCTCAGCGTCGCCGGAAGAAATCGTGGCAACCTTCTCGATATCAGTCTTGCCCTTAACCTTTGTGGACATCTTCTTGATGGCCTCAACAGCTGCATCAGTTGCCTTCTTCATGCCCTTACGCAGAACAATCGGGTTAGCACCTGCTGCCAGGTTCTTCATGCCTTCGTTGATCATGGCCTGTGCCAGAACAGTAGCGGTTGTTGTGCCATCACCGGCTACATCGTTCGTCTTGCTGGCAGCCTCTCTGATCAGCTGAGCGCCCATATTCTCGAACTCATCCTTCAGCTCGATTTCCTTGGCGATTGTAACACCATCGTTTGTAATGGTGGGAGCGCCGTAGCTCTTGTCGAGAACAACGTTTCTGCCCTTAGGTCCAAGTGTAATCTTTACTGTATCCGCCAGCTTGTTGACGCCCTCTGCGAGTGCAACTCTGGCATCTGTTCCCATCTTTAAATCCTTAGCCATTGTTCAAAACCTCCGAAAACTATTACCTATTGAAAATAAGAACCCTGGATCAACCGGCATCTTGCCTGCGGACCGCTCCGCTCTCAGATCCCTTTTGCCTTAATCAGAAATAACAGCGAGAATATCGGACTGACGTACAATGACGTACTCCTCATCCTCGGAGAGCTTAACCTCTGTTCCGCTGTACTTTGAAAATACGACCTTATCGCCGACTTTGACTTCCATCGGAACCTTCTTGCCGTCATCCGTTGTCTTTCCGGGACCAACCGCGATGACTTCTGCCTGCTGGGGCTTCTCCTTTTCCTTGCCGGGGATTACGATTCCGGAAGCTGTTGTGGTCTCAGCTGCCAGCTGCTTTAATACAACTCTGTCTTCAAGCGGTACTAACTTCATATTCGAATTCCTCCTGGTTCTTTAATAATCTTTTCGGTTGTTAGCACTCACTCAACTTGAGTGCTAACATCTAACTGGTATAATACTTGCATATGAGCAGAAATGCAAGCATTATTTTTGTTAAAAAGCATATGGCCTGGTGAGGGCAGAGATGCCCCGGGTGTGACCGCGTTTTCAGCAGAACCGGTCGGAGTTATGATGCTGTAACAAATGATGATGCTATAATAAATAAAGAATTCGTATTCTCAATACGAAGAATTTGGAGGAGGTTACAAATCATGACGTATAATGAGCTGCTGGAGAATGCGCGGAACAATATGGGGCCGCACTGCAAGGCCTGTCCTGTCTGCAACGGCAGGGCCTGCGGAAACCAGGTGCCGGGTCCCGGCGCCAAGGGTGTGGGCGACGTCGCCATCCGCAACTATGATGCCTGGCAGAAAATCCGCGTCAACATGAATACAATTGCGGAGAACAAGAGACCGGACACATCTTTTGACTTCTTCGGCCTGAAGATGCGCTATCCCATCTTTGCAGGTCCTGTCGGCGCCGTGAATCTCCACTACGGAGACAAACTCAACGACATATCCTACAATGACATCCTTGTCAACGCGTGCAAAGAAGCCGGAATTTGTGCGTTCACAGGCGACGGAACCAACCCTGAAGTCATGAAGGCAGCCACAAAGGCTGTACAGGCAGCAGGCGGCATCGGCATTCCGACCGTTAAGCCCTGGGATGTGAACACCCTGGCCGACAAGTTCGCTCTGGTGAAGGCATCCGGCTCAATCGCCGTTGCCATGGATGTGGATGCGGCAGGCCTTCCGTTCCTGCAGGGCCTCACACCGCCGGCAGGCTCCAAGACCGTTCTTGAGCTGCGAGACGTCATCTCGAAGACCGGCAAGCCCTTCATCGTAAAGGGCATTATGACCGTTAAAGGCGCACTGGATGCCAAGGAAGCAGGTGCCTCTGCCATCGTCGTCAGCAACCATGGCGGCCGTGTACAGGACCAGACACCCTCAACGGCAGAGGTGTTGGAGGACATTGTCGATGCAGTCGGCAAGGACATGATGATCCTTGTGGACGGAGGAATCCGCAGCGGCGTCGATGTTTTCAAGGCTCTCGCGCTCGGTGCAGATGCCGTTCTCATCGCAAGGCCTTATGTGACCGCTGTATACGGAGGCGCTGCGGACGGCGTGAAGCTCTATACTGAGAAGCTCGGCAAGGAGCTCGCCGACACGATGAAGATGTGCGGCGTATCCTCTCTCGCAGAAATCTCGAGAGACAACCTCTTCCGTCCGAGTTCACATTATGTGAGATTCTGATCGGATTCTTTTATCTGAAGATAAGGATCAGAATATTGGGAACGTATCTGTGATCTGCAGATGCGTTCCCTTTTTTATGCGCGTAGTAGCGAGGAAGGAGGCATCCATGCTTGCATGAGATGCCTTCTGACGAGCACCGCGACATCGAGTGGAGGCGCTTGTCGCCTCCTACTCGATTATGCAGATATGGCGCCGTTCGCGCAGGAATGATGCCCCGGCAGGCAATCACTTTTATATCACAAAGCCTCTCTTTTTTAATCTGCATCCCTGCCTTTGTAATTTTCTTGAAATCTATTTCAAAAAACTTTCAAAATCGAAGTATTTTCCTTGCAATTAAAACATCCGTTTGCTATAGTACATTCGCCTTGAGGAAGATTTCCGATTTTTCCGGAGCTTCTCCGAGACACACGGATATGCATACATCGGTGGCGATGTCCGCAAGGTTAATCGGCAATACCGTTGTATGAATAAACTTTTTCCTTCTTTTTGCGCCTCTGGCGTCTTATCCCCCTGCAAGAGAATACGTTAAGCGCATAAAGAGCCCCCGGTGACGTTCATCATCGGGGGCAATCCTAACACAAACCATTGTTTCATAACCCCCTCCAATGAAGACGCCTGTCTGCTGCTCCCTGATGTGCCGCGGACAGGCGTTTTTATTTAGTTCTTCATCCTCTTCCTCTGCGTTCCTGCGCGGTTCCTCAGGTCAGCCATTTCTGAATGAACTATTGCAAGAGGCATGATCAATCATGCAGCTAATCACAATTACCGGTTGCACTTACTCATCATATGTGCTACTGTATACATAGTTATTAAAACTACTTGATAGGGTTTTACTTATACAGGAGGTGCAGTGATGACTGCTGATGTCAGGAACAGAAATGAGCTGAAGGAATTTCTGAAGGCACATCTCGTGCCCTCAAGGATCTATAACCTGAAGGGCGCCAGGAACGCGCGTATCTGCATGGAGAAAGCTGCCAACGGTTTCGATGTCTTCTTCTCAGACCACAGACAGAAGGTCGGACTTCTCCACTTTGCCACGGAGTCGGAGGCCTGCAGAGCGATGATTGGCGAGATCCAGAAGGTAATGCAGGTCATGTACGGACTGAAGTTCGCCGCATGAGATCTGGTATGAAGCTGAATACGCGGATTAAAATCGAGTAGGAGGCGGTGATTAGCCGCCGTCCTCTCACACNNGCGGTTTCAACAGTTGACGTGCACAGACTGGTATGCTGTGGCTAAATCGAAAAAGCCCCAGTGTATCAGTCTTTCTTTGGTTAATGCTCTTTTGACCACACCTGAATTCGCCATACGCCAGTAAGCCTTCCGACTGTAGGCGCCTTCGCAGGCCGCCCACTCTGGCAGTCCAAGACCAAGAAGTTTTCTTTTGCGCGTTCTTGGCAGTTTCCACTGCTTCCAGATGCACATCCGAATCCGCCTGTACAGCCAGCCATTAAAAGTACCGATGTTCTTCTTCATGTCTGCAAGTCCGTAGTAGCCCAGCCATCCGCGGGCCACAACTGTGATCCGTTTCATGGCGTTTACTATGCTTCCGCACCTGCTTCGGGATGTAAGTGTCTTCAGCTTGTCCTTGAACTTCTTCCACGACTTCTGATGCACTCTGATGAATACACCATTGCGTCCTTTCCCGAAACAGAAGCCAAGGAATTTAAAATTTCGGATAGCAAACACACTGACCGTTCTGCTTTTCTCACGGTTCACCTTTAACTGTAGGGTTCCCTCAAGATACTTCACACTGGATTCAAGAAGCCGCTGGGACGCCCGCTCGCTCTTTGCCAGCAGAGTAATATCGTCTGCATAGCGGATGCATGGGACTCCGCGTCTCTTGAACTCCTGGTCAAACTCGTTCAGATAGACGTTCGCCAGCAGTGGGGAAAGATTCCCTCCCTGCGGCGAGCCTTCCTCTGTCGGGGAGACAACACCGTTTTCCATGACACCACTCTTCAGATACCGCTTGATCATCTGTATAACCCGCTCGTCCTTTACGTTCTGCCGTAAAAGATTCAGAAGCTTCACATGATTGATCGTGTCGAAGTACTTGGACAGGTCAAGAACAACTGCTCTTGTATATCCCTGCTCCGCATACTCCTTTATCCTCTGAATGGCATCCTTAGCACTTCTTCCCGGACGATAGCCAAAACTTTCCTCCGAAAACAAGGGCTCGTAAATCGACATCAGCTGCTGGGCGATCGCCTGCTGGATGATGCGGTCAATAACCGTCGGTATACCAAGCTTTCGTATACCGCCGTCCGGCTTCGGGATTTCGACACGTCTGACCGGCTGTGGAGTGTAATGTCCGCTCCTTATTCTGTCGATCAACTCGTTGCCGTGTTCCTTCAGCCACGGAAGCGCCTCTTCGATGGTCATCCCATCAGCGCCCGGCGCTCCTTTATTCGCCTTTACTCTCTTATAGGCCCGGTTAAGGTTATCTTTGGCCAGTATCCTTCCGAGAATATCGGGCTCTGCACTGTCCCTTTCCTTCCATATCCGGTTGAAAGAGCGGTGCGCTCTCACATATCTTTTGTGTTCCGCACTATCCTTTTGTGAGCAGCCTCCGTTGCCGGCGTTTTCTGTACCCATGTGCTCTTTCCTCCTTTCCGGGTTGTACTTGGAACTCCTGTTGATTCAGCCCTTCACGGCTGCCCGCTACTATGGCATCGGCTGACTTCTGCACGTTCAGCACCGCTTTTGGCGGTGTTTACGCCTTTCGGCGCATACCATGCAGATCTCCCCGGGTACCACACGTTTCTTTCCCTCCATCTGCCTGCCTCATTTATTGCATCTGTTTCCGTGTAGTTATGGGCTTTGGCTTGTCATGCAGTCTTACCCACAAATGCAACCTTATATGAGGTTCCTGTACGTCAGGCCAGAGGTTTGCCCTCGGGTTAGTAGGTTCCCCGAATCCGGCTTCCTTCAGATTCCACCTCACGATGGACACCCTTGCCTT
>DEKA01000005.1:0-2936 GCA_002353635.1 Lachnospiraceae bacterium UBA2734
CGCGGATTTCGCCTCAGCGAGGTATAAAAATGAATACACCACTTTCATGGATAAAGGATTATGTGCCGGATCTTGCCTGCACAGATAAAGAATATTATGACAGAATGACACTCTCCGGCACGAAGGTCGAGAACTGGAAGAGACTGGACCAGAACTGCGAGAAGATCGTTGTCGGCCGTGTCGAGGAGATGAAGAAGCACCCCGATGCCGACCATCTGACCGTTGTGCGCCTGAACATCGGCAGCGCATATGCTGAGGACGGCTATACAGCAGAGACCGATGGTCTTGATGGACAATATGAGAACTGCATCCAGATCTGCACCTCCGCGACGAACCTCTATGTCGGCGCGGTTGTGCCGGTCTGCCTGAACGGAGGCCGCGTAGCGGGCGGCCATGACGGATCGCCGAATCCGGAGAACGGCTTTAAGATCAAGGCCGGCAAGATGAGAGGACTCCCCTCCGTCGGCATGATGTGCGGCATCACAGAGCTGGGCTCTGATGAGAACTTCTATCCCGGCTCTACGAACGATGGCATCTATATTTTCCCGAAGGAGATGGGGGACAAGCTCCCTCTGGGCTCCGATGCAGTTGAGGCACTTGGCCTGCACGATACGAATTTCGAGTATGAGATCACTTCCAACCGCGTGGACTGCTACAGCATCCTCGGTATCGCGAGAGAGGCTGCCGTGACGTTCGGCAAGCCTTTCAAGCCGCCGGTTGTCTCCGTGAAGCACGAGGGAGAGAAGGACACAAAGGATTATGTCAGTGTGGACATCGGGGCTAAGGATCTCTGCACGAGATATGTGGCCGCGATCTGCACGGACATCAAGCTGGGGCCTTCGCCCTGGTGGATGCAGAGGCGCCTTGCCAACTTCGGCATCCGTCCCATCAACAATCTCGTGGATATCACAAACTTCGTCATGATGGAGTACGGCCAGCCGATGCACGCTTATGACTTCGACAAGATCCACGGCGGGAAGATCGTTGTGAAGCGCGCAAAGGACGGCGAGAAGTTCACGACACTCGACGGGCAGGAGAGAGCACTCGACAGCAACGTTCTCATGATCAGCGACGCGGACCGGTATGTCGGCATCGCGGGCATCATGGGCGGCGAGGACTCCATGATCACGGACAACGTGAAAACAGTACTGTTCGAGGCGGCCACCTTCAACGGCACGAACATCAGAAAATCCTCGAAGAGAATTGGCCTGCGCACAGATGCGTCTGCGATTTTCGAGAAGGGACTGGATCCCTACAACGCACTGGCGGCCATGGACAGAGCCTGCCAGCTGATGGAAGAGCTCGGCTGCGGAAAGGTCGCAAGGACCTATGTCGATGTGCACGACGAGCTGCCGGCCCTTCGCAGGATCAAGTTTGAGCCCGATAAGATCAATGCTTACCTCGGCACGTCTTATACACGTGAGCGGATGCTCGATATTTTCAGAACTGAGGAGCTGGGCTTTGACGAGAAGACGCAGGAAGTCATCGTGCCGAGCTTCCGCCAGGATCTGCACCAGATGTGCGATCTCTCTGAGGAAGTGGCAAGATTTGACGGGTACGACAAGGTGCCGTCGACACTGCCGAAGTCTGCGGCCACGCAGGGCGGCCTTACGCCGATGATGACGCTGCAGAACATGGCGCGCGAGATCGCGCTCGACTACGGCTACAGCGAGATCGAGACGTTCTCGTTTGAGAGCCCGAAGGTGTTCGATACGCTGCGCCTGTCCGAGGATTCCGTCTACCGCAGAGCCATTAAGATCAGAAATCCGCTCGGCGAGGATTACTCCATCATGAGAACGAGCGTCGTGAACGGCATGCTCACAAGCCTGGCCACGAACTACAAGAGAAGAAACGAGAACGTGAAGATCTATGAGATGGGCAAGATCTACCTGCCCCACCAGCTGCCGCTCACGGACTACCCGGACGAGAGAATCGAGATGTCGCTCGGCTTCTACGGCGAGGGCGATTTCTTCGACCTGAAAGGCGTTGTGGAGGACATCCTGACAAAAGCGGGTCTCAAGGAGAGACCTGAGGTGAAGCGGAGCAGCTTTCCGTTCCTTCACCCCGGCAGACAGGCAGATGTCCTGTACAAGGGAGAGAAGATCGGATATCTCGGTGAGGTACATCCCGATGTGACGAGAGACTACGGCATAGGCGTGCGCACATACATTGCAGTTATTGATATGCCGACTGTTCTGGAAAATGCCGACTTCTCGCACCACTTTGAGGGCATCGCGAAGTTCCCTGCCATGAGCAGAGACATCTCCATCGTTGTGCCGGATGCCGTGACCGCAGGCGAAATCGAGAACATGATCCGCCAGAGAGGCGGAAAGATTCTGGAGTCCTGCAGACTCTTCGATATTTACGAGGGTGATAAGATCGAGAAGGGCTATAAGTCCATGGCGTACAGCCTGACCTTCCGCAACAAGGAGAGAACGCTTGAGGCGGACGAGGTCGATAAGGCCATGAAGAAGGTCCTGAACGGGCTCGAGAGCATGGGCATTGCGCTGAGGAGCTGACGCCGCGCGTGCACTGACAATATGTGCACGCGAAAGTGACAGAGCCCGGTTTCGGCGCGCAGAACCACTTAAAACAAAATGAACAGCCGTCGCGTCTCTAAGCGCGGCGGAGAAAGGCAGCAGTATGGAAAGAATCAATGCATGGAATACCTACGACCTCGAGGCACAGAAGAAGTGTCTCGACTTCGCAGAGGATTACAGACAGTTTATTTCGAACAACAAGACGGAGCGCGAGTGCGTGGACGCCTTCGTGAACGAGGCGGAGAAGGCAGGCTATGTGGAGCTCTCTTCCGCCATCGAGAGCGGGAAGAAGCTCAAGGCCGGAGACAAGATCTACATGGCCTGGATGAACAAGTCCACGGTTCTCTTCCACATCGGAAAAGAGCCCATGGAGAAGGGCCTCAACATCCTCGGCGC
>DEKA01000005.1:2950-102643 GCA_002353635.1 Lachnospiraceae bacterium UBA2734
TACGGCGGCATCAAGAAGTATCAGTTCGTGGCCCTTCCGCTGGCTCTACACGGCGTCGTTGTGAAGAAAAACGGAGAGACTGTTGTGCTGAATGTCGGCGAGGACCAGGACGATCCCGTGTTCTTTGTATCGGATCTTCTGATTCACCTCGCGCAGGATCAGATGCAGAAGCCCGCTGCCAAGGTCATCGAAGGCGAGGCGCTGGATCTTGTCATCGGCAACAAGCCTGTCGTCATCGACGCGAAGACGAAAGCTGTCAGTGCAGCCGACCAGAAGGAGGAGATCCTCTCCGGCAAGGATGACGATAAGAAGAAGGCAAAGTGGTGCGTGAAGAAGGCGCTTCTCCACATCCTTGAGGAGCAGTACGGCATCCGCGAGGACGACTTCGAGTCCGCGGAGCTGGAGGTTGTACCTGCAGGCCCCGCAAGAGATGCCGGGTTCGACCGCAGCATGATCCTGGGCTACGGACAGGACGACCGCGTCTGTGCATATCCTTCCTTCCGCGCGATGCTGGCTGCAAAGACACCTAAGAGAACAAGTGTCACCCTCCTTGTCGACAAGGAGGAGATCGGCTCTGTCGGTGCAACGGGCATGCAGTCCCATTTCTTTGAAAATGCGCTCGCCGAGGTCATGAACCTCGCCGGCGGCTACAGTGAGCTCGCCCTGCGCAGATGCCTTGCGAACTCCGATATGCTCTCCTCCGATGTTTCGAGTGCTTACGACCCGAACTGGGCGGAGTGCTTCGATGAGAAGAACACGGCGTTCCTGGGCCGCGGCATGGTGTTCAACAAGTTCACGGGCTCCCGCGGAAAGAGCGGCTCGAACGATGCAAATGCGGAGTACATCGCCCATCTGCGCGATATTTTCGATCAGAATGATGTCCTGACACAGACCGCTGAGCTGGGCAAGGTCGATGTCGGCGGCGGCGGAACCATCGCGTACATCCTGGCCCTCTACGGCATGAACGTCATCGATTCCGGCGTTCCTGTCCTCAACATGCACGCGCCGTTCGAGGCGACCAGCAAGGCCGACATCTACGAGGCGTACAAGGGCTACAAGGCGTTCCTTGAGAATGCGGATTACGAGAATTTTTAATCGTTCAGCACCCCGATTCTTTATGGAGCAATTCGAGATCAGGTGCTAAACGGATATTGCACATTACAGAGAATAAGATATGAGTGAAAACATTCTGTCCGAGGGGGACGGCCGCGTCGCGGGCGTCCCTGTAGGACATGCCACAAAAGATTATTATTTTGATCTGCCGAAGGAGCTGATCGCGCAGGATCCCTGCATGCAGAGGGACAACTGCAGGCTCCTTGTGATTGACAGAAAGACCGGCGCCCTCGAGCACAAGGTCTTTCACGACATCATCGACTACCTTGAGCCCGGCGAGACACTGGTTCTGAACAACACGAAGGTCATTCCGGCAAGACTTCTCGGCACAAAGGTGGATACAGGTGCCAATGTCGAGATCCTTCTTCTGCAGAGAAAGACAGACGATGTCTGGGAGACGCTCGTGCGCCCCGGTAAGAAGCTCCGTCCCGGCGCAAAGGTGACCTTCGGTGACGGTTCTCTCACGGCAGAGATTCTGGACGTCGTAGACGACGGCAACCGCCTTGTGAAGTTTCACTACGAGGGCATCTGGGAGGAAGTGCTGGACCGCCTCGGCGAGATGCCGCTGCCGCCCTACATCACGCATAAGCTCAAGGATCCTTCCATGTACAATACGGTCTATGCCAAGTACGATGGGAGCGCCGCTGCCCCCACGGCAGGTCTCCACTTCACAGAGGAGCTTCTGCAGAGGATTCAGGACAAGGGCGTGAATCTCGCCTATGTGACACTGCATGTCGGCCTTGGCACTTTCCGGCCTGTAAAGGTGGACGATGTGACGAAGCACCACATGCACACGGAGTGGTACAACGTCTCCCCGGCCGCCGCAGATCTGATCAACAAGACCCACGCAAACGGCAAGCGCGTTATCTGCGTCGGCACGACCAGCTGCCGCACGGTGGAGAGCGCGGCCGATGAGAACGGCATCGTGCAGGCGGGTGCGGACAACACGTCGATCTTCATCTACCCGGGTTACAAGTTCAAGGTGATGGACGGCCTCATCACAAACTTCCACCTTCCCGAATCGACCCTCATCATGCTGGTGTCGGCCTTTGCGAGCCGCGAGATCATCCTGAACGCCTATAAGGAGGCCGTGAAGGACAAGTACAGGTTCTTCTCGTTTGGAGATGCGTGCTTCATCAAATGAATCGATTTTGCCCGGCGGCAGTCAGAAACTGCCGCACAGACTGGCAGAGTGTTGTGTGTATCTGCTTTTGCCCGACAGGAAACCCCTGCCGGGCATTTTATATGCGCGTAGTAGCGAGGAAGGAGGCATCCATGCTCACATGAGATGCCTTCTGGCGGTTCTGCGTGCCAGTGGTACGCGTCTGGAACAGACCGGGCCGGAGGCGAGGCGAGACCACCGCGACATCGAGTAGGAGGCGATTGCCACCTCCTGCTCGATTGAACAATGAAATGAAAATTGTTCAGAAAAATCAACTTCCGCGAATGAAGAGTCAGCCATACGCCGTACATACGCCGTCATTGAGGCTCCTTTTCTTGTGAAAGAACGCTCTTTCATCTATAATGTCTTGGTCGCCGGCGGGACCTACGGCCGGCAAAGGGGATTATATTGCATACAAAGACAAAGAAAAAACCGGCCGCGAGAAAACACCTTGTTGCCGTGCTCGTGGCAGCGCTCTTTCTCGTTCTGGCGGAATTCGTTCTGACGGCGGGGCTTGAGCCGCTCACAGAGCAGATGAAAGATACATATTACCTCTCGCAGATGGCGAAGAAGGGGCAGTATCCGGACATGGTGCTCCTCGGCGACTCCACGATGGGCGGAGGAATGGATCCGTCTGTTCTGGATGATGAGATAGGAGATGTCTCTCTTGCTGTCAATGCGGCGACGGGAAGGCAGCCCCTTGCAGGCTCCTATTACTATCTGGAGGATCTGCTGGAGAGGTATCCGGACATTCACAGAGTGATCATAGGCCTAACGTACGATCAGCTGATTCATGACGACACAAATCTCATGAGTGAGCTGCTCGTTTTTGACCACATAAAGGATCCTGAAATCAAGCTCCAATACGGAAGGACTTTTCTGGACATTAACCAGCTCCCTTACCTGGCGAAGAGCTGCCGGTACAGAAATGAGCTGGACTCCTTCACGGACAATATACGGGACAAGATCGATTTCTATCAGAATCCGGGAGAGACCAGGAGCATCGGCTATATGCCGGCGGAGACGAGACAGGACCCTGATAAGGGTGAGATCGGCATGGGGGATGTCCGCTTTGAGGAAAAGGATATTGACCGGACATCCCTGCACTATCTGAAGGCCATATTTTTACTCTGCAAAGAGAAGAATGTGCAGGTATGCCTCGTGACGACGCTGATCGGCGATGCGGAATTCTATTCCAGTGATGATGTGAAAAGGTCCCACGAGTATCTGGCGAATCTGGCCGAATCCTGCGGCGTTCCCTTTTATGATCTGAACCTCTGGAGAGAGCGGGAGGAGAGGGATGTGGGCCACCGCATGGCAGACACGGTGCATGTGACGAAGGATCTCGCTGAGGAGCAGACCGCCGTGATCGGAAAGATTCTGAACGGAGAGGATCCTGATGACTTCTTTTATCCGGATGTCGGGACTGCGCGTGCGGACATTCACGGAGTCCTGCTGAACACGGTGAATACGACGCCGAATGAGGACGGCAGCAGGACAGTTCATGCGGGGTGCATTCTGACGGACAACATGACACCGCAGTATCAGATCGCCGTGCAGCCGGACGGCGCCGAAGAAGTGGATCTGACAAACGGATATACATCATCCTCAGAGACCGTTCTGCCCGCTCAGTATGTAGGATCGCCGCTCAGCCTCATTGTGCGCGTGAAGGCCGAAGGGCAGGACGGCACAGAGTATCAGAGGACTTTGACTGTGCACATAGATGCAGGTACGTGGGGTTGATATGTCGGTACTGTCTATTCCTTTTTTATTGTTCGCCGCAGCAGTGACGATCATCTATTACATACTGCCGCACAGGTTCCAGTGGATGTGTCTTCTCGCCGCAAACCTGCTCTTTTGTGCGTGTGCAGGCATCAGAGGATGCCTTGTTCTTCTGGCTGTTGCCTTCATTACCTACCTCGCGGGTCTCTTTCTTGGCAGAGAAAAAGAACACTATTCGGCGGAGAAAGGTACGCTGTCCGCGCTTTCCGGCGCGCAGAAGAGGGAGAAGAAGTGCGCGCTGAAGGAAGAGCACGGCAGAAGAAATCGTATGATCCTGGCCGCTGGCCTCATCCCTGTGATTGCCGTCTGGGCCTTTTTTAAGTGGAATGCGGACCACGGTTCGATTGTGATGCCGATCGCGGTCTCCTATTACACCTTCATCGCGGTTTCCTACGCGGCAGATGTGGAGGCCGGCAAGTTCGCTCCAGAGCGGAATTTCTTCCGCTATCTGACTTTTCTCTCTTTCTTCCCACAGATGACGGAGGGACCATTCACGAGGTACGACCGGCAGAAGGAGGAGCTCTTTTCCGGGCATTCCTTCTCCTTCCGGGCCATGACAGAGGGAATCCTGCGGATGCTCTATGGTTACTGCAAGAAGATCATCCTCGCGGATTCACTGTGGGCTGTTCTCGGCGCACTTTTGGATTCGGAGCAGGTGAGCGGTCTGTCGTCCGCCGTTCTGGTTCTTCTCCTTCCCCTGCAGCAATATGCGGATTTCTCCGGCTGCATGGATATCGTGATCGGCTTCTCACAGATTCTGGGGATCAGACTTCCGGAAAACTTCAGGTCTCCCATTTTCTCGAAGTCCATCGATGAGGTCTGGCGCAGATGGCATGTAACCCTTGGAGCATTCTGCAAGGACTATGTCTTCTATCCGGTGGCGCTGGGAAAGCGCCTCAATGAGACGGCAAAGAAGATATCGGTGCGTCATCCGCTGGCCGGAAAGAATCTGCCCGTGATGGTGAGTCTTTTCTGCGTGTGGACATTTATGGGCATCTGGCACGGCTTTGGTGCGAAATACCTTCTCTGGGGTTGGATGAACCTCTTTTTCATCGCCCTGAACGTACTCCTCGGCGCGCAGTATAAAAGGTGGAGAGAGTGCCTGCACATCCGGCAGGGAAACAGGGGGTGGAGCCTCTTTTGCATGGCAAGGACATACATTCTGTTCGGCATTTTCGAAATGATGTCCGACGGGAGTGCCGCCGGCATCGGCGCAAGGAGAATCCTCTCTCTGGTGAGACCATCGGCCTGGAGCGCGGAGCCTCTGAAGGCTGCCTTTTCCTCGGACGGCGCATCCTCTGTCTGCTGGCCCGTATGCATTCTTTTAGTCATCCTGATCCTCGTCATCGACACGGCGAAGGAAAAGAAAATAAATGTGATGGACTGGATGCACAGAGCACCGCTCCCTGCAAAGGCAGCTCTGTATGTCGCACTGTTCTACCTGATTGTCCTCTTTGCACCAAGCGGGATGAATGTCCTGCAGGGATTTGGCTACGCACGGTTCTGATGCGGAGGCCCTGCCGGTCTCCTGGAGCTGCCGCCTGCCATTGACGGAGTAGTACTGCACCATGAAAACAGTTAAAAAATTGATCTATATCCTGATCAGGGTCCTGAACTGGCCGGTCTTTGTCCTTGCCGTTCTTCTGCTGTTCTCCCACCGCTGGATGGTGTCGACCTGGAACAACATGACGTTTGAGGAGCTGACCTATCAGCTGCGCACCCTTGGCGGCACCGGCGGAGGTATGTTTGGAAAATATGCTCTCAACTGCATCCTCCCGACTGCCCTGATCTTTGCGGCCGCCTTAGCGGCGATGATCTTCGCCTGCAGGTGGTGGAAGAGCAGGAAGGTTCTGCTGCACGTTCTCTTTCTTGCTGCGGGTGTGCTTCTCCTTGGCCTGGCCGTTTTCCGCTTCTGGACGACGCTGGACATCTCCGGCTACATAGACGGGCAGAAGAACCTCTCGACGTTCGCCGACGAGAATTATGCAGACCCCCACAAGGTAAAGGTCACTTTCCCCGAGAAGAAGCGCAATCTGATCTATATTTTCATGGAGTCGATGGAGGTGACGGAGGCTGACAGGGAAAACGGCGGCGGAACGGCTGTGAGCATGATCCCGGAGCTGACAAAGATCGCGCAGGAGAATGAGGATTTCTCCGGGACCGACAAGACGCTCGACGGCGGCTTTGCCATGCCCGGCGCCACATGGACGATGGGCGCCATGTTCGCACAGACGTCCGGCCTTCCGCTCTCAACGGGCCTGGAGCAGAACCTGATGGAGACGCAGGACTCCTTCTTTCCGAAAATAAGGACGCTCGGTGATATTCTCCACGACGAGGGATATAAACAGGTGCTGCTGTTGGGATCCGACGCCACTTTTGGCGGACGAAAGCTTTATTTCACCGAGCACGGCGGCTATGAGATGCACGACTACAACTACGCGAAGGAGAAGGGCCTCATCCCTTCAGATTACTTTGTGTGGTGGGGGTATGAGGATGAGAAGTTATATAAGTTCGCGAAGGATGAGGTGACGGATCTGGCAAAATCGGACCAGCCGTTCAACCTCACGATGCTGACGGTGGACACGCACATGGAGACAGGCTATCAGTGCGAGCTGTGCCCGGATACCTTCGATGACCCCTACGCCAATTCGTTTGCGTGCGCTTCAAAACAAGTGTCGGACTTCCTGGAGTGGGCGAAAGAACAGCCCTGGTACGACAATACGACGATCGTGATCTCCGGGGATCATCCGACGATGACACCCAACTTTCCCTCAGATCTGCAAAAGGATTATGTGCGGAAGGTGTACACGGCGTACATCAACTCAGCGATGCAGCTGGATCCTTCGATGGGGCGCAGGGACTACACGACATTCGATGATTATCCTACGACGCTGGCTGCGCTGGGCGCAAAGATCGACGGCGAGCGGCTGGGCCTTGGCACGAATCTCTTCTCGACAAAAAAGACGCTCTCTGAGGAATATGGCAGAGAAAACGAGCAGAAGGAGCTGGAGAGGGGATCTGCACTCATCAAGAATCTTGAGCAGGTGACACTCAACGACGCCTATAAAAAGGCAGAGGATATTGTGCCGAGAGCGGATCTGAATCTCACGGCGTACGATGCGGACACAAAGAAGGCACAGCTGGAAATCTCCAACATCCAGAACGTACAGGAAAAGATCGCGCAGATCACGGGGACGATCACGGATGAGAGCGGCAAAAACGCACAGGATCTCACCTTTGCACTGCAGGAGAACGGGACATATACAGCCGCTGCCGATCTCTCTGCCTATACGGACAACAAAGAGAAGATTACAGTAAGTCTGAAAACGAGTACAGGGGAGACGTACACGATCGCTGATGAAGATGGAGACCTCTCACTGGATGCACACAGGGATTTCTCTCTGTATCTGACAAGACTCGGTCAGATGCCGCTTGACGGAAGAACTGTTCTGATTACGGGGGTGGGCGACTGCACGTCTGCTCTGAATGAATACGACGATCAAAGACTGTCGGCACTTGGCATCAAGGCGACGCTCAGCACAATGGACGGCACTTCCTTCGCCGCGGTGATCGATGAAGACGGCGTACAGGAGAAGGAAGACAGTGCGCCCATCGAGATGGACGGCACACTGAAGGGGAGCAGCATCTGGTATAAGATCACGAGCGACGGACAGGATGCAAAGAACGGTTCTATCATCATGGCGACGAAGAAAAAGCCAAAAGGAGAGGACGTCAGCAGCAATGGATCCGGCCTTCGTTTTATGGTGCTGGACAATGCGACGGGCAGTGTTCTGGACTCCGCTGTCTTCGACACAGCTTACAAGGATAAGAGCAGCGCGCATGCGCATGTTGTTTTCAGCGATTATAAGAAGAGTCTGTTGTCCTCTTCTGTGAAGCTGACGGTCAGCGACGTGCATCTGAGCTGCGAGGATGTCAATGCCTCTCTTGATTCCATGTCTGTGAGCTACTGGAGTGCAAAAGATCCGGCCTCGCGCAGGATGGCGGATCTGAACGACAGCAATGGAACATATACAGCCACTATTCCTCTGAACGGAATCGATCCGAAAGACTTCAGGGCTGAAATTCTCGCCACGGATACGCAGCATATCGTCTATACCGTGCAGCGCGTGCACACGGATCTGCGGCTGATGACTTGCGATATGGATGACTACCTGACAGCACTGGCCAGGGTGAAGGACCAGTACACGATTCTCCTTTCTGTCAAGGGCGATGCAGGGAGCATCCCTGATGATGTGCAGAAGGACCTGAATGCCCTGGGGCTCTCCGGTGTCCTGCAGGGCGGACAGAATCTGAGCTATCTGGCTGTTCTTGACAGAGGGAATGTTCTTGCAGAGAATATCAGTTATGACGAACTGACAGCGGGGGCAATGCTCCCGGATGAATCTGCACTGTATGAGGTCAAAAGCGCAGGAGCAGATGTCGGGGACGAGTCGATGATCCGTCTGAACGGGACGGATTACAGCCTGAACCAGCATGGACTTAATATTGTTGTCTGGAACCCTGCAGACGGCACTGTGGCGGATGCAGTGACCTGCGATCCGACCAATGCCAAATCTCCGATGGAGCGCTGATCAAGGCAGGCGCAGAGGACGGGATGGGACCGGCATATGAGAATGCAGGGTCTGCGGGGGCTGAAGACGTCCTGTCCCGAAGTGCGGGGACGGCGGTGAAACATGACAATAGAGACGGGGATAGAATATGAAACGTAAAAAAGTTCTTCTGCTCATCAACCTGAGCGCCGGTGTGGGATCGGCGAAGACCAAGATGACGTCGATTGTGACGGAGCTGGCAAGGCGCGGGTGCGAGGTCACCGTCTATCCCATTATTCCGGAGATCGGGCTGACGTCCGAGAGAATTATCGCGGATACAGTGGGAAGATTTGATGTGATCGCCTGCTGCGGGGGAGACGGCACGCTCAACCATGTCATCAACGGCATGCTGAACAACCATGTGACGGCGCCGATCGGCTATATTCCGTCCGGATCTACGAATGACTTTTCCCGCAACATTAACGGCGACCGGACACTGGAGGAGCTCTGCAAGGTTATTGCAGGAGATGACCTGTTCATGTACGATGTCGGGAAGCTCCAGGACCGGTATTTTAACTACGTGGCGGGCTTTGGCGCCTTCACGAAGGTGAGCTATTCGACGGACCAGAACTGGAAGAACCTTCTGGGGTACGGCGCATATGTACTCAATTCCATCGCGACGCTCCCTGAGAATTTGAGCCAGGACATCGGTGCCGTCATCACGCACGACGGCATAACGGAGAAGGGCGAGTATATCTTCTGCGGCGTCACGAATTCGACATCGATCGGCGGCATGCAGACGAAGCTCCTCGACAAGGCGCAGCTCAACGACGGCAAGTTTGAGGTCATTCTGATCAGAAAGCCCAACAACCTGATCGAGCTCAACGGCATCATTCAGGGACTGACATCCGGCAACACAAAGAACACATACGTGACGTCCTTTCAGACGAGCAGCATTACTTTCCACACGAATCAGCCGGTATCCTGGACAGTGGACGGGGAGTTCGGCGGAACGTATACCGATGCGCACATCGATATCGTGCCGTCAGCCATAAATATATGCGTATAATTTACAAGCGGTGCAGAGGTTAAAAATGTTATCAGTCGTTATTCCTGCATACAATGAGGAGGCCATGCTCCCAAAGACAGCGAAGGTGGTGGCACAGACGCTCGAGGGCGCGGACATTCCGTACGAGATTATTTTTGTAAACGATGGGTCGAAGGACAACACGTGGCCGGAGATCCAGAAGGCAGCGGCAGACAATCCGCATGTGCGCGGCGCGTGCTTCTCCCGGAATTTCGGCAAGGAGTCGGCCGTCTTTGCAGGGCTCTCCGAGGCGGAGGGCGACTGTGTCGCCGTCATGGACTGCGACCTTCAGCATCCGCCGGCAAAACTGGTTGAGATGTATCATCTCTGGCAGCAGGGGTATGAAGTGGTGGAGGGCGTGAAGACGTGCAGAGGGCAGGAGTCCGCGGCACACTCTTTCGCCGCGAAAATGTTCTATCGCCTCATCAGCAATGCGACGGGAATTGACATGTCGAACGCATCCGACTTCAAACTCCTTGACCGGAAGGCGGTGAACGTCCTGCTCAATATGAAGGAGAAGAATGCATTCTTCCGCGCGCTCTCCTCTTGGGTGGGATTCCGCTCGACGCAGGTTCCGTTTGAGGTGCAGGAGAGAGAGGCAGGCCAGTCCAAGTGGTCCACGAAGTCTCTGATCAGATATGCGCTCTCGAACATCACCTCCTTCACAACGCTTCCCATGCAGATCGTGACGTTCCTTGGCGTGGTGATGTTCATCATCATGATTCTGCAGGGAATTGAGGCCATTCACACTTATCTGATCGGCCAGGCGGCGTCGGGATTTACGACTGTGATTCTTCTGCTGCTGTTCATCGGCAGCATTATTATGATGAGCCTTGGTCTCATCGGCTACTATATCGCGCGGATCTTCGAGGAGGTTAAGGGACGCCCGAAGTTCATCATCCGCGAGAGAGCAGGGCAGGCAGATTTGGAGAAGGTGAAGGAGACAGACGCTTCCCGCGAGGAGACCTGCAGGAGAGATATAGGCTGAGGTGCGGGTACAGAAACGCTGACAGACAGCAGAACGATACAGCAGTGAAGAGACAGCACAGGCAGGCTTTTATTTTCAGAAGAGGGAAACTGCAGATGCTGCGCTTCTATACGACCCTTATTACTGACAATGAGAATAGAATATCACGCTGACGACTACGGGCTGTTCCCGGAGCAGTCAAAGAGAATACTGGATACTTTTACGCATGGCGCACTGAACGGCATCAGCATCATGCCCAACTCTCCTTATCTGGATGAGTGTATGGAGTGGATCAAGCCTTTCCGGGATCGAATCTCCATCACTGTTCATCTGAATTTCGTCGAGGGAAGGGCGCTCACACCGAAGGAGGAGATCCCGGATCTTGTGGATGAGATGGGAAATTTCAACATCTCCTTTGGCAGAATGCTGCTCGCTTCCTACAATCCCTTTGTCCGGAAGCGCTATTTCGAAGAGATTACAAAGGAGGTGCGGGCACAGATCCGGAAGTGTCTGCCTTATTTTGAAAACGGACCGGAGGGCGGAATCCGCCTGGACGGCCATGTGCACTATCAGATGATTCCTCTCTTGTTCGATGCCATCGCGCGGGTGATCAGAGAGGATTCGCTGCACGTTGTTTTCATCAGAATTCCTCGCGAGAATATGGCGCTGTACCGGCGTCATGAAGCGGAGATTGATCCGCTTGAGAAGATCAACAAGGTGAAGGTTCTGGTGCTCAATGCGCTTGCGCGCAGGAACCGGAGAAAATACCCGGCGCTGTTCGCGCAGATCGAACCTTATGATTTTATGGGAGTTGCAATGTCCGGCCATATGTCGGAGCACAATGTGGCACCTCTTCTGCAGGATGCGGTGAAGACCGCAGAGAAAGAGGGACGGAATCTGGAGGTTCTCTTTCATCCGGGGGCTGTGTTCGAGCCGGAGGATGCAGCGGAGCTGACAAGTGCCGATGATCTCCATTTCCTTACGTCACAGTGGCGGACAAGAGAAGCCGAGACGCTGCGTGCGTTCGGCAGCAGGTGAGCAATGTACAGAAAAAGATTTCGCGGGTGGGCCAAGCACCTGGACTTTATCATACTGGATATACTATCTCTGGCGGCGTCGTTTGCCCTGGGCTTTGTGGTGCGCCCTGGAAGAGTCAATCTGATGCGGGGACAGCTCTACCGCAACATGCTCTTTATCATTCTCCTCATCGACCTCGTGGTGATTCTCTTTGCCGGCACCTTCAAAAACGTACTGAAGAGGGGAATTCTCTCTGAGGCGGCTGCCTCGGTCCGGCAGGCAGTTTATGTCGGCGTTTTCGGCGTTTTCTATCTCTACCTGATCCACAGCAGCGGCGCATACTCCCGTTTTGCCTACATGTCCATGATGGTCATCTATGCGGGCCTTTCTTTTGCCGTTCGTTCTCTTTGGAAGAGCTTCCTCCATCGGAAAATGGAGGAGGGCGGAAAGATACAGCTCTTTATTGTGACGACGTCTGACCGGATTCCGTTCATCAAGGAAAATATCCTCGACCGGAACTACCAGATGTATCACTTCAGTGCGGCGGCGATCATTGACAGAGATATGAAAGGGACAGAGTTCTACGGCGTGCCGGTTGCGGCAGATCAGGATACGCTGATCGATTATCTCACGCGCAACTGGGTGGACGAGGTGCTCTTTGATATCGCATCGGCAGAGGATTTCCCGAAAGAACTCATCAATGAAGTGATCAACATGGGGATCACGGTACATCTCACCCTGCAGAAGCTCATTGATATGGAGGGCGGTGAGAAATCGATTGAGAAGGTGGGGACATGTCCTGTGATCACGGCGAGCATCGCCGAGGTCAATCCGGGCGAATATCTCATCAAAAGGATAACGGATATTGTCGGGAGCGTTATCGGGTGTGCGATCACGCTTGTCCTCACTGTCATTCTGGGACCTCTCATCTATATTGCATCGCCGGGGCCCATATTCTTCCACCAGACGAGAATAGGGCAGAATGGCCGCAAGTTTGAGATGTACAAGTTCCGCAGCATGTATCCGGACGCCGAGGAGAGGAAGAAGGAGCTGATGCGGGAGAACGGCCTCAAGGAAGGGCAGATGTTCAAGATGAAGTACGATCCCCGTATTATCGGCTGCCGGAAGCTCCCGGACGGCACGATCAAAAGGGGAATCGGGAACTTTATCCGCGACACTTCTCTGGATGAATTCCCCCAGTTCTTCAATGTGCTGAAGGGAGATATGTCCCTCGTAGGCACAAGGCCCCCGACCGTCGACGAGTGGGAGCAGTACAATCCCTATCACAGAAGCCGCATGTCGGTCCGCCCCGGCATCACGGGAATCTGGCAGGTGGAGGGGCGCGGAAAGGTGCTGGACTTCGATGATGTCGCGCGGATGGACCGCGAATATATCGAGCACTGGAGCATCGGCCTCGATATCCGGATACTCTGCCGCACCGTGTATGTGGTCATCACACGCAGAGGAGCCATGTGAACCGCAAGGTGGCGGAGCGATCCGCGGCAGTTCAAATCATCGTAAATGGAAAGCCAGGCACGGGGTGCATCCGCGTTTACGCGGGAATGCGTCAGTATCCGGCTTTACGTTCTGCAATTTGACCGCAGGGCCCCGTATGGTTATCATAGGGTAGCTGGATTACTGTTTTCGAACATGTAATTGTTCAGCACCGGAGATATGGTGCTGAACAGATATCCGTACAGTATGAATTGAGGTTGATATGGCAAAAAAAGCTTTAATCACAGGCATCACGGGACAGGACGGCTCTTTTCTCGCAGAGTTCCTCCTGGACAAGGGATATGAGGTGCACGGCATAACAAGAAGGTCGTCCATCTCCAATACGGGCAGGATCGACCATCTCCTGGAGGCGGGAACGATCACCATTCATGACGGCGATCTCTCCGATTCGTCCTCTTTGATCCGCATCATTGGCGAAGTACAGCCGGATGAGATCTACAACCTTGCGGCGCAGTCACACGTGCAGGTCTCCTTCGATGTGCCCGAGTACTCGGGAGATGTGGATGCATTGGGTGTTCTGCGCATTCTCGAGGCTGTCCGGATCTGCGGTCTTGCCAAAAAGACAAGGATTTATCAGGCCTCCACATCGGAGCTCTTCGGCAAGGTTGAGGAAGTGCCGCAGAGGGAGACGACGCCGTTCCATCCCTACAGTCCCTATGCCGTAGCGAAGCAGTACGGCTTCTGGATGGTAAAGGAGTACCGCGAGGCATATGGAATGTTCGCTGTTAACGGTATCCTGTTCAACCATGAGTCGGAGAGGCGGGGCGAGAATTTCGTCACAAGGAAAATAACGCTCGCCGCAGGACGCATCGCAGAGGGCCTGCAGGATCACCTCGAGCTCGGCAATATGGACTCGAAGAGGGACTGGGGCTACGCAAAAGACTACGTGGAGTGCATGTGGCTGATCATGCAGCAGCCTGAACCGGACGATTTTGTCATCGCCACCGGCGAGCAGCACACAGTGCAGGACTTTACTGATAAGGCTTTCCGTGAGAACGGCATTACGCTCCGCTGGGAGGGCACCGGGATAGACAAGAAGGCATATGATGCGAAGAGCGGAAGGCTTCTTGTCTGCACGAATCCCAAATGGTACCGTCCCACAGATGTGGACAATCTTTGGGGAGATCCCACCAAGGCAAAGACTGTTCTTGGTTGGAATCCGCAGAAGACGACATATGAGGAGCTGATTCACATTATGGCAGTGCATGACAGGAAACTGGCAAAGAAGGAAAAGGCGCTGCGGGAAGCGGATTCGAACCTCTGAAGACACGGTATTGTTAAAAGCAATCAGAAGTACTGTTGTATTTAAAGAACGGAGCTGCCTTTTGCGGCAGCAGAAAGAAGATTTGCAATGAGTGAAATTCCGGAAGAATACAGATCAAAGCAGCCGCCCATGCCCAAGGACGCAAAGATTTATGTGGCAGGACACCGCGGCATGGTGGGCTCTGCCATTGTCCGCGAACTGAACAGACAGGGGTATACGAACATTGTCACGAGGACGCACAAGGAACTGGATCTGTGCAGACAGGACGCAGTAGAGGATTTCTTCGCACAGGAGAAGCCCGACTATGTTTTCCTTGCAGCAGCTAAGGTCGGCGGCATTGTCGCCAACCAGGAGGCACTCGCGGACTTCATGTACCAGAACATGATCCTCGAGATGAATGTGATCCACTCTGCCTGGCAGAACAATGTGAAGAAGTTTGAGTTCCTCGGCAGCTCCTGCATCTATCCCAGAATGGCACCGCAGCCTATGAAGGAGTCCTGCCTCCTCACATCTTCTCTGGAGAAGACGAATGAGGCCTATGCACTTGCGAAGATCTCCGGTCTCAAGTACTGTGAGTTCTTAAACCGCCAGTACGGCACGGACTACATCAGCGTTATGCCCACAAACCTTTATGGGCCGAACGATAACTATCATCCGACGCACAGCCACGTTCTGCCGGCCCTGATCAGGAGGTTCCATGAGGCAAAGGTACAGAATCTTCCTTATGTAACCTGCTGGGGAGACGGCTCGCCTCTGCGTGAGTTCCTGTACGTGGATGACCTCGCCAACCTCTGCGTGTTCCTCATGAACAACTACAGCGGCAATGAGACGGTCAACGCGGGCACCGGTAAAGAGTGTACGATCAAGGAACTGACAGAGCGCGTGGCAAGGATTGTCGGTTATAAAGGAGAGATCCGCTGGGATCCCTCAAAGCCGAACGGAACGCCCAGAAAGCTCCTCGACATTTCTAAGTCGAAGGCCATGGGATGGGCACCGAAGACGAGTCTTGATGAGGGAATCCGACTGACTTATGAGGACTTCCTGCATAATCCGATGCGCGCGGAGCGATGAAGGTGTTATTATGCACATTATTCTGCTGAGCGGCGGCTCCGGAAAGAGGCTCTGGCCCCTGTCCAACGATATCCGCTCCAAACAGTTCATCAAAATTTTCAGAAGAGAAGACGGCACCTACGAGTCCATGGTACAGAGGATGTACCGCCAGATCCGGAAGGTGGACCGCGATGCAACGGTGACGATCGCGACGGCGAAGTCGCAGGTGTCGCAGCTGCGCAACCAGTTGGGAGATGATATCTCCATTTCGCTGGAGCCGTGCCGGAGAGATACTTTTCCGGCCATTGTGCTGGCCACGGCCTATCTTCGGGATGTGGAGCATGTGGACGAAAGTGAGCCTGTCGTCGTCTGCCCGGTAGATCCGTATGTGGGCGATGGGTATTTTGAGGCGTTAAAGCGCCTCTCTGATCTCGCCGCGCAGGGAAAAGCCAATCTCACGGTCATGGGCATAGAGCCCACGTACCCCTCTGAGAAGTACGGCTATGTCATCCCTGTGACGAAGGACCAGGTCAGCAGAGTCTCCACCTTCCACGAGAAGCCGGATGTGGAAACCGCAAAGAGATATATCAGTGAAGGGGCCCTCTGGAATGCCGGCGTCTTCGCCTATAAAATCGGATATGTGCTGCAGAAGGCAAGAGAGCTGATGCAGTTCGCAGACTACGATGAGCTGTTCTCGAGATATGAATCCCTGAAGAAGATCAGCTTCGACTACGCGGTGTGCGAGCACGAGGAGAACATCCAGGTGCTGCGCTACGCCGGCGAGTGGAAGGACATGGGCACCTGGAATACGCTGACCGAGGCGATGACAGAACCTGTGATTGGCAAAGGAACGCTCAATGACAGGTGCACGAATGTGAATGTTGTCAATGAGCTGGATGTACCCGTCCTTGTCATGGGGCTGCAGAACGCCGTTGTGGCGGCGAGCCCGGAAGGCATCCTTGTCTCGGACAAGGAGCAGTCCAGCTACATCAAGCCCTTTGTGGATGCGATGGACCAGCAGGTCATGTTCGCAGAGAAGTCCTGGGGAAGTTTCCAGGTGCTGGACGTCGAGAAGGAGAGTCTGACCATTCTGGTGACCTTGAAGCCGGGACACGGCATGAACTACCACGCTCATCAGCACAGGGATGAGGTATGGAACATCATCTCCGGCACAGGCACCACAATTGTGGACGGCATGGAGCAGAAGGTCAGACCCGGCGATGTCATCACGATGCAGGCGGGATGCCGGCACACCATCATGGCAGACGATTCGGAGCTGAAGGTGATCGAGGTACAGCTGGGCAAGTCCATCTCTGTGCACGATAAGATCAAGTATGAGCTGGAGTGAGATACCATTTTGAGTGGGTATTCTGTTCGCCGGCCGCTGAATCAGTACGTCTTTGCCGGTGCAGCGCCTGCTGAACAGATTTGTTTTCGAAAGAGAGTGTATGTCGGAACAGAAGGCACAACTGAATGCTCCGTTTCTGCTGGATCCGGCAGGCAAGGATTACATCTGGGGCGGGAGGCGTCTGAAGGACGATTTTTCAAAAAATCTGGATCTCACGCCGCTTGCGGAGACATGGGAGTGCTCAACGCACCCGGACGGCCCGGCAAGGGCGGCCTCAGGTCCGTTTAAGGGGGAGCTTCTGCAGGATATCCTTCGGGAGCACCAGGAGTTTTTCGGCACACATCCAAGTGCCAATCCGGATATACAGACGCAGAACGGAGAGCTTCCCGTTCTGATCAAGTTCATCGACGCGAAGAGAGACCTCTCCGTGCAGGTGCATCCGGATGACGACTATGCAAGGACGCATGAAAACGGGGCGCTCGGCAAGAGTGAGATGTGGTACGTCGTGGATGCGACGCCGACGGCACATCTGATTTACGGCTTCAACAGAGACATGGACCGGGAAAGTGTCCTGCGTGCCCTGGATGACGGCAGTATAGAGAAGTATCTGCAGAAGGTTCCGGTACAGAAGGGCGATGTCTTCTATATCCAGTCGGGCACAGTACACGCAATCTGTGCCGGCGCCCTTGTCGTGGAAGTGCAGGAGAGCTCGAATCTGACCTACCGGCTGTACGACTATCACAGAAAGGGAAAAGACGGGAAGGAGCGGCCGCTCCACATAGCAAAGGCTCTGGACGTTGCGAATCTGAAGGGATCCGCGCAGCCAAGGCAGCCTATGCACGTGCTGCGCTATCATCCCGGCATCGCTTCAGAGTTTCTCTGCCGGTGCAAATATTTTGAGGTGGAACACATTCTCCTTAATACAGAGAGAATACGGCCGATGGCCTCCTACAAAAGCAGTGCAACATCATTTGAAGTTCTTATTGTCACTGACGGCTGCGGCATGTTAATGTGGAATTCGGAGAGCCTTCCGTTTTTCCGCGGAGATACCTTTTTTGTTCCGGCGGACTCGCCGGAGATTCATATCCATGGAAAGGCGGAGCTGCTGCGCGTCACCTGCTGAGAACATAAGACACATACAGCTGTCTGGCACCTCCTCCCGAATTGCTCCAAAGATGTCGAGGGGTGCTGAACAATTATCATATAGGAATCGAATATGAAAAAATTAAACGGAACCGTCATTGTCACCTACCGGTGCAATGCAAGGTGCACGATGTGCAACCGCTACAAGGCACCTTCAAGGCCGGATGAAGAGATATCCATCGAGACGATCAGGAAGCTTCCGCCGATGTATTTTACGAACATCACGGGAGGAGAGCCGTTTATTCGCCAGGATCTCCCGGACATTGTGCGGGAACTGAATAAAATTTCGGACCGTATCGTCATCTCGACGAACGGTTTTTTTACGGACAGAATTATTGCCCTGTGTAAGGAGTTTCCGAACATAGGCATTCGTATCTCCATCGAGGGTCTTGAGCAGACGAACAATGAGATCCGGGGGCTTCCCGACGGCTTCAACAGGGGATACCAGACACTCCTCAAGCTTAAGGAGATGGGACTTAAAGATGTTGGCTTTGGCATGACGGTGCAGGACCGCAATGCAGCGGATCTCGTGCCGCTCTATGATCTCTCCAATAAGCTTGGCATGGAGTTCGCGACGGCCAGTCTCCACAACAGCTTCTACTTCGTGGAGGCAAAGAACATCATTCATGACCGGCCGATGGTGGCGCAGAATTTCGAGAATCTGATCAATGAGCTCCTGAATTCGAACAGCCCGAAGAAGTGGTTCAGGGCGTATTTCAACCACGGCCTCATCAACTATATCTATGGGCAGAAGAGACTTCTTCCCTGTGATATGAGCTTTGATACCTTTTTCATCGATCCCTATGGTGATGTGATGCCCTGTAACGGCACAAAGGATAAGGAAGTGATGGGCAATCTCAACACGCAGAGCTGGGATGAGCTGTGGAATTCCGAACAGGCAGAGAAGGTGAGATACAAGGTGCGCCACTGTGAGAGACAGTGCTGGATGATCGGCTCCGTCTCTCCTGCGATGCACAAGTACATCTGGGTGCCCGCATGGTGGGTATTCCGTCACAAATTCCTTCGCTTTTTCAAGAAGAAGAAGTACAGCATGTACGAACTGCCGATCGTCAGGGCATATAGAGACGGCAAAGTCAGCAAGGAAGAGCTGGATAAGTGCAGCACCTGTGATCTCTCCTGCGTCGTGAACAACGGACTCTCCGAGGCTTCAAACGCACAGCTCAAAAGCCGGACGGGCGAAGAGATTGTTGCGGAAGATATTGCAAAACAGAGCAAGAGCGATTATAACATTAAAGATTGACACAAATATTCACATAAAGTTTACATTCTCGTAACAGAACGGCTCAATCTCCATATGGAAGAGAAGAAGACTACAGACAACAGAAAAAACGGCGTCTCCGAGGACGAACTGAAGAAGGCGGTGAGAACGGCGCAGCTCCCGAAGGGGGAGGCACTGGATGATACTGTCTCTTTGGATGACGTGCAGAAGGCAGTCGGCGGAGCGGCAATCCCGAAGGGAGAGGCGCTGGACGATACGGTCTCCCTTGATGATGTGCAGAAGGCGATCGGCAGAACGACGATCCCGAAGGGAGAGGCCCTCGACGATAAGGTTTCTCTTGATGATGTGCAGAAGGCCGTTGGCGGAGAGGACATTCCCGAGGGGGAGGCGCTCGATGATACCGCATCTCTCGAGGAGGCGGCACGGGCGGTAAAGGCTGTGCGGGCCGGCAGAAAGAGCGTCGGTCAGAAAGCGGACTATGAGCAGGAGGCAGACAGTGCAGAGAAAGCGGCCAACAGCGCCTCTGCCGGTTCTGCAGACAATTCTTCAGAGCGTGCGGACAGACAGTCGGCCGATTCTGACGCTGATGATGAGGCACCGGAGGGTGTTGAGATCATCGATCGGGGGGATAATAAGAAGCCTTCTTCTGCAGGCGCCGGGAATGACAGCCAAGGCGGGGCGGACGATACAAAGGAGAGTGCTTCTGAAGGTGCTGCGGAGAATGCAGGGACAGGAAGAGAGCCTGAAGCTGCAGAAGATCTCTCTGCCGAAAAGAGCGGAAAGAAGAACCGCCGCAGGGAAGGAACAGCCGGAGCAGCCAGAAAGATCCTGCTCACACTTATTATTGTGATTGTGGCGCTTGTCGGCGCAGGGTACGGATTTTATCACTATGAGTTCTCCAGAATGCAGCGGGAGAATGCCGGCGACTACTCCTCCGAGGAAGTTATCAAGAGAGTCTCTGAAGAGATGGATGACGACGACAGCAACAAAGCGATGGAGAAGCAGACGAAGGGTCTGCAGTCCGGAGAGGCAGTCGCGGCCGAGGGAGATGTTTTCAAAGACGACGATGTCTATAACATTCTCCTCATCGGCACGGATGACCGCACGAGAAAATTCGCCGCGGATGCAAGAGGCGATAGCTGCATTCTTCTCTCTCTCAATAAGAAGACCGGCAAGGTACACCTGGTCAGCTTCGAGAGAGGTATCGGCGTTCCTATTCTCTCAGGTCCATATAAGGGCCAGTATGACTGGCTGACGCACACATTCCGCTATGGCGGCGCGGAGCTGATGACAGCGGAGATCCGGGAGAATTTCAAGATCGATGTTGACAGGTATATCCGCATCAATATCCAGACGCTGATCGATGTGATCAATGCGATCGGCGGCGTCGATGTGGCCATGACACCGAAGGAGGCGGAGCATATCAACCATCCGGAGGGAACTTATACGGCAGGCTATATCATGGGCATGCATGTAGAGGACGACATGCAGGTCTGTCATGCCGGCATGAACCATCTGAACGGCGCTACTGCCATGGTCTATGCGCGCACGAGGGCAATTGATGACGACTGGCACCGCATGAAGAGACAGAGAAGGATCATTATGGCGGCGGCGAATAAGCTGAGCAAGCTCAGTACAACGCAGATGCTCGAAGTCTTAAATGATGTAGTGCCGATGATCCAGACCAACCTCTCGGAATCTGAGGTTGCAGAGCTCCTCACGCTTGCCCCGAAGTTCATGGGCGCAAAGGTGGAGCAGATGGCAGTTCCTGCCACCGGAACGTACGGCGTGATGAAGGGCATGGAGGGCAGAAGTCTCTTTGCAGTTGACTTCAACATCAACTCCAAGATCATTTTGAGTGCACTGTACGGTCTCGAGGCACCGGACATGAGCAATTACCAGTATTCCTCCGATTCATCCAAGGGAGCGGTGACAGACAGCAGCACATCCTCATCGTCATCGCGCTCCTCCGGCAGCAGAACGCAGAGCACCGGATCATCGTCATCTGTCAGTGCAGCGCAGAGTCAGCCGAGTGTGAGTGAGGGCACTGCAGATCCCGGCAACGTTGTGGATGAAGCACAGGATGCGCAGATGGCGCAGGAGCAGAGCGCAGCAGACAGCCAGGATGCGGCAGCGCAGGCTCAGCAGGCTGAGGATACGCAGAATGCAGACATCAGTCAGGATACGGCTGCGCAGCAGACGCAGCCGACCGTGGATACATCGAATCTGACGCCTGCGGAGCAGGCGCAGTTCCAGCAGCAGTTCCTCGACCAGTACAACCAGCAGCTGCAGGCACAGCAGGCCGCAGCTGCCGCTGCTGCTGCAGCACAGGGCACAGGACAGTAACCTGATCAAAAGATACGGCATACAAGGGGCAGAGTCACATATGGGAATACAGACATCCGGACAGCCAGGTGCTGCCCAGACTGCAAAACCGCATAAGGTGAACGGAAGACATTATCCGGCAGAGGGGCAGAGTCCAACTGTCCGGATTATTGTTGCCACGCATAAACAGTACCGTATGCCAACGGACAAGATGTACCTTCCGCTCCATGTGGGGGCGGCTGTCGAGGTGGACAAGAACGGCCAGGAGAAGGACATAGGCTACCACAAGGACAATGTCGGAGAGAATATCTCGGTGCGCAATCCTCATTTCTGCGAGCTGACAGGACTTTACTGGGCATGGAAGCATCTGCATCAGGACTACATCGGCCTTTGCCACTACCGGAGATATTTCAAGGGAAAGCCTGAACACAGATCAGCGATCAAAGGCGATATTTTCGATTATATCCTGACATACAAGGAGCTCCGGCCCATGCTGGGGCAGTACAAAGTCTTTGTCCCGAGAAAAAGATATTACATTATCGAGACCCTTTACTCCCATTACGATCATACCCATTTCATCGATCACCTTGAGAAGACAAGAGAAATTATAAAGAACAAGTATCCGGACTATCTGGAGAGCTACGACGAAGTGATGCATATGCGCAGCGGCCATATGTGGAACATGATGATCATGACGCGAGAGCTGCTGAACGAGTACTGCACGTGGCTCTTTGATATTCTCTTTACGCTTGAGACTGAGGTCGATTTTCAGAACTACAACCAGTATCAGGGCAGATACAGCGGACGTGTGGGCGAACTGATTTTCAATGTGTGGCTGCGCCAGCAGGTGAAGAGCGGACATCTGCGCAAAGATGAAATCAAGACGCTCCCTTATCTGTATGTCGAGCGGGTGAAGTGGGGGAAGAAGATCAAGCAGTTCCTTGTTGCCAAATATCTCGGCAGAAAATATGACGCGCAGTAGTCAGCACAGGGCCATTCTATGAATCTGGAAACGATCGGGATATTCAAACATATTAAGTCGAAGGACGCCATCGTGCTCACGGATGACCAGCTCCATGCGCTGCAGAGAACTCTGAACGGAATTCTTCGGGATATCGTGACGGTCTGTGAGGAAAATGGCCTGACCTACGAGCTCGGCGGAGGCTCCTGTCTTGGTGCGGTGCGCCATCACGGCTTCATTCCCTGGGATGACGACATCGATATCAACATGCCAAGGCGTGACCATGATATCTTTATCGTGAAGTTCCGGGAAAAATTCGGGGACCGCTACTGGGTTCACACGCCGAGGGAGACAAAGGAGTACGGCCTCCTTCTCTCAAGGGTCCTCCTGAAGGGTACGAGCGTGCGGACCAGAGAGGATTTTCACAACAAAGAGTGCGGCGCCTTCGTTGATATCTTCGTCATCGAGAATACATATGACAACAAAGTTCTCCGGCAGATTCACGGCATCGTCTGCATGGCCTTCGGCCTCGCCCAATCCTGCCGCAAGTTCTTCCGGGACAGAAAGCCCCTCCTTGCCCTCCTTGACGGGTGCGAAAATGAGGAGGAGAGACGGCAGTACCAGCGCGTCTTCCGCGTGAAAATTGCGATCGGCGCGGTTCTCTCCTTCATGAGCCTCGATTCCTGGATCCGCGCGGCGGACCGGTGGTACTCCATGTGCCGGGATGATCATTCCAGATATGTAACAGTTCCGGCAGGAAGAGCGCATTTCTTTGGCGAGATGTATCTGCGGAGCGATCTCTGCAGAACAGTGGAGATTTCCTACGATGGAGAGAAGAGAGCGGTTCCGGCTGCGTATGATCTGTATCTGCGCAGACTCTACGGCGATTACATGCAGATTCCAGAGGATGCAGAGAAGGAACAGCACGTCTTCTTTGCACCATTTTATCTGACAGATGCAGATACCGGCGCTGTCGCCGGAGAGCAGTGATGAGGCACCCGGCGGGTGGAATTAAGAACAGGAGAGATGACGTATGAGCAATATCGCACTGATCTTTGCCGGCGGAACCGGCAAGAGAATGAACACGACATCCGGCCTTCCAAAGCAGTTCCTTGAGCTGTACGGCAAGCCTATCATTATCTACACACTGGACAAGTTCGAGAATGACGACGATGTCGAGGGCATCGTCATCGCCTGTCTCGAGGCATACATTCCGAAGATGTGGAAGCTGTGTGCCAAGTTCCATATCACCAAGGTGGAGGCCATTGTTCCGGGCGGATCGACCGGACAGGAGTCCATCTACCACGGACTCAAGAAGGTACATGAGCTCCATCCGCAGGACGATACGGTCGTTCTCGTACACGACGGCGTGCGCCCGCTCGTGGATCCCCTGACGATCTCCAACAGCATCCGCGTCGCAAGAGAAAAAGGAAATGCCATCACAGTGACGCCTGCGACGGAGACAGTCATCCTCGACAGCAGTGACGACAAGGTCGGCACAATTCTCGACAGACACCAGTGCCAGCTCGCCAAGGCGCCGCAGACGTTCTTTGTCAAAGACCTCCTCGAGTGCCACGAGAAGGCGAGAGCTGAGGGAAGAAATGACTTCATCGACTCCGCCAATCTGATGCGTCACTATGGAAAAGAGCTGTACACCGTAGAGGGCAAGACGGAGAACATCAAGATCACGACGCCGATTGACTACTATATTTTCAAGGCGATCATTACGGCAAAGGAAAGCTCCAATGCGTTCGGTCTCTAAGCGGGATCGAAGACGCGCAGGAATTCTCATCGCCGGTGCAGCGCTCGTGCTGGCCATTGCCATTCTGCATCCCTGGTATGTGCGGTATATGACCAGATACAACAGCGAGGTGTGTGAGAAGGCGCGCTTTGTCCTAGAGGACCGCTATAACCACCGCGTGGAGGAGCAGATGAAGCAGGGCGTATCCCTGAATGATATTGATTATGAGGATGCCCTGCGGCAGGCTGTCAGACAGGAGTTCGGCGCAGATCTGACGGCGGTCAGGAGCGGGGAGTACGAGGTGAAGGGGATCTGCCGCGCGGGCGGCACATATACCATTTACATGGACCCTTCGACCCACAGAATAAAGACACACTGCAGTTATCCGGGACACGGAGATTATCAGATGTTTACAACGCCTTTTGGGACGAAGCAGGCGTGAACATGGAATGACGTTCAGCAGACGCATCTGTATGATCAGTCCTTCCGGGCGTCACTGAACAAGAACAGAAAGGTTATCAGGATATTATGTTGGTAGGGAGAGTAATCGCAAAAAAATGCCGGCGCCTCTATCCGGTTATGGTCGAGGGCAAATTCTTCAAGAGGATCGGCAACTGCTTCAAGCAGTTCTTTACATGGCTGGATCGGAAAATAGGCTACGGCGCAAGATGCATTCTTTCCCGGCACACAAAGGTCAATGACAATCAGGTGCTGTTCTTTGCGTTCAACCACATGATCAGCTGCAACCTCAAGTACATCAGCGAGGAACTGATCCGGCGGGAGGCTCCCGTGGAGATTTACTGGGCAGTGGCAACGCCGGCAAAGAACCACGTGGACACAAAGGAGATTCTGGCAAAAGAGTTCGGCACACTCTCCAGTAATGATCCTCATGTGAAGGAGCTGAAGGCGTACGTGAAAGAGCACGTGCACATCATTCAGCGCAACACCTATGAGTTCTTCCAGATTGCGGCATCGTCCAAGGTGATCATCATCAACTCCCTTCTTGGAGACAAGTTCTTCCCCTTCCCTGTAAAGAAGAACCAGATCGTGGCCGAGACGTGGCACGGCTCCCTTGGCATCAAGAGATTTGATCCCGCACACTACAACACGAACATGTCCTGGCCGGTTGCGGCAGAGAGAACGGGGCGCCTCACGTCATACTGCATCTCCAACTCGACGTTTGAGGATGCTGTTTTCAGGGAGACATTCTGGCAGAAGACGCCGATCCTCAAGCTCGGACATGCGAGAAATGATATCTTCTTCCCGCAGTTCGCAAAGACGAGGGAATACCTTCGGAGTGAGTTCATTGACGATTACAGCCTTCCGGCCGATGTACACTTCGCATTGTATGCGCCCACATTCAGAGATGATCATAACTTTGAGGTCTATGATCTGAATGCGCACCAGATCGTAGAGGCTCTGAAGAAGAGATTCGGCGGCGACTGGAGACTTCTTCTTCGCTACCACGACAACGACAAGAAGAATGAGGTCTCGAGCAATACAGTGTCATCGAATGAGGTCATTGACGTGACCGCTTATCCTGATATGCAGGAGCTCCTGGCCATCACGGACGTCGGCATCACGGATTACTCCTCCTGGATCTATGACTATGTGCTCAAGAGAAAGCCCGGCTTTATCTTCGCCATGGATATCGACGAGTACAACAACGAGCGCGGATTTTATTTCCGCCTTGAGGATACGCCTTTTCCCGTTGCGCGGGATTCCGATGAGCTGGCAGCGAACATTGCACAGTTCGACGACGCACTCTATCAGAAGAAAATCGATGCGTTTCTTGCGGACAAGGGTTCCATCGACGACGGCAATGCGGCAGTGCGCATAGCGGATCAGGTTCTTGCGTGGACGAAGGGCTGAGCGGATTGGCGGGTTGATGAAGAACGGGGCAGATCTGAAAATTTCACTGAGTGGGGCCTGCGGGCCTCGAGTTTGCGTGCAAACGGTTTTTACAGTGAGGCTTCGCAGCAGGGAGCAGGGAATTGAAAAAGAGAAACGGATCAATTGATTTTCTGCGCTTTATCTTCGCGGTGATCATCATGCTCCATCACTCACGTTACGTGGTGGGGTACGACAACTGCGTCTTTGCAGGCGGGTCCCTCGGCGTTGAGTTCTTCTTTCTTGTGTCCGGCTATCTGATGGCAGCCTCCGCAGAGAGGGCAGCCAAGAGGTCAAAGACACAGAGTCTTGGCAGCGAGACTTTTCAGTTTCTGAAGAGAAAAATCCTGCCGATTTATCCAGAGTTTCTGATCGGGTGGCTCATCGGCCTCTTTGTCATGATCTTTGCCCATCATCTGCGCGGAGCGGAGATTGTAAAGAGCATCGGCAAATGGATCTTCGAGCCTCTTCTTCTGGAGATGACAGGCCTGTTCACCGGCGGATTCGACGGCGTTGTCTGGTATATCGGCTCTATGCTCCTGTGCATGGCACTATTGTATCCGCTGCTGCGCAGGTATCCGGACATGATGAAGAAGGTTGCGGCACCGATTTTTGCGGTGCTCCTTTTTGGCTTTCTCTGCCAGAACTACAGCCATCCGAGAGATCCTGCGGTATGGACGGGGCTTGTGATGAAGGGGAATATACGCGCGATGGCTGATCTCCTTCTCGGCGTTGTGAGCTGGCAGTTCTGCGGACATCTGAAGGCACTGCCTTTGAACCGCCTCGGGCAGGCCCTCTGTCTCTTCGCTGAGATCCTTCTCTATGGCGCCGTCATCGTCTACATGTACACACAAATCCCGACCAACTGGGATTACCTCTTTATTCTTCTGCTGTTCCTTGCTGTGACGCTCTCGTTCAGCGGGCAGGCGCTTGGAAGCAGCCTGTTCGACAATGCAGTGAGCAGATGGCTGACCAGATACTCGACGGCGCTGTATTTTGGGCATCTCTATATAGCGACGAACATGGACGCCATCATGCATGGCGGCACGGGGGCAGAGAGAATCGGTGTCTACGCAGCGCTGGCTTTTCTGAACGGACTTATCGTCATGGCGCTTGCCTCTTTGTACAGGCGCATGAAGCCGGCAGCCGGGAGGATTCTACGCAGAGCATTTCTTTTAAGGTAATCTGGAGCGTATGGAAAAGATCTCGAAAACAATTCAACAGTACTGGTTTATGTTCGAGGAGCTCGTAAACCGCGACTTCAAGCAGCGCTACAAGAGAAGCGTTCTGGGCATGGCCTGGTCTATTCTCTCGCCCCTTATGACACTGCTCGTGATGCGCGTTATTTTCACGCAGTTCTTCTCAAAAGATATTCCGCACTACACGATTTACCTCTTTTCAGGCAATATCGTTATGTCTTATTTTCGCGAGTCCACAAGACAGGGCATGAGGTCGCTGGTCTCCAACTCAAAGATCTTTACGAAAATAAATGTGCCCAAGTACCTCTTCCTCCTCTCGAAGAATGTATCGGCACTTGTGAACTTCGGCCTGACGCTTGTTGTCTATTTTGCCTTCTGCGTGATGGATCACATCACCTTCACGCCGAAGATGATCCTGCTCGTGTTCCCGGTTCTGTGCCTTCTTGTCATGAACATCGGCATCGGCGGGATCCTGTCGGCCATGTATGTCTTTTTTGAGGATACGTCCTATCTCTACGACGTTCTGCTCACGCTCCTCAACTACATGTCGGCCATCTTCTATTCGATCGACAAGTTCCCGCAGTCCATGCAGATGATGTACATGCTCAACCCTGTTTATGTGTACATCAAGTATTTCCGCCTGATTGTGATCGACGGCATCATCCCCTCCCTGGGGTATCATGTGCTGTGTGTCTTCTATGCGGTGTTCTATCTGGCACTTGGCATGTATATTTACAAGAAATTCAATCATGATTTCTTGTACTATTTATAATTGTTCAGCACCCCAGAAAAGTCTGAAAATCCGGATGGGGAGCCCGCTTACTATCATCAGGAAACATTATGAGTGTGATCGACTGCAGTCATGTCAGCATCCGTTACATCACGGGTGACTTCAAATCAATAGGTCTTAAGGAATATATCGTGAGACGCCTCACGAACAATTACCACGTCAAGGAATTCTGGGCGGACAAGGACATCACGTTCCAGCTCGAGAAGGGCGATATGCTGGGCATCATCGGCACAAACGGCGCCGGCAAGTCGACGCTTCTGAAGGCCATCACCGGCATCATGGTGCCGACGGGCGGAGAGATCAAAGTGAAGGGCAATATCGCAGCGCTCCTGGAGCTGGCTTCCGGCTTCGACGGCGATATGACGGTGCGTGAGAATACATATCTGCGCGGTGCTCTTCTTGGCTACACGCGGCGCTTTCTCGATGAAAAGTACGACGAGATCATCCGCTTCGCCGAGCTCCAGGACTTTCAGGACTACATGTTCAAGCAGCTCAGCTCCGGCATGAAGTCAAGACTTGCCTTCTCCATCGCCTGCCTTGTCAATCCTGACATTCTCATTCTCGATGAGGTCCTCTCTGTGGGCGACGGCGCCTTCCGCAAGAAGTCCGGCGACAAGATGAAGGAGATCATCAGCGGCGGCGTGACCGCTATTCTTGTCAGTCACGTGATGCCGCAGGTGCGGGAGCTGTGCAACAAGATTCTCTGGCTCGACCACGGCAAGCAGGTTATTTTCACGGATGATGCGGAGCTGGCCTGCGATGCATATGAGGAGTTTCTCGCACAGAAGAAAAAGAAACCGCCGAAGACCGTTGAGGAGATGAGGACGCTCCAGAGAGCATGGCACATCCGCCAGGAGAAGGAGACGGCCGAGAAGGCGAAGAAGGCCGCGGAAAAGGCCGCAAAAGAGGCAAAGGCGGCGCACGAGAAGGCTGAGGCCGACCGGAAGGCGCTACAGAACAATTGATCCGTGCACGGAGGAGACGCCTGCATTCGGCGCATTTGAAAGCGTGATTTACAAACGGCCATGTATCAGGAATTTTTGTGCGTAATTTGTGGGTAATGCATAAGAAAGTGCAGAGAGAAAAATGAGCAGCGGAAAGACAAATGAAAAGAGCGCACTGCAGGAAGACCTTGCACACAATGCAGGGTCACCCATTGTTACAGAGAATCTGGATGCCCTGCGCGGCGCCTCTGTACTGGTGACGGGGGCGACGGGCCTCATCGGGTCTGAGATGGTGCGCACGCTCGACTGCATCAATAAGGTACACGGGCTGCACATGCAGATTCTCGCGCTGGTCCGCAACAGGAAAAAGGCAGAAGATATTTACGGCGCTCTTCTTTCGGAGGGGAGAGTGAGGCTTGTCCTCGCAGATCTTACGGAGGATAGCTTTGTGCAGAGCGTTCTTCAGGAGATCAGCGGGAAACCGGCAGATCAGACTTCGGGCGCCGGAAGAGAGGCTGTCTCTTCTGACAGCAGTCTGCCTTCGGACAACGGCGGAGAACGCGGAGCAGGGGTACACATCGACTATATCATCCACTGCGCGGCCGTCACCACCTCAAAGACGATGGTGCAAAAGCCCGTAGAGACTATAGTGACCGCGATCCGCGGCACACAGAACATGCTGGAGCTGGCGAGGGAGACCCACTGCCGCTCGTTTGTCTATGTCTCCTCTATGGAGATGTACGGGGATCTCTCCGTGTACGGCACGGATACGAGGGCAGATGAACAGAGAATCGGGTATCTGAATCCGCTTATCGTACGCAGCAACTACCCTGAGAGCAAGAGAATGTGCGAAAACCTTTGCGCCGGGTATGTCAGCGAATACGGTGTCCCTGTGAAAATAGCGCGCCTTGCGCAGACCTTCGGCGCAGGAATTCTGCCGACAGAAAACCGCGTGTTCGCGCAGTTCGCAAGAAGCGCAATTGCGGGGAAGGACATCGTGCTGCACACCAGGGGCCTGTCTGAGGGCAACTACTGCTACACGGCCGACTGCATCCGGGGACTGCTCACCATTCTCCTGAAGGGCAGCAGCGGTGAGGCCTATAACGTTGTCAATGAGAGCACGCACACGACGATCGCCGGCATGGCACAGATGGTGGCCGATGAGATTGCAGGCGGAAAAATCCATGTCGTCTTCGACATTCCGGAGACGAACACCTACGGCTATGCGGCAGATACGAAGCTCACCCTCCTCTCCGGGAAGCTGTGCGGTCTTGGCTGGAAGCCGGAGATCGGCCTTCCCGACATGTACCGCAGGATGATGAAAGACATGGTAAGATAGTATAGAGTTTTAAATGGAGGGTACCCTGCGCATGCCCCGTAAGAACGCAGATAATCAGCAACTTCATATTGCGATGATCGGACAAAAGCGCGTGCCCTCGAGGGAGGGCGGCGTCGAGATTGTTGTCTGGGAGATGGCGCAGAGACTGGTCCGCATGGGACACCTCGTGGACTGCTACAATCGCTCCGGCTATCACATTCATCCGAGAGACTACGACACAAAGCCTGGAATGCCAGGCAGATATGACGGCGGCGTGCGCATCATCACGGTGCCCACTTTCCGCAATGTTAAGCTCAATGCCATTGTCTATTCCGTGCTGGCTTCCTTCCGTGTTCTCTTTACGCACTACGATGTGATTCATTACCACGCGGAGGGGCCTAGCATTATGTGCTGGCTGCCAAAGCTCTTTGGCAGAAAGGTTGTCGTCACGATCCACGGTCTCGACTGGCAGAGATCCAAGTGGGGCCATTTTGCTTCCCGCATGCTCAGGATGGGAGAGAAGACCGCCGTGAAGAATGCGGATGAGATCATTGTTCTCTCTAAGAACCTGCAGGAATATTTTCAGAAGGAATATGGACGAAAGACCCGCTTTATTCCGAACGGAATCAACCGGGGATACAGGCTGCAGGCGGATCTCATCAGGACCAGATACGGTCTGCGGGGCGGCGATTATTACATGTCGCTCTCGAGAATCGTGCCGGAGAAGGGGATTCATTACCTCGTCGAGGCGTTCCGGAAGACAAAGACGGATAAAAAGCTCCTGATCTGCGGCGGAAGCGGCGGCACGGACGAGTATTATCACGAGATTGAGAAGATGGCGGCAGAGGATCCCAGAATCATCATGACGGGGTTCATCGAGGGGGAGGAGCTGGAGGAGCTCCTCTCGAATGCCTACTGCTATGTGCTCCCTTCAGATGTGGAGGGCATGGCCATCTCCCTTCTTGAGGCCATGAGCTACGGCAACTGCTGTCTCGTGAGCGATATTAAAGAGAACACTGAGGTCGTCAGAGACCACGCTGTGACCTTTCGGAAAGGGGATGTGGAGGATCTGCGGGAGAAGCTCCAGATGCTCGAGGACAATCCGGACACCGCAGCTTCCTACAGGGATACCGCGGCGGACTTCATCTGCGGCGAGCACAGCTGGGATGAGATGGTGGAGGAGACCGTGAAGCTCTACCGCGAGGTGTGCAGCCGCTGAGTGTTCTTTCCGGAGCATTCATGTGATCAACCAGAAAGGGAGTAAGGATTCTGACGCCGATCAGCAGTCGGCGCGGCTGGTATTTTAAGAAGCGCAAAGGGGAATGATCATGAGCGGATGTCTTCTGCGGTATGCCGCAGACAATGAGGAGGACTGCCGTCTTCTGTACAACTGGAGAAATGATGCTGAGGTTCGGAAGAACTCTTTTCATCAGGAGGAGATCGCCTATGAGGACCATGAGAAGTGGTTCCATGCTGTGCTGAAGGATCCGAACCGGCGCATCTACATCATGATGGCGAGAGATATCATGCGCAGTTTTCCTGTAGGCGTCATCCGCGCCGATGTGGACGGCGATGAGGCGGAGCTCTCCTACAGCATTGACAGGGACCAGAGATCAAAAGGCTACGGCACGGAGATCGTAAACCTCGCCTCAGAGGAGATTCCCTTCGATTACCCTGATGTGAAGAAGCTCACGGCAAAGGTGAAGACGGACAACACTTACTCGCAGACCATTTTTGTGCGCAATGGATTCTTTCCGGCAAAGCGGCTGCCGGAGTACATCCTGTATCTGAAGAGACTTTGATCGAACTGTCTCTGCGCCGGAATTATTGCAGCAGGATGCACGGGCATTATCCTGCGGGATCGCCCGCACAGCTGCCGCACTGATGCCGGCGGAGCAGTCATAGGAGAGCGTATGGGCAGATATTTTGGGACGGACGGATTCCGCGGAGAGGCGGGCGTTACACTGACGGCAGATCACGCGTATAAGATCGGACGGTTCCTTGGCTGGTACTATGGGCGGGAGCATGAGAAGAACGGAAACGACGCACCTGCAAAGATTGTCATAGGCAAAGACACAAGACGCTCGAGCTACATGCTGGAGTACTCCCTTGTCGGCGGACTGGTTGCTTCCGGCGCAGATGCCTATCTTCTGCATGTGACAACGACGCCGTCCGTCTCTTATATCACACGGGCGGACCGCTTTGACTGCGGCGTCATGATCACGGCAAGCCACAACCCTTACTGCGACAACGGCATCAAGCTCGTGAACCACAGAGGGGAGAAGATGGACGATGAGACCATCAGCCTCATCGAGGATTTTCTGGACGGCAGGCTGGTCATCGACGGGAATGCCCTAAAAGAGCTCCCCTTTGCAAAGGATGACAGGATTGGCACAACGGTCGATTATATCGCGGGGAGAAACCGCTATATCGGCTATCTCATTTCTCTTGGCGTATACGATTTCCGGGGCGTGCGCGTGGGCCTTGACTGTGCCAACGGCGGTGCGTGGACGATCGCAAAGGCCGTGTTCGAAGCGCTCGGCGCAGAGACGTACATGATGGGCGATCGTCCCAACGGTCTCAACATCAACAGGAATGTAGGATCGACACATATCGCGGCACTGCAGAACTTTGTCCTGGACAACCGCCTCGATGTCGGCTTTGCCTATGACGGCGATGCGGACAGATGTCTGGCCGTGGATGAGAGAGGCAATGTTGTGACGGGAGACCACATCCTGCTCATGTACAGCCTGTACATGAAGGAGAGGGGAAAACTTGTCGGCAACACGGTTGTCGCCACGGCACAGTCGAATTTCGGCCTGTTCAAGGCACTGAAGGAAAACGGCATTGAGTATCTGCGCACACAGGTCGGAGATAAGTATGTCTATGAGGCCATGAAGAAGTACGGCTACCGGATAGGCGGAGAGCAGACCGGCCATATTATTTTCTCCAAGTATGCGACGACGGGAGACGGCGTCCTGACTTCACTCAAGGTGATGCAGGTCATGCTGGCAAGGAAAAAGAAGCTCTCGGAGCTGGCTGCGCAGATGACGCTTTATCCTCAGGTACAGTACAGCGTGCGGGTCACAGATAAAGACAAGGTCATGAACAATGAGGAACTGAAGGAGCTTCTCTCCTCCGTATCCTCGGCCCTTTCCGACAAGGGCAGCATTCTGGTCCGTCCCTCCGGCACTGAGCCGGTGATCCGCGTCGGCGTCGAGGCGGAGGATGACCGCACGGCGAAGCAGTACGCGGACCGGATTGCAGATCTTGTGCGCAGGATTGATCAGGAATGACCGCAGATGAGGCATGTGGCATTATGGTCTGAGAAGGACCTGGACAGCAACAGAACAGGATGGATTGACATTGCCAGGGGAATCGGCATATGGCTGATCGCTGCAGGCCATCTGCTGCGCAGGGGACACATCGCCGATTATATCCTCTCGGGTGCTGTGGCACTCTTTTTCTATCTTGCCGGATACGTCTATTACTGGCATGAGGACAGGGCGCAGTACTGGAAGGGGAGAGTCCTGCGTCTTGTAGTTCCCTATCTTGCAGTGGGGAGCGTCAGCATCATCCTCTATGAATTTCTGGGGGCGTATGCTGCACATGTCCTTGGAACGGCGGCGCCGCCGGGCTTTGCTGCGGATTTCCGCCATCTCCTTTTCGCCAACGGCAAGCTTGGCTGCATGAAGTGGAATGAGTCCTTGTGGTTCCTGCCCTGTCTCTTCTCCATGACTGTCCTCGCAGAGTTTATCGAGTACATGGTCCGCACATCAACTACCGGGATCATCAAGGCCGCGGAGGTGCGCATCGTTTACGTTGTGCTCTTTGGCGGCATCGGCTACATTCTGACCCAGTGGATGAAGGGAGGAATGTATCCCTGGCACATAGAGACGGCGCTGTGCATGCTCTTCTTTTTTGAGGCCGGACAGGTCCGGCGGCAGATCCACGACAGCCGCGTGCGCTGGGCACAGTTGAGCGGAGGAAAATTCCGTAAGCCAAGAGTGGATGTGCGCGTGATGAGCGGCATCTGCGGGATCGCCGCATCTTTGATCCTGACGATCTACAACGGCTCTATCAGCGTGCGCACGGATGAATATCCGCACTACCTGCTGTCCTTTTTCATCATGTTCCTCTTCAGTGAGGGCGTGGTGCAGCTCACCATTGCCGCAGAGCACTGTGCATTTCTGGAAAATATCGGCAGAGCCTCTATGGATATTCTGCTCTGGAACAAATTCCCGGTCCTTTTCGTGCAGCTGGCAGTGGGTCCCATCCTGTTCCATTGGGAGAGGCTCTTTCTTGAGAAGGATACAGTCCCTGCTGCCGTGCTCACAGCGCTGCTCGCCCTTCCCTGCATGGGGCTGTGTATCGCCTGGACGAAAATGTACCAGGCTGCCGCACAGAGCATTGGCAGAAGGCTGAAAAAAGAAAAGACGGTTGCAGAGAATGAATGACGAGAAGAGATACCGGCTAAAGCCGGCAGAAGATCCGGCCGCGCACCCTGCGGCTGAGAAGAGAGAACAGTGTTATGAAAAGACGGTCAGCGTGCTGTGTATTCTCGCTGCGGCCGTCTTTGTCCTTCTTCTTATTCCGATCCTCGCCGCCTCTTTTTCAGCACACACAGTCAATGATGACTACAACTTCGCCTGGAGAGTGTATCATGCGGTGCGAGGGGGGAGCAGCCCCATCGGGATTCTCGCTGCCGCTGTGCAGGAGACCGTCTATATCTGGCAGATCTGGCAGGGGACATTCTCTGCTGTCTTTCTCTTTTCTTTAAGTCCCGGAGCATTTTCAGAGAGAGCCTACGCGCTCACGACGTGGATTCTCCTCGGAAGTCTTATTATCGCCACGTCTTATTGTGTGCACACCGTTGTCAGGCAGAGACTGCACGGCAGCAGGGCGGAGAGCGCCCTGATCTGCGCATCCGTTCTGACAGTGTCCGTGAGCTTTGTGCCTGATAAGGCGGAGGCCTATTACTGGTGGAACGGGGCAGTGTATTACACCTTTTTTTATGCCCTGAGCCTCATCCTCGGTGCAGTTGTTCTGCAGCTTCTGCAGGATCCAGGCACCATTAATGTTCCTACAGATTCTGCTGCGGCAGGGCATATGACGGAGCGCGTATCCTCTGCACATCGGCGAGGGCACAGGCGTCTTCTTACTGCGGGCTGTCTGTTGGGATTTCTGGTCGGCGGAGGCAATTATACGAGTGCACTTCTTAGCACAGAGTGTCTTGCTCTTGTTCTTTTGTGGTGCATTCTCACAAAGAACCGGAAATGGAGAGAGATTCTGCCGGTACTGGCTTTTCTCGTGCTCGCGTTTGCGGTCAGTCTTGCAAGTCCCGGCGCGGCGGAGAGATCCGGCAGGACGGAGGGAATGGCGCCTCTGCAAGCAGTGCTCTCAGCTCTGCGGCAGGCCGTTGTTTTCATTCTGCAGTGGACGGATCTTACGGTGATTGCCCTTCTTCTTTTTCTTCTGCCGGCCTTTGTGCATCTGGCGAAGAAGAGCGGACGGGAATTCCGCCATCCGCTGCAGACGTTGCTCCTTAGTTACCTGCTGTTCGCTTCGCAGATTGCTCCTTCCTATTACGGCGTATCGACCTACGGCGGCGGCAGGCAGGTGGATATTTATTATTATTCGTATGTGCTGACGGCAGTGGGACTTACCTTTTATCTGACCGGGTGGCTGATGGGGAGAATAAGAACAGATACGGCGAAGAAGAGAAAAAGCGGTTTCCATAGTGGTGTTCTGCTACTGTGGTCAGGAAAGGGCCTTCTCATTCTTTGCATAGTCTTCCTCATCGGCTGTAAAATAAATGGTCTGCACAGCATCACTTCTGTGGCAGCAGGAGATGATCTCGTACACGGACGCCTTGCCGCTTATGACAGGGAATATATGGAAATGGCGAAAGACCTTGAGCAGGGCCATGGAAAGAAATCCGTCACAGTGAGCGCACCGACCGCGCAGCCTTCTGTTTTCCCGGTCTCTGAGATAGAGACATATCCCGGAGGGTGGGTCAACAAGGCTATGGAGCGCTACTACGACATAGAACAGATTCAGAAAAAGGGAGAATGAGAAGTTTTAATGCGTAAGAGTTTATGGAAGCGTTGTTTGTCTGCCGCGGCAGGTGCCATGATATCTGCCGCGGTTTTGTCCATGCAGGTGTGTGCCGCGGGAGCGGTGACTGTGAGCGGGGTTTCGATCAAGGACGGCAATGTCGAGGTCAGCGCTGCAGGAAATGCCGGGTCTGAGGACGGCATGTATCACCTCTACGCGCAGAATGTGACGGAGAGCGCAGCGGGCGGAGCCGAAGTGGGCAGCGCGAAAGCGTCCGCTGGAAGTCTGCACTTTTCTGTTCCTCTGCGGAAGAATACACCGGAATCTCTCCTCTATAAGAAATTCACGGTCATGGCCGTGCAGGGAGGCAAAAAGGTTCCGGTCAGCAATTCCATGTTCATCACGAATCCGGAAGCGTGTGCGCCCTATTCATCGCCGCGTATACATGTCGGGAAGAAGGGCATTCTTCCCTCCTCGGACCTTCTGCGGTCGGGACAGCTCCGCCAGCTGGGCATACAGCAGGCAACGTACAACATTCCGCTCGCCAATATCACGAGCGGGGGAGGCGTTCCCTACGTTTATAACGGAAAGACATATGAATTCAACGCATCTGCCATCTGGCAGTATGACTACGTGATACCACTGCTCAATGCACAGGGCATTCAGGTCACACTGATTTTTCTGAACAACCGGGGCGGAGATTCATCCCTCATTCACCCTCTCTCCCGTGACAGCCACAGCGCCAATTATTATGCGTTCAACACACAGGACGAGGCGGCCGTGGAGAAGCTCGAGGCCATTGCTTCTTTCTTCGCACAGCGCTACAGCGGCAAGAGCTTCGGCACCGTGGACAATTGGATCATTGGGAACGAGATCAATGCGAGAGCCCAGTGGAATTACATGAAGGCATCTGCCGGCATTGACACTTATACGCAGGAGTATGCAAAAGCCTTCCGCATCTTCTATAATGCTATTAAGGCACAGAATGCGAATGCGAGAGTGTACAGCTGTGTGGACAACCAGTTCGCCGGCACTACGGACAGCGAATTTTATCCAGGTCAGCAATTCCTCCTGCGTCTGCAGGCGGACCTCTCTGCAGAGGGCAATATTCCCTGGGATATTGCAGTTCACCCCTATGATATGCCCTTGAGCGATGAGACGCTCTGGGATGAGACGGGCAAGAGCGGAATCAACCACACGCAGGCGTCCGAGTTTGTGACGATGTCCAACATAGATGTTTTCACAGATTTCTTCCTTCAGCCGTCCATGAGGTCTCCGGATGGAGAGGTGAAGAGCATCCTCTGCAGCGAGCAGGGGTACACCTCAAACGGAAGGGGAGGGGAGAAGGCGCAGGCTGCTTCCATTGTTCTTGCCTATCAACAGGCACAGCAGAACCAGTACATAGACGGCTTCATTCTCGCCAGAGAGCAGGATCACGGCGATGAGACGAAGCAGGGGCTGGCCACGGGCCTTTCCAGGGCCGACGGCACACACAAACTTGCCTTTTCCTGGTATGCCGCTGCGGATTCGCCGTCCACAGTAAAGGCAGCAGCAGATGTGATCGGCGTGCAGGATCTGTCGCAGCTCATCACAAAGAGATAGAAGGATCGGATGAATCGTCATTATTACACGGACAGCACGAAAAAGAAAATATCCTTTATTCTGGACATCGCGGTTCTTCTTGTCTGTTATGAGGCAGCACTGCGGCTGCGCTATGCCGGACCGCCGGCAGGCTGGCAGATTTCTTTCTATCGGCAGATTCTGAGCGTAGAGCTCCTCAGCTATATCATCCTGTCACTGCACAGGACCATCACGAAGAAGCCGTATCTGCCGAATGAGCAGGACCCTGTCGACAACCTCGTGCGTGTAGTGAAGGAGCAGGTCTGTCTGTTCGCGGTCCTTCTCATTCTGCTCGTCGCTATAAAGAGTGCGCAGCAGGTCTCCCGCCTTTTTCTGACCTATCAGTTCTGTCTGAACACAGTTGTCATGTATGTGCAGCGCATGCTGTACCGCCAATGGCTCTTCAGGGTCAGCGGGAGCGGGGAGAATGCCGTTTCCATGATGATTGCAGCCGATATGCCCAATATCCGCGGCGCTGTGAGACGCCTGCGCACGGGACTGCCGGGGCATGTCCGTCTCTCCGGCATATGGCTTCTCGAGGATAATCTGCAGTGTCCGCCAGAGCAGATCGAGAACATTCCTGTTCTGGGCTGCGGTCCGGTAACGGATGCGAATGAATGGTCAGAGACGTTGGAGAGCGCTCTTCCTGCAGAAGCTTATTTTTCCTTCTCCCATGCCAATGAGGACGCAGCACGCAGGCTTATGGATGTGCTCCTCAAAAAGGGAGTGGATGTCTACTGCGAACTGCGGCTCTTTGACAGGGGGGTTCCGTCCGGCATTCTGCACACGGAAGGAAGTCTGTGCACCGCAAGGCTCAATGGCCTCACACAGAGATGCCGCGTGCTCGATATTGACTATGCAGTGGCAAACGTAGAGGGTGCCGCTTCGTATATCCGCGATCACGTAAAGGAACTTGGCGGGCAGTACGTGTGCTTCTCCAACGCACACACAACAGTCACGGCACATGAGGATCTTCAGTACAGGGCTGTGCAGAACGGCTCGGCTTATACATTTGCGGACGGTTCGCCGGTGGCGAAGTGCGAGCGCTACCTTGGTTTTAAGGATGCACAGAGAGTGAGCGGCCCGGACTTCATGGATGCCATGTTCAGGGCGAGCATGGACGGGTCGGTCACACATTATTTTTACGGCTCAACACAGGAGACAATTGAGGGACTGAAGAGAAATCTCGAAAGGGATTACCCGGGAATCGTGGTCAAAGGGTTATATTCACCGCCGTTCAGGGCGCTCTCCGAGGAGGAGGACCGCGAGCAGACAGATATGATCAACAGGGCGGGGGCAGACATTATCTGGATTGGACTCGGTGCACCAAAGCAAGAGAAGTGGATGGCGGCCCACAAGGGAAAAGTGCATGGCCTTATGATGGGTGTCGGCGCCGGCTTCAACTTCTATGCGGGCACCGTAAAAAGAGCCCCGAAATGGATTCAGAAGATCGGCCTGGAGTGGCTCTACCGGCTGACACAGGATCCAAAGCGCCTCTTCTCAAGGTATTTTGTCACAAACGTCAAGTTCGTCGTCTATGTACTGCATGATTATCTATGGCACAGAAGAGGAAAAGTGTAGATCACATCCGGCGGCTGCATTTGGCGAAAACGCCTGCGCGGATTTCACCACAGCGAGGAATGAATTGGGAAGTATAGATTCCCGAAAGATACGGAGATGCCAATGCCAGGCAGCAAGGTCAGTCTTATTCTCACAACGTATAACAGCATAGAGAATCTGCGCGGCACGATGGAGAGCATCGCGCAGCAGGACTATCCGGACATTGAGGTTGTCATCAAGGACGGCGGATCGACGGATGGAACAAAGGAGGCAGCTCTTGCCTATGCTGCACCGGGGGGCTTCCGGTATCCTGTCAAGGTTCAATCCTGCAGCGATCATGGAATCTACGATGCCATGAACCAGGGATATGCGCTGTCGGAGGGAGGGATCATCGCCTTTTTCAATGACAGATTTGTCCGGAGAGATGCGGTCTCCCTCATGGTGCGCGCCATCGAGGAGAGCGGCGCGGACGGCGCACACGCAGATCTTGTGTACGCAGGATTTGACGGAAGAGTCGTCCGCTACTGGCATATGGGACAGGGGAACATCAGATCCGGCTGGATGCCGGGACACCCCACACTTTATCTGAGAAGACAGGTTTATGAGCGGTATGGACTCTACCGCACGGATTTCCGCATCTCCTCCGATTACGAGTTCATGGTGCGGATTCTGAAGAATAAAGCGGTGAGGCTTACCTATGTGCCGGAGATCATCGTCTCCATGTATTACGGCGGAACCAGTACGGGCGCAGCCAGCGGATATTGGAGAGGCCTTCGGGAGGGACATGAGGCGCTTGTCTCCAATGGCGTTCATCCAGCGCTTCTTGCGGACCTGCTGCGCACAGGGCGTCTTGCCCTGCAGTTTCTGCGCGCGAAAAAGGGTGAGAAGGAATTGAGGCGTCTTCATGCAGTATCATAGGTTCAGGGGCAATCAGTTCTATATCCTGTTCTCGGCGCTGTTCGCGCTGATGATCCTTTTTTCCGGGAAAATAACGGCCAGCCAGGACCTCTTCGCCAAATTCGGCGAAGTTCTCTTTCATGACTTCACGGCGGCGGATCTGCCGAGGTACCTCATGTATGCACTGGTGACCTACATCGCCGTATGTGCACTCAGGTCCGGCGCGGCCCAGATCGCTGAGAGAAGGGAGCACGGCACTTTTGTGCGTGCAGGGGCGGCCGGTGCCGCGAAAGAGAAAGGTGAAGACGGCAATGGAGCACGCAGAACACTGTGTCTCTCTTTTGCAGGGCTTCTTCTTGTATGGCTTCCGTACCTGCTGAGCTTTATGCCTGGCGGCGTTTTCTCGGACACGGGCGGCATCATCCAGCAGGCGCTCGGCAATGAACCGCTCTCCAGCCATCACCCTGTCCTCTACACGATGATGATCCGGGCCGTTCTGTGGCTGTCAGGACGCTTTGGACTTGATGCGCAGGCGGGACTGTGTGTATTCACCATCCTGCAGTATCTGTGCATGGCGTTCGTGTGTGCGCTGATCGTCACAGAGGCGGATCAGCTGATGCAGAAACGCCTCTTTACATTGCTCTGCTGGCTGTACATGGCACTCTTTACGCTGATCCCGCTCAATACGGTCTCCCTCTGGAAGGACACCGTCTTCACGATGGCAGTGGTGCTGTATACCCTTTGCATCGCACAGTACCTGACGAAGAACAGATGGAGCTGGGAAGCCTATATTGTATCAAGTGTGCTCGTCGCCTTTCTGCGCAATAACGGCATCTATATGATCGCCGTATGCAGTCTGTGTCTTGCTGTGCGCAGGTGGACACAGAACCGGAGAGAGGGGATCCGCACGGGGATTGTCTCCATTGTGATGATCGCTCTGATCTCTCTGGTGCAGGGGCCGGGATTCGAAGCGCTCGGCATCATCTCGGACCGCGAGATCGAGAGCTTCGCCGTTCCGATCCAGCAGTATGCCTACACAGTTCTCTCCGGCGGATCCATCCCGGAGGAAGACAGGGACTTCTGGAACAAGCTGATCCCTGAGGATAAGATTTATGAGGCATACTCGCCCGAACTCTTCGACACCATGAAGACGAATGAGAACTTCAACAGGGCGTTGGTGGAGAATAAATCCGGCGAAATTCTCGCCAAATGGGCAAAGGTTGTGGCCCGCAATCCGGTCTCTGCTGTAAAGGGATATGCACTTGAGACGATCGGTTTCTGGGATGTCACAAGACAGAATTCTTTTTCCTACGAGAGCAGCACGATGTACTCGGACAAGGATGGATGGACGCAGACGGATTACTGGGAGAAAATCACGGGCACATCCTTTGCTTCCCTTGTAAAGCCGAAGCACTATGTCAGCAGCGCCGTCTTTGTGTGGATCATGCTCCTTTGCATGGCGGCCTCTCTGACAAAGAAGGACCACCTGTGGATGGCCATGATGCCGGGATTTATGCTGTGGGCGACGACAATGGCCGCGACGCCTGTAGCGTTCAGCATGCGCTACATTTTCGCACTTGTCGTCCTGGTGCCTGTGTATATCGCGTGCGCGGTGAGAAGGCAGACTGCCGCAGACTGAAGGAGTAGTAGTATGGGTGTCATTATCATCATGCCGCTTATTGCGGCGCTGAGCATCATCTGCAGGAGACGATTTGAGGAGAGCGCACCGCTCTCTGTTTTCCTTGTCATTCTCCTGATCTATCTCTCCGGGCTTGTGACGACATTTCTGCCCGGCTTTTATATGGCGCTTGCGATGTGCGCTGCCGGGCTCATTGTCTGCGTGAAGGCACTTCTGACAGGAAAGGGCAGGCAGGATCTTCGCACCTATGTCTTTACACCCGGCTTTGCTGCCTACATTGCTGTCCTTATTTTCATGTTCCTTGTCAGCTTCGGCAGGACATTTACGACGGGGGATGATTACAAGCACTGGGCGCTGGCAGTGAAAAACTACTTCTATTTCAACGATTTTTCCAATGTTCCGGGGGCAGTGGACGCCTACACATCCTATCAGCCTGCCTCTACAATCTTTGAGTACTGGAACACGAAGCTGTGGACCAACTGCTCACAGGGCATGATGCTCGTCGGAATCGGCGTTATGACGCTCTCCCTTCTTCTGCCCTTTATGCGCTTTGTATCGGCAGCCGGGACTGTACGCCAAGACAGCGGGAAGAAGGAAAGGAGAGCACGCTGGTGGGTCCTTCTTCTCTTCATTTTTGCGCTTCCTCTCTTTACGCAGGGCATGACATATACTTCTCTCCTGGTAGACACGCTCATGGGTTACGAGTCCGCCTATATTCTTCTGCAGTATTACAGATACAGAGAGGGCGGAGGCCGATTCTATATTGTGACATACCTTCTGGGCCTCGCTGTGCTGAGCCTCACGAAGGAATTCGGCATGATCCTCTCCGGCATGATCCTTCTCTGTGTTCTCTGGAATGAGATCACGCTGCGGCGCAGGGGATTGGCCGGAAAGAAGGAGGTCGCCCGTGCCCTCAGAATCTTCCTCGCCTGCGGCGTGCTGACGGTTCTTTTTGGTGTGGTGTCCTGGTACAGCTATCTCTCCATTCCGCAGACCGGGGCTGTGCCCGCGCAGGCGGATACGGGAGCACTCCTGCAGACATATGCTGCCTCAAGAGGAGAAGCGGCATATGTGACTTCGAAAGGCACGGTGACGTCTGCGGCAGGGGCACAGGTTCTGACCGGTGCCGGCCATTTGGGAGAGATTTTCAGCTTTCTTGCCGGAAGGGGAGACCTGGATCCGAACTATGTGCGCACGATCGCGAGCACGTTCATCAAGGGCCTCTTCAGTACGGAGAGCGGGTATTCCTTTGGGTATCTTCTTCCCTTCTCTTATGCGGTATTCATCGGTGCGGCGGTTCTGTTCTGGTGCGTCCGCGGAAGAAGGCATCCCGCTGCGGTTTCAGCCGGCGTCTCCAATGCTGACGGAACCAGGCACACTGCGCATGGGGACGGAGAGGGCAGAGAGCTCTCCGGCGGTGCTGAGAATATGGCGGCGGCGCAGAAAGCATTTTCCACATCGCAGGTGCTCTATATCGGCTGGATTGTGACCAGTGCGCTGTATCTTCTCTGCCTTCTTGCATCCTATATTCTACTGTTTCCTCCGAGAGAGGCGGCGTATCTGGGCGCCCTGAATAAGTATCTCTCTTCTCTCGTTGCGCCGACCATCCTTCTTGGCGTTTGGATGGTCCTCGAGGACTTTGACGGGAAAGTGCCGGTTCACATTCTCTACGGCAGCATTGCCGTCATCCTGTTCGTGACCGTCAACCTCTCCGGACTGACTGGAGCGATTCTGGACCGGCCGGAGGAAGTCGTCTTTGCAGGAATTGATCACAACGAGGATCAGGGAGGGCTCACCTTCCACCCCGGGGAGAGAATCTATTACATCGACACGGACGATGCGCAGAGAGAGCTCAATATGAAGGCGAGGTTCGGCTATCGCGTCTTTCCGGCGTACTGCAATCAGGGCGGAGCGAATATTTTTGACAACTATGTGTTTTATGGCAGCCGCGTGAAGAGCGGTGAGGATCCGGAAAAAGCCTTCGCGGAGATGCTGCAGCAGGACAACTACAGCTATGTCTATCTGCAGACTGTCAATGACAGATTCAGAAATGAGCTCTCCGGCGTATTCGATTCTCCTTCTGACATCGGTGACGACCAGCTCTATCAGATCGAGTGGAAGAGCGATGGCTCCGTGAAGCTTCACCTGATCTATGCCTGAATGCAGATGTCGCCGTTCGCGGTGAGAGCAGGGCATCGTCTCAACGAATCTTCGTGCGGGGACTGAGAGGACGCTGGATTGAGATCAATGCGGGAGGAGGTTCCGGCAATTATGCGCATTCTTATCGTGAACAAATTTCTCTATCCCAACGGCGGATCGGAGACTTATATTTTCGGCCTCGGCAGGGGACTGCAGGCGCTGGGGCATGAAGTGCAGTATTTTGGCATGGAGCATGAGGGACGCATCGTCTCCAACCGCGTGCAGAGCTATACTGAAGACATCGAGTTCCACGGCGCCGGGATGGCGCAGAAGCTGACCTATCCCGCAAAGATCATCTACTCGAAGGAAGCCAGGAGAAAAATCCGGCCTGTGCTGGAAGATTTTCAGCCGGATGCTGTGCACCTGAACAACATCAATTTTCAGATCACGCCTTCTGTCATCGACGAGATCAGGGCGTGGAATCCTGCCTGCCGCATCGTATACACGGCGCACGACGCACAGTGGGTCTGCCCGTGCCACATGCTGCGCATTCCTTCAACTGGAGAGTTCTGCACGCGCTGCATCGACGGCGCCTATATCAACTGCATGAAAAACCGCTGCATTCACAATTCCAGGGCACGGAGCATCTTCGGCACGATGGAGGCGGAATTCTATAAAAAGCGCGGAACGTACCGGCTTGTGGATACAATCATCTGCCCGAGCGAATTCATGAACAGGATGCTGAGCCACAATCCGCAGCTGAAGGGCCGGACGGTGACACTGCACAATTTTTATGAAAATAAGGGCGCCCTGCAGGATAATTCCGGCGCGGAGAAAGAACTCCTTGACAGAGGAATCTCCAAAAGAGGATATGTCCTCTATTTTGGCAGATTCTCGCGGGAAAAGGGGGTTCATACACTTCTGCAGGTGTGCAGAGACAATCCCGAAATCCCCTTTGTCTTTGCCGGGAGAGGCGAACTGGAAGACGAAGTGAACGCTCTCTCAGGCGCGAATGTCATCAACATGGGCTTTTGCAGCGGCGGCGGGATGCAGCAGCTGATCCGGAACGCCGCCTTCACGGTTCTGCCGTCCGAGTGGGGGGAGAACTGTCCATATTCTGTGATGGAGTCACAGATGAACGGAACACCCGTTGTCGGCACGGCTATAGGAGGCATTCCCGAATTGATAGAGGACGGCACTACGGGTCTTTTGTGCAGACCGTTCGACCCAGCCGCCCTCACTGACAGAATAAGGGCGCTATGGTACAATAAAAATCTGCAGCGTGAGCTGCAGGCAAATTGTGCGCGTTCTGCCGAAGGACGCGGCGCCGTGCACTATGACACGCTGGAAGAATACTGCGGGAAGATGCTGAAGATCTACCGGGGATGAACGGATATGTCCTATAAAGATAAAATCAAACAGAGAGCCGCAGATCTGGACTATGCCCTCTATGCGCACCATATTTTCGGCATGAAGAATCGGATCAGGGTACTGACGATTGACCAGACGCTGGATGATCTGCTGAACACGGACAAGAGTCTGGTGCGCTTTGGAGACGGCGAGATTGTGATGATGAGGGGGCGCTCTCTTAAGCTCCAGGATCTCAATGCGGAGCTGGTGACAAGGCTCCAGACAATTCTTGGATTTCAGGAAAAGAAGCTCATGGTGGCCATCCCGGACTGTGTGATGAGCGTAGACGGCTACACGCAGCACGCGAAGGATTTCTGGCGCGACCACCTGCTGTTCTGCAGAAGGTATTATGACCAGTACTGCAACAGCGTGAAGTATTACGGCAATGCATTTGTGACAAGGTGCTACCGCATGTTCGAGGACAAGACGCCCTGCGCAGACTGGTTTGACAAGTGGCGCCATGTCTTTGCGGGCCGGCAGCTCGTTGTCGTGGAAGGTGCTGCGACACACGGCGGCGTCGGAGATAATCTTTTCTCTCTCGCACAGTCGGTGGAGAGAATTATTGCGCCGCCGAGGAATGCGTTTGACCGGTATAAAGATATTCTGAAGGCATGTCAGTCTTACCCGAAGGACAGGCTCTTTCTTCTCTCCATAGGACCTACGGCAAAGCCTCTCGCGGAGGATCTCTTCTATGCGGGCTACCGCGTCATCGACATCGGCAATCTCGATATGGAATATGAATGGTTTCTGAAGGGTAACACGGACCCTGTGCCCAAGCTCTCTGTCGATACGATGGCAAAGAGCAGGGAGACGGCAGAGCACGACCCTGCGTTTGCGCAGTACATGGAGGAAGTGCAGAAGGTAATTGAGCTGTGAGTCTTGAGGTCCTTTTTTTTACGCATCATCTCTGCGCGGGAGGCGCGGAGAAGACTGTCAGGACACTGGCAGATTATATGAACGGGGATCCGGAGCTGCGCAGGAAGGTGCATGTGACGGTCTGTGTCGTCTACGATGATCCCGAAAGCCGCGCGGCGATGAAGAGCGAAGTCATTGTGATGAAGAATGCATCTGCAGCATCGGATGGAAAAGCCGCCAAGGCGGCGAATGTCCTCAGACAGATGAGAGAGCTCAGGCAGATCAAGAGGGAGCGGCACATTGACGTCTGTGTGAGCTTCCTGCCCGGCGCTGATTTTCTGAATGTCCATTCCGACGCGGGGGAGAAGAGAATTGTCTCCGTGCGCAATAAGGAATCCCTCTTCACCTGGGGACTGCCGAAGAAGCTCTATGTGGAGGATGCCTACCGGCACGCAGACCGGCTGGTGGCGGTGACGGAGATTGTGCGGCAGGACTGCATCTCTTATTTTCATGTGCCTCCGGAAAAAGTGGTCACCATACACAACGCGGCGCCTTCGCCTTCACTTGGAAGCGGCGCAGATGCAGCATTCCTCTCGTTTGCGGAGGGAAGATTTGTCGTCATGACTGTCGGCAGGCTCCATCCAACAAAAGGGCAGGACCACCTGCTGCGGGCATTTGCGTCTGCTTTTGGAGGGAAGGAGCAATATGGGCTTGCGCTCATCGGCGGCGGAGAGGAAGAAGAGAGACTCCGTGCGCTGGCGGATGGGCTTGGCATCTCCGGGCAGGTGTATTTTGCCGGCTTTCAGCCGCATCCCACAGATTTCCTGGAACATGCGGATCTCTTTGTCCTGCCCTCCAATGTGGAAGGGATGCCGAACGCGGTGATCGAGGCCATGCAGGCAGGAGTTCCCGTCATCGCGACGGAGTGCGGCGCGCGGGAAATTCTGTCCCCGGATACGGATCCGCTTGTGCAGATAACGGACCGCGCAGATTATGCGCCTTACGGGGTTCTTGTGCCCGTGTGCGATGCGGGCGATGAGACAGGGCGGGAACAGATCATGGCGGACGCCATGCAGAATCTGGCGCAGGACGCCGCACTGCGCCAGAGATACAGGGATTCAGCGGGGGAGAGACTGAAGGATTTTGACATCGGCAGGATCTGCCGCAGATGGATCGAGGTATTTGAGCGTGTCTGACGTTTTTAAGGAACTTGGCTACATTTTCACGAAAAAAGAGAAATTCTACCTGTTCTTTCTTCTGGTGATTATCGTCATCTCCAGCGCGATGGAGCTGCTGGGCGTATCCGCCTTTCTGCCGTTCATTCAGGTGACAATGAATCCGGAGACGATTCAGAGCAATGCGAAGCTGCGGTTTTTCTATGAACTCCTGGATTTCCGCAATTCGACGGATTTTCTTGCGGCGATCGCGCTCGTCATTATTTTCATCTTTGTCTTTAAGAATATCTTCCTCGCCTGGGAGAGAAACGAGATCTATAAGTTCTCGTTCGGCCTGCAGAAGAGAATTTCCGTGCGCCTTCTCACCGCTTACATGAGTGAGCCGTACACGTTTCATCTGAACAAGAATATCTCCGAGATGCAGAGGGCTCTCCTCGATGACACGGATCTTGTGGCCAAGCTCATCATTCATGGACTAGAGCTGATCACAGAGGTGCTCGTGTGCGTGATCCTCGGCGTCTATCTCTTCAACGTCAGCAAGTCCATCACCGTCATCGTCGTCGGGATTCTCCTGATCCTTGTGGTCGGTTTCACTGCTCTTGCCAAGAAGATTTCCGGGACGCTGGGCAAGGAAAACCAGAAAAACCGGAGCCTCATTTACCAGTGGATGAACCAGGCTCTCGGCGGCATCAAGGAAGTGAAAGTACTCGGAAGAGAGCAGTTCTTCCTGAACCGCTATGAGAAGACATTCCGCGTCTATGTGCGGGATGTGCGCATTGCGCGTCTTGCCGGTGAGCTCCCGCACTTCTTTGTGGAGGCGGCCTGCATGACAGGTCTTCTCTCCGCCATTATTCTGAAAATGTACTTCGGGCAGAAGTCCTTCCAGGCCTTCATCCCGCAGATGGCCGTGTTCGCAGTTGCGGCTTTCCGGATGCTTCCTTCGGTCGGCAAGATCAATGAGCACGTGAGCAATGTCCTGTATGACATTCCTTCCCTCAACATCATCTACAGAGATCTTCTCGATGTGGAGCAGGCACCGGAGAAGCCAAAGCCGTGCGATCCTTCCTGGAAGCTTCAGAACGGTGTCAGGGTGGAGCATGTATCCTTCCACTATCCGGAAAGCGCAGAGAACATCCTTGATGATGCCAGCCTCGAGATTCCAAGGGGCAAAACCGTCGCCCTTGTCGGTGCATCCGGCGCCGGAAAGACCACAATGGCGGACCTCATTCTGGGCCTTCTTACGCCGCAGTTGGGGCATATCTTCGCCGATGATCTGGATATTGTGAAGAACGTGCGCACGTGGCAGAGAGAGATCGGCTACATTCCGCAGGTGATCTACCTCTCTGATGATACGATCCGCAACAATATTGCCTTCGGCATCGAGGCGTCCGAGATCGATGAGGACGCAGTGGTGCGGGCGGCAAAGGAGGCACAGCTCTACGACTTCATCCAGACGCTTCCGGAGGGACTCGATACGCGCGTGGGCGACCGGGGCGTTCGCATCTCCGGAGGACAGCGGCAGAGAATCGGCATTGCAAGAGCTCTCTACCATGATCCGGAAGTTCTGATCCTGGACGAGGCGACGTCCGCCCTCGACAATGAGACGGAGACCGCTGTTATGGAATCGGTCGATGCGCTGCACGGACAGAAGACTATGCTCATCATTGCTCACAGACTCTCCACCATCCGCAACGCCGACATCGTCTACGAGATCGGCGGCGGGAAGGCAGCGCTTCGGGATAAGGAAGAAGTTTTGTCCGGTCAGAAGGATTGAGGGGATCTGTCCCTGCGTGCAAAGGTATCCCTGACATAACAGCGGGCAGGACTGCGCATCCGTATCTGTCCCTGCCCGGGCGCAGACCCCGGCAGGGAGGAGACCAAGGGCGGGACCGGGAGAAAACCATATGCGAGTGATGTATATAGCACCCCGCTATCACACGAACCAGGCGGCGGTCATGCGGGGATGGAAGGAGCACGGGGACGAGGTTCTTTTCGTCTCAAGATCGAAGGGCTTTGCGGAGGACTACACTGATATTACGCCGGTGATGGTGCCTTACGCAGGAAGCTATCAGAAATTCGAGAAGCTCTACTGTGCACTGAAGAAAAATGATCCGTTTGCACACAATATAGGTCTGCGGCTGGGGTATCCATCCGGCAGAAGAATAGGGGAGCTGCTGGACAGTTTCCAACCGGATCTCGTAATCCTGCGCGAGAAGTCAGTTTACTCGATTGCCTGTTACAGACAGTGCAGGTTAAGAGGCATCCGCACACTCCTTTACAACCAGAGCCCGCTCTACGAGGAGCCGGGTGAGATACACGATGATGCAGGGCACCGCCTGATGGATGCTCTTCTTCCGTTACCACGATTCACGCCTGTGCGCGCGGCAGCGGGATGGACGGTCGGCGAAGACGGCAGACCTGTGCAGATCAAGACGGCGGGGGAGACGGCCGGCAATGACGGTGAACCTGTGCAGATCAAGGCATCACGGAGCAGAGGGGAGAGCGGGACGGACCATATCACACCCGCGCTGCAGCAGGCAGTACCTCCGGTGCGAACTCAAAATGCATGGTTTGTTCCTTTTGCAGCGCAGCTGACGAGGAGCCCTGACAGAAAGGATTACTGTCAGGGCGGGCGGATCCGCATCCTTGATGTGGGCAAATTCGAGCGCAGAAAGAACCATCTTCTCATGCTGGACGCCTTTGCCAAAGTGCAGCGGGAGATTCCGTCGGCACGGCTGACAATTGCGGGGCAGGTGAGTGATGATTTTCACAGAGCCTACTATAAAGAGGTGATGGCGCATATTGAGGAGCTTCACCTCTCTGATACAGTCACTGTGCGCACGAATCTTGACCGCACGCAGATGTATGAGGAGTATGCGCGCACGGACCTCTATGTGTTGCCCAGTACCGGTGAGCCCGCAGCCTTTTCTCCTCTTGAAGCGATGGCGGAGTCCATTCCTGCCGTATCCGGAACGGGAAACGGCACGGCGGACTACATTGTGCCGGGGGAGTGCGGCAGTATTTTCAGAGATCAGGATGTGGAGTGTCTTGCGGCAGCAATTCTCTCCGTGATCAGCGATCCCTCGAACATCCGGCGGATGGGGGAGGGCGCGTATGCGAATATGCGGCAGCATTACCAGTTCGTCAATTATTACGATGCGCTGATGCAGATTCTGAAGGCCCAAAATGAACATGGATAAACCGTTTCTGACTATATTGACACCCGCCTACAACCGGGCGTCGAAGCTCCCATCGCTCTATGCCTCGCTCTGCAGCCAGACAGATAAAGGGTTTGTGTGGCTGGTGGTGGATGACGGGAGCACAGACGGGACAGAGAATCTGGTCCGCGGCTTCGCAGAAGAAAAGAGCGGATTCGAAATTGAGTACCTCCGCAAGGAGAACGGGGGCAAGCACACCGCACTGAACCTCGGGATCAGCCGGGTCCGGACGGAGCTCACTTTTATTGTCGACAGCGATGACCGGCTGACCCCGGGCAGTGCAGTAGCCGCCATTCGGCAGATCAGCAGAGAATATGCGCCGCGTCGGCAAACTGAGCACCTGTGCGGCTATAGCCTCCTGCGTGTAGATGAACAGGGCACCGTGAATGCGGGCAGTTTTCCGGTAGACGGCGCTATCAGCACCTACATGGAACAGCGGATCAATGCAGGACTCCTTGGGGATAAGGCAGAGGTATTCTACACTGATGTGCTGCGGCAGTATCCCTTTCCTGTCTTTGCGAAGGAAAAGTTTCTCCCGGAGGATGCAGTGTGGATGGCCATGTCGCCGCCCTGGAATATGGTTCATCTCAACCGGCCGGTGTATATCTGTGAGTACCTTGAAGGCGGACTGACAAAGAGCGGCCGCCGCATGAAAATCCATTCGCCCCTCGGGATGATGTACCGCTCGAAGGTTTATCTGGAAAAGGACGGCGTGAAAACCAGCGTGCGCCTGAAGATGATGCTTCTGTATCAGATCTACGAGGGCTTTGCCAGGGACCTGTACCGCAGTGGGGAGGAGGCAGAAGGGCGCGTATCCATCCGCCGCGGCTTCCTGTACTGGCTCATGTGGGTACCGGGCCGCATCCTCTGCATAATTTGGAAAAAGCGATATGCATGAGTGTCTGAGCGCCTCGTCGGCATGCCTATGGATATGCGCATTCCGATCGGACAGGTGCAGAGCAGGCAGCACACAGAAAACGTGCCTGTGTCCCGGCGGCAGTATGTAAGGCGGAGAGGTTATCCGATGACAAGAAAACTGACAGTGCAGGAACTGCTCTTTTATGTGTATTTTGCACTTATGCTGGTGCTCAAGGGCACCGGCTTTACGGACGGACCGGTATACCGCGCGGCAATCCTTGCTTCTGTTGTCCTCGTATATCTCCGGATTGCACCAGGCGGGTACGACCGGCGCCAATACATGATGGTGATCGCCCTGACTGCGCTCATGTGCATCGTTTACTGGAGAACAAGGAATGAATCTGTTCTCTTTGTGATTCCTGCACTCCTGTGCGTGGAAGGGATCCCCATGCGTGATCTCTTTCGCTTCGGCGGCATCTTCTGGGGCCTTTCCTTTGTCTTTCAGGCTGTGACGCAGCTCCTTAATCTGCGAACAAGAGATTTTGTGATTCATCACAAGTTCGGACTGGGGTATGCTTTCCGTTGGGCGCTCGGCTATTCCCATCCCAATGTTCTGATGGTCGCTTATACGGCGCTGATCATGTACCTTTTCTGGTACTGCAGAGGGGGACGGCATCTCCGCAGATGGATACTGACCTCCTTTTTCTTCGCCCTCTTTTTCTTCCTGTATTCCTTCAGCATCACCGGCATTTTATATTACAGCTCATTCATTCTTATTCTTGGTGCAGCGGAGATTCACAGGCGCTCCGGGCTTGGAAGCGGGGCAGTTTTGCGGGCTGCAGCAGAACTTCTTCTTCCGCTCTGCGTTCTCTTTTCCCTTGTCGTCCCTGTTGTGACTTATCCGGGGAAGATTTATCAGGTCCTCAATAAGCTGATGACGACAAGACCTCTGCTGACGCACTATTTTCTGACCCATTATGGTCTTAATCTGTTCGGCCTGCGCACTGACGGCATCGGACGGAATCTGACTCTGGACTGTTCATACGCAAATCTCCTTATTTATAGTGGAAGCGTACTGTTCGCTGTCCTGATCGGCGCGTACTGCGTCACAATTGTCCGGACCTGCCGCATGATGCCTTCCTATGAGAGGAGTCTTCGCCTTGCAATTCTTCTCTCGACGGCCGTCGGCATGACCAGCGAGCCGTTCGGCTTCAACACGGCGTACAAGAACACCGCGCTCTTTCTTGTCGGCGAGATGCTGTATGAGGTCACACGGGGCAGAGGAGAGCACGCTGTTCAGGCAGAGGGAGCTGTCCATCAGGAGGCCGGCATCTCTGTGGCTCGGTCTGCATCTGAAAATATAACTCCCCGGAAGAAATCTTCCGGTTCCATCTCCTGGCTCTCCCGGCAGCACAACGTGCCGGATTTGCCCGCCGCAGCGGAGAAGGCCGCGGGGAGAAGCGCGCGGCTGTTCAAAAGGGCGGGCCGCCTCGGATTGGCGTTGGGGGCAGTCGGCGCAGCTGTCGGCATTCTCCTTGCTGCTTCACTGATGCGTCTTCCTTCGCACTGGTATGCCTTTCGCTCAAGCATCGATATAGAAGGAGAGGAGGGGCCGCTTTTTCTCACTGCGCAGCAGGCGCAGAGTCTTCGGGAGAATACCGACGTGCGGGTGATGGAGTACAAAGATGAAGAGACGCCGATGCAGGAGCTCATATCTCCGGGCGGTACGTTTGCAGATATCATGAAAGCGAATGAGGTTTCCGGACAGGACAAAACCGTAAACGGACAGGAATCCGGTACCGCAGCAGAGGAGGACAATGCCAGGCTGAAGGAAAAGAGCGCTGAAGAAGAGGCATCTGCAGGAGTTCTGCAGGCGCCGAATCTCAACCGGATTGAATGTCTGCGGATTCTCTGCAGCGCAGGGCTCGCGGGCGCTCTTGCGGGAAGCGCCATCACCGTCCTTGTCGGAAAACTGCGGAAGCTTCAATAGGATAATTTTTAGATAACAGGGCAGGAAATTTTAATTCTTTTTTAAGGATTGAACAATTGTTCATCTTTTTTACACAGAAGAAGCGGATATCATGGGTCACAGTTTTGTGAATTTGTCCCAAGGCATCCGTTATTTTCATAGCAATTTATGGTTGATCTGGAAAGAAAAGGAGTATAATAAATCCGTGTGCGGAATGGCGAAAAATAAAAAAAGTATAAATTCGCCCTCTGCCGGCAAGCCTCGAAGGCTGATAAAAAAGTAGGAACAGAGGCCTCTGCAGGGCAGACGCATAAAATCCTATACAAGGAGGAAAACATTATGTTCTTTCGTGCTAAGCATTTGTCGAGCATCGATGCGGGTCATTACAAGAATACCGCCGACTGCGAGACAAAAGTAATGCCGGTCCCGGACGTAGTCAAGATCTCCATGTCCCAGAACATCGGTGCACCCTGCCAGCCTCTTGTCAAGAAGGGCGATACCGTAAAGGTGGGGCAGAAGATCGGTGACACGGATGCATTCCTGCATGTTCCCGTACATTCCTCTGTATCCGGAACGGTGACAGGAATTGAGACCATGCGCAACGCCATGGGCGGCATGGACACCTTCGTTGTCATTGCGCCGGATAAGCTCCAGACAATGGACGAGAGCATCCACAAGCCTGAGGTGACGGACCACAAGAGCTTCGTCGCTGCCATCAAGGAGAGCGGCCTGGTAGGTCTTGGTGGTGCATCCTTCCCGGCATGGCTCAAGTATGATCCGAAGAATCTGAGCGAGATCAAGACCATCATCGTCAACGGCGCAGAGTGCGAGCCTTTCATCACATCCGACCACAGAACGATGCTCGAGGATGCCCAGAATGTACTCGACGGTGCACAGGCACTGGTCAAGTACCTCGGCGCAGAGAAGGCTTATATCGCGATCGAGAACAACAAGCAGAATGCCATTGACAACTTCAACAAGATGATCAAAGAGCAGAACATCACGAATGTCGAGACGTTCCCTCTGCAGGCGCGCTACCCCAAGGGAGCTGAGCGTGTGCTCATCTATGAGGTGACAGGCCAGCAGTGTGATGCAGGCGTCCTTCCTGCAGCTCTTGGCGTCATCGTTGCCAACGTAACTTCTACCGCATTCATTGGTCAGTATCTCAAGGACGGCGTTCCGCTGATCAAGAAGAGAGTGACTGTCGACGGCGATGCCATCAAGAATCCGCAGAACGTGCAGTTCCTTGTCGGCACACTGGTTGCAGATGTCATCGATTTCTGTGGCGGCTACAAGGCAGAGCCCAAGAAGATCCTTCTCGGCGGACCTATGATGGGCCGCGCGATCTTCACGGATGCACAGCCTCTTGTAAAGGCCAACAACGCAATCCTTGCCTTCACGGCTGAGCAGGCGCTCATCCCTGAGGAGACCGCATGCATCAACTGCGGCAGATGCCATCAGGCATGTCCGTTCGATCTGCTTCCGACCAAGTTCGCAGATGCATACGAGAGAAAAGACGTGCAGATGCTGCGCGATCTCAAGGTTATGCAGTGCATGGAGTGCGGCTCCTGCTCCTATGTATGTCCCGCACACCGTCCGCTTGCCTTCATGAACAAGCTCGGCAAGGCTATGGTAAAGGAGGCTGACAAGAATGGCAGAAAGTAGAACATTCAAGACAAACTTACAGGTATCCTCCTCACCTCACCTTGTGACAACGCTGGATACCAGGAAGACAATGATGTACGTGCTGATCGCACTCGTTCCTTCCGCTGTTGCAGCTACCGTATACTTTGGTGCAGGAGCTCTGCTGCGTATCATTCTCGGCGCATTCTTCGCATTCGCCAGTGAGTGGTGCTACAACAGGATCATGAAGAAGAAGGACACGACGCATGATCTGTCCTGCCTCGTGACCGGTGTCATCCTCGCCATGAACGTGCCCGCCAACTTCCCTGTATGGATGCTGGCCATCGGCTGCGGCGTCGCCATTGTCATTGTGAAGTGCCTTTACGGCGGCATCGGACGCAACATTGCAAACCCTGCAATCGTCGGCCGTATTGTACTGCTTCTGTCCTGGACTTCCTACATGACCACATGGCCGCTGACAAGATTCCAGAAGACGGCAGATGCTGTTACCGGCGCTACCCCTCTTGGCATGCTGGCAGACAAGGTCTATGATCAGTTCCCGTCCCTGACGAATATGTTCATCGGTAACATCGGCGGTGCTCTCGGTGAGACCTGCACGATCGCCATCATCCTCGGCGGTCTGTTCCTCATCTGGAAGAAGATCATCAGCCCGATCATCCCTTGTGCATTCATCGCGACGGTGTTCGTGATCGCTCTTGTTTACTACGCAGTGAACCCGATCGACGGATACAATGCATTCCATATGGCTCTGTTCCACATCCTTGGCGGCGGCGTATTCTTCGGTGCGTTCTTCTGCGCAACAGATTATGTCACAAGCCCCATCATGAACAGAGGCAAGCTCATTTATGGCATCGGCTGCGGCGTTGTCACCATGGTCATCCGTCTGATGTGCTCTTATCCTGAAGGCGTTTCCTTCGCCATCCTGTTCATGAACATCATGACACCTCTGATTGACCGCTATGTAGAGCGTCAGTTCTATGGCATCGCAGCAGCAGAGAAGGCAGCCAAGAAGGCCGCTAAGGAAGCTGCCGCAGCTGGAGCAAAGGAGGCGGCAAAATAATGGAAAAGACGAATAACTTCCATGAATACGTATATCCTGTCATTATCCTGACAGTGATCGCATTCGTAGCAACGCTTCTTCTGGCGCTGACCAACATGGTTTCTGCCCCTGTCATTGCGAAGAACAGTGCAGCGAGAGCAGATGCCACAAGAAAGGAAGTCCTTGCAGACGGAGACAGCTTCGCTCCAGTGCAGGGACTGACAGACAGTGATCTTGCCAAGAGTTCCGACGGCAAGGCATCCATCGAGTCCACAGATGACGTACAGGCAGCTGCCAACGGCGCCGGTTATGTCATGACTGTACACACCACTTCTTTCGGCGGCGACCTCACCATGATGGTCGGCATCGATAAGAAAGGTGCAGTGACAGGCGTAAAGGTAACTGATCATTCTGATACCCCTGGTGTCGGCACAAAGGATCAGGCAGATGATTATCTCGCACAGTATGTCGGCAAGACTGAGTTGACAAGCCCTCTCAATGTCAAGAAGGAGAAGGACTTCCAGTACATCTCCGGTGCATCTGTTTCCGGTACTGCCATCCACAGAGGCGTCGGCGTTGCTCTCGATGAGTACAAGACTGTTGCTGGCAAGTAATAAAGGTTACTGATCTGACAGCGGAAAGGAAAATATGGCTGAACAAAAGAAATCCAAACTCAGTATCCTGACAAACGGTTTGATCAAGGAAAACCCTGTTCTGGTACTGGTTATCGGCACATGCCCGACACTGGCGACCTCCACATCCGTGGAGACAGGCTTTGGTATGGGCCTCGCCGCTACGGCGGTTCTGATCTGCTCCAATATTGTTATCAGTGCTCTGCACAAGCTGATTCCGGATAAGGTAAGAATCCCCTGCTTTATCACCGTCATCGCTGCATTCGTTACCATCGTGCAGATGCTGCTGGAGGCATACGTTCCTTCACTTTACAGTGCACTGGGACTGTATCTGCCTCTGATCGTTGTTAACTGCATCATCCTCGGCCGTGCCGAGATGTTTGCATCCAAGAATTCTGTTGTTGACTCCGCTCTCGACGGTGTCGGCATGGGCCTTGGTTTTACACTGACTCTGTGCATCATGGGCTCCATCCGTGAGATCCTTGGTTCCGGCACATGGCTTGCAGGCGACTGGTTCGGTCTTGCTCCGGGATTCAAGGGCATCATTCTTCAGTCCAGATGGATTCCCGGCATGAACATCATGACCATGGTTCCCGGCGGATTCTTCGTATTCGCCTGTGTGATGGCCACTGTTCATTACTTTACAAGAGACAAGTCCAAGATCCGCAACAGCTTTGGCTGCGACGGCTGCGCTATGCAGGGCGTCTGCACGGATGACGACAAGGCAGCGGAGAAAGGAGCAGCAGCATAATGTCTACTCTGAGTAAAATGGTGATCATCATTATCGGTATGATCACAGTTAACAACTATCCTCTGTCCCAGTTCCTTGGCATCTGCCCGTTCCTCGGCGTGTCCACGGATCTGAACAGTGCAACAGGTATGGGCGTCGCCGTTACCTTCGTCATGACGCTCGCCACAATCGTTACATGGCCTCTGCAGATCTTCGTGCTGGATAAACTCGGCATCGGATATCTCCAGACCGTAGCTTTCATTCTGATCATTGCGGCTCTCGTACAGTTCATCGAGATGTTCATGAAGAAGAATATGCCTGCCCTCTACAAGAGCATGGGTATTTATCTTCCCCTCATCACAACGAACTGCGCAGTTCTCGGTGTCTGCATCAGCAACCTGGACAAGGAATACAACTTCTTCGAGTCCGTTGCACAGGCATTCGGCGGCGGACTTGGCTTCTGGTTCGCTCTCTGCATAATGGCAGGTGTCCGCTCCAAACTGGTTGATCAGTCCAGAATCCCGAAGTCCTTCCATGGTGTTCCGATCGTACTGACGACGGCATCCATTCTCTCCCTGGCCTTCCTCGGATTCTCCGGCATGTTCTCATGAGAGGAGGAGAAGAATGAACTTAGTTATCATTGCAGTAGTTTTACTGCTCATCATTGGTCTTGTGGCCGGCATTCTTCTTTCCTTTGCCAGCAAGATTTTTGAGGTCAAGGAAGATCAGCTCTTCATCGATCTTCGTGCACAGCTCCCCGGTGCCAACTGCGGCGGCTGCGGCTTTGCAGGATGCGATGATTACGCACATGCACTGGCAGCCGGCGGCAAGAGCGGAGACACACCCTGCAACAAGTGTGCTGTAGGCGGTCCCGCTGTAGCTGAGAAGCTCGCGCAGATTCTTGGCACTTCTGCAGGTGCTGAGGAGAAGATGGTTTCGTTCGTTGCCTGCAACGGCACAAACGAGAACGCGCAGAAGCTCTATGAGTACAAGGGAATCGACAGCTGCAAGGCTGCGAAGACGCTCTTCGGCGGCACAAAGGCCTGCAAGTACGGCTGCATCGGTCTTGGCGACTGCGTAGATGCCTGCCAGTTCGACGCCATCCACATCATTGACGGTGTGGCTGTAGTCGGCAGAGACTACTGCACAGCATGTCAGGCCTGCATCAAGGTCTGCCCGCAGAACCTGATCTCTCTGAAGCCTTACAACGAGATCGTTACCGTGAAGTGCTCCAACAAGGATCTCGGCCGCGCCGCCATGGCAGTCTGCAAGACATCCTGCATCGCCTGCCACATGTGCGAGAGAACCTGCCAGCATGACGCTGTGCATGTCATCGACAATGTTGCCATTATCGATCCCGCAAAGTGCGTCGGCTGCGGCGACTGCGCTGCGAAGTGCCCGAAGCACGCGATCCTCGACCTCAAGGCCAAGGAGCACGCGGAAGCAAAGGGTGCTACGGCTTAATCATTTCCGGACAGTCATCTTTATGTTATGATGGGACCGGCACGGTAATCGTGCCGGTCCTTTTTTCAACTTGCAGATTATCGGGGGGGTTATGGAACTCTATTCTTTAAGGTTTTTTACCTTTCTCATCCTGTCTCTGCTGGCATATTACCTGGCGGGATTTATAAGGCCGAAGGCGCAGTGGTGCGTTCTTCTGTGTGCGAGTCTCATCTCTTACCTGATCGTGAATGCGCACAGCATGATTTTTATTCTCTCAACGGCATTGACGGTCTGGGCAGGCGCCATGTGGCTGTCGTCTCTCTCCCGAAGACGTGACCTTGCAGAAAAAAGTGCTGTGGACCGTGCGGGACGAAAGGCAGTGAGAGAGCGCTATGCAGGAAAGAGAAGGCTTGTTTTCCTGCTGGTGCTGGCGGTCAATCTCGGAATTCTCTGCTATATCAAGTATTGGAATGTCATTCTGGGGCATCTGCGCATCCACCATGGACTCAGCAGTCTTCTCCTGCCGCTTGGCATCTCTTTCTATACCTTCCAATCCCTTGGCTATCTCATCGACATCTATTATGACAAATACGAGTGTGAGAGGAATCCCTTCCGCTTCCTTCTCTTCGTATCCTACTTCCCGCAGCTGATCCAGGGACCGATCAACAGATTCAACAACATACAAAAAGATTTATTCAGTGCGCATAAGCCGGACACGGAGATGTTCAGGCTGGCCATCCTCTATATGGGATACGGATATCTGAAGAAATGCGCCATTGCGGACATGATGTCGCCCATGATCGCCGGCATTTTTGACAAACCGGATCCGAATGTACCGGGGGCTGCCGTTCTTTTTGGCATTCTGTCGTATTCGGTGCAGCAGTACTGCGACTTCTCCGGAGGAATCGACATTGTTCTTGGCGTCTCGATGCTCTTTGGCATACGAATGACGCCGAACTTCAGACAGCCTTATTTTTCTGTGTCTCTGGCCGATTTCTGGCGCAGATGGCACATCACGCTGGGCACATGGATGAGGGATTACGTCTTTTATCCGTTTGCCGTCACCAGGCCCATGCAGAACCTTGGAAAATATGCGAAGAAGCACTTCGGCCGCCATGCCGGAAGAACGCTTCCTGCATGTATTGCCAACCTCCTGGTTTTCTTTCTCGTAGGTCTCTGGCACGGTGCCGAGACGCATTATCTTCTCTGGGGCATTTACAACGGCCTTGTCATCGCAGCCAGTGACCTCTTCAAGCCCGCGTTCCAGAAATTGAACGGACTGCTGCACATCCGCGAAGAGAGCAGCGGAATGTATATTTTCCGCATCATCAGGACCTTTGTTATCGTAAACATCGGATGGTTTTTCGATCGGATCACGGATTTTTCCTACTGCAGAACATGTTTTCTCAACGTCTTCAGGCACTTCGACCTCGCGGGGGCGAAGGACTTCATCTATGCCGTCGGCAACGACGGGTGGGTCTTTGCCTACCGGCTCGCCGCTGCGTGCCTTGTCTTTGTTTTCATCATCAGTGTGCTGAAGGAGCGGAAAATCAAGGTGGAGGAGGGAATTCTCCATCTGGCCCTGCCGCTTCGCTGGCTCCTGTATGTCTGTGTCATCGCGGCAGTTCTGTGGTCATTTACGGTCGTTGGCATTGCGCGGGGATTTATGTATGCGAATTTTTAGTCAGAAACCTTTTCGGAAGAGGCTGATTGCGGGGTTCATTGTCCTTCTGATTCTTTTGAACTATGCGGCTGGTTTTTTTATGGAGCCCATGGTCACTGCGGCAGATGTCATGTGGCAGGATTTCAGAAGGCAGAAACAGCTTGACACCGTATATGTTGGTTCTTCTTTCTGCAGAGCTTCGTTCAATCCGTATATAATCGACAATATCCTTGGCACGGACAGTTTCAATATGGGCACTTCGTCGCAGACGATCGATGAGTCGCTTATTTCCGTGAGGGATGCAGTGCGCACTTACCATGTGAAGACTGTGATCTACGGCGTGGGATTCTACAATTTCGATGCGCTGACCAACAAAAATGTCAATGCAAAGGTGGGGTTCCGGCGCGCTATGGAGAAGTCAATGTCTCTGCCGCAGGCGCTGCGGTCCAAATGGGAGTTTGTGACAGGCAGAGATGAGTTCAGTGATCCGCTCTCGGTGAATTATTTCTTTCCATGGCTGTATAATCATATCGATTTCAACGATCCGGATGCCTATGAGGACAATATTGAGTATAAGCTGAGCGGAAAGAGCGTCCTGCAGATAGCAGCGCAGAAGGAAAAATTCCGTTTCTATAGAGGAAAAGGATTTCTTGTCAAGGACGGTGTCATCGATTACAGCAATATTGAGGATACGGGAAAGGATCTGTATGATAATCATCCGGATCCCGTGACCATGCGCAAAATGGATGAACTGTGCAGGTATTGCAGAGAAAACGGTGTCTCCCTCATTGTTGTACAGACGCCAAAAACCGCTGTGGATGTGACGAGCTACGGTGAGCAGTACATGAGAGAGAGCAGGGAACTGGAGCAGTTCTTTGCACAGCGGGGCGCGCAGTACTACGACTTCAATCTGATCAAGCCCTCTGTCTACCAGCCGCAGCCGGATGATTTCGAAGATTTTGAGCATTTGAACGAGAAAGGCAGCTCTGCGTTCAGCACTGCCTTTGCGAATTTTCTGAGAGGGCACAGTGAGGATGAGAGAAGAAATCTGTTCTGGCGCGACTGGGCTGCCTATACGAGTTCACTTCAGCAGACGGGAACAATGATTTACGGGGGAAGGAGTGGAGATGGAAAGGTTAAATGCATTCCTGCACGATAGAATTCTGGCGGTATGTCTGATTACGGCTGCGGTTGCAGGTACCGTCAGCAGCGGCCTGCAGTTCTTCAATACGTATCTCATGGTTGACGGTGCCCTGCACGAGTTCGAAATCGGATCCGGCACGATCTCCATGGAGAGATGGTTTCTGGAGGTGTACCGACTCCTGGATAAATATCTGGGCGAGGGCACTTATGGTCTTCCTCTTTTCAACGGCGCCATCTCTCTCCTGTGTCTTGGACTGGCTTCCTACTGCGTCTGCAGAATATTCGGTGTTGCACGGACGGGAGCAGCTGTTATGATCAGCGTGCTCCTCACAGTCTTTCCTTCTGTCAACTTCACCTTCATGTACTGGTTCTGTGCGATGCCTTTTATGGTGACCATTTTCCTCTCTGCGCTTGGAGCCCTCATCCTGTGCAGGGAGAAGAGAGGGCCGGCCGCGTGGATCGTCTCAGCTCTGCTGTGCATCTGCGGCATTGCGACGTATCAGGGGTATATTCCTTTTTTCCTGAGTCTTATTCTGTTCTTCGCATTCTTTGACACCTGCAGCAAAGAGAAGAGTACAGTTTCCATCCTGAAAGAGTGTGTCTATTATCTCTCTTGGGGATGCGGTGTATTGGCTGGTTATCTGGGCCTTAGCAGACTGTTTCTGCTCATCACGCACACACCGCTTGCCCACTATAAAGGCCTGGGGGAGCATATTCCGATCCTGAATTACAGATTCAGGGTGCGCTATGCGCTCTTTGAATTCTTTGATCCAGGGCACTACAGGGAATACAGCAAAGATTACTTCTTCTTTTACGGCGGCATGAAGCCATTCTACATCATTACTATTGCGCTGATGTTCGCTCTCATGCTGTATATGATTTTCAGAGTGAGACGCAGTGCTGTGCAGTACATTTATCTGCTCCTCATTACGGCTGCATCGCCTGTCATGATCAACCTGGTTTTTGTGATGTCTAACCAGTGGTACCTCTACCCGCTGACACAGTACGCGGAGGTGATCCCATATGTCGTTCTCGTTATTCTTTTAGAGAGGCTCTCCGGTGCAGTGTCCGGCAGGGATACAGAGGAGAACGATCTGACCGATGTTGCCGATGCAATACGGAGGCTTGCGGAACACGAGGTAATAACATCTCTTCCGGCCAGTGTGCGTACTGCGGAGGGCGGACATGTCTCTGCGAAGACGGAAAGAGCAGTCAGATTCGTGTGCGGCTTTGGAACAGCGGTTCTCGTCATCTCGTCCGTTCTCTTTATCCGCTTCAACAATGTAACGAATCTCAAGCTCGACCTGATGCAGTCAGAGGCGAAGAGCTATTACACGACACTGTCCGCAAGGATACAGATGACAGAGGGCTATAAGGATGATTTTCCGGTGGTCTATATCGGCGGTCAGAAAAAGGAAGATCTGAACTGGAGCAAGGTACCTCAGCTGGACTGGATCCGGAATTTTCCCGCGAACTGGGACGATGTCGTCAATGACAACTCCTGGCAGCTCTTCATGAATTATTGGTGCGGATTTGACCCCACAGTCCTGGATGACGAGGAGAGTGCAGCCTACGCGCAGAAGCCGGAGGTGCAGAGTATGCCGTGTTACCCTGACGACGGTTCAATCAAGGTGATAGACGGCGCAGTGGTCGTGAAATTTGCGGATGTGCAGTGAAGAATCAGGACTTATCAGAAGCTTGATCCAGTGCACAGAATAAGGTTTTGAAGCAATACCGCCTGACTTTTGAAAAAAGACAACAGATTTACAGCAGCGAGGACGTTAGGCTGATTACAGCATCAACTGATAAGGGCAATATGCATATATTCATTGACTTGGCTGAGAAAATCATCATCTTCCTTTCAGGAATGATCATAGTATGGCTCTTTTTGACAGCAGGATTTTCTACGACAGTGATTTCTGACACGGAACTGGCGTATTATCTGCGTGACAACATGCTGCTGAACATACTGTTTCTGCTGCTATTCACGGCAGCAGTCCTCCTGCTGTGGAAAAAATGGCCGATTTTCAGGCGAATAATCGAACGGATCAGCCGGGATGAAAGATATGCCTTCATGATCAGAAGACTTCTGCTGTCTGTCATTTTTCTCATTGGTTTTACTTTTATTTTCCTTGCGCAGCGCACGCCTGTCGCGGACCAATATTCCTGCGCAGCAACTGCTGGAGAAATTCTCGACCGCAATTATGAGAGTTTTTCAGCAGGAGGGTATCTTAACAAATACCCCAATCAGATCGGCATCATCTGGATTTTCTCTCTCATAGAAAGGCTCGCCGGCACAGAGAATTACCTTGCGCTGCAGCTGCTTAATGTTATTTCTCTCACTCTGTTTTACAGAGCATTATCGAAAATAACGGACCTCTTCAGCAGTGACTGGCTTGCCGGGACAGCTGTCATCTTTTCCGGGATGATGTTTATTCCTGCGTATTTCTATACAACTTTTGTCTATGGAACATTGATCGGACTTTTCTTTGCTGCCAATGGATTTTACTGGTGCCTGCTGTTTGAGAGAGATAAAAAGGCCTTTCAGGCGGTGCTGATGGCAGTTTTTCTGGCGCTTTCTATTGTATCTAAGAGCAACTACCTGATCTTTGTCACAGGTATTCTGATTTATGAGCTCATTACGCTGCTTTCCAGCAGAAAAGTGAGATCTGTTATTGCTGTTTGTCTGATTGCCCTTGTTCTTTTGGGGACCAGCAGGGGTGTTGCCGGTGCAACCGCAGGTCTGACCGGCCAAACTCTCGCAGATGGGGTATCAAAATGGTCTTGGGTTGCCATGGGACTGCAGCAAGATGGGGATGATCACAGCCCAGGCTGGTACAACGGATACAATGCGAGAACATTTGAGGAGACTGACTTTGATACAGAGGCGGAGACGGAAAAGGCAAAGGCGAATGTGAAAGAGAGCCTTACCGCGTTTGCGGCTCATCCAGGAGATGCACTTAAATTTTTTTCAGCAAAAAACGCATCGCAGTGGAACTGTCCGGACTTTCAGGGAATCAGCATCAATCAGGGAATGAATTCGAGCGGAAAATTGTCTGGTCTGATGAGTCAGATGTTCAGCCTGAGAGGGGTCATGCTGATGTTGAATACAGCCGGTCCCCTGTATGAACTTCTGGTTACAGGACTTCTTTTGGAATTGATTCTGGGAAGAAAGGCAGGGAACAGTCATCCTGAATTTATCGCATTCAAGGTTATTCTGATCGGCGGCTTTGTCTTTCACACATTTTGGGAGGCAAAGGCACAGTACACACTGCCCTATATCATGCTGGTGATTCCGGTCAGTATCTGCGGATGGGAGCTTTGCTTCAAGCGCTTAAGCGTTATTTCCGCTGTCAGTGGGAGTGCCCCCTCGGCAGGCATCTTCTCTCTATGGGTGAAAAGCTGGCTGATCGGGCTGGCAGCGGTCATCGCAGTTGTTCAGTCCGGGCTTTTTCCTCCGTTGAACATCCTTTTTCTTCGCGATTCAAAGGACACCATTAATACTGTTAAGTATGCAACACCTCTTGTTCTGCCGGAAGGGCAATATGAACTTCTGGCGCCTGCATCTCAGGGGAATATGGAGATTGCTGCTGACAACAATCCGGTGAATGGCACTGAACAGCTGTACATACGGCCGGTTTCACAGAATGGCGAATCGTCAGAATGCCTGATTACGCTGATTCATTCAAGCGAATGGGACAGGCAGTATCTGCAGCTGGATGCAGATGGAATGCTGCTGGAAGTGCCGGATGATCATATGGATGACGGACAGATCGTTCAGTCCGGTGAACAAAGCAATTCGCCGTATGAGAGATGGAGAATATACCTGTGCGCTGATGGAACCTGCCGTATTATGATGGCAGAGAAGGCTCTGACATTTAATGAAGAAGGGCAGTACCTGTATATTACGGAATGGAAGGATATGCCGCAGCAGCACTGGATTCTGCAGGCGGCGAAGTGAGTACCTGCCTGTATGAAATGGTTGGAATTCTGCAGAATTGGAAACTCCTGACAAAAGAAATGTGATTTTATATGCAAACCAGATTACCAATGAAAAAGATTATATCGAATAAAAACAAAGCAGATGGGGCGGACGGAATTTTCAATGTGATCTGTTCAGCAGCAGAAATAATTATTTTATTCCTCTCAGGTCTCTTTTCCGTCTGGCTCTTTCTGACCGCCGGCTTTTCTACCACAGCGATCACACAGAATGACGAGCTGGCGTATTATCTGCGGGACAATATTTTCCTTAACCTGCTGCTCCTGCTTGTCTTTGCCGGAGTAATTTTGACCGCATGGAAGAAGTGGGCACCGTTTGGCAGGGCAGTGGACCGTCTGCGTCACGATGAAGCATATGCTTTGAAAATAAGGTGGTTCTTCCTCTGCATCACTTTCGCCATTGGAATTATTTTCGTCCTGCTCGCACAGCGCACGCCCTTTGCGGATGCAAGGTACTGCTCGATGATTGCCGGGGAACTCCTCGATCACAACTATGAGAGCTTCGCGACGGGCGGATATCTGAATACCTATCCGAACCAGATGGGGATCATCTGGATTTTTGCATTGATCGAAAAGATCGCGGGCACGGAGAACTTCACTGCCATTCAGGTGATCAACGCCGCTGCACTCACTCTATTCTATTGGACGCTGTCGAAGATCACTGATCTGTTCGCAGAGGACAGGCTCTTGGGCACTGCGGTGACGTTTTCGGGGATGTTGTTTGTCCCTGCATACTATTACACGACATTTGTGTATGGAACGCTCCTTGGGCTCTCATTTGCTGCCGGAGGCTTTTACTGCTGCCTGTTGTTTCAGAGGGAGAAGAGGCCGTGGCAGGCGGTGCTGATGAGTGCCTTTCTGTCTCTTTCGATCGTGTGTAAGAGCAACTATCTGATCTTTGTGATCGGTGTACTGGTCTATGAACTGATCATCCTTCTCTCAGAGCGGAAAAAGAGGACGATCATTGCCATACTGCTGACCGCCTTTGTTCTGTCAGGAACCAGCAGAGGAGTTGCTTCGGTGACAACTGCATTGACTGGCCAAACCCTTGCAGCCGGTGAATCTAAATGGGCATGGGTTGCTATGGGCCTGCAGGGAGATTCGGACGGACAAAACCCCGGCTGGTATAACGGATACAATGAGAAGTCATTCGTTGCAAGTGAGTATGACACAAAGACGCAGGAGGCGGAGGCAAAGGCATCTGTAAAGAAGAGTCTTGCAGAGTTCAAAGCACATCCCGGAGATGCCCTGAAATTCTTCTCGAGAAAGAATGCATCTCAGTGGAACTGTCCTGATTTTCAGGGAGAGGACATCAACCAGGTGATGGGCGTGGGCGGAATATTGGCCGATCCGATGAGCAGGCTCCTCAGCATGAAGGGGGCTTCCGCCGTTCTGGATATTACCAATCCTCTGTATGAACTGATGGTCACTGGTCTTCTGCTGGAACTGATTCTGGGAAGAGGAAAGAGAAAAAGACATCCGGAATTCCTGGCCTTCAAGGTTATCCTCGTCGGCGGCTTTCTCTTCCACACAGTGTGGGAAGCAAAGGCGCAGTACACGCTGCCGTATATGATGCTGATGATACCTGTGAGTGTGTGCGGGTGGGAGATGTTCTTTATGCGGCTTTTCAGCGCAGATGCAGCATTTCCCGCAGCATTAGTGCGCAGGGTACATCTGTCTGCATGGGGAAAGAGCTGGCTCCTCGGGCTGGCTGCAGTTATTCTCCTTGTTCAGTCAGGCCTTTTCGCGCCTCTGAACGCTCTGTTTCTGCGGGATACAGATGACACGGCCGATTTTAATACCTATGTGCAGATCGTCACGCCCCTGCATCTTCCGGAGGGCGACTATGAAGTACTGGCGCCGACTTCTCAGGGAGAGATGGAGATCGCATCGGACAACAATCCTGTAGACGGCACAGAGCAGCTCTATATCCGACTTACTTCTCAGGATGCCGCGGCAGAGGATAACCACGTCACGCTGGTGCATTCCTCTGCGTGGGACCGCCAGTATCTGCGGCTTCATGCCGACGATCTGCTGTTGGAGGTTCCCGAGGGACATACGGACGACGGACAGGTCGTGCAGTCCGGCGAACAGAGACATTCCTCCTGCCAGCAGTGGCAGATCTATCAGTGTACGGACGGCACCTGCCGCATTATGCTGGCGGGCTCCCAGCAGGCACTTACTTTCAATGAGGACGGTCAGTATCTCTCCCTCACGAGATGGGAGGATGCGCCGCAGCAGCACTGGGTTCTGCGGCCGGCAAAGTGAACTGTCGATCTGCAGGCCGCGATGAGCAAAGTGGGGTGGGAAAATAACCAGCGCCCCGTCTGGCACTGACAGTTCACATTCTTTGCATATTTGCTTCTTGCGCTATGCGTTATAATGATCGTACCGGTATTGTGCTTAAGGCATAACTGAGACACATCTGAGGAGTCCTGAAGTGCAGTATTCCGGTCATGCAGCAAATCCTGTTCACAGGGAAAGAGAGGCAGCAAAGATGTGGCTTAAAAAGATCATCAACGATATTAAATTCTCCATCAACTACGATGCGCAGAAGATGGCACAGCAGAACGCGGCCAAGTACGGCGACGGCGTGCCGGACTGCTGCCGCATGAACCGTGAAGCCAACGACAAGGCGCAGAAGTAACGGGTGAAGAACTTGAATAACAGAATAAGGTTTTACCGTGTGATGGCAGTGGTGACAGTGGCAGTTCTGATCCTGTCGCTGCTGCCTTTTGTTTATCTTTCTCTATTCGATTATGCCAGCGGCGATGATCTCAACTATGGCTGGAGACTGGCCGTTGTGATCCGTCATCATGAGGGAATAGGTGCTTTTCTGGGAGCGATCGCAGCCCAGGTTGCATCCAGCTATCAGACCTGGCAGGGAACCTGGTCCTCCATAGTGCTGTTCTGTCTTGAGCCCAGCATCTGGGGAGAGAAGTGGTATACGCTTGTGCCGTACATTGCCCTTTTCTTTGAGCTTGGCGGGTTCTGGCTCTTTCTGCATGAAGTGATGCGCCGGCAGATGGGTCTGCCGCGCACGGTGACGGCCAGTCTCTATGCGCTGTTCATGCTGCTGCTCATCCAGTATGTGCCGAATATCAAATACGCCGTTTTCTGGTACAACGGCATGGCGCACTACATGATTCCTCTGGGCGCCACGTTCGCCTGCATGGCATGGTCGCTTCATTTCCTGCGCAGTGCGAAGAAGAGGTATGTTGCCGGAATGGCACTCGGCATGGCATACCTCGGCGGTGCCGGGTATCCTGAGGTTGTTCTGGGCGCTGTATGGTTTTTCCTGTTGCTGTGCAGTACAGCATTCTTTCCGGATTTCTTCAAGGGAGAGAGGGCATTCAGCAAACGGCCTGAAGATGCATTTTCTGCTGTCGGGCAATCCGTTCATGCCAGTGATCCGGTCGTATTGCATGCAGAAAAACAAGATAAGGAAGGCACAATACCGTATCAGCACCGCGGTGAAATGACAGAAGTGAATGCTAAAGCAGGAAGAGATGGCAGCTGCGTCAGGGCAAAGGAATTATGTAAGACCTCATCTGGCAGACAGATCCTCCTCGCCCTGGGCATACCCTTCCTTCTTGAAATGACCGGCTTTGCCGTCAGCGCCATGGCCCCCGGCAATAAGGTAAGGGGCGGCTCCGGCTTTGGCTTCAGTGGTGAGAGAGTGCTGGGAACACTGGCGGCCTCTGCTGTGCAGTGCACAAAGGAAACCGCCCTTTTGTTCCTTCATGTGCGCCCGCTGATCCTCTTTGTTCTGATCGCGGCCGTGATCACGTATGAAGTCTACGATCCGGAAAAATCCCGCATCCGGCCGGAACACCCGATTCTGCAGTGCGTCGGTGCCTTTTTGATCGCTGCACTGGTGCGTGCGCCGGAGAACTACGCGGGGGTGGATGTCTCGAGCGGCGTCACCAATTCAGACTATATGGTCTCCATGCTGATGCTTTTCCTGTGCGTGCTGTATCTGGCGGCGTGGAGGAAGGCCCACACCAGAGCAGGGAAAGGCATGACGGATATCGCGAAGATACGCTTCTGGGCGGTCGTATTTTCAATGGTTCTGTGCATCGTGGGCTTCCGGCATCTGGTCGGCGGAACAGCCGATTACATCTGCATGAATTATATTCGTTCGGGTGCGCTCGCGGACTATGAGGCGCAGATGCAGGAGAGATTCCGGCTGCTGTCGACGGATGAGAAGGATGTTGTCGTGCCGGAGATGAATGACGAGCAGGGGCCGTTCATGCACATGGCTCTTCTGGATGACCCGAAGGCGTTCACGAACTGGGCGACGGCGATGTTCTATGAGAAGGACAGCGTGGTCGCGGTGCCGCGGGAGGAGTTTGAACGAGACGCCGATACGTCATTTTTAAAATGAAAGGATCGGTGCTGACATGTCGGAACTCACAATTGAAGGAACAAAGAAACGCTGATGCATTGCGGAAAAGGGTACTGAGATGACGGCACAGGAATTTCTTGATCATATTGCAAGAATCTGCAGGGAAAATCATGCGGATCTGGCTTGTCCTGTCATCGCTCAGGTAAAAATCTGATATGGGAGCCTTTTCAGCAGGAAGAAGGCGCCGATTCCGACGGCGATGCCGGTCAGAATTCCAGACACAATGAGGATTGGACAATAATACAGCAGGCTCCCCGTTGACACCATGAATATGGCGACAAGGAGCTGACCGAAGTTGTGCGCAACGCCGCCCGCCATGGACACGCCAAAGATGGAAAATAAGTTCGTCCTCTTTAGCAGATACATCACCAGGAAGCTCAGTATACTCCCTGCGAGGGAGTAGAACATGCCAAAGATGCCCGTGAAGAGAAGCCCTGCCAGCAGCACGCGGATCAGGTTGACCATGAGGGCATAGCCGGGGGCCATCCGGTAGAGGATGACGACGATCACGAGGTTGGCGAGGCCGAGCTTCACGCCGGGGACGCCCGGCTGAAACGGGAAGAGAAATTCAATATAAGAGAAGATGAGCGCGAGGGCGGAGAGGAGCGCAACAGTGGTGATCCGCTTCGCGGGGGAGGATGGATCTTCTCTGTTTGTATTGGATGATTGTGGTTGGGTGTTTGTCATATTGTTGAGGTTTGGCTGTTGTTTTTGGTCTGAACGTCTGCATCCCGTGAACCGAAGGTCCCCGGGATGGGGTGCTCAACAGATACCAGAATTTTTAAAACTACGCTTCTTACCGAACGACCGCATCGATGTCGCTGTCGTCTTCAGCCTTGAAGATCTGCACGGCGAGCCGGTGCGGCAGGCAGATGATCGACTGCCCGTTCTTTGAGATGGTGCCTGTATCGACACAGACCTGGTTCTTACAGTTGGCCTCGGTCATGGTCACCGTATCATTTTGGATCTGCACGGTGTTGGACCATGTCGTGCCGTCCTTTTGCGGCTGCGTGACTGTGATCGTTTTATCCCTGTGCAGGTCATATGTTCCATAAATTTTGCCGTCCACAGTGATCTGGACGTAATCGCTTCCTGTGCGGCTCTTTGCCGCGGGGAGAAGCCAGATCGCCCCTGCGGTCAGAAGGAGAAGGAGGAGCAGAGCAATGTCTGCCTTCCGGATATATTGCTTCATTGTTTTCATGAATCAGTCAAAGATGATCAGAAATCATCAGTCCATTAACCATCAGTAAAGGTCAGATATATGTTATCTAAGCTTAAAAATCAGCAGAGCATTCTCTTTCCTTCAAAACGCAGCCGCTTTCTCCGCAGAGCGCTTCTTCTGCCGCTTGTCATAACGGGTATTATAGCACAGACCGGCTGCGGAAACCTTTTCGCGAAATCGCCGGATCCGGTGACGAGACAGAACTATTACTTTGATACGATCTGCAGCATCACGATCTACGACATGAAGGATTTTTCACAGGACAACGCCAACAAGGCGCTGGACAGTGCCTTTGACCTCTGCAAGACCTATGAAAATATGCTCTCCAAGACAGTAGACGGCTCCGATATCTGGAACATCAACCATGCGAAGGGCAAGCCTGTCGAGGTCAACGCGGAGACGGCAGGGCTCATCAGCAAGGGCATTGATTACGGGAAAATGACGGACGGCAAGTTCGATATCATGATCGGAAAGGCTGAGGACCTCTATGATTTTCACTCGGACAACCCAAAGGTGCCGTCCGCGGATGCGATCAAGGAGGCCATTTCCCATGTGGATTACCGCAATATTAAAGTTGACGGCAATACGGTGACCATCAGTGACCCGGAAGGGGAGATTGACCTCGGCGGCATCGCGAAGGGATATATTGCGGACCGGCTGGCCGAGAATCTCGAGAAGAGCGATGTAACGAGCGCCATCATCAGCCTCGGCGGCAACATCGAGTGCGTCGGCGGCAAGCCTTCCGGGAAGACGCAGACGGACTTCACAATCGGCATCGAGACACCGTATTCCAACGACACAAAGATTGTGGGCACGAGTCCTCTGAAGGACGGCACGATGGTGACGTCCGGCGTGTATGAGAGGTATTTCGTAGGTCCGGACGGGAAGGAGTATCACCACATTCTGGATTCATCGACCGGGTATCCCGCGAACACGGATGTGCTGGGTGTGACGATCAAGGCTGCAAAGGGCAAATCCGTCGACTGCGATGCTCTGGCGACGACCTGCCTCATCTACGGCGTAGATAAGGGAAAGGCACTGATCGAGAGCCTGGACGGGTACGAGGCTGTTTTCATCGGGCGGGACGGAAAGATCACGACGACGTCCGGGATGGACTTCACGGCAAAATGAGGTGTAACTTTCACTTCCAAAAAGTTATATAAACTTATATAATTATTATAAAGTTATATAAACTTATATAAGAAATTGCGTTCATGATTTATATATGCGCAGAATAGATTGGAGGAGGGAATACATATGCAGCAGAAAAATCCGTTTATGATTTCCTTCAGCAGAAAGCCAGTGGAATATATCGACCGGCCCGAACAGACAGAGGTAATTCTTTCGACCTTCCGCGAAAGTCCGGTTACAGATCAACTGTTCATGATCATGGGCGTGAGAGGTTCCGGGAAGACTGTTTTAATGTCTTCCATTGCCAATACTCTCGCCGCGGACAAGGAATGGATTGTTGTCAGATGTACGCCAACAGGAGATATTGTTCATACAATCGCCTCAGAGCTGTACAACAGCAATAAGTTTCATCAATTGTCTCTGGAAGCTCAGGTTAACGTTCCATTTGTAGGTCATGTCGGCATCAGTTCTCAGGTACCGGAAGAAACGGATCTGTCAAAAATTGACAAGGCCCTTGCTGTTCTCCAGCAGCATGGCAGAAAACTTCTGATCACGATCGATGAGGTGACCAACACGCCGCAGATGAAGGAATTTGCCAGCGTTTTCCAGATTCTGATCGGCAAGGAGAGGCCAATCTATTTTCTTGGAACGGGTTTGTATGAAAATATCATGCCGCTCCAGAATGAGAAGAATATGACGTTTCTATACAGAGCCCCAAGAATTGTTCTCGGTCCTCTGGATATGTCAGCGATCGCAAGATCTTACCAGAACATCCTCCGGATAAGTGCAGAGCAAAGTGTGGAATTGGCGAAACTCACTAAAGGGTATTCCTTTGCCTTTCAGGTTCTCGGATATATTTATTGGAATGCGATGCCGGTGAAGACTGTAGACAGTATTTTGCCAGAGTATGATGACAGGCTTGCGGATGCATCCTATTCCAAAATGTGGATGGAAATGTCAGAGACGGACAGGAAAGTGTGCCGCGCCATTGCTGAGAACAATGGCAGCAAAATAAAAGATGTGCGCGAAACCCTGCAGATGGATTCCAATCTCTTTAATGTATATCGTGTACGCCTGAAGAACCGCGGCATCGTCAACACAGGCGAATACGGGAAGATAGCATTCTCTCTGCCCAGGTTCACAGAATTTGTTCAAAACAGATCTATGCTGTATGAGATTTGAGCTTGGCAGTGGCGCCAATACGCCATTTTCAAACCGACATGGGCGCAGTGGATCCCAATGTCCCTGTCCGGAAGACACACCATTTGGGCATTTTCCCTGGGTGCTGAAAAAAGCAAACCTTGATTATTTTGTAATGCTGTCTGCCGCCTGCATGTAGTAGCTCAGCAGCAGCGGCAGTGTATACAGGATCGGGAACGCATAGCGCGGCTGCACGTCAATGACGGGCCCAAGGAGGATGAAAATAAACGTCATCAATCCAGGTACCAAGGCAGCAAAATCTCTCCTGCGGCAATCTTTTGCGTAAAAGAGGCACAGTGTAAAAAGCAGAAGGATGGAGACGCCCATATTGTTCAGCCTTCCGATGACGGGCAGGCGGTTCAGCAGGCTATAGAAGCTGCAGATCGCAATCGCAGTGCCCTGGAGAGGCGCAGGGATCGTGAAGCCGATCTCGTCAATAAAGGACTGCGGCATGATGGACATACCATAGTTCACATCCTGGTTGTAGACGACGGCGTCGTAGTCGGGCATGAAGGCGTAGTAGTTCTGATCCCAGGTGGCTTCCACATAGCAGAGCGGGTGGCGCAGGAACATGCGCAGCCACACGGCGAGGTAATCTGTGAGCTCTTTTGTGGAGCGGGCATGGTATGTCGTCTTTACCGCGTCGGCGGAGTCCTCCGTGTAGAGCTCAGCCAGCCGATCATAGTCGAGTACCTTTGCGATGACTGTCTTTTCTTCCTCCGTCACATCTTCAGGATATTCCTTCACATAGCGGGCTGTCTGCTGGAAGGGCAATGAAAATGCCTCCTTCGGGCTGTCCTTCTCCACATGGTACGCGCGGGTGATCGCCCCATTCACAGCACTTGAGAGAAGGAGCGGAAGAGCCAGCATGACAAGGCGCAGCAGCCAAGTGCGGGCTTGTAATCCGGAACTTCCCTTCCTATATTGATCTTTCATCCAGATAAGCAGCAGGCAGAACGAGGCTGCAATGTAAACGTAACTTCCGTTCTTGCGGCAGAGAATCATGAGCGTGACAGAGAGGATCCATGGGAGAAGGATACGGTGCACAGAGCTGTTCTGCTGTACTTTGTTTTCATTTGCGTGAGTCACATCCTTACGTACGCTGCTGTGGCGGGAGTCGGTCAGCAGCTGCAGAATGCACATCACCCAGAAAAGAAAACCCACTGTATACAGGTAATCCTTGATCGGGAAGGCGGCGTAGCCTGCGAAATAAGGCGTCACACAATACAGAAACAGGGAGAGTCCTGTCAGCCACCGCGGCGCCCTCCATTTCTTCATGAAAACAATCGTGCAGGAGAGTGCAGCTGCCATCAGCATATTCTGCATGAGGACAAAGGCGAAGAGACCAAGATCAGAGCTGCCCGTGATCTCTTTTCCGGCGCGGATAAATGTGCCAAAGAGCCACGTGTGGAAGATGGGCTGTGCAGTTGTGAACGGCTTCACCCCGTAGTAGTACGCCAGTTGATTCCAGTTGTCGTAGCTCATCGCTCCCGGAAAACGCGCAATGAGGTGAATGCTCCAAAACGCCATGATGAGGAGCCATACCGAGAGCAGAGGATGCGTATTGGCGAAACGATTCCTGTATCCCGATTTATCAACTGGATTTCTTGAAGAAATCTGTTCAGAAAAGCGGCTGGAAGAGTCATCCTCAACCTGTTCCCCATTGGCAAAGAATCGGGAGTTCCTGCCGCAGCATAACAGGGCGTGCAGGAGCCGTATGCATAACAGATAAAGAAAATAGAAGCCTACCAGAAGGATGATGGTTCCAAGGAGATTGATCTTCGGGCTGATGAGGCTCCCAAGTGACCCGCTGCAGCGAAATGCCCTTCCGCCTGTGTACAGGATGGAAAATACTGCCGCCAGCACCATGTCTCCCTTTATTGCAGGCAGCGGCGCGTACGGCAGCGGTTTGCCCTTTGATGTTACCGGCAGCGGACGCTCTGTTCCCGGTATCGGCGCGGACTGCACAGGATCCCCTGACGATACCGCAGGAAATGAACGTTTTGTTTTCGGCGCTGGTGCGCTGTTCAGAAGGACAAGAAAACGGGCGCCAACCCCGGGGAAAAGAAACCTTGCGTACACAATAAAGAGTGCGCCAAAGAGCACCAGGACAGTGAAGCCCTGGCCGTCCAGAATCTGGCTGCACTGCTCCATCAACTTATAGAGCTGGGCAATAATGCCGTTATGAATGCCGGCATCCGGCACATCGGCGGGGTTCAGCTGCACAACCGTCGCGAGCGCTGTGCACAGCGCTGCCAGAGCGCAGCGGGCGGTCCGCGTACCCGGGCATGCGCTGCCTGTCAGTTTGGAGGAGCGCTCATCATTGTTATTTTCAGCTTCCATTTCGGAAATGCGTTTTCTCTTTTCGTTCTGTTCTTTAGTCATGTGAATTTTCTGTCCGGAATTCTATAGAGGCGTCTCTCAGAAACGACATCACGTAATTTTTGAAGAGCTTCCTTGGAGAGATGTCAGTTCCTTTTCACTTGTTGTTTGACCGACGGCCGTGTGTTCCAAAAATCAGCCCGACGCTCACATCATAACATAAGACGTGTGGTATAGTAGAGAATACTGGGCACACAGTGCCGCCGTGAAATTTACTTTTCCTGATAGTGGATATCGTTTCCATATTCTGTTTTGCTCCCGCTCGGGCGGAAATGAGAACGGAGCGGATCAGGACGCACAGAGACGGCGTGCAGGTGTGCTGACAGATCTTATTATTTGTGTCAACAAGCAATCGAGGTGTCTATGCTGCCAACCAATATTGATTTCACAGGGAAGCGAATTCTTGTCACCGGCGCGGCCGGCTTTATCGGGTACAATCTCTGCCGAAGACTTCTTTGGCAGGAGAAGCCCACTTTTGTTTTCGGAATCGACAATGTCAATGACTATTATGATCCGCAGATCAAGGAGTGGCGTCTGAAGAAGCTGAAAATGTTCCGCAACTTTCTGTTCGTTCGCGGCGATATTGCGGACAAGGAGCAGGTGGATCGTCTCTTTATGATGGCCAAACCTGATATCGTTGTGAACCTTGCGGCGCAGGCGGGCGTGCGCTATTCGATCTCGCACCCGGATACGTATATTCAGTCGAATATCATCGGTTTCTACAATATTCTTGAGGCGTGCAGGCATTCCTATGATGCCGTGAAGCCGGAGCTGTCCATGGAGATGAGTGGGAAGACGGCTTTTACTGCAGAAGGGGCTGCAGCGGGGAATCCGGGGTCGGATGCAGCAATATCCTCTGCGGATGGAGAGCGGGAGACCAACGGAACGGCAAATCACGCAGGTTCAGATGTGGCAGCGGCATCTGCCGGAGCACCGACGCGGGGAACTGCAGATCCCGACGGGTATAAGGGCGTGCAGCATCTCGTCTATGCTTCCAGTTCCAGCGTTTACGGAGGCAACACGAAGGTGCCCTTTTCTACAGAAGATAAGGTGGATACGCCGGTCTCACTGTATGCGGCGACAAAGAAGTCCAATGAGCTGCTGGCACATGCCTATGCTAAGCTCTACAACATTCCTTCCACAGGACTTCGGTTCTTCACGGTGTACGGACCGGCGGGAAGGCCGGACATGGCGTATTTTGGCTTCACGGACAAGCTAAGACGCGGGGAGAAGATCCGTATTTTCAATTATGGGAACTGTAAGAGGGACTTCACCTATATTGACGATATTGTGGAAGGTATTACGCGGGTGATGCGGCATGCGCCGGAGCGCAGGAACGGCGAAGACGGTTTGCCGGTGCCGCCTTATAAAATTTACAACATTGGCAACGGATCGCCTGTCAACCTTCTGGATTTTGTGGACATCCTGCAGCAGGAGCTGGTCAGCGCTGGCGTTCTGCCGAAGGACTATGATTTCGAGGCGCACAAGGAGCTGGTGCCGATGCAACCGGGCGACGTACCCGTGACGTATGCGGACACGGCAGCGCTCGCGGAAGATTTCGACTACAAGCCGTCGACAGACCTGCGGACGGGGCTTCGCGCGTTTGCGCAGTGGTATCGCGAGTACTACAAGTGACGGTGGAGCGCAGAAGTTTGGGGTGAGACATCACACTGGCGACAGAATAATCATCACGGAGAGATAAGATAATATGGCAGAGTATCATGATTACATGGTCCGGGCAATCGCAGCTGATCAGCAGATCCGCGCGTTTGCCGTGACGACAAGAGATCTTGTGGAATATGCAAGGAAGGCGCACGATACGTGGCCGGTCGCGACGGCAGCACTCGGCAGGACAATGAGCGGCGCGCTGATGATGAGCGACATGCTCAAGAACGATGACGACCTTCTGACCGTGCAGTTCGCGGGAGATGGGCCGCTTGGCGGCGTCACCGTGACCGCGGACCACCACGGCAATGTGAAGGGCTACGTGAAGAATCCGCATGTGGATCTTCCGCTCAAAAAGGACGGCCACCTCGATGTGGGGAAGGCAGTCGGCAAGGGAACACTCACCGTCATCCGCGATCTTGATCTGAAGAACACGTACAACGGACAGGTGGCCATCCACTCCGGCGAGATTGCGGATGATCTGACGCATTATTTTGCGGAATCTGAGCAGGTTCCGTCGTCGGTTGGACTTGGTGTCCTTGTGGACACCGATCACTCCGTAAAGAAGGCGGGCGGCTTCATCGTGCAGCTGATGCCGTTCACGACGGACGAGACCATCAGCAGGCTCGAGAAGAATTTGAAGGACATCCCCTATGTGACGGAGATGCTCGAGCAGGGCATGACGCCGGAGGATATGCTTCGCCGCGTTCTGCAGGGATTTGATGTGCAGTTTACGGGGACGAATCCGGTGCAGTTTCACTGCAACTGCTCGAAGGAGAGAGTCGGCCGCGCACTGATGCTCATCGGCGAGGTGGAGCTCACAAGCCTCATTGAGGAGAAGAAGGATGTGGAGCTGAGCTGCCAGTTCTGCGGCAGACGCTATACGTTTACCATACCGGAACTCGAGGCCCTGCGTGAACAGGGACGGGTGCAGAGAAGAGCTGACCTTAAGAGGGATAATTAGCAATTGCTGGTTGCTTTCATCCTGATGATCGAAGGCGAGACAGAAAAACAGCAATAGATGTTGGATCTATATGTCGGTTTGTTTTTCCTGTCACGAAATTTATTTTCGAATGAAAAAAATAATGAACGCATGCAAACGAATACCTGGGCCCCTTCTGATCATTGAGACGGCACTGATCCTGCTGTCCCTCATCTGGATCGCCCTCCCGCTCTCGCAGTACAGCTGCAAAGGTGCAGATCTGGTCAGTCAGATGGGCTCTTACCAGCAGAATTTCATGGGAAACAAGGGCGAGGGATATTATCTCGACAACACGATGACGCCCGATGAGGACGGAAAGATCGAGGTAACCACGGCACCCATCAACCTCCATCCGGGGAGCTACCGCATCACCCTCATGTACTCCGCGGATCACCATGACAACACATATACGGCCTCTGCTGCATTTGATACCTATTCCGTGGTGACCGGACACAGTCAGAAGGGGCTGCCCGAGGGCGAGAACCAGACACAAATCTTCCGTATGGATACTGAAGCGCCGGTGCAGAATTACTCCATCGCCTTTGATTACAGCGGGAACGGGTATCTTTTCGTCAACGGCATCACGGTGCAGGAGACGAGGCAGATGCGCGGCGAGGTTTTTGTCCTGCTGGTTCTCGGGTCAATTGCCGTGAACGCATTCCTTCTGTTGTGGAATTCGCAGTCTGCTGCTTCTGCAGCAAACGAAAAGGCCCTGCTGCGCAGGCGCTTCACTCTCGTTGGACTGATTGCCCTTGTCATTTTCTCTTCCCTGCCGCTCTTCAGCTATTACCTTCTGAACGGGCATGACCTGCAGTTCCATCTGCAGAGGATCGAGGGCCTCTCGCAGGCCATTGAGACGGGGCGGCTTCCGGACCGCGTCTCCGCTTACTGGTGCAATGGCTACGGCTATGCCGTGGGCACTTTTTACGGAGAGCTTCTTCTGACCTTCCCGGCGCTGCTGCGGATCTTCGGCTTTACCGTGCAGAACGCCTATAAAATGTACGTGCTGGCCATCAACCTTGTGACCTGCGCGCTGTCCTGGTATTCCTTCCGCAAAGTCCTGCGCACGAGGCGCGCTGCCATGCTGGCCACAGCTGTATACATGCTGGCGCCGATCCGCCTCACGAACATCTATGTGCGCGGCGCAGTGGGAGAGTACACGTCCATGGCCTTCATGCCGCTCATTCTGTACGGCGTGTACAGACTGTATACTTATCGGAAAGAACCTTCTCTTGGCAATACAAGCGGTGGGGTCATCCGACCTGCCTTAGGAGAAACAAACGGCCGGGATAATGGTTCTTTCCATACTTCTTCAAGTGATGGCAAAAAGAAGAGCACATCACCGGGCGGCTGCACCAGTTCCGGAATTCTCCAGACCTTCAGGGAGTATCTTTCCATGAGCTGGCCGATTCTTGTCGGCTACAGTCTTGTGATCGAGTCGCACAGCCTCAGTACGCTTCTGATCGCTGTTTTTGTTGTGATCGCCGGCCTTTTCATGTGGAAGAAGACCTTCCGGCCGCAGTACCTGAAGCGCATTCTCTTCTGCGCCGTGATGCTCTTTGGTATCAATCTGTGCTATCTTCTGCCGATGCTGGATGGGTTCCGCACGCCGTTTGAGGCGATGGACCTGGACGCCATGGGAAGGTTTGGCGCAAACGGCGTCAATCTCTGGCAGCTGCTGGGCCTCATGCCTCTCGGCTATGGTTCCTCCTATGCAGTCTATGAGGAGCTGGAGGGCCTGGAGATGCCGTATGCCATCGGACTTGCCCTGATCGCGGGACTCCTTGTCTATGCCGTGCTGCGCAGCGTCCTGCCGGGCAGGAGAGGACTGCAGGCCGACGTCAGAACAAATGCCGGTTCAGCGAAAAAGCTTGAGACAGGTGGGCAGGAATCGGGGCGGTCCGACAGCAGGCAGCCTGTACAGGCAGAAGAAGACGGTGGTTTCTCAGCAGGCATTTGCCGCTGCGCCGATGTGTGCGCATGGGTAGGTGCGATCGCGCTCTTCATGTCGACGATCTGGTTTCCGTGGGATCTTCTGCAGCAGACCGGCAGCCTCATTGCCTTTCTCACAAAGAACATTCAGTTCCCGTGGCGATTCCTTAGCGGCGCATCCATTCTGCTGGCCCTTGTCTGCGGCGCAGCGTACCTGCTTCTTCGGAATGGAGGCGAAGAGCTGCGGCGCCTGTCCGGCCCGTTTGCGGCGGCTGTTTTGGGACTTAGCGTTGTGACGGCGGGGTACTTTCTGAGTACGGCGTGTGAAAATACATCGAACTGGTCGCTTGCGACCGTCCGCGGGGATCTCAATTCCAGCAATGTCATGGGCGGAGAATTCCTGCCGAGGGGCGCGGACCGTACGATGTTCAACGATGTGCAGCCCATTGCGGGGGACGGCGTAACGGTCGGCGATTTCTCGAGGGAGAACGGCACTGTGCAGATGATCGTCTCCAACAGCTCGGACCAGCAAAGTTACGTGGATCTGCCGCTTCTGTTCTACAGAGGATATGTGGCAAAGGATGCGCAGAGCGAAGAGACGCTCGGCGTGACAGATGGAACAGGGGAGCGCGTGAGAGTTGTGCTGCCTGCGGGATACAGCGGAACGGTCACAGCTTCGTACACGGAGAAGCCGGCATGGATCGCTGCGGATCTGGTCTCGGCGGCATTCCTTGTGCTGATCGCAGCGGCGGAAATTGTTCCGGCAGAGAGAAACCGGAAGAAGAGATAAGAAGGAGAACACCGGATGGCGGTGACTAAAGGATTAAGAGAATACTGCGGAGAGCACCGGTACCGGTGTTATCTGCTGTGCGTGCTGGCGGCGGGCTTTTTTCTGCGGCTCTTCTATATCGGCAATATTCCTGGCAACACGGCCATCTATGTGGATGAGGCGTACTCGGGATATGAGAGCTGGTGCATGCTGCACTTCGGGCACGACTCGATGGGCTATGTGCGCCCCGTCTATCTGGAAACATGGGGGAGCGGCATGAGCGTCATGGCCTCCCTCGTGTGTATGCCGTTCATCGCACTCTTTGGTCTCACGACATTTGCGGTGCGTCTGCCCCGCGCGATTGTGGGGTGCCTTGGACTTCTTGCTTTTTACGGGATCTGCAAAGAGGCGAGAGGAAAGAAATTCGCGCTTTATGCCGTGTTCGTGATGGCGCTCATGCCCTGGGACATCATGATGAGCCGGTGGGGGCTCGACTGCAATTATCTGTATGAGTTCGTGCTGTTCGCCACGTATTTTCTCGTGCGGGCGGCCAGAAACCAGCGTTTTCTCGTTCCGGCCATGCTCTTTTACGGGCTCTCTCTCTATTGTTATGCGGCCGGCTGGACAGTGATGCCGATCATCATTGTGGGAGGTCTCTTGTATCTTCTGTGCACGAGACAGATCAGGTTTGACCGTTGGCTGGTGATCTCCGTGCTGCTCTTCTGCGTGCTGGCGGTGCCGCTCCTTCTCTTTATTGCGGTCAACTATGACCTTCTGCCGCAGATGAACCTCGGAATTGTCTCTATCCCGAAGATGGAGAGCTTCCGCTCGGACGAGATCTCCATGGCGCCGAAGGAAATCCTTAAGCGTATGTACGATACGCTTGAGCGCTTCGTCTCCCAGGATGACGGCCGCGTCTCCAATGCAACGCCGATGTTTGGCCTTTTCTACAAGTTTGCGTACCCGCTGATGTTCCTGGGACTTGGGAGCAGTCTGTACGGGCTGCGCAGGTATTTTCAGAACAGGGCGGCTGCCGGGGCAGAAAAGAGTGGCCGGACTTCTTTCAAATCCTTAAAAGAGGCAGGAGAGAGTAAAGAGACTGCGGCAGAGAACGGCAGCAATGTGCAGGGTACAGAGAGCGGCAATGGTAATGCCATCCGGTGCAGAAAGGCACAGGTGCAGCCGCAGGTATCAGGCTCTGAGGGCATCTTCTGGCTCTGGCTCCTTGCAGGCGTTGTCCTTGGCGGCCTGATCGTCGCTTATTTCAACCGGATCAATCTGATCATGGTGCCGATCACGTATTTCATTGCTCTCGGCGGATATGCGCTGATCGAGATGCTCGGCAGCAGGATGAAATATGTGCTGGCGGTCACTTACACGGCATGCGCGATTGCTTTCTGCGGCTATTACTGCACCTATGCGGACGATACGATCGCAGAGAACTACCGCGACGGCTTCAAGGACGCGCTCTCGTATGCTCACTCCGTGGAGACGGAGGATACGGCGATCCATCTGATCTCGGACCTCGGGTACCCGCTGATTCTCTTCTATGACAAAGTAAATCCAGAGGAGTATCAGAAATCTGTGCAGTATCTGGAGGGCGGCTTCTCCAATGAGCTCTCGCTCTATCCGACATCGTTCCTGAATTTTGACACAAGCTGGCCGGCGAAGATGGGCGAGGACGGGTATCCGGAGGTGAAGAAGGGCGATGTCTATATCGCCATGCACACGGATGACAGCGCGATGCAGTTCATGCAGGATGCAGGGATGGAGATCAGCCATTTCAATACGATTGCAGTGGGCGTGGCGAAGTGAAAAAGATCTTTACAGTAAGGTGAAGATATTGTAAACTGAATCAGTTGTGTCCGAATGGCACGACAGCACAGATTACCTCGGCTTAGGATTTGGTTTCCGGCCGGTCCCCAGCCCTGGCGGATGACAGTTGCTCACATCGGGAGCAGAAGGAGAACACAATGATTTCCAAAGAGAAAAAGACACAGATCATGAACGAGTACGGCAGAAAGGCCGGCGATACAGGATCCCCTGAGGTACAGATCGCCGTTCTGAGCGAGAGAATCGATGAGCTCACTGAGCACATGAAGAAGAACCCCAAGGATTTCCACTCCAACAGAGGTCTTCTGAAGATGGTTGGTAAGAGAAGAGGACTCCTCGATTACCTCAAGAGAACAGATCTGAATAAGTATCGTGAACTGATCCAGAAGCTTGGCATCAGAAAGTAATCACTAATTTGCAGTAAAGCGGCGCTCGGGAAGGTTTATGCCAACCCGATGCAGCCGCTTTCCCTTTGTAAGGGGTTAACATGAGGACGAAGATCCCTCAGAAGCGAAGAAGAAGGAGAGAAAATGGCAGAGTACAAGGTTGAAAAGAAGGATGGCTACACGACTTATTCCATGGAGCTGGCAGGCCGCACTCTTTCCGTAGATATCGGAAGAGTGGGCAAGCAGGCAAATGGATGTGCATTCATGCACTACGGTGACACCACTGTTCTGTGCACAGCGACAGAATCAGCAGCACCCCGCGACGGCGTTGATTTCTTCCCGCTGTCCGTTGAGTATTCCGAGAAGTTCTATTCCATCGGCAAGATGCCCGGCGGCTTCAACAAGAGAGAGGGCAAGGCCTCTGAGAATGCAGTTCTCACAAGCCGCGTCATCGACAGACCGATGCGTCCTCTTTTCCCCAAGGATATGAGAAACGATGTCACGCTCGAGTGCATGGTTATGAGCGTTGATCCTGAGTGCAGACCTGAGCTCGTCGCCATGATGGGCGCACCTCTTGCCACCACCATCTCCGACATTCCGTTCGCAGGTCCCTGCGCAGCTACACAGGTCGGCCTTGTAAACGGTAAGGTCATCATCAACCCCTCCCAGAAGGATTGGGACTTCGGCGATCTCCGTCTGACCGTTGCTTCGACTGCGGACAAGGTCATCATGATTGAGGCCGGCGCCAACGAGATCCCCGAGAAGGACATGATCGACTACATCTACCAGGCAGATGCCGTCAATAAGGAGCTGATTGCGTTCTACAACAAGATCAGAGAGGAAGTCGGCAAGCCGAAGCAGGAGTATGTCTCCGTCGCTGTTCCGGATCAGATGTTCGAGGACATTAAGAAGATCGTTCCCCAGGAAGAGATGGAGAAGGCAGTCTTCACGGATGACAAGCAGACAAGAGAGGCCAATGTCGCTGCCATCACAGAGAGACTCAAAGAGGCCTTTGCAGACAACGATGCATACCTTGCTCAGCTCGGCGACGCCGTTTACCAGTATGAGAAGAAGACCGTCCGCAAGATGATCCTGAAGGACCACAAGCGCCCCGACGGCCGTGAGCTCACACAGATTCGTCCTCTTCATGCAGAGGTCGGCCTGATTCCGAGAGTACATGGCTCTGCTATGTTCACAAGAGGCCAGACACAGATCGTCGATGTCTGCACGCTCGCTCCTCTCTCTGAGGCACAGCGCGTAGAGGGCCTTGACCCCAACATCACGAGCAAGAGATATGTACATCAGTACAACTTCCCTGCTTATTCCGTAGGTGAGACAAAGGTCTCCAGAGGACCGGGAAGAAGAGAGATCGGCCACGGCGCACTCGCAGAGCGTGCCCTGATACCGGTTCTTCCTTCTGTAGAAGAGTTCCCTTACGCAATCCGCTGCGTATCCGAGACGATGGAGTCCAACGGCTCCACATCCATGGCCAGCACATGCGCTTCCTGCATGTCCCTCATGGATGCGGGCGTTCCGATCAAGAAGCAGGTTGCGGGCATCTCCTGCGGCCTTGTGACCGGCGATACAGATGACGATTTCGTGCTGCTCACTGATATCCAGGGCCTCGAGGATTTCTTCGGCGACATNNGGCGACATGGACTTCAAGGTGACCGGCACACATGACGGCATCACAGCCATCCAGATGGATATCAAGATCCACGGCCTCACAAGACAGATCGTCGAGGGTGCCATCGCGCGCTGCAAGGACGCCAGAGAGTTCATCATGAACGGCGTCATGAAGCAGGCCATCGCCGAGCCCAGAAAGACTGTCGGCGAGTACGCACCGAAGATCGAGATGGTTTCCATCGATCCTGAGAAGATCGGTGATGTTGTCGGTCAGAGAGGAAAGACCATCAACGAGATCATCAAAAGAACAGGCTGCCAGATCGATATCGACGAGGCAGGCAAGGTTTCCATCTGCGGCACGGATGCAGACGGCATGGCAGAGGCGAAGCACTACATCGATGTCATCACGACAGATTTCTACGAGGGCCAGATCCTCGAGGGAACTGTTGTCAGCATCAAGGAATTCGGCGCTTTCCTTGAGTTCGCACCCGGCAAGGAGGGAATGGTTCACATTTCCAAGATCGCGAACAGAAGGATCGACCGCGTCGAGGATGTTCTCTCCCTTGGCGACGTTGTCCGCGTAGTATGCCTTGGCAAGGACAAGCTCGGCAGAGTCTCCTTCTCCATCAAGGACTGCCCGAAGGCGTAATGCAGAAGGCGGAGCACTGAATCGCACGTCTGAAGATTTGATTATTATGGCCCTGCATGGAGCTGATGAGGCCCCATGCAGGACTTGTGCTATCCTGTTTGAAAATATGTTCGGAAGGAAGTCAATTGACGAAACCGCCTGCCGGATTTTGCTTCAGGAAGCCGTAAAAAGCGCGGCACGGGGGATAAATTATGTCCAGTAGTATTGCGATCATCACTGCGCGCGGAGGCAGCAGGCGGATCCCCGGAAAGAACATCAAATCCTTCTGCGGAAAGCCGATTATCGCCTATTCGATAGAGGCGGCCCTGCAGGCGGGATGTTTTGACAAGGTTATGGTGTCCACGGATTCGGACAAAATCGCGGACATCGCAAAGAAATGCGGCGCCGAGGTACCGTTTCTGCGCTCTTCGCAGAATGCGGACGACCATGCCACAACGGCGGACGTCATCGCCGAAGTTCTGGATACCTATGCGCAGAGGGGAGAGCACTATGACCGTTTCCTCTGCCTGTATCCGACAGCGCCCTTTGTAACGGCGCTGCGCCTCCGTGAAGCGGCGCAGAAGATGGAGGAGACCGGTGCAGACGCTGTCGTACCGGTTGTTCGCTTCTCGTTTCCGCCGCAGCGCGGATTTATCCTGCAGGAGGGCAAACTCGCCTACAAGTGGCCGCAGTTTCGCAGCAGCAGATCCCAGGATCTGGAGCCGTTTTATCACGATGCGGGCCAGTTCTATCTCGTAAAGGAAGAGGCATTCCGGAAGGAGCAGACCGTCGTGCCCGCCGGGACCGTGCCGATTATTCTCCCGGAAACCCAGGTGCAGGACATCGACAACCCCGACGACTGGGAGATCGCAGAGATCAAATTCAGGCGGATGCAGGAGAATATGCACTGACAGGAAAGGTATTGTCAGCCGCACAGAAGCGGACAATCTATGCGGCAGCAGAAGGAATATCGTCTGCTGCATGAAGGGATCACTATGGCAGAAATGTATTACATCCGCGTCGATGCCAACGACAACATCGGCATCGGCCACATGATGCGGTGCCTGTCGATTGCAAAGGCACTTCGGGGGCACCGCGTGGAATCCACCTTTTTCGTCGCAGACCGCACGAGTGCTGCAATGGCAGCGGAAGCAGGATTCGGCTACGTCATCCTGAACACAGATTATGACCGGCTAGATCTCGAGGCAGACCGCCTTGTGCAGCGTATGCAGGAAAAGGGAGCGGACAACCTGCTCGTTGACTCGTATTACGTCACAGCTGAATATCTTCGGAAAATAAGACAGATCGCAAACGTCACCTATATCGACGATATCGACCGCTTTATCTATCCCTGCGATACTCTGATCAATTACAATATCTATGCCGACCAGCTCCGCTATCCGGAAAGATATAAAGAGGCGGGACTGAACACACGTTTTGCTCTCGGCACGTCCTACATGCCTCTTCGCGATGAATACAAAGATCTGAAAAAGGTTCCGCATGAGGGATTCCGGATCCTGGTGACGACGGGGGCAACAGACCAGTATAATGTCATCGGACATGTCCTGGATGCATTCCGACGCACCGGCATTGACAGGAAGGCGCAGATTCTCGCCATAGTCGGCCGCTATAACCACAACCGCGCTCAGCTGGAGGAACAATTCGGCGGGAACAGCGCAGTGAAGCTGATCGGTCCGCAGGAGAGTCTCTCTCCCCTCATTGCGCAGTGTGACGCGGCGATGACCGCAGGCGGCACGACGGTGTATGAGCTGTGCGCCGGAGGAATTCCTGCAGTGATGCTGACAATCGCGGACAACCAGATGCGCGCGGCGAAGACATTTTCAGCAAAGGGCATCATTCCGTACGCCGGTGATGTGCGCACGGATATGGACGGCACGACGCAGCGCATTGCGCAGCAGATCAGAACCTACATGGATCAGCCTGATACTGCTGCGGCGTACTCCTCTAAGGAGAGAACTGTCGTCGACGGACAGGGCGCAGAGCGTATTGCGCAGCTCCTATTAAAGACTATTAAATGAAAGGCTTGCAATAAATGACACTCGAACAGGAAATCGGCAGAAGGAGGACTTTTGCCATCATCTCACACCCCGATGCCGGTAAGACAACACTGACAGAGAAGTTCCTACTCTACGGCGGCGCTATTAATACTGCCGGCAGTGTAAAGGGGAAGGCCACGGCGAAGCATGCCGTGTCCGACTGGATGGAGATCGAGAAGCAGAGAGGTATTTCGGTCACTTCCTCCGTTCTCCAGTTTGAATATGAGGGCTACTGCATCAATATCCTTGATACGCCGGGCCACCAGGATTTCTCAGAGGATACCTACAGAACGCTGATGGCCGCGGATTCCGCAGTCATGGTCATCGACGGATCCAAGGGCGTCGAGGCGCAGACAAGAAAGCTGTTCAAGGTCTGTGTCATGAGGCATATTCCCATCTTTACATTCATCAACAAGATGGACCGCGATGCGCTCGATACATTTGATCTTCTCGACGACATCGAGAAAAACCTGGGCATTGAGACCTGCCCTGTGAACTGGCCAATTGGATCCGGCAAGGACTTCAAGGGTATCTATGACAGGAAAACCAGAAATGTCGTGCAGTACTCGGATACCCTGAAGGGCACAAAAGAAGGACACGAGACCGACATCAGTATTGACGACGGGGACGCGGTTCTTGCGGCGATCGGAGAGGATGCGAAGGACAAGCTCGAGAGCGAGATTGAACTGCTCGACGGCGCTTCCGCGGAATTCGACCTGGATGCAGTCAGAAAGGGACAGCTCACACCTGTGTTCTTTGGTTCTGCCCTGCAGAACTTCGGTGTGGAGATCTTCCTGCAGGCATTCCTGCGGATGGCGACGCCGCCGACACCGCGCGTCTCCGACAAGGGACTCGTGGATCCTGTGAAGGATGGATTCAGCGCGTTTGTTTTCAAAATTCAGGCGAATATGAACAAGGCCCACAGGGACAGAATCGCCTTCATGCGCATCTGCTCCGGCCGCTATGAGGCGGGCATGGAGGTTCGCCACGTGCAGTCGGGCAGAGTGCAGAGGCTCCAGCAGCCGCAGCAGCTGATGGCTTCCTCGAGAAAGATTCTGGACGAGGCATTTGCGGGCGATATCATCGGCGTGTTCGACCCCGGCATTTATTCCATCGGCGATACGCTGTGCCTGCCGAAGGACAATTTCCGCTATGCGGGCATTCCTACGTTCGCGCCGGAGCACTTCGCAAGGGTGCGCCAGGTCGATACCATGAAGAGAGACCAGTTCGTGAAGGGCATCCGGCAGATCGCGCAGGAAGGCGCCATTCAGGTCTTTCAGGAGTACAACACCGGCATGGAGGAGATCATCGCGGGCGTCGTCGGCGTCCTGCAGTTCGATGTGCTCAAGTTCCGTCTGAAGAACGAGTACAACGTGGACATCCGGCTGGAGGAGCTGCCTTATGAGCATATCCGCTGGATCGTCAACAGGGACGAGGTGGACGTGAAGAAGATCGTCGGCACGACGGACATGAAGCTCGTCAAGGATATGCATGACAACCCGCTTCTTCTGTTCGTCAACGAGTGGTCGCCGCAGATGGTGCTCGAGAGGAACAAGGGACTGCAGCTGGCGAACTTCTCGCGCAACGACGAGTTCCAGGCAGATCTGACATAGTTTTTGGTAACTGTTTAGCACTCCCATCTCGAATTGCTCGAGAATACGTCTCAATTCTTCGATGTGGGCGTTCAGGGGTGCTAAACAATTACAAATTTTTTATGTATAATGATTCTAACTGTGACGCATTCTGTAAAGTCCGGAGTGAGGGCGCTTATGCGCGGCAGCAATAACCGGAAATCAGTGTCAGGAGGTTTCACTCATGGCTGAAAACGAAAAGAAGGACAATAAAGAGACAAAGAAGGAGATCGGCACTGTCCGCATCGCAGACGATGTCGTAGAGATGATCGCGGAGTACGCCGCGAAGGAAGTGGAGGGTGTTGCAGGCATGAGCGCCGGCTCCACCTCCAATTTCCTCAGCAAGGCCGGCGTGCGCATGCCGGCTGCGCGCGGCGTCAAGGCCGAGGTGCAGGATGGAAACGTGCGGATCGATGCCGCCGTCATCATGGACTACGGCTACAACATTCCTGCAACCAGCAGCAAGGTGCAGGCGAGGATCAAGCAGGCAATTGAGAATATGACAGGCCTCAACGTCACCGATGTGAATATCCGCATCGAAGGAATCAGGATGCCTGCAAAGGAGAACTGATCAGACAATGAAGAGAAGTGTCATGCGCGAACAGATTTTCAAAATCCTGTTTCGCGCCGAATTCAACGACAAGAGTGAGATGCCGCAGCAGGAAGAGATGTTCTTCGACAGCGGCGACATCATCGCCAATCCCAGGGACCGCGAGTACATCACGAACAAGGTCAACAGGATTATCGACAAGCTCCCGGAACTGGATGCGGAGCTCACTAAGGAGATGAAGGGCTGGACAATCGACCGCATCGGCCGGGTCGAGCTCGCTGTGCTGCGCCTTGGACTCTATGAGATCCGTTACGACGAGGACATTCCGGCAGGTGTTGCCATCTCTGAGGCGGTAGATCTTGCGAAGCGCTTTGGTTCAGAGAATTCCGGCGCCTTTGTCAACGGCGTGCTGGCCAAGTTCGCTTAAGGCGGTGCCTCTCTGACGTCCCTGTGATGGGAGGAGACGAATTGGCGTCTGTCAATGTATTTTCAGTCGGTCAGGTGAATGCATATGTAAAGAGGATGTTTGACGAAGATTACCTTCTTCGTCACATCTTCGTGCGGGGCGAGGTGAGCAACTGCAAGTATCATTCATCCGGACATATTTATTTCACATTAAAGGATGCCTCTGGCACACTGTCCTGCGTGATGTTCGCGGGCAACGTGCGAAGAGGCCTTTCTTTTCACATGAAAGAGGGGGACAGTGTCGTCGCCGAGGGGAGTCTGTCCGTCTACGAGAGGACGGGGGCCTATCAGCTCTATGTCTCGGCTGTCGTAAGGGACGGTGCGGGGCTTCTGCATGAGCGGTACGAGCTTCTGAAAAAGCGCCTCGAAGAGAGCGGCATGTTCTCCGAGGAATACAAGGTCCCCATTCCCCGCTATATTCAGCGGCTCGGCGTTGTCACGGCACCAACAGGCGCCGCCGTGCGCGATATCATCAATGTCGCGACGAGGCGCAACCCCTATGTGCAGATCATTCTGTATCCCGCCATCGTGCAGGGAGATGAGGCGAAGGAGAGCATCATTCGCGGCATCCGCGCGCTGGACGGGAAGGTGGATGTGATCATCATCGGACGAGGCGGCGGCTCCATCGAGGACCTCTGGGCGTTTAATGAGGAGGAGGTCGCGGAAGCTGTTTTCAACTGCAGAACGCCGATCATTTCGGCGGTTGGGCATGAGACGGACTTTGTCATCACCGACTATGTGGCGGACCGGCGCGCGCCGACGCCGTCGGCGGCCGCGGAGCTTGCAGTCTTCGAGTACAGCGCTTTTGTGCAGGATCTTCGCGTCATGCGGCACAGCCTCACGCAGGCCATACTCCATAAGAGCGGCGCTGTAAGGCGGGAGGCGGAGAGCCTTCGGAGGGATTTTATTCATTTATCCCCCGCAAACCAGATCAGGGACCTGCGCATGCAGGCGGCGCAGATGAGTGACCGCCTGGAAAACCGCATGCAGATGACCATCTCGCTTTGGAAGACCAGACTTCTTCTGCGCGATCGTCTGCAGAGTGTGATGGACACGAAGCTCACGGCGCGCCGGCACACCCTGCAGCTCCTAGCAGGGGAACTGGAAAAGGTGTCTCCTGTGGCGAGACTCTCGGGCAGCTACGGATTTGTCACCGATGCGGACGGAAGGAGCCTTTCGGGCGTTGATTCCGTAAAGCCCGGCGATCTTCTGCACATCCGCATGAAGGACGGCAGAATCAGTGCACAGGCACGGGAAGTGGAGAAAATGTGAAGCGGCTCTCGCAGGGGAGTGCATGTCTGATGATCAGGAAAGACCAAACGGCCTGCGTATGCTGAATGGTGACTGCTTCCGGCAAGTGATGCCGGAAAGGAGTGAACTATATGGAAGAGCATAATAAGGATAAGATGACGGGGACCGGCACAGAGCCTTCTGCCGTGAATGGACAGAGAAGCGAAGCCTCTGAACCTGAGAAGACTGCAGAAGCCGGAGACAGCGATGCCCCTGTGAAGAAGACAAGAAAAACAAAGGCGCAGAAAGACCTCTCAATTGAGGAAGCCTTCGCGCAGCTCCAGAAGATTCTCGCGAAGATGGAAGACGAGAAGACGACGCTGGAGGACTCCTTTGCCTCCTATGAAAAAGGCATGCAGCTCCTTCAGTACTGCAACGACAGGATTGACCGTGTGGAGAAGAAGGTGCAGAAGATGGCGGAGGACGGCACCACAACGGATTTCAACTGACGCCGACAGAGAAACCGCATGCACGGATTTCGCTTCAGGCTGCCGAAAAAAAGACGGCATAGAGGGGGCATTCAGATCATGGATTTTGAAAAAGAGCTGGCTGAGGAAGTCTCTTACTGCACACAGACGGTAGAGCGCTATCTTCCGGGCGCGTATAAGGACGCAGAGTCCCCGCGCAGGAAGACAATTGAAGAGGCGATGGAGTACAGCGTCATGGGCGGCGGCAAGAGACTAAGGCCAATGTTCATTCATCAGGGGGCAAAGATGTACGGCGCAGCGCCCTCCCTCTATGAGCCGTTCATGGCAGCGCTGGAGATGATCCATTCCTATTCTCTTGTACACGACGATCTTCCGGCGATGGACAACGACAGATACAGAAGAGGACGCCTCACCACCTGGGCCGTCTACGGCGACGGCATGGCCGTTCTGGCAGGAGATGCGCTGCTGAATTTCGCCTATGAGACAGCTATGAAGGCACTGGATGCCCCGGAGGCGGCGGATCCGCAGGTTTCGAGGAGAATCTGCAGGGCTCTTCGCGTGCTCGCCGGCAATGCAGGCATTTACGGCATGGTGGGCGGCCAGTGTGCAGACGTCGAGGCCGAAAAGAAGAACCTCGACATCGATGAGGACATGCTCCTTTATATTCACAGGAACAAGACGGCTGCGCTCATTGACAGCGGACTGCGGATCGGCGGGATCCTCGGCGGCGCTCCGGAAGAGGACGATGCGCGCATGCACAGGATCGCACAGGCGATCGGCGTTGCTTTCCAGATTCAGGATGATATTCTTGATGTGACCGGCACGAGTAAGGAGCTGGGCAAGACAGCTGGAAAAGACGCCGCCGAGGGCAAGAAGACCTATGTCTCGCTCCATGGCCTGCAGACCTCCAAAGAGAAGGTGCGCGAGCTGACAGACGGTGCCCTTCACGATTTTGATTCACTTTCGCAGAAAAACGATTTTCTGCGTCATCTTCTGATGGCCCTTGTGACAAGGACCAGATGACAGGGGAGCCAGTCCGTACGGGCATTTCTCCCGCGGGTGTCGGTAATAAGGCGGCACTGGGTACAGTTATGGGAAAATTACTGGATTCGATCAATCAGACCGGCGATATCAAAAAAATCCGGCCGGAACAATATAAGGCGCTCGCACACGAAATCAGAGAATTTCTGATTGAAAATGTCAGCAAAACGGGAGGACATCTCGCCAGCAATCTTGGGGCCGTTGAGCTGACGATGGGCCTTCACCTGGCACTGGATCTGCCCAATGATGAGATTGTCTGGGATGTGGGACATCAGTGCTACACGCACAAGATCCTGACGGGGAGGAAGAATGATTTTCCGACGCTTCGTCAGTATGGGGGCCTCGCCGGCTTCCCCAGAAGAAGAGAGAGCGACTGCGACGTCTTTGACACAGGGCACGCCTCTACCTCGATCTCGGTGGGCCTTGGCCTCGTCCACGCCAGAGATCTTCTTGGCGAGAAGAAGACAATTGTCTCTGTGATCGGCGACGGCGCATTGACGGGAGGCCTTGCCTACGAGGCGCTCAACAATGCCTCCCGCCTGAAAACGAATTTCATCATCGTTCTCAATGACAACGGCCAGTCCATCTCGGAAAATGTGGGTGGTCTCTCCAACTATCTCACCAACATCAGGACATCGGACGCCTACCTGGACCTGCGGGACCGCATTTTCTATCATCTGAACGGCAGAAATCCCGTCGCCGTCGACCGGATCAGAAGGGCGAAGAACATCCTGAAGTCCTTCTTTGTGCCCGGCATGCTCTTCGAGGAGCTGGGCATCACCTACCTCGGACCTTTTGACGGCAACAACGTGCAGGAGGTCGTCCGCGCGATCAATGACGCGAAGAGAATCCGCAAAGCTGTCGTCGTGCATTTTCATACGAGAAAGGGCGAGGGATACATGCCCGCGGAGAAACATCCCGCGAGATTCCACGGCACAGTTCCCTTTGAGATCGAGACGGGTCTGCCCAAGAAAATGAGCAAGGTAGGCTATTCGGATGTCTTCTCAACTGTCATGGTGAAAATGGGACAGAGAAACCCGAAGACCTGCGCCATCACGGCGGCGATGGCGGACGGCGTCGGATTAAAGCGATTCCGCAACATCTATCCGGACCGCTTCTTTGATGTCGGCATTGCAGAGGAGCACGCGGTGACGTTTGCAGGCGGTCTTGCGCAGGGCGGTATGCGGCCTGTTGTGGCTGTGTATTCCACCTTCCTGCAGCGCGCCTACGATGAGATCCTGCACGATGTATGTCTGCAGGATCTGCCGGTTATTTTCTGCATCGACAGGGCGGGCCTTGTCGGCGCAGACGGCGAGACACACCAGGGTATTTTCGACCTCTCATACATGTCGACGATCCCCAACATGGTCGTCACGGCGCCGAAAAACAAGTGGGAGCTCTCCGATCTGGTCAAGTTCGCTTTCCGCTATGGTCACCCGATCTCCATCCGGTACCCAAGAGGAGCTGCGTATGACGGCCTGAAGGAACACAGAGACCCTATTGTGCTGGGCAAATCCGAGCTGATCCATCAGGGCAGCGGCGTTCTTCTCTTTGCTGTCGGCTCCATGGTGGAGACGGCAGTGGAGTGCGCACAGGCATTGTCAGCGCACGGCATTGATGCGACGATTGTCAATGCGAGATTCGTGCGCCCGTTCGATACACAGATGCTGCGGGAGCAGCTCCCCTCGCACAGGCTCCTCGTCACGATGGAGGAGAATGCAGAGAGCGGGGGCTTTGGCGAGCACGTCGAGAGCTGGATCACTGAAAATATGCCCGGCCAGGAAGTCCTTCGCATCGCCATTCCGGATACCTTCGTGGAACAGGGAAATGCAGATATTCTGAAGAAGGTTCTGCGCATTGACGCCGAGTCTGTGACGGAGCGGATTCTGGAGGCACTGAAGGAGTCCGGTACAGACGTTTCAGACAATCGACCGCAGGAACAGGGGAATACAGACACATGAAGAAGAGACTGGATGTGCTGCTCGTGGAGGGAGGCTTTGCCTCCTCGCGCGAGAAGGCAAAGATTATGCTGATGTCCGGCATCGTCTATGTGAACGGCAATAAGGAGGACAAGCCCGGAACTGCTTTCGATCCGGAGAAGGCAAAGATCGAGGTGCGCGGGGCAACGCTCCCGTACGTATCGCGCGGAGGGCTTAAGCTCGAGAAGGCACTGCGCGTCTTCCCGATTGACCTGCAGAACAGAGTGTGTATGGACATCGGCGCCTCCACCGGCGGCTTCACGGACTGTATGCTGCAGAACGGCGCCGCATATGTATATTCCATCGATGTGGGATACGGCCAGCTCGACTGGAAGCTGCGCAGCGACCCCCGCGTTAACTGCATGGAAAAGACGAATTTCCGCTACCTGAAACCGGAAGACCTTAAGGGCGGCGGCCTCCCCTCCTTCGCATCCTGCGATGTCTCCTTCATTTCCCTCTCCAGAATTCTTGGACCTGCATATGACATTCTCCTCCCTGAGAGTGAGATGGTGTGTCTCATCAAGCCTCAGTTCGAGGCGGGGAGAGAGAAGGTCGGCAAAAAGGGCGTCGTGCGCGACCCGGCAGTACACAGAGAGGTCATCGCCACCTGCCTTGGCTACGCAAAGGAAGCGGGATTTAAGCTGCAGGGACTTGATTTTTCGCCCATCCGCGGGCCCGAGGGCAATATTGAGTACCTCATGTACATGAAGAAATCTGAAGGGGCAGCAGAAATTTTCTTTGATGAAAAGGACATCGCGGACCTGGTAAAGAGATCCCATGAGGCATTCGGCGCTTCCAGGGAGTAAAAGCCTGCTGCCGAGAGGAATTGCCGGGCCGGGCGGCACTGTTCCGTATTGAAGCCCGGAGCGGCATCAGAGCATGAGAACAGCTTTTTGATATCTTTGCAGACCGAAAGGAGAAGAGCAGTTCCGTGAACAACTTCTGCGTAGTGACGAACAGCATAAAGGATCCCGATCTGACCTTCACCAAAGAGGTCTGTGCGTACATCGCAGACAACGGCGGACATTTCAGCACCCATCCTGACAAAGATACGGACTGCATCATCGTCCTTGGCGGTGATGGCACGGTTCTGCAGGCGGCGGGCGATACGCTGGACCTCGGCATCCCGCTTCTTGGCATCAACCTCGGAACACTGGGGTACCTTGCGGAAATTGAGAAGAAGGAGTGGAAGAAGGCACTGCAGCATGTCTTTGCCGATGAGTACGAAATTGACAGCCGCATGATGCTCGAGGGAGAACACGGGGGAGCGAAGAAGTTCGCTCTGAACGATGTCGTCTTTGCAAGGTCCGGGGCGCTTCGCATTCTCAACTACGACATTTATGTCAACGGACTGTATCTGAATTCGTTTAATGCGGACGGCATTATTTTCAGTACACCGACAGGATCAACGGCGTACAACCTCTCCGCGGGCGGCCCCATCGTGGAACCCGGCGCGAGCCTGATCGTCATGACGCCGATCTGTCCGCACACCCTCAATTCGCGCTCCGTCGTCCTCTCCGGAAATGATAAAATCGAGGTGCAGATCGGGCGCACCAGCAACGAGTCCATGCTCGAGGCGGAGGTTGACTTCGACGGGAGCGGCCGGATTTCCATGAAAACCGGGGACCGGATGAGGATCCGCAAGTCGGACAAGGTTGTGCGGCTCCTGCGTCTTCGCAGGAGATCCTTCCTGGAGACGCTTCACAGGAAGATGGCGGACTGACATTGGAATAAGGAGAGCAGAGCATGCAGACGAAGAAGAAGAGACATCTGAGAATTCTGGAAATCATTCAGAGCCGTGCGATTGAGACGCAGGAAGATCTCGCGGCAGCCCTCCGGGAGGACGGCTTTGATGTCACCCAGGCGACGGTCTCCCGCGACATCAGAGAGCTCCGCCTGCAGAAGAGCAGAAAAGCCGATGGCCGTCAGTATTACGTGCCTGCGCCGGATGAGAAGGGCCTCGAGGAGATGGAGGGCAAATACGTCCGCGTTCTGAAGGATGCCGTCACAGACACCGCACAGGCGCAGAACATCCTCGTTGTGAAGACGGTCTCCGGAATGGCCATGGCGGTGGCGGCTGCGCTCGACAATCTTCCTTTCCCGGAGATTGTGGGCTGCATCGCCGGCGACGACACGATTTTCATCGCGGTGAAGACTGCGGCAGAGACTGCAAGGCTCGAGCGGAGAATCCGCGATGTCTGCGGAATGCAGATGACAAGTGAGGGGTGAACATGCTGCTGAGTCTCCATGTGAAAAATCTGGCACTGATCGAAGAGGAAGAGGTCACCTTCGCGGACGGCCTCAATATCCTGACCGGTGAGACCGGCGCCGGCAAATCCATCATTATCGGCTCCGTCAACCTTGCGCTCGGCGCAAAGGCGGACAAAGCGATGATCCGCACAGGGGCGGACTGCGCGCTCATCGAGATGGTCTTTCGCGCGGACAATGAGCGGCAGAGCGCAAAGCTGAAGGAGATGGATATCCCTCTCGAAGAGGACGGCACAATTCTCATCAAGCGCAAAATTTATCCGGACCGGAGTGTCTGCACCATAGAGGGTGAAAAGGTCACACTCAAGCAGATGCGGGAAATCTCAGAGCTTCTCATCGACATCTACGGCCAGCGGGAAAACCAGCGGCTTCTGCGCAGAGAGGCCCAGATGGGCGTTCTGGATGCCTTCGCGGGCGATCCGGACAGAAGTCTCCGTGAGAGCGCTGCGGTGGGCTGGCGCACATACAGAGACCTGAAGATTGAATGGGACAAGGGCGATCTTGACGGGAGCGCGAGAGCCAGGGAGATCGACCTTCTGCAGTATGAGATTCAGGAGATCGACGACGCCGCACTCAGGGAAGGTGAGGACGCAGAGCTCGAGGCGCGCTACCGGAAAATGAACAGCTTCCGCAGAATCTGTGACGCGGCGGGAGAGGCCGGTCAGATTTTTGCAGAGGGCGAGGAGAGTGCTGCCTCTGAGGTGGAGAGGGCGCTGCGAGCCCTTCGGAAGGTCGAGGGAATTGACTCTGACCTGGACGCCATCTGCAGCCAGCTCTCCGACATCGATTCGCTCATGTCCGACTGCGGAAGAGCTCTCTCGGAATACATCGACGGCATGAATTTTGATCCCGGCGAATTCGCTGCGATTGAGGACCGCCTGAACCTCATCAACCATCTGAAGGACAAATACGGCCGCTCCATTCCCCAGATTCAGGAGGCCAGGGAGAAGAGGGCGAAGAGACTGGAAGCTCTCTCTGACTATGAAGGCACGAGGGCGAAGCTGAAGAAGGATATGGAGGCGGAGAGAGTGCGCCTCCTGGATCTGTGCAGGCAGCTCTCCGAGGTGAGAAGGAGTGCTGCAAAGGACTTCACAAAGCGGTTGACCGCAGAGCTGCTGGATCTGAACTTCAACCAGGTGGATTTTCATGTGGAGGTGGACTCCTCCGAGGAGTACCTCTCCCAGAGCGGCTTTGACCGCGTCTCCTTCACCATTTCGATGAACCCCGGCGAGTCGCCGCGGCCCCTCGAGGCGATCGCCTCCGGCGGCGAATTATCGCGTATTATGCTGGCGCTCAAGACTGTCTTTGCCGGCAAAGATGACATTTACACCTTTATTTTCGATGAGATCGACAGCGGCATCAGCGGACAGACGGCATGGAAGGTGGCCGAGAAGCTCGGAAGGCTCTCCGCCAACCATCAGATCCTGTGCATCACGCACCTGCCGCAGATCGCGGCAATGGAGGATGCGCACTACAGGATCGCGAAAACAACGGACGGCCGCCGCACCGTGACGCACATCACACGCCTGAATGAGGAAGAGAGTGTCCGCGAGATCGCGCGTCTTCTCGGCACGGCGACGGTGACGGAGGCGACGCTCGAAAACGCCAGAGAACTGAAGCGACAGGCGAAGGAAGCAAAGAATAACTGCAAGTGATCGCCGATGCGATCACTTGCAGTCAGCAGTCGATGCCGCGGTGCGTCATCGATTGCATGATCCTGTCGG
>DEKA01000014.1 GCA_002353635.1 Lachnospiraceae bacterium UBA2734
CTGCAGACGCAGGCGCGCCGCCATCACGCCGGTAAAGAGCGCGATGAAGAACATCACGCCGAAGGAGACCGTATACCGATTGTCGTACGCATACAGGGTGAATTCCGGCGCCGTGAACAGGTAGTTGTAGATGATGACGCTCGCTGCAGCCGCGCACAGACTCCAGATCCAGCTCGCCGTCCGCACGGAGATCAGAAAGACGAAAAAGATGTACAGAACAACAATGTTCGACTCCGAGCCGTCCGCCATCTTGAAGAGCCAGCCGATCGCAGAGGCCAGAAGGAGCATGCCCGCCGCAAAGAAAAAATCCGAAGTCCGCCCCTGCACGCTTCTGACCAGAGGAAGGCGCAGGCCCCGGCTGACCTCATGACGCTTATCCGGAATGATGTAGACATCCACGTCCGGCGCAAAGGCGACGAGCGTATCGATGAGCTTCCTGCTGCCCCTGTGCGCACCGGCGTCGGAGGATCTCCCAATCACAATTTTCGTGGTACCCGAGGCCCTCGCATACTCCGCAATAGAGTAGGCAATGTCCTCTCCGTGCACGATCTCCAGCTTCGCTCCAAGACTCTGTGCGAGACGCTCATTGTGCTCGAGGCGTCTTCGGTCCTCCGCAGACATGCGCGCATCTCCCCCTGGAAGCTGGACATAAAGGGCGGACAAAGACCCCCGGAACGCCGCAGAGAGCCCCGCCGCCTTCCGGATGAGCCGCTCATTTGTAGGAGATGAAGAGAGGCAGACCAGGATGTGCTCCTGCGCCTGCTCACTCTCTTCGAATCCGCCCGTTCCCTTTTCTGCGTTTTCCTTGCCCATGTCTGCAGTTCCTCATTCAAATGACGGAAATCGGCGTTGCTGTACCGCCAAAAGGCCTGCCAGACTTCTCTTGCGCAGACCAGATCACCGTCTTTTATCATATTATAAAATGCTGCGGCTGATATTTTCCATGATAAGGTGCCGCGGCCGCGCTCACCAACATGAATCTTTTGGCCCCGCTCCTCTCCTTCCTGCAATGACGAAAAATTGGCCGCACTGCGCACCGCACATTCAGATCTTGAAGCACTTCTTCATCTCCTCATTCCGCCCGAGCACAAGAAGCGTCTCATTCGCCGTGAGGACCGTGTCCGGCCCGATATTCATGTTGATCGTCCCCTCGGACTTCGTCGCGAGGATGTTGATCTGCCAGTGCTTGCGGATATCGAGCTCACCTATGGTTCGGCCGATCCAGCGCTCCGGCGCCGCAATCTCGAAGATGCCATACCCGCACCCCATCGCAATGTAATCGAAAATATGGTCCGCGCTGTACCTGATGGCCGCCCACTCCGCCACCTGCTGCTCGGGGTATACGACTGCGTCCGCTCCGTTCCTGCCAAGGAACTTCGCATGCACCTCACTCGATGCGCGCGCGACCACCATGCGTGCGCCGGCCTCCTTTAAGAGCGACGTCGTCTCCAGCGAGTCCTGAAAACTGTCCCCGATACACACATAACACAGATCATAGTTCCGGATCCCAAGGGACTGCAGAAAACCTTCATCCGTGCTGTCCCCGATCCTCGCGTCCGTCACATAAGGCATGATCTCGCTGATTCTCTTCTCGTCCTTGTCCACCGCCATGACCTGGTGGTGGAGCTCCTTTAACTTGATCGCTGTATTCCTGCCGAAGCGGCCGACGCCGATGAGTAAAACTGATTTCATGATGCTCGCTCCTATTCTGTGCGGCAGCGTCAGCACAATTCGTTAAGATAAATGACCGCTGCCTGTACTTCACCCCACCGAGATCTGCTCCTCCGGCTCCCTCCCGTAAAACGGCTTTCTCTCCGGAAATGCCGCGTAGATCAAAGTGAGGCCCCCGACTCTTCCAAAATACATCAGAAAAACCAGCACTCCCCTGGACAGGAGCGAGAGCTGCGGCGTGATGCCGAGCGTAAGACCGACAGTTCCGATCGCCGACGCCGCCTCGAACATACACTTCATCAGCGGAAGGGAATCCGTCCGGCTGATGATGATCCCACCCAGCGAAAAGAGACACAGATACAGCAAAAGGATTGCGCCCGCACTCCGGATGCACTCCTCTGACACTCTCCTGTGAAAGAGCGACGCATCCTTCCTCTTTCTGAAAACAGAGAGCGCCGAGGCCATGAGCACCGCGGCGGTCGTTGTTTTCATGCCGCCTGCGGTGGAGGCAGGAGATCCGCCGATCAGCATGAGAAGAATCATGATAAAAACACCTGTCTCGCTGAGGGCGCCAAGGTCCGCTGTGTTGAAGCCGGCTGTCCTCGTCGTGACCGACTGAAAGAGCGAGAGAAGGACCCTCTCGCCGGGCGCCGTCCTCTCAAACTCGCCGCAGAAGAAATAAAGAGCCGGCAGGATGATCAGCACAGCGCTCACACACAGCGCCGCCTTGCTCTGCATCCTGTATTCGCGCAGATGAAATCCATGTGCGGCTGCATCCGCCCAGGTGAGGAATCCTATACCGCCGATGATGATCAGCGCCATAATGACGGCATTGATCACCGGGTCGGCGGCATAAGCGGTCAGAGAGACATAGGGGTGCCCCTCTCCCATGAGGTCAAACCCTGCATTGCAGAAGGCGGAAACGGAATGAAAGACGGCGTACCAGGCGCCTTTCCATGGACCGAAGTCCCGCGCAAAGACAGGGAACATGGCAGCAGCGCCTGCGCCCTCAAAGCCAAAGGCCGCAAGGAGAATAAATCTCGTACAGCGGATGATCCCCTGCATCTGCGGTGCGGAGATCGAGGTCTGCATGAGGCCGCGCTGCATGAGGCCGATCCGTCTGCCGGAGAGAATCATGAGCGCTGTGGCGATGGTGATGACACCAAGGCCGCCGATCTGGATCAGCGCAAGGATTACGGCCTGCCCGAACGGGCTCCAGAAGGATGCGGTATCCCGCACAACAAGGCCCGTCACGCAGACCGCAGAGGTCGCAGTAAAGAGCGCGTCAGAGAAAGATGCTCCGGCACCGCTCTGCACTGAGACAGGCAGCATCAGCAGGAGTGTCCCCAGCAAAATGGCCAGAAGAAAGCCGATGAGGATGATCTGGACGGGCTGCAGATGCTCAATGAAGTCCTCTGCTCTTCTTTTCATATCTGCGCTTCATCCTTTCCGGCAATCCGGTCGCAGATCGTGCGGAAGGGCAGTGCATTTACCTGCTCCCGGAGCATTTTCATCTCCGCCGAAGACAACGTCAGGCCCTGAACGAACTCTCCTGTTGTGTCGCTGTAGAGGCGGACCTCAAAGACATCCTTCCACTTGCCCTTTGCCTGTGTTGTATCCAGAAGTTTTCCGATTTTGCAGATCCTGATTCTGTTCTTTTTCATCTTTCCTCCCTGTGCCGCGTTTCCCGGCACTCCGGGATCAAAACCGCGAAAGCATTTTCACTCAATGCAGTGTGTATCCTGCCTGCGCGGTCTGCCGTCGCGTGCTGCTGCCTTTTCTGTAACTGTATTATCGGATACATGGCATAAAGACGGTGTTAACGTTGGCCGGATGAGATTAAGATTCTGTTAAGACTCCTGCGGCAATGGCGCATCGCATACGTTGCAGCGGCTGTGCATATTTTCACACTTATGTGCACGATCGAGTAGGAGGCGGCAATCGCCTCCTACTCGATGTCGCGGTGGTCTCGCCTCCGGCTCGGTCCGTTCTAGACGCGTGCCACTGGCACGCAGAACCGTCAGAAGGCATCTCATGCAAGCATGGATGCCTCCTTCCTCGCTACTACGCGCACAAAAAGCGGGAACACAGCCGCTTCTGCAGCTGTGCTCCCGCTTCTATTATGAAAACCGTTTCTATCCGGGCCCTGTTCACCCAAGTGCCACATCCAGCGCCATCATCACGGTAAAGCCGAAGGCATACATCAGAACGCCGATGTCCGAGTGCTCCCCCGCGGACATCTCCGGGATCAGCTCTTCCACAACGACGTAAATCATGGCGCCGGCGGCGAAGCTCAGCAGATAAGGCATCGCCGGAATAAAGAGCTCTGAAAACAAAATCATCAGTGCCGCGCCGACGGGCTCAACTGCGCCGGAGAGAACGCCGCCGATAAACGCCTTGTTCTTCTTCATCCCTTCTGCGTGAAGGGGCATGGAAATAATCGCTCCCTCCGGAAAATTCTGTATGGCAATACCGAGGGAGAGTGCCATGGCCGCCCCCGCCGAGATGCCGGAAGTGCCGGAAAGAAGACCCGCAAAGACGACACCGACGGCCATTCCCTCAGGAATATTGTGGATCGTCACGGCCAGCAGCATCATCGTCGTTCTCGAGAAATGGCTGGACGGTCCTTCTGCCTTCTCCGAGAACTGGTGCAGGTGGGGTGTTGCGTGATCGATCAGCAGAAGGAAGAGCGTGCCGATCCAAAATCCAATGACAGCCGGTAAAAAAGCAAACCTCCCCATCCCCGCACTCTGTGTCATAGCAGGGATAAGAAGGCTCCAGATGGATGCCGCCGTCATCACGCCGGCGGCGAAACCGGTCAGCGCGCGCTCGACCATCGCGCTGAGCTTGTTCTTCATAAAATAGACGCATGCCGCGCCAAGAGATGTGCCAAGGAAGGGAATCAGAATTCCCTGGATGGTCTGTGTCATAGCTGCTTCTTCCTCTTACTGCCGCGCTTATACTCGCGCATGAACTCCCGTCCCAGATATCTCTTGATCTCATCCATGCCAAGGAACAGGACCGCCGAAACTGCTAATCCGATCATACCATAAAACAATGAAAATAAGGCTCCCATGTTGTACATCATATGAGTACCTCCTGTCTGCGCGTTAGTTAGTTAGCTATTACTAACTAATACTATAGACATTATTTTATGGCGTGTCAATCGGGCATGCGAGGTTTTGCGAGCGATGCACATTCGCTGCGGCGCTTCGCGCCTGCGCTCATGTCGCGCTGTCGCGCTATAAAACCCCGCATGAAAGCCACATTGTGAGCAAGCTCACATGCGTCTTAGGTTTTGCGAGCGATGCACATTCGCTGCGGCGCGGGGCGCCTACGCTCATGTCGCGCTGTCGCGCTATAAAACCTCGCATGAAAGCCGCATTGTGAGCAAGCTCACATGCGTCTTCCATGCGAGGTTTTGCATCGCTCGTAGAAACGCGCATAACCCCGGCACCACAGTCGTCAGGCTGTGAGGTGCCGGGGGTCTTATGTTAGATGCCTCACCCCTCCCGGGGTGCAGGGCTGATGTTCAATTGTGCGGTGCCATGCAGATCGTCTGTCGTGCCGTCCTCCGGACGGTGTAGGAACGCCTGCATCAGATCAGTTGTCTGATGCACCGGCCGTTATTATCATTTGACTTCGATCTGCTTTACGTCGTCCTTCTGCGCGATGGCAGCCTTGTTGGGAACAGTCAGCGTGAGAACGCCGTTCTCATACTTTGCATTGATCTCTTCAGGCTTTACATCGCTGCCGACTTCAAACGTTCTCTCGTAAGAAGCGTCGCTTCTCTCCTTGCGGATCACCTTTCCGCTCTTTGCATCCTTCTCATCCTTATTGCCGCTGTGCGTCGCAGAAACGGTGAGATAACCATCCTTGAGACCGATCTTGATATCCTTCTTGTCAAATCCCGGAAGATCAGCAGTCAGCGTGAAGTGATCGCCGTTGTTCACAACATCGGTCTTCATCAGATTCTTCTCCATCTTGTTCAGGTCATTGTTCATGGCGCCGAACTCGTGGCGAAGCATTCTGTTGTACCTGTTCGCGAGCTTCCTGTTGTGGCGGTCGATGCTCTTCTCGCTCTCTACTTCATCCTTCGTAGGGGCAACAAGCGAAACAACATCCTCAAACGGATCAAACCAATCATCATTCATCAGATCATCAAAATCATTTGTCCAAACCATAGGCATTAACATAAGTCATTCCTCCTTCACTAGCGAGGTACCATCTTTCGATGGCTGCCGCGTTGCACATTTGTTTTTGATTTTCTGCGATCAGAGGTTCGGATCGGATTTCCGTTCCCTCCTGACCCCTCTCGGGATCTCTCAGGAACCTCTTAAGATCTCTTGAGATCTTATCTTTTCTTTCCCTCTTTTCAATTATGTGTTATAGCACTACTAGAACATATAGTCAACGCTTTCTGCAAAAGTTCACACAATCATCACATTTAATTGTTCAGCAGCCCTTGGAAAGTCAAAATGTCGGATAGGAAGCTCGCTTACCAGACGAAACTTTTGAGTTTTCGAGGGGCGGACAAGGCGCGCAGCGCCTCTGGACGCCTGCATCTCGAATTGTGACGTATTTCGGAGCAATTCGAGATGAGGTGCTAAACATAATTTTTCACTTGCCGTATTCCTGCAGGAATTCATCCTCCGTGAGCACTGTAATGCCATGCTCCTTAAGGAGCTGCGTGAAAATACCATCCCCCTCCACAAGCCCGCCGTCAAAGCGGCCATTGTGGACCAGCCCTTTCCCGCACGAGGGGCTTTTGGCCTTTAGGACGGCGATCCGGCAGTGATGCAGCTGACAAACCTTAAGGCACCTCTGCGCACCGAGGCGGTACTGTGCCGTCACGTCCTCTCCTGTCCTGGAAAAAACCTTGTCCCCGCGGATCTCGCTGGGCTCCCTCGGGATCATGAGCCCTCCCGCCGACTCCGGACACACAGGGATCATCTTACCCTCCTCAACAAGCTGCGCGATCAGGGAGATTCCCTTCTCCTTCCCGTCATAGCGGCAGTGTCTGCCGGCGAGGCAGGCACTGACCAGAATTTTTTCCTGTTCGTCATGAAGATCCATAAATTTGCTTTCCCGTGTTTTCATATACAAAATGTATCTGTTTAACACTCCCGTCCCGAGGTCTCCGCGCCTTGTCCGCCCCTATACGCTCTGAACATCTCCTTCCCGCATCCTGCGGTAGGAAACCTCCAACAGCAGAATATTCGCCGCCGCGAAGAACAGCAGATACACCGGCATAATGCCGATCCCGAGATGCTGCTGGAGCAGGCCGAAGATCACCGGCATGAATGTACTGCCCGTATACGCGGAGGCCATCTGCAGTCCGATGACGGCTGCGCTGTGCCTCCTGCCGAAATTGGCGGGCGCCATGTGCTGAATGGCCGGGTAGATCGGTCCCATTCCGGCGCCGATCACGACAAAGCCTGCTGCCGCCAGCCAATACCCCTGTACGGGGATCATCACCATCAGGATACCGGCCAGTTCGGCCGCCCCGCCGATCCGGATGAGGCGCCGGTCGCCGAGCCTGTTGGAGACAAATCCCGAAATGAGCCTGCCGAACATCAGACCTCCGAAAACAAGTGACCCGAACGAGGCCACCGTCTCATCACTGAGTCCCTCCCTTGTCCCAGCAAAGTAGCTGGGTGTCCACAAAAAGCTCGTCCCTTCCCCCGCACAGTAGGCAAAAAACGCCAGGAGCGTCGGCACAACGCCGGGCACAGGGCCAGCGCCATGATCTGCGGGCTGATGACGGCGCCCACGCCGTAGAAGCAGTGCAGAAAATTCATCACCGCGCCGGAATAATGCATGGCCACGTAGTTGTTAACAGATGAATCAATTGCGCCTGCGCCGAGGCCGTACGGCACGGCGAAAAGGAAGAGCATCCAGTACTGCGAAGAGAGGGAGAATGTCCTTTCGTAACATTTTACTTCTGAAAATACCGGCCTGCTTTGCGTTCGGCGCCTCGATAGCGGGCTGATCAGATTGCCCGTGAAGGAAGACAGCTTCGTATCCATCTATTACTGCATTCTGAAAACAGAAAAAGGGAATGAACCTCTGCAGCGCTTCTCCGAATATGTGTATAATGCAGTCCGGTCAAATTCCGGTTGACAATTCTCCGTCAGGCAATGTATAATAACCTTTGCTTTGATGGCACAGGGAGTGCGTCAGAGTGAAACAAATCGAGGCGTGGCTCAGTTTGGTAGAGCGCCGCGTTCGGGACGCGGAGGCCGCAAGTTCGAATCTTGTCGCCTCGATGCTGATAAATCAAGGCTTTCCGGAGACGGGAGGCCTTCTTTTTTTGCCCCAGTTCTAACCTATGCCAAATTTCGACTTTTTCGGTTTTACTCCCCCGCATCCTCCGCCTTCAGCATCCTGTACCCAATGCCGATGTGTGTCTGGATGAAGCGCTGAGGCCGCTCGCCGGACTCGAGCTTTTTCCGGAGCGTCGCCATGAAGACGCGAAGGCTCGCCATCTCACTCTCGGTGGCATCGCCCCAGATTGCCTTCGTAATGAAAGAATAGGTGAGCACCTTCCCCTCGTTGTGTGCGAGGAGACTGATCAGCTTGTACTCGATCGGCGTCAGGTGCAGCTCCTTCCCATCCAGGGTCACCGTCTCCGCCGCGTAATTGATCACAAGACTGCCGTTCGTAAAGACCGGCGACTCCTCTCTGCCCTGCTGCAGAAGCGCCATTCGCCGGAGAGAGACGCGGAGCCTTGCGAGGAGCTCTTCCACGGAAAACGGCTTCGTCAGGTAGTCGTCCGCTCCCGCATCCAGCGCCTCGATCTTGTCCTCCTCCCCGCTCCTTGCGCTGATGACGATGATCGGCATCTCCGTCCAGGTGCGGATCTTTTTGATGACCTCCACGCCGTCCATGTCCGGAAGCCCCAGATCCAGAAAAACAACGTCCGGCCGGTGCGACGCCGCCTGCATGATGGCGCTCTGCCCGTTCCCTGCTGTCAGATAGTCATAGCCATGTGTTTTTAAAGTGATGGTGATCAGATTCCGCACCGGCGGATCATCCTCCACCACCAGAATAGTCGCTTTATGCATTTATAAATTCTCCACCTCCGCTGCAGGCAGCGTAAATGTGAAAATGCTCCCATGCGGCTTATTTTCATGATAAACGATTTCGCCGCCGTGCGCCTGCACGATGATCTTACACAGGAAAAGGCCAAGCCCTATACTCCTGCTGCTGTCCGCCACCGTCTTCTTCCCACTATAAAACATCTCGAAAATATGCGCCTGATCTTCCGGAGCGATCCCCCGTCCGTCATCGGTAACGGAGAGTCTGATCATCCTCCCCTCCTGCTGCGCATACACGTCGATGTGCGAGCCGGCGGGCGTGTACTTGACCGCGTTGTTGATGAGGTTGATGAGCACCTGCATGATCAGGCGCGCATCCATCCTTGCGAGCAGAAGGTCAGACGGCTGATGTACGGCAAAGACATGCTCGGTGAGCTTTCTGCTGCAGTGCCGTGCGGCCTCCTCCATCACCTCACCGACAAGCTCAGTGCTCGTGCGGATCTTCATGCGGCCCTCTTCGAGGCGCGTGATGGAGAGGAGATTCTCCACCAGATCCTCCAGCCACATCGCGTCGTCGTAAATGTTCGTGTACAGCGCATGGCGCGACGCCTCATCGATACGGCTCTCCTCCGACATCAGAATGCTCGCTGTTCCGGAAATGGAGGTCAGAGGTGTTCTCAGATCATGCGAGATGGAGCGAAGGAGATTCGCGCGCAGCTGCTCATTCTTAGCAAGGAGCCGCGCCTCCTCCTTCTCCGCCTCGTTTCTCTTATTCTCCAGCGCGATGGCAGCCTCCCCGAGAATCGAAATGAGAAAGCTCTCCTCGTAAGGGTCAAGTCCCGAATTCTCCGTATCGATCCCGACGACGCCGTAAACGACGCTGTTCTGCCGGATCGCGAGGAACGTGCATTGGGCATCTGAAAATACCTTCGTCCCTCTGCCTGCTTTCTGTCCATTGTCAAAGGACCACTGCGCGGCGCGCGCATTTTCCAGCGAAATCTCCGCAGCAGTCTCCTTCTCCCTTCCATTCTCCCCCCGAATATGTTCCGTCTGTGCGGCAGCCTGCGTCTGCGCGGCTCTCACCTGCCCAGCCTCGTTCTTTTCAACGCCTTCTGTGCGGAAGTCCCACTCCTGTGCCGGATCATTCAGAAAAATCTCCGGATCCGTCAGTCCGCCGCCGCTTCGGGGATAAAGGGCCACATTCCGGTGCAGAAGCTTCACGAGCTGCCCCGCCGTAACTTCCAGAATCTCCTTCTCATCCCTGCACTTCTCGAGGAGCTGGCTCATATCATACTGAATGCCGATTCTGTAGGCCATGGCGGCGGAGTTTCGGGCCTGCAGACGCAGG
>DEKA01000052.1 GCA_002353635.1 Lachnospiraceae bacterium UBA2734
GGTAGACGCGCGGGACTTAAAATCCCGTTCCCCAAAAGGAGTACGGGTTCGATTCCCGTTGACGGCAGCATTCACATGACGATATCATACTTCCGTGGTATGATATCGTCTTTTACTATGCGCGTAGTGACGAGCAATGGGGCATCAATGCCTGCATGAGATGACTGCCGACGGGCACCGCGAAATCGGAAGGATGCCGCCTGCTCTCGATTGTAGATTCTTGATCTGATTATCTGCGGTAAAGGTTATGTACAGGTCACATCCATTTCATTTTCTAACTCATATCGTAATTGCGCTCTCAGCTTTGCTTCTTCTTGGCTTTGCAGTGTCTGCAAGGCATAGTGTGTTGGGTGCCAGAGTCATCGGACAGGCGCAGTACGACGCGGTCAAAGAGTCCAGGAAGGAAGAGTCGTTCAATCCGACAACTCTCTCTTTTTCCCATATGCAGACAGCCTATAGTGCAGCGGACAATACTGTTTTCATTTCCCAGTCTCTCTCTGCGAATGACTGGGAAGGGAGTATCATCCCGAGCGGCGCGGACAGCACGGTCTATATCCTGAATGACAGTGCACTGAAGAATCGGAGTGAAGCGATTGCGGAAGGTCATATTTTCCATCTTCTCATCGCCGATGATAAGAACTATACCGAAGTCAATCTTGTGGCATCGGGGCTGCCAATCATTTGTATTGACTACGATTACGATGAAAATGCCGATTACACGCAGGATCATATGGCGCGTTTCCGTCTGATGGACGCCAGCCGGACATCGCGCAATAAGGATTCGCTGGATCTGTGCTGCCAGTTCCATTGGCGCGGTGCCACGGCGATGGAGTGGGACAAGAAGAGCTACCGCATTTCCCTGTGTGATGAGAACGGCAAGCCTGTAAAGAGAAATCTTCTCAATATGCGTAAAGATGAGGACTGGATCCTCAACGCAATGTACACCGACAGCAGCAAGGTGAGAGAGAAGACTGTCTACCAGTTCTGGAACGCCACGCAGAATCTCGAGGAAAATCCCATGCCATCCGCCGACATGGAGTACGTCGAGCTGTTCGTCAATAACGAATATGAGGGGCTGTACGGATTGATGACCAGGGTCGATCGGAAGACGATGGAACTCAATTCGCACGATCTGGTCTACAAGATCGATTCAGATGATTTTATCAGTGATGACGACCTGAAGGCTGCGGATGCCGCCGGGACGAAGGTGATTACGGACGACGACGGGGGAAAGCTGGCGGAGATCAGGTATCCGAAGAACAATCCAATGACATGGAAGCCTTTCATGTATTTTCAGTCCTTTGTTGAAGGAGAGAGATCGATTCAGGATCTGGAGAAGATGGGATACAATATTGATCTGGATTCACTGGCGGATTATCAGCTGTTCCTTCTTTATACCATGACGGTGGACAATGACTGGAAGAATAACCTGGTGATCATTAAGAACCGGGAAAAGACAAAGGCAGCGGTTTCATTCAATGCATGGGACCTCGATTATACGCTTGGAGATGTGTGGACGGACGAGAATTCGTTTTCCAAGAAATTCTCAGAGGAATCGGCGGGCATTACGGACGAGGAATATTATATGCCGGAGAGTGCCTCGTTTATGGCGGCACTGGCAGATGACCCGCAGGAGATGGAGGGCATTCTTGAGGCAAAGGCGGGACTTTGGCAGAAGAATGGTCTGAATGCGGACTATCTGTGCGGAATGATTGAGAAGGCCAATGCGCAGATCACATCCTCCGGTGCACTGCGGCGCGATGCGCAGCGCTGGCCCGAGGTCGGGGACAGCGGTGATGTCTCATCTCTTGAGCAGTGGGTGCGGATGCGCTTTGCTGCGATCGATCAGCTGGCATCTGAGAATAAGCTGACGGAAGGTCTTGGCCAGTGAACAACGCAGATCCCCTTTGGAGGCATAGCTGTTATGGAATATCCTTTTTTTGCAACTGTATCCCGTATGAAATACATCAACCGCTGGGCGCTGATGCGCTGCGGGCGGGAAGAGAATCTGAGTGAACACTCTCTGGAGACGGCGATGATCGCACACTGCCTGTGCCTTCTCGGCAATATCCGCTACGGACACAGTATGAATGCAGAGCGCGCCGCTGTGCTGGGACTTTACCATGATGCGTCGGAGATCATGACGGGAGACATGCCGACGCCGGTCAAGTACTGCAATGATGAGATCCGGAATGCCTACAAGGCAGTTGAGCGCGCAGCGGACAGGAAGCTCCTTGAACGCCTGCCTGAGGACATGCAGCCCTATTACAGGGAGATACTGTGCGGCCCGCAGAAGGATGCGGCGGATGCAGAAAGAAACAAGGACACAGTCAAAGGACAGATCGGGCCGCAGGAGAATAGTACCCTGGCACAACCTGATCCCGAGGAAATTTATATGCGCAGGCTCGTGAAGGCGGCGGACAAGCTCTCTGCACTCATCAAATGCATCGAGGAGGAGAGCGGAGGCAACACGGAATTCCGTTCTGCCCGCCTCTCAACTAAGAAAACTGTGGACAGAATGTGCCGGGAAATGCCGGAGGTCAATGATTTTGTGCGTGATTTTCTTCCCGCCTACGGGAAGACGCTCGATGAGCTGGAGGCGCAGAGCGGTGGAGCGAAGGCAGACTTGACGGATTGATCGAACGCGGGGGATGGGGAGAGCGACCATTCGGACGTTTCTCCCGCGGGCGCCGCAAGAGGCGCGGCACCGGGTAAAAGTTGCGTCTTTTCTCCGGATATTTTATGATCAAGACAGGACGCTTCTGCTCTCCATCATACTAAAGGGGGATTAGCATGAAAAATGTTATTATCGGCCAGTCAGGCGGACCTACAGCGGTCATCAATTCGTCCATTGCGGGCGTCTACGTCGGTGCAAAGGCATGCGGCGCAGAACATGTCTATGGGATGGTTCATGGAATCGAAGGATTTCTCAAGGATCAGATCGTCGATCTGGATCAGTATCTGGACGATGAGACAAAGATCGCGCTCCTTAAACGGACACCGTCTGCCTTTCTCGGTACCTGCCGCTTCAAGATGCCGGCAATCGGCGTGAACGACGAGGTGTACGAGGCAGTTTTCCGGAACATGGAGAAGCATGACATTGATACCCTGTTCTATGCCGGCGGCAATGATTCCATGGATACAGTGAAGATGCTCTCCGACTACGCACAGCTCCATGGGAAGAGGCAGAGCTTCATGGGCGTTCCCAAGACGATCGACAATGATCTGCCGGTGACCGACCACTGCCCGGGCTACGGGTCAGCCGCCAAGTACATTGCGACAACGCTCAAGGAAGTGATCCGCGACAATGAATCATTCGGTGTGAAGAAGCCGACGATCGTTGTCTGTGAGATCATGGGCCGCGATGCGGGATGGCTGACGGCGGCTGCAGCACTCGCCAAGGGCGAGGACTGCTCAGGCGTTGACGGCATTTATCTCCCGGAGCGAATCTTTGATGTGGACCGATTCCTCGACAAGGTCGATTACCTCTCGAGGAACAAGAGCTCCGTTGTCATGGCGGTTTCAGAGGGATTAAAGCTTGAGGACGGCAGATATGCCTGCGAGCTTGGCGCAGATGCCCAGGACCGCGTAGATGTTTTCGGCCACAAGCAGCTCACAGGTACGGCCAATGCCCTGATCAAGCTCATCGGACAGAGAACGGGCTGCAAGGTGAGAGCGATTGAATTCTCAACGCTCCAGAGAGCGGCCACCCACATCGCCTCGCTCACGGATATTAATGAGGCGTTCACCGCCGGCAGAATGGCAGCGGAGGCAGCTGCTGCGGGAGAGACCGGCGAGATGGTTGTTTTCAACAGAGTGAACAGAAGAGGAGAGCTCTACAGAATCGAGTACTCGCGGTTCGACATTCATCAGATTGCCAACGGCGTAAAGGAAGTGCCGCAGTCCTGGATCACGGGTGACGGCGATGATGTGTCAGCGGAATATCTGGACTATGCGCGCCCTCTTATTCAGGGGGAGCTCTATCCGTTCTGGGTCAATGGCCTGCCGAAGCACCTGATCCTGAAGGAACTGATTGCTTCCAACGCCGTGCAGCCGTGATGCCTGATATTGGGGCATTCGGGGTATGGGCTGACCGCATTATTGCATGATGAGAAGAGGCATCGGGCAGGGACATTTGGTTGTCCTGCCCGATGAATGAGGTTTATATGAGCATAGGGACGAATATGCAGCGCGATGTGCTGACTCTGAATATGGAGCATGAGCTGCAGCAGCTGGCGCAGACAAAATATGGAAAGACGCTGCGCGGCTGCAACAATCACGAACTGTATTATGTACTGCTTTCGTATTGTGAGAGGCTTACGCGCGTCACCGAGACCAATGCCGGCGAGAAGAAGGTATATTACATCTCGGCAGAATTCCTTCCCGGCAAGTTCCTTGCACACAACCTCATTAATCTGAAAATATATGACGGCGTCTGCGCGCTTCTTGCCCGCTGCGGAAAGAATCTGGAGCAGATCGAGGAGATTGAGAAGGAGCCGGCCCTTGGCATTGGCGGCCCGGGGCGGATCGCTGCCGGTACTATGGATGCCATGGCGACGCTTGGGATTCCCGGAGAGGGGATAGGGCTCAATTATCACTGCGGCTATTTCAGACAGAAATTCGAGGATCGGCTGCAGAAGGCAGAGCGGGAAGACTGGATGACGCCGGTATCCTGGGAGCATGATACGGACGTCTCTTTTGAGGTAAATTTCGGCGGGCAGACAGTTTTGTCCCGCATGTATACAGTAGATGTCGTCGGCTACAACAGCGGCGTAAACCGGCTCCGTCTCTTTGACCTCGACAGTGTTGATGACTCCATCATCAAAGAGGGCATCTCCGTTGACAAAAAGGACATCCGCCACAACCTGACACTATTTCTTTGTCCGGATGAAAAAGACCGGGACGGAAGAATATTCAACCTGTACCAGCAGTATTTTCTCGTCAGCAATGCGGCGCAGTGGATCCTGCATGAGATGAAGGAAAAGCAGTATGATCTGCGTCACCTCTTCGACTATGCAGTCATTCAGATTGCGGACACCTATCCTGCACTGATTATCCCTGAACTGGTCAGGATACTGACAGAAGACAAGGCAATGTCCATGGATGAGGCCGTTTTTGTCGTCACAAGGACATGCTCTTATGCGGAGCATACTCTCCCTGCAAAGGATATGGATGTGTGGCCTGAAGCGGATCTGTCAAAGGCTGTGCCGCAGCTGATGCCCATAATCAGGGAGCTGGATCGGCGCATGAAGGCCAAATTCGATGATCCTTCCGTCTGGATCATTGATGCCGGCGGCGATGTGCATATGGATGCGCTGAGTCTCCATTACTGCTGCAGTGCGTGCGGAGCATTTCCTCTCTGTCCGGACCTTCCGGATTATTCTTTGCCGCCTGCCTTTTTCAGCATTTACCCCGACCGTTTTATAGAGGTGCCAAACGGTATCTCGATGCGCAGATGGCTCCTCGGCTGCAACCACCGCCTGGCCAATTATCTCTCGACGATTATCACGGATGCCTATAAGAAGGACGCCACGCAGCTGGAGCGTCTTCTCGCCTTCTATGAGGACGATCAGGTTCTGCAGACGCTGCAGGCCGTCAAGCAGGCGAATAAAATGCGCCTCGCCGAGTACATCAGGCAGAATGAGGACGTTGATCTTGACCCGAACGGCATCTTCGACATCCAGATCAAGCAGATGGGCGGGTACAGAAGACAGCTGATGAATGCGCTCTATATCATCTGCCGGTATCTGGAAATAAAGCGGGGCAGGAAACCGACAAGGCCGATCAATTTTATTTTCGGCGGGAAGGCGGCGCCAGGCTGTGAGGAGGCACAGGACATTGTGCATCTCCTTCTGGTACTGCAGGAGATCATTGCAGACGACCCCGAGGTCAGCCCCTGGATCCGCATGGTGCTGGTGGCTGACTGCAATGTGACTTATATGGAGAAGATGGTTCCCGCAGCGGATATCTCCGAACAGATTTCCCTCGCGTCTGCCGAGATGTGTGCCACATCTGCAATGAAGATGATGCTCAACGGCGCGCTGACGCTGGGCACAGATGACGGCACGGCCGCAGAGATACGCCGTCTGGTGGGAGAGGACAATATCTACCTGTTTGGCTCGGATGCTGAGGATGCGGCCGGGCATCGGCTGCGCTCTGACTGCTCAGCGGAAGAAATTTTTGATGCAAACCCGCAGATCAGAGAGGCGGTGAACTTCATCACAGGTGAAGCCTGCATGCAGATCGGACACCGCGTCAACCTTGAGAGACTTTCCCGCAATCTGACAGAGGCGGACAGATACATGACGCTGTCGGATCTTCCGGATTATATCCGCGTGAAGGACCGGATGATCGGCGATTATGAGGATACAAGACGCTGGCTTCAGAAGAGCCTTGTCAATATTGCAAAAGCCGGCTTTTTTTCTTCAGACAGATCGGCTGCGGAGTTAAACCGCGATATCTGGAAGATCTCCCGCTGATACGGCAATGGAACAATCAATGGATCTATTCGATTACATGCGTGAACAGAATAAAGAAAAGGAGGCTCCTCTTGCCGCGAGAATGCGTCCCCGTACGCTGGATGAGGTGGTGGGCCAGAAGGAGATCATAGGAAAGGGCAGGCTTCTCTACCGCGCTATCATGGCAGATAAGCTGGGAAGCATCATTTTTTACGGCCCTCCTGGAACAGGAAAGACGACCCTGGCGATGGTGATCGCACACTCAACAAAGGCGGCGTTTGCGCAGATCAATGCGACTTCTGCCGGCAAGGCCGACATGGAGGAGGTGATCCGCAAGGCGAAGGAGAGGCTTGGCGGCTACGGACAGAGAACAATCCTTTTTATTGATGAGATTCACCGCTTCAACAAGGGGCAGCAGGATTATCTTCTCCCCTTTGTCGAAGACGGCACTGTCACACTGATTGGGGCGACGACGGAGAATCCTTATTTCGAGGTGAACAAGGCGCTCCTTTCGAGATCAATGATTTTTGAGTTGAAGCCTCTTTCCAAAGACGACATTCTGGAGCTGATTCACCGCGCGGTTTACGACAAAGAGCGGGGAATGGGCAGTTATGGGGCAGTGATCGATGATGATGCGGCCTCTTTTCTTGCGGACATGGCGGAAGGCGACGCGAGGGGAGCACTCAATGCGGTGGAACTGGCTGTTCTGACGACGCCCAAAGGCAGCGACGGCAGAATTCACATTACGCTTGAGACGGCTCAGGAGTGCATTCAAAGGCGGGCTGTCCGCTATGACAGGGACGGCGATAATCATTACGATACAATCTCGGCCTTCATCAAGAGCATGCGGGGGTCAGATCCTGATGCCGCAGTATATTATCTCGCGCGCATGATCGAGGCCGGAGAGGATCCGGCATTTATTGCCCGCAGGATTATGATCTGTGCGAGTGAGGATGTGGGCAACGCAGATCCGCAGGCACTGCAGGTCGCCGTCGCGGCGGATCTGGCGGCGGAGAGGATCGGCTGGCCCGAGTCCCGGATCATTCTGGCACAGGCCGCCGAATATGTGGCTACAGCGCCAAAGAGCAATACAGCAGTGGAATCTATATCGGCGGCATCCGCCCTGGTGCGCAGAACCGGAAATCTTCCGATTCCGCCTTATCTGCAGGATGCCCATTATTCCCATGCAAAGGATCTGGGACACGGCATCGGCTACCAGTACGCACACGACTACGAGGATCATTACTCGGGACAGCCTTATCTTCCGGAGAAAGTGCGCGGCGAATCCCTTTATGCGCCTTCCGAGAACGGCTATGAAAAGACGATCCGTGCACACATGGAGAAACTGACCGGCCGGAAGAAGTATAAAGAGCATGAACAGCTTCTTGCAAGAGAGTGCGCAGGAGGAAATCTGAATGGAAAAAATAGCGATCTACAAACTGATCATTCTGTACATGCTGGACAGGGCAAAGAATAAGATCGCAGTGCCGCAGATCTCCAATTTTCTCATCGAGAACGGCTATGTGGATTTTGAGTCCCTTGTGAGCACTCTGTCTGAGATTCAGGACAACGGGTTTGTGCAGGTGGACGCAGAGGCAGGCAAATCTTTTCTTGTGATCACGCAGGAAGGGGAGGATACACTCCGCATGTTCATCGATGAGCTGCCGGAGGGCATGCGGGCGCAGGTGGACAGGTTCCTGCAGGACAACGGAAGGGCGCTGCGGAGCGAGCGCGATGTGACGGCCGAGTACTACAGGTCTACCTTTGGCGGGTTTGTCGCGCATCTTGGCGTGCGCGAGATGGAAAATCCACTCATTGAAGTGAGCATCAGCGTGCCGGATGAGGCCACGGCAAAGAAAGTCACCGAGAACTGGAAGAGCAGGAGCACAGAGGTCTATCAGGCGGTTGTAAATGCTCTGTTCTGATCGGAAAATACAGAAAAAGACACCTCTATCCGGTTTACAGAAAATTTACTCTGCCCTATAATCAAACAAGATCTGATAGGACCTGACAATTCTTATTACTGTACAATATCCGGGCCAGTTGGGAGAATGATCCCTGATCGGCCGTATTTTCCAAAAAACAATCAACAGATATGCAGAATGCCGGGATATTCTGCCATATTGATATTACAGCGAGCATAACAGGCACATAGAACTGGAGATAATACAGAGCAAGGAAAGCGTATTCATATGACAAGAGAAATGTATGAGTCACTGGCGATGAAGGATCTGCGCGGCATAGCCCAGCAGAGGGAGGTCAGTGTTCCGGCCAGATGCAAAAAGGCTGATCTGGTCAATCTTTTGCTGCAAAAGGATGAGGACGATGTGAAGGCTGCAAGAGAAGCAGCAGCTTCGCGCCTGCAGGCATCCCCCGCTCCTGCTGCAGTGAACAAAGAGGACACAGCTGTTTCCCCCTCTTCAGGGCAGGAGACGAGATCCGGAAAGCGTGTAGTCCGCAAGAGGGTGGTCACCGCCGAGGTGGCTGACGAACTGGCAGACAAGGCGGCAGCAGAGAGAGGACAGCACCAGAGAAGGCACCGCACGCAGACCGCTGCCAGAGAGAAGACTGATCTGCAGGCGGCAAGAAGAGACAGGCCTGCAGAGGAGCGCGATCAGCGGGAGGACGCTGTGCAGATGCAGAGCAGTGAGGTGAGCAGAACGGTTCCCCGCGAGGACAGTGTCTCCTACAGGGGGGAGGAAGCCGCTGCGGTGCAGCCGAGGCTCTCGCCGATCAGCAATCTTTACGCAAGGAGAGGAATCAACCGCCCGGACCAGCCGATCCCTCACAAGAACGAGCTCAACAAAGAGCTGGATTCGGGAGAGATGGCAAACGGCATTCTGGACGTGATGTCCGATGGCTACGGTTTCATCCGCTCAGCCAATTACCTGCCCGGTGACAATGATGTCTATGTGGCGCCCAGCCAGATCAGGAGATTCAACCTGAAGACGGGAGATATCATTCAGGGCAACATCAGGATCAAGACGCAGGGAGAGAAGTTCTCCGCACTTCTGTTCGTGAAGTCCGTTAACGGCCTTGACCCGGAGGCAGCAAAGAGAAGATATAATTTTGAGGACATGACGCCTATCTTCCCCGATCAGAAGATCAGACTCGAGAAGCCGGGCGCCTCCATTGCAATGCGCGTCATGGATCTGTTCTGCCCTGTGGGCAAAGGACAGAGAGGCATGATCGTATCGCCGCCTAAGGCCGGCAAGACAACTCTTGTCAAGGAGGTGGCCAAGTCCGTCAAGTACAACGATCCGGAGATCCATCTGATCATCCTTCTGATCGATGAACGGCCGGAGGAGGTGACGGACATCCGCGAAGCCATAGAGGGACCGAATGTAGAGGTCATCTATTCCACCTTCGATGAGACGCCTGAACATCACAAGAGGGTAGCGGAGATGGTCATCGAGAGAGCAAAGCGCCTTGTTGAGCAGAAGCAGGACGTGATGATTCTCCTCGATTCCATCACGAGGCTCACGAGAGCATATAACCTGACGGAGCCGTCGAGCGGGAGAACGCTCACGGGCGGACTTGATCCCGCCGCTCTTCACATGCCGAAGCGCTTCTTCGGAGCTGCCCGCAATATGAGAGAGGGCGGTTCTCTCACGATTCTGGCTACGGCACTTATTGAGACCGGTTCCAAGATGGATGATGTTGTCTATGAAGAGTTCAAGGGAACCGGCAATATGGAGATGATTCTGAACAGAAAACTCTCTGAGAGAAGAATCTTTCCTGCCATTGACCTTGCCAAGTCCGGCACGAGGAGAGATGATCTTCTCCTTACGCCGGATGAACAGGAGGCTGTCGGGATTCTCCGCAGGGCATTTATCGGGGCAAGAGGAGAAGAGGCGACGAACAGCGTTCTCGATCTCTTCGCAAAGACAAGAACCAATGGCGAATTCGTCAATATGGTTAAGAAGATTCAATGGAGCTTTTGATCCATGCTTAATGATAAGATCATGAAATACCTGAATATCGCTCTTGCGGTCATCATAGCCGCCGTCATCGCGGCAGTGGGCGTGACCGTGGTTCGCGGGAAGGCGGCCGAGGGCAGTGCAGAGGCGCTGGAAGCGTCTACGGAGGCAGATACCTCGCAGGAGTCATCGAGCGAAGCGGTCTCCTATATCGATATTCCGGGCTGGCAGGACCGCACATCAGCAAAGGATGAGAGCGCACAGAGTGCATCCTCATCCAACAGAACGGATACGCAGAATGCATCCGCAGGAACCGGTTCGGTGAAGTCTTCTTCACAGTCCTCAGGCTCTTCTTACAGACAGAGCACACCTGCACAGCAGCAAAGACCTGTAGCACCTGCGCCTAAGCCGGCGGCGGGAGCATCTTCAAGTGCTTCTTCTGCAGCGTCTGGCACATCAGACAACACGGGAGCTCCTTCTGCAGCGTCTGGCACATCAGACAGTACGGGTGCAGCTTCCTCGGCAGATGGCTCGTCAGCTTCTTCGTCGGCATCGGATGCATCGTCCTCTGCCTCTTCTGCAGCTTCAGACAGCACAAGCGCTTCTTCTGCAGCGTCTGGCACATCAGACAGCACAGGTGCAGCTTCTTCGTCGACATCGGATAGCTCCGGCACTTCTTCTTCGTCGGATGCATCGTCCTCTGCTTCTTCTGATGCCTCCGGATCATCCTCTTCCCAGAACACGGACAGCTCTGAGACCGACAATGACCTGAACAATACCAATGCAGATGATGTCAGTGCCGACTGATTGAACGGGCAATGCGGCTGATGTCAGTGCCGATGGATTGATAATATGAACGCGCATACAAAAACGGGGCCGGATGGAAATAATCCATCCGGCCCCGCGTGCTGTCTGCGGCAATGCGTTTGTTCTTTAGTTCAGCATCTGTACTGTGACTGTGGGCTGCTGTGCGCAGAGCGTCAGCCAGCTCACATACCCGCCGGTGAGCTGCGATGCGAGCCACTTCCCCTTTGGTACGATCATGTTGAATTGATGTCCCTGGAACGGGAAGTTGGCAACAAGTGTGACATCCGGCCGCATCTGAAGAGCTGTGGCGACATTGATGTCATACGCCATGGGCTGAGCGGCCTTGACAGTGACCGTCCCGTTTCTGGCAGCAGTCAGAATCTGGTTGGTTGTGTTGTACAGAAGCTGCGGATCCCTTCCGGAAGCAGCAGCCTTTGCAGCCTGCTGTGCCTGCTGCTGCGCCTTCTGAGCGGCTGCCTTCTGTGCAGCTGCCTGCTTGGCGGCGGCTTCCTCAGCGGCCTTCTTCTGTGCTTCAGCCTTCAGTTCTGCGGCTGTCTTTGCCTTCTTTACGGTTACCTTGCAGACTGCGCTCTTGCCGCCGTCGTTTGAGGTTGCCTTGATCTTCGCTGTGCCGGGTGCTACCGCTGTGATGGTGCCGTTTGTGGCGACAGTAGCGACCTTTGTATTGGAGCTCGTCCAATAGATCGTGCGGTCATCCGCATCGTGCGGATGAAGGTAAGCTGTGATCTGCTGCGACTGACCGGCCGTCAGTGTGAGTGACTCATCCAGCTCAACGGATCTGACGTGCTTCATCGTGCTGCTGTGATTTCCTTCATAAACCCAGACCGTGCAGGTATCGTGATGGCCTGAATCTCTGCTGACAGCTGTAATCGTTGCTGAACCAACAGCGCGGGCCTCAATTCTTCCGGAGGAGTGAACCTTTGCAACATTTTCATTGGATGAGGACCAGTTGAGCGACTGGTTTGTTGCGTTGGACGGCGTGAAGGAAGCTGTGAGTGTGTAATCGTCTCCCTTGGCAATCTGAATGCTGTGCTGGGAGAGTGTGATGTCCTGTACATGCACATCATCATTCTTGGAATGATGCACATGCACCTTGATGTCTTTTGTCGCTGTGATGCGGCCGTTCTCGATGACGGTGACCGTCACATACGTCGTGCCGTTGCTGCGCGCATAAATGAGATTTGCGCGGCCTGTCTTATGGTCGATCTGTGCGATGTCGCTGTCGTCGACGGACCACTTGATCTGAGAGCCGTCCACATCGCTGTCGACGTCAATCTCTACATATTCCTGCTCGCCCGGATAGAGCGAAGTGCTGTCTTCCGCCGAGATGGTGGTTGCGAATACCGGCAGAGCGGCAGCAGGTGCTGCGGCGGTCGAAACTGCCAGTGTCAGGGCAGCGGCCGCCATAAGAAACCTTTTCTTCATTCTTTACCCCTTTCTTTCTGTGAACCCCTCATTGCTGCATCCCGCTATTATGTCGGCAGGACAGGTAACTGGCACAGCCAGTTCATTCAGCTACTAACTGTATGATTACAATGATTACACTTAAAGAATACCATATTCGCTGAAAATAGCAAGAACAACACAAGGCGGCATGGAAATTATTCCATGCCGCCTTGACAGGGCTGTCTATTGATTGGGTCGGTTCCATTCAACAACCGACCCGTTATTACACGGGATTTGCCTTCGGCAGCCTATAGGGCTATGCCTCTGCGGGCCTGAAGCCATCCCCCTGCATACACCATCATTGTAGGCACGTGTTATCATAAAATCAATATCTTAAGTGCGGTGCCAGAGGATGTCAATTGCCCAGATCCCCCACATGACAACTATTGCGATCATCATAACAGACATTGCATTCAGCATATGGGTCACCTCCTCGCGGTTAAGCTGGAAGCCGGCTGATCAGTACGAGCGCTGTCTCAGTGAAAACCGGGTGTTCGTTTATTTTCAATATGATTATATTAGATAATGTGAGTGCAGTCAATTAATAAACAGATAAATAAGGATATAGATGGATAATAAACAGACAAATAACCACGCGGAAAGACGCATGTATGAGAACAGAGCCGGGGCTGCGGGGGGAGCAGAAGAACGGGCAGCAGAACTGCCAGGGAGCCTGCGGGGACACCGGATGGAGTCTCTGTCTCTGTCTCCCTATCAAGCAGCAGTCATGGTACCGCTTCTTCAAAGAGGAGGCAGGTGGCACATGCTCTTTGAGAAGAGGAGCAGTACAGTAAGGCAGGGGGGAGAGCTGTGCTATCCAGGCGGAATTGTCGAGAAGGGAGAGACGCCGGAGGAGGCAGCGCTGCGCGAGTGCACGGAAGAACTGCTGATAGAGAGGGAGCAGATGGACACTCCCATCCCGATGTTTGCGCTGACAGGCCCCGGCGGCATAAACATCTTTTCCTATCTGTGTGTGCTGCACGGATACAGAGGAACCTGGTCTGAGGATGAAGTCGATCATACCTTCACTGTTCCTGTTGAGGAGCTGTTAAAGTGCAGACCGCTGACAGGACATGGCCGGCTTCGGACAGTGCTGGATCAGGACTTCCCTTATGCGCTGATCCCCGGAGGGCGGGATTACCCGTTCAGAGACATCCCGAAGACGTTTTATTTTTACAGAACGAAGGAAGGAACTGTCTGGGGAATGACGGCGCAGATTCTGCGCGCCGTGCTGCCTCTGCTGGAAGAAATTGGCACTGACAGACATATGAATGAAGAAAAAACGTGATGCACTGTCATCATAATCAGATCAATTTTTGACAGCCGCATAACAGAATCTGAGAAATGTATTTTTTTTCATCGTATACCGCATCGCAGAGAGGCCATCTTCTTTCCATTAAGCAGGAAAAAAGTTATAATATAAACTGTATCAATAGCAAATGGTATGAAAATTCTGAACTTTCTATTGGCCGTTCCGGTCATGCCGCCATGGTTCAATGGGAAGGCAGAGGTGCCAGGGTGCCTCACTTATCTCCGTGCAGGTGGAGAGATCCAGGAGAGGTGAGGAGCAAGAGGAAAAAGTCTGAAAGCGACGTCGATTCGTCACTTTCAGACAGCAGCATCGGTGCTGACGCACCGGCTGCGGCATTTGGCAAAACCGCCTATGCGGATTTTGCCTCAGCAAGAGGAAAAAGTTTATATGGATGAATTGAAGATAACGTTACTGGGAGGTTTCTCTCTATATTATCAGGGGAGAGAGATCACACTTGGGCGTGGGTCGGCATCTAAGTTTCAGCAGCTTCTTCAGTTAGTCTGGATCGTTGGTGACAGGGGAATTCAGAGGGATGAGATTGTAAGAGATCTCTACAATCCGGAGGAACTCTCCAATCCGGGGAACAGCTTCAACAATCTTCTCTTTCAGATGAGGAAGCAAATGGAGGCTGCCGGGCTCCCCAAGAAGGCCTACATAGTCAGACAGGGCAAGCTGTTTGTCCCTGATCCCCAGGTTCCTGTCCGTGTGGATGTGCAGGATTTCTGCACGTACTGCCGGCAGGCAGAGGAGACAACAGACGGGAAGAAGCGTGAGAACTTCAGAAAGGCATTCGCGCTCTATAAGGGTGAACTGCTGCCTGAGTCGGCCACGCTTACATGGGTGGTTGTTGCATCTGCGCACTTTCGCAGCCTTTTTCAGAAGTGCACGGACTGGCTCGGCCAGGACGCCAAGATGCGAAAAGATTACAGCGAAATGGCCGAGATTTACCGCAGAGCTGCCGAGATCTATCCGGATGATGACTGGCAGGCGGAGGAGATCGAGGCCCTCATTCTGATGGACCGCTATAAGGAGGCGAACGATCTCTACAATACGACGGTACACCGCTATGCGGATGAGATGGGGGTGCACCCTACAGACAAAATGCTGGAGAACTATCAGAAGATGTCTGAAAAGATCGTCCAGCCGGTCTCTGATCTTCATGAGATACAGTCAAATCTCTCCGAGAAGCAGGAAGGGGGCGGCTATTACTGCTCTTATCCGGGCTTTATCGATCTCTACCATGTCCTTCGCAGGAACATGGAGCGAACAGGCATCAGCATTTATCTGATGCTGTGCACGCTGGTCGATTATGAAGGAAAGATTATCCGCAACAGGGACAAGCTCGAAGCACGAAGTGCAGTGCTCAGAAAGGTCATTGGAGAGAGACTCAGAAAAGGAGACATTTATACAAGATACAATTCATCCCAGTACCTTCTTCTTCTGCCAGGTGCCAACAAGGAGGACTGCAGCGCAATTGCGGCAGGCATTCAGGAAGGAATGAAGCAGAGCGAAGGAACAAAGGCGGAGGTGCGCTTCAGTGAGGCCTCTGTCGCGGCAGAGCTGCCCAGGAGAGAAGGTTGATCGGATGAACGGCAGAAGATGTGGAGACACAGCGCCGAATCTGCTCTGTGTCTGCGTGAACAGTGTTTCAGGAGGAGATTACAGGGGAACAATCTGGAATCAGTACCAGGATCAACCGGAACCGTTTGACAGCACGCTTGATCTGCTGAAGAAGATGGAGAGAGTGTTCAACATTCTGAATTTTCCGCAGAATGCGACAGTACCCCGGTCTTTTGGCGGATCCCTTTCGGGAGGTCAGAACGAAGCTCCGGATCCGATAACAGGAAGAAGTGCAGATATGAAGGATATAGTTAGCAGAAGGGGCGATCAGGGAACCTTCATCGTGCAGGTCAAGTACAGACAGAATTCGACCTGGCAGGGTGAGGTGATCTGGGCAGAAAAGAATAAACGCATCTATTTCCGCAGCGCTCTCGAGCTCCTGCGGATTATGGATTCTGCGTTGAGGACGGAGAGCGATAAGGAGAGCCCGCAGAACACGGAGGATCAGAAGACAGGAACCGGAGATACGGGCAGCGGGGAATAGACATTGAGGACAGAGCGGGAGATTATTCTTGCTTCCGGGTCGCCGAGGCGGAAGGAACTGCTGGAAAAGGCCGGATTTTCTTTTCGTGTAATCCCGGCGCAGGGCGAGGAAAAGAGTAGTGCAAAGACACCGGAGGGGTACGTCTGCGACCTCGCTTTTCACAAGGCTGATGAGGTTTATAACCGAATCAGCCGATCTGAAAATACAAGAAGGCCGATTCTCGTCATCGGCGCAGACACGATTGTCGTGCTGGAAGGAGATGACAGCGGCTTCGAAATCCTGGGGAAACCAAAGGATCGGGCGGATGCGGCGCGGATGATAAAAAGTCTGCAGGGGAGAAGGCACAGTGTCTTTACAGGATGCGCCTTCCTATGGAACGAAGGAGAAGAGAAGTATAAGCATACCTTTTATGAAGAAACATCTGTCAATGTGTGGCCGATGACGGAGAAGGAGATCGCTTCTTATATTGATACGGAGGAGCCCTACGACAAAGCCGGAGGCTATGGCATACAGGGGCGGTTTGGCATCTACATCAGGGATATCCGGGGCAGCTACAGCAATGTAGTAGGTCTGCCCAACGCAAGAGTGTATCACGAGTGGATGAAGATTTTCGGAGGCACCGACGCAGCTGCTGGAAAGAAGCCAGCCGGATCATGACGCGATCATAGATGTGCATCTGGATGCCAACATTGAAGAACCCCGATGTTTTCAGAACAATTCGGGATGAGGCGCTAAACAGCTGTCTTAACTGAAAAGAGGCCGCTCTTCCATTTTGGAAGGCGGTCTCTTTCTATCGGAGTGCTTCTGAACATTCGGGGTACTGCGGCACACTGCAAAGAGCACAGCACGGAAAAAATCTGTATCCCGATGCACAGTGATGCCAACCTTTGCCTAGCGGGTCGATGCGCACCATCTTCCTGACGCTCCCTCGGGAAGGACCAGACCTGTCTTTGTGACGGGAAGCCCGATCTCCTGCGCCTCGACACTGCCCTTGTGCAAAGGATCAAGGACAGTATGAAGAAGATAGGAGAGTACTGCCGGCTGCAGGCCGGTTGTGTAGGAATTCAGCAGGAAAAAGAGCGGAGCATCGGAGAGGAGCTGCGCACAGAGCCCCAGCAGCTCGTAGATGTTGTCCTCCATTTTCCAGATCTCACCTTTTGGCCCCCTACCGTAAGAAGGTGGATCCATGATGATGGCGTCATAGTGGTTGCCGCGGCGGATCTCCCTCTGCACAAACTTAGTGCAGTCGTCGACAAGCCAACGGATCTTCGCATTTTCGAGGCCGGAAATGACGGCATTTTCTTTGGCCCACGTGACCATGCCTTTTGATGCATCAACGTGTGTGACCTCGGCGCCTGCTGCGGCTGCTGAGACGGTTGCACCGCCGGTATAGGCAAAGAGATTGAGTACCTTTACCGTGCGGCCGGAGGCGACTGCGTTCTTAATAATAGGAGAAAACCAGTCCCAGTTGGAAGCCTGTTCGGGGAAAAGCCCCGTGTGCTTGAAGCTGAAAGGCTTCAGCCCGAAATGGAGGAGTGTACCTGTGGGCAGCGTGTAGGAGATCACCCATTCTTTGGGAAGCCCGAAGAACTCCCAGCGGCCTCCGCCCTGGCTGGACCTGTGGTAGTGTCCGTCGATTCTTTTCCAGTCCGTGTCTCTGTCTGTGTGCCAGATGACCTGGGGATCAGGTCTGACAAGGCGGTAAGATCCCCAGCGCTCGAGCTTCTCCCCGGAGGAAGTATCCAGAACTTCGTAGTCTTTCCAGTTATTCGCAATCCACATATGCTTATGGGCTCCTTCCTTTTGGCCAGTATCCACCGCTGTGCTGCATGTATTCAAAGCCGTATACCGCTGCAGATGAGTCTGCACGGAACATACATTCATGACACATGTATCATAAACACGTACATGATAACATAGTTCAAAGATTTTTGATAATTTGCTTGCACATTGGAAAAGCGTGATGTACAATTATTAACGCTGTGACATGATAGCTGAGAAGCGAGAGGTTGCTGTTAAAGATACATGACAATGTACAACCGATAACAGGTTACTCCGTGGAGCGAATGTCTGGGGCATTCTGTGCTGACCTCACAGATGAAAAGCCCGCAAATCTGACGACAAGTCACTGTACCGAAGAACAGTCTGCCCAGTGCAGAAACGACGTGATAAGCGTCCTGAAGCGGCTTCTTCGAGGCCGTTATTATTTTGGAAAGATCAGGACACGCACGGGAGTGTGTACAGTCACCGCTTGTCGTACTTCAAAAAAAGTGCGAATAAGGAGGCGACTTTTTTTATGGCAAATCAAGTTATGAGAATCACATTAAAGGCATATGATCACGAACTCATCGATGCTTCTGCAAGAAAGATCATCGACACAGTAAAGAAGTCCGGATCTCAGGTGAGCGGCCCTGTTCCGCTTCCCACAAAGAGAGAGGTTGTTACCATTCTCCGTGCCGTACACAAGGACAAGGACAGCCGTGAGCAGTTCGAGCAGAGAACACACAAGAGACTGATCGACGTGATCACACCCACACAGAAGACGGTGGATGCCCTTCAGAGACTTGAGATGCCTGCAGGCGTTTACATCAACGTCAAGATGCAGACAAAGTAATCTGCAGTCAGCAGATTGCAGGCGGCGGCCTTCCGCCGCACCGAAGTTAGCATGCAGCTGAGAGCTATTGCTCCCGGTTTGCAGCATGGCCGCAGACGCCATGCACAATAGAACCTCTACTAGAATGACATCCACATCCGGGGGCTCACCTGTGAAGGCGCCCGGGAGTAAAGGCGATAAGGCATGAGGGGCGTCGGCAAGGTCAGCCGGCAGTCAGACAGCAGACTGGTGCCCTCCATAAAAGGAAATCACACATCCCGCCGCAAGCTGGTGTCCGCTGTAGGGATTAACGCGAAACAAAGCGTTACAACGCCGCATAGCGGCAGAAAGAGGTAAAGATGAAAAAGGCAATACTTGCAGTGAAGGTCGGTATGACACAGATCTTCAAGGAAGACGGAACACTGGTTCCTGTAACCGTTCTCGAGGCTGGCCCCAATGTGGTTACACAGCTCAAGACAAACGAGAATGACGGCTACGAGGCAGTTCAGGTAGGCTTCCAGGATGCTGTTGACCGCGCGAAGAACGTGGACAAGAACGGCAGAGTCGATGTTGCACACCGCCATGGCGTCAACAAGGCACAGAAGGGCCACTTCGAGAAGGCCGGTGTATCCAGCAAGAAGTACTTAAAGGAATTCAGATTCGAGAATGCTGCAGACTACAAGCTCGGCGCTGAGATCAAGGCAGATATCTTCGCTGAGGGCGACAGAGTGGATGCTACAGCTATTTCCAAAGGAAAAGGATTCCTCTCCGCAATTCAGAAGGGTCAGCACCGCGGACCTATGGGACATGGTTCCAAGTTCCATCGTCACCAGGGCTCCAACGGTACATCTTCCACACCCAGCCGTGTATTCAAGGGTAAGGGAATGCCCGGCCATGCAGGAAGCGTTCAGGTAACTGTCAGAAACCTTGAGATCGTTAAGGTGGATCCTGAGAAGAACCTCATCCTCGTAAAGGGAGCAATCCCCGGACCGAAGAAGGGCCTTGTGACCATCAAAGAGACGACAAAGGTTGAGGCTTAACCGCTGCCTGAATGAAAGGAGGACCATTTAAAGATGGCTAACGTATCTGTTTATAATATGGAAGGCAAAGAGGTCGGAACAATCGAGCTGACCGACGCTGTCTTCGGCGTAGAAGTCAACGAGCACCTTCTTCACCTCGCTGTTGTTCAGCAGCTTGCCAACAACCGTCAGGGCACACAGAAGGCAAAGACACGTTCCGAGGTTTCCGGCAGCACAAGAAAGCCCTGGAGACAGAAGGGAACAGGACATGCAAGACAGGGATCCACAAGATCTCCCCAGTGGACACACGGCGGCGTAGCATTCGCTCCCGTACCGCGCGACTACTCCTTCAAGCTCAACAAGAAGGAGAAGAGAGCAGCCCTCAAGTCCGCACTGTCCGACCGCACAGCACAGGGCAAGATCGTTGTTCTTGATGAGCTTCATCTCGATGCTCCCAAGACAAAGGATTTTGTGAAGGTTCTGGACAACCTGAAAATCGCCGGCAAGGCACTCTTCGTAGTCGGCGAGGCTGACAAGAACGTATCTCTCTCCGCGGCGAACGTTCCCACAGTTAAGATGTTCGGCACAAACGAGCTGAATCCCTACGACGTGATGAACGCACAGACAGTAGTTCTCACAAAGGACGCTGTCCAGAAGATCGAGGAGGTGTACGCATAATGGCAGCACTTGGATATTACGATATTCTTTTAAAGCCTGTTCTGACAGAGAAGTCCATGAATGCCACTGCTGAGAAGAAGTACACATTCTATGTACATCCCGAAGCAAACAAGACACAGATCAAAGAGGCAGTGGAGAAGCTCTTCGACGGCGCAAAGGTAAGAAGAGTCAATACTATTACCTGCAGAGCAAAGAAGAAGAGAAGAGGAATGACTGTAGGATACACAGCCAAGGCCAAGAAGGCGGTTGTTTTCCTTACAGAGGATTCCAAGGATATCGAGTTCTTCGCAGGACTCTGATAAAGATTTTTCCGCAGACGAGAGCGCACAGACGTGCGTGTATGGCTGCGGAAGCGGTGCAAACATAAAGGAGTATGAATCATGGGAATTAAAAAGTATACCGCTTATACCCCGTCCAGACGTAACATGTCCGGTTCCGACCATGCTGAGATCACGAAGAAGACCCCTGAGAGATCTCTTCTGACATCCAAGAACAGCATTGCAGGCAGAAACAACCAGGGCAAGATCACAGTTCGTCACAGAGGCGGCGGCAACAGAGTTAAGTACAGAGCAATCGACTTCAGAAGACAGAAGGATGATGTTCCGGCAACTGTTATCGGCATTGAGTACGATCCGAACAGAACAGCCAACATCGCTCTGATCGCTTATGCAGACGGAGAGAAGAGCTACATCCTTGCTCCCTCCGGACTGACAGACGGCATGAAGGTCATGAATGGACCCAAGGCCGAGGTGAGAGTCGGCAACTGCCTTCCTCTCTCCGAGATCCCTGTAGGTACTATGGTACACAACATTGAGCTCTATGCAGGCAAGGGCGGCCAGATGGCAAGAACAGCCGGCGCCGGCGCTCAGCTGATGGCCAAGGAGAACGGCTATGCAACACTCCGCCTTCCTTCCGGCGAGATGAGAATGGTTCCTCTTGACTGCCGCGCAACTGTTGGTATCGTAGGCAATATTGATCACAACCTTGTCAAGCTCGGCAAGGCAGGCCGTGTCCGCCACATGGGCATCCGTCCTCATGTAAGAGGTTCGGTTATGAACCCGAATGATCACCCTCATGGCGGTGGTGAAGGTAAGGCACCTGTTGGACGTCCCGGCCCTGTAACACCTTGGGGCAAGCCCGCACTGGGCCACATCACCCGCCGCAAGAAGTCTTCTGACAAGCTTATTGTGAGAAGAAGAAACGGCAGAGGACTTAAGTAAGGAGGAGAGACATGGCTAGATCACTGAAAAAAGGACCTTTCGCAGATGCGAGCCTTTTAAAGAAGATAGATGCAATGAACGCTGCCGGTGACAAGAGTGTCATTAAGACATGGTCCCGCCGTTCCGTAATTTTCCCGTCTTTCGTTGGTCACACAATCGCTGTGCATGACGGAAGAAAGCACGTTCCGGTTTATATCACAGAAGATATGGTCGGCCACAAGCTCGGTGAGTTCGTAGCGACCAGAACATTCCGCGGTCACAACGGCAACAACAAAAATGAGGCTTCTTCCTCTGCCAGGTAACCGCCGCATTCGGGATCAATTGATTTGAAAGGAGTTCACATCTATGGCTAACGGGCATAGAACACAAGTTAAGAGAGCCAGAAATGCGGTAAAGGATACAAGACCGCACGCAAAGCTCACATATGCAAGAATTCCGGTTCAGAAGGCTGCTTTTGTTATGGATGCCATCAGAGGCAAGGACGTAGCTACAGCAATCGGTATTCTGCAGTACAATCCGAGATACGCTTCCAGCGTTATCCTGAAGCTTCTCAATTCCGCAGTAGCCAATGCGGAGAATAACCTCGGCATGAGCACAGCCAATCTCTACGTTGCTGAGTGCAGCGCATCGAACGGCCCCATCATGAAGAGAATTCAGCCCAGAGCACAGGGCAGGGCATACAGGATCTTCAAGAGAATGTCCAATCTCTACATCACTCTCGACGAGAGAAAAGAGGAGAAGGAAGAGACTGCTAAGGAAGAGCCTGCCAAGGAAGAAACTGCTAAGGCTGAGTGATTGGAGAGATGAAAGGAGCCAATAATGGGACAGAAGGTTAATCCTCATGGCATGAGAGTCGGCATTATCAAAGACTGGGATTCCAAGTGGTATGCAGATGCCGATTTTGCCGACCTGCTGGTAGAAGATTATAAGATCAGAAAGTTCCTTAAGAACAAACTCATGAGTGCCGGTGTCAGCAAGATTGAGATCGAGAGAACTTCTGAGAGAGTTACAGTTACCGTTTATACAGCTAAGCCCGGTGTCGTAATCGGCAAGGGCGGCGCAGAGATCGAGAAGACAAAGAAGGAGCTGCAGAAGTTCACTTCCAAGAAGGTCAATCTCGAGATCAAGGAGATCAAGCGCCCCGACAAGGATGCACAGCTGGTTGCCGAGAACATTGCACAGCAGCTTGAGAATCGTGTTTCCTTCAGACGCGCTATGAAGTCTGCCATGAGCAGAACCATGAAGACTGGTGCTCTTGGTGTGAAGGCATCCTGCGGCGGCCGTCTTGGCGGCGCAGATATCGCCCGCACAGAGACCTATTCCGACGGCACAATCCCGCTGCAGACACTGCGCGCGGACATCGATTACGGCTTTGCAGAAGCGAACACTACCTACGGTAAGGTTGGCGTAAAGGTTTGGATCTACAAGGGAGAAATCCTTCCGCAGAAGAAGAACGCTGCAGCCCCTGTTCATGAAGGAGGTGCTCAGTAATGTTAATGCCGAAGAGAGTTAAGCACAGAATGCAGTTCCGCGGCAACAGACGCGGACGCGCACTGCGCGGCAATACAGTAACTTACGGCGAGTATGGTCTTGTAGCTACAGAAGGCAAGTGGATCAAGGCCAACCAGATCGAGGCAGCCCGTGTCGCCCTCACTCGTTACATCAAGCGTGGCGGCCAGGTATGGATCAAGATCTTCCCTGACAAGCCTATTACAGATAAGCCCCTCGGTGTTCGAATGGGATCCGGAAAAGGCGCTGTTGAGTACTGGGTAGCAGTAGTAAAGCCCGGCAGAGTTATGTTTGAGATTGCCGGCGTACCCGAAGATCAGGCAAAAGAAGCTCTCCGCCTTGCAGGAACAAAGCTTCCCTGCAAGTGCAAGATCGTTTCCAAGGCTGAGCTGGAAGGCGGTGCAGAATGAAGTCTACAGAATATTTAAAGGAATTACAGGATAAGAGCGTTCAGGAACTCAAGGACGAGCTTGTCGCTGCGAAAAAGGAACTCTTCAATCTGAGATTCCAGAATGCAACCAATCAGTTACAGAACACAGCAAGGATTACCACTGTTCGCAAGAACATTGCAAGAATTGAGACTGTTCTGTCTGCGAAGGCAGAGGGCTGATTCCGGAATGCCAGGAAAGGAGAATGACCGTGGAAAGAAATCTTAGAAAAGTCCGTGTGGGCAAGGTTGTCAGCGACAAGATGGACAAGACAGTCGTTGTAGCAATCGAGGACCACGTTAAGCACCCTGTCATCGGAAAGATCGTTAAGAGAACCTACAAGCTGAAGGCACACGACGAGAAGAACGAGTGCGGCGTAGGCGACACCGTAAGGGTGATGGAGACAAGACCGCTCTCCAAGACAAAGAGATGGAGAGTTGTCTCCGTTGTAGAGAAGGCCAGATAATTGACCTGCAGCAGACCCGAAGTGACGCGCCGCATGGCGCTCACCTCTCGGGCAGATTGAACCGGATGTATTCCGGCGGCAGAAAGGATTAGACATGATTCAGCAGGAAAGCAGACTGAAAGTCGCTGACAACACAGGTGCCAGAGAGCTCCTCTGCATCCGTGTTAGCGGCGGCTCCACAAGAAGATATGCCAGAATCGGCGATGTCATCGTAGCCTCCGTCAAGGACGCTATTCCCGGCGGCATGGTCAAGAAGGGCGACGTTGTAAAGGCTGTTGTTGTCCGCACAAGAAGAGAGACACGCAGAAAAGACGGCTCTTATATCCGCTTCGATGAGAACGCAGCCGTTATCATCAAGGACGATATGACACCCACAGGAACTCGTATTTTCGGACCTGTTGCAAGAGAGCTTCGTGAGAAGAAGTTCATGAAGATCCTGTCTCTTGCTCCGGAAGTATTATAAGGAGGAACGAGATGGCAACGAGTAAGATTAAAAAAGGCGATACCGTAAAGGTCATCGCAGGCAAGGACCTCGGCAAGACCGGCAAGGTTACTTCTGTGGACGTCAAGAACCACAGAGTAGTAGTCGAGGGAATCAATAAGGTTACAAAGCACGTTAAACCCTCCGCGCAGAACCAGAACGGCGGAATCGTTGAGAAGGAAGCTCCGATCGACGTATCCAACGTTATGCTGTTCACAGACGGCAAGACGAGCAGAGTTGGCTTCAAGGTAGAGGACGGCAAAAAGGTAAGATTTGCCAAGGCTACCGGCAAGACAATTGACTGATCAGGCGAAAGGAGGAATAAGCATTGAGCGCAAGACTTAAAGAGCAGTACAACACACAGATCCGTGAAGCTCTGACCAAGAAGTTCGGCTACAAGAACCCTATGCAGATCCCGAAGCTTGACAAGATCGTTGTCAACATGGCAGTAGGTGAGGCTAAGGAGAACGAGAAGCTCCTTGAGACAGCAGCAAAGGATCTTGCGACCATCACAGGTCAGCACCCCATTTACACAAAGGCAAAGAAGTCCATCGCGAACTTCAAGATTCGTGAGGGCATGCCGATCGGATGCAAGGTAACACTTCGCGGCGAGAGAATGTATGAGTTCCTTGACAGACTCGTATCCCTTGCTCTTCCCCGCGTAAGAGACTTCAGAGGCGTTAACCCCAACTCCTTCGATGGAAGAGGAAACTACGCACTTGGCATCAAGGAGCAGCTGATTTTCCCTGAGATCGAGTATGATAAGGTCGACAAGGTAAGAGGCATGGACATTGTCTTCACGACAACAGCCAATACTGATGAGGAAGCCAGAGAGCTTCTGAGACAGTTCGGCATGCCTTTTGCAAAGTAATTCTATAGGAGGAAAAAATGGCAAAGACTTCTATGAAGATCAAGCAGCAGATGAAGCCCAAGTTCTCTACGAGAGCTTACACCCGCTGCAGAATCTGCGGCCGTCCGCACTCCGTTCTTAAGAAGTACGGCATCTGCAGAATCTGCTTCCGCGAACTGGCTTACAAGGGCGAGATTCCGGGCGTCAAGAAGGCATCCTGGTAATCTGCTGACACAAGGACCTGAGTTCCGCGAAGACAGCCCGAAAGGGCCGGGCGGGACAAGGTCCGATCAGATACGATTTAATTTTCAGAAGGGAACCGGAAAATGCATCCGGTTTCGAAACGGGATATCACATACCATAGCGCAGGATCTTCGGATCCTGCAGCACAATATTGAAAGGAATTTATTACCATGAGCATGAGTGATCCTATTGCAGATATGCTGACAAGAATCCGCAACGCCAACACATCCAAGCACGACACAGTTGACATTCCCTCTTCCAAGATGAAGATGGCCATTGCCAACATCCTTCTTGAGGAAGGCTATGTAGCCAAGGTTGAGCTCGTTGACAACAAGGGCTTCAAGGATATCCGCATCACCCTTAAGTACGGTCAGGACAAGAACGACCGCATTCTTACAGGTCTTAAGAGAATTTCCAAGCCCGGCCTTCGCGTATACGCAGGCAAGGACGATGTTCCGAAGGTTCTCGACGGACTCGGCACAGCAATTCTGTCCACAAACCAGGGCGTAATCACAGATAAGAAGGCAAGAGAGCTGCAGGTTGGCGGCGAAGTACTTGCATTTATCTGGTAATTCCGATAAAATAATTACGTTTTTGACTGAATCAGGCACAGCTCTGCCATCAGCGGGGCTGACCTGATACAGTTTTGTAAAGGTTTATTTATTATCAACAGTTTTTAGGAGGTACGGGCATGTCACGTATAGGTTTAATGCCAATCGCTATACCGGCAGGTGTCACTGTTAGTGTAGCAGAAAATAACACAGTGACTGTAAAGGGTCCCAAGGGAGAACTCGTGAGAACACTTCCCGCCGAGATGACGATCAAGCAGGAGAATGGCGAGATCAAAGTCTCCAGACCCAATGATCTGAAGAAAGAAAAGGCATTACACGGACTTACAAGAGCTCTGCTGCACAACATGGTAGTAGGTGTGACAGAGGGATTCACAAAGACGCTGGAAATCAACGGCGTCGGCTACAGAGCCGAGAAGAAGGGCAAAGTCCTTACAATGCATTTAGGATATTCCCACAACGTCGACATGGAGGATCCTGCAGGCGTTGAGACGAAGGTCGACGGCAACAAGATCATCGTTTCGGGAATCGATAAAGAGGCTGTTGGCCAGTACGCAGCCAATATCAGAAGCAAGAGATCTCCTGAGCCGTACAAGGGCAAGGGTATCAAATATGATTACGAGACCATCCGCCGCAAAGTCGGTAAGACTGGTAAGAAGTGATCGGAAGGAGCGTAGAAAATGGTTAAAAAGGAAAACAGGAAGCTTATTCGCGAGAAGAAACATCTTAAAGTTCGTAACCGTTTCAGCGGAACAGCTGAGAGACCGCGCCTTTCCGTATTCAGATCCAATCATCACATGTATGCTCAGATTATCGACGATGAGCAGGGCAGAACAATTGTATCTGCTGCTACAACGGAGAAGGAAGCCAAGGCAGCTCTTGCACACACAGATGATGTTGCAGCTGCAGAGTACATTGGCGATCTTGTAGCAAAGAGAGCTCTTGAAAAGGGCGTGAAGAAGGTTGTATTCGACAGAGGCGGTTTTATTTATCAGGGCAAGGTAGCTGCTCTGGCTGACGCGGCACGTAAGGCCGGCCTTGATTTCTAAGGGAGGAAGTACCAGATGAAGCGTACGATTATAGATGCAAGTCAGTTAGGAGAGCTCACCGATAAGGTCGTTACCATCAAGCGTGTCACAAAGGTTGTTAAGGGCGGCCGCAACATGAAGTTCTCTGCACTGGTAGTTGTAGGCGACAACAACGGCCATGTAGGTGTCGGCCTTGGCAAATCCACAGAAATTCCTGATGCCATCAGAAAGGGCAGAGATGATGCTGCCAAGCACCTTGTCAGCGTAGCACTCGATGAGGTTGGCTCCATCACACACGACTATGTAGGCAGATATGGTTCCTCAGAAGTCCTTCTGAAGAAGTCTCCCGATGGTACTGGTATCATCGCCGGCGGTCCCGCACGTACTGTGTGCGAGCTGGCAGGTATCAAGAACATCAGAACAAAGTCCCTTGGCTCCAACAACAAGCAGAACGTTGTTCTTGCTACACTGAAGGGCCTCGAGCAGATCAAGTCCCCTGAGCAGGTTGCTGCAAGACGCGGCAAGTCTGTTGACGATTTCAAGGGCTGATCGCTCCCTGACGAAGGTACGGAAAGGAGATTAAGATGGCTGAGAAAAAGTTAAAGATTACACTCACCAAGTCACTCATCGCTGCAGTTCCTAAGAACAAGGCGATTATCAAATCTATGGGCTTCCACAAAACCAACAGCTCTGTTGTTCTTCCGGACAACGCAGCGACAAGAGGACAGATCAGACTGATCGCTCCTTATGTCAAAGTGGAAGAGCTGGACTAAGGAGGACTGACAAATGGAATTATCAAATTTAAGACCTGCTGCAGGTTCCAAGCATAATGATTTCAGACGCGGCCGCGGTCAGGCTTCCGGCAACGGTAAGACAGCCGGCTACGGCAACAAGGGCCAGAAGGCGCGTTCCGGCAGACCCAGAGCTGGTTTCGAGGGCGGCCAGATGCCTCTGTACAGACGTCTGCCCAAGAGAGGATTCACCAACTACAACCACAAGGACATTGTTGCAGTAAGCCTCTCTGTGATCGCTGACAAGTTCGATGACGGCGCATCTGTAGATGCACAGAAGCTCATGGATGCAGGCATCATTGATCACTTCGGAGACGGAATCAAGATTCTCTCCGGTGATAAGGGCAAGGACAAGTTAAATCTGACAAAGAAGCTGACCATTGAGGCCAATGCTTTCAGTGCAGCTGCCAAGTCAAAGATCGAGGCTGCCGGCGGCGAAGCCAAAGTCATTGAGAAATAACAGCATAACAGGATAATAATTATGACGGGAATTTGTATATTCGGTCTTCTGCACACTTTTGGCGCGATGGCTGCGTATACAAATTTTCCGTATCCGGTATATTTATGTTGCTGCTGTTCATTCGTGACGAAAGGCTGGTAAGCTTATTATGTTAGAAACCGTGAAAAATGCATTTAAGGTCAAGGAGATCCGTGACCGGATCATCTTCACCTTCCTGATGCTGATCATAATCCGGTTTGGTTCTCAGCTGCCTGTGCCGGGCGTAGACAGGAACTATTTTTCGAACTGGTTCGGTTCCCAGACGGGAGACGCATTCTCTCTGGTGGATGCCTTTACGGGTGGTTCATTCCTGAATATGTCAGTGCTGGCACTGAATATCACCCCGTACATCACTTCCTCCATCATCATTCAGCTTCTGACAATCGCAATCCCCAAGCTCGAAGAGATGCAGAGAGAGGGTGAGGACGGCAGAAAGATGCTCGTCGCACTCACAAGATATGTGACCATCGGCCTGTCACTCCTGCAGGGCGGTGCCATGGCAATCGGCTTCGGGAGACAGGGCCTTCTTGAGCACTACAATGCGCTCAATGTCATCATGGTAATCGCAACACTGACGGCTGGTTCCACTTTTGTGATGTGGATCGGTGAGCGGATCACGGAGAAGGGTGTTGGAAACGGCATTTCTATTGTCCTGATCATCAACATCATCTCCCGCATGCCGCAGGATATCACTTCGCTGTTCACACAGTTTGTTTCCGGTAAGTCAGTAGCCGTTGGAGCGTTCGCAGCGTGCGTCATCATTGCTATTATTGTCGGCATGGTGATTCTCACTATTCTTCTCAATGATGCAGAGAGAAGAATTCCTGTACAGTATACAAGGAAGATTCAGGGCAGAAGACAGATCGGAGGGCAGGGTTCCTTTATCCCGCTCAAGGTGAACACGGCCAATGTCATGCCGATCATCTTTGCTTCCTCGCTGATGGAGTTTCCGGTTATCATTTCTACGATGGCCGGTTACAAGGGAACAGGCGTATGGAATGAGATTCTTCACTACCTGAACTCCTCTTATTGGTGCAGCCCGGCAACGCCAAAGTATTCGCTGGGGCTTGTTGTTTATGTAGCTCTGCTGGTCTTCTTTGCATATTTCTATACCTCGATCATTTTCAATCCGCTCGAGGTAGCCGACAATATGAAGAAACAGGGCGGGTTCATTCCCGGCATCAGACCTGGAAAGCCTACAAGCGACTACCTGACAAGGATCCTTAACTACATTATTTTTATCGGTGCTGTCGGCCTGACCATCGTCGGTGTTCTTCCGTTCTTTTTCCGCGGCGTTTTCAATGCAAACGTCAGCTTCGGCGGAACATCCCTGATCATCGTTGTCAGCGTCGTTCTGGAGACAATCAAACAGGTTGAATCCATGATGATGGTGCGCAGCTACAAGGGATTTCTTTCAGATTGATATCGGATGCCGGAGACGGGGCGGACGGAAGCGTCTGCATACGTCCCCGGCAATTCTTCTTAAGTGGATAAGCGGTCGGTGACGTATAGGCGTCATCGATTGCCGGATCCCATCGGCGAAACCGCATTCGCGAATTTCGCCTCGGGGTGCCGCAAAATACGCGGCACAGAAAGGAAAATATGATCATCGTAATGCTGGGCGCACCGGGCGCAGGTAAAGGCACACAGGCAGCTGCCATCAGTGAGAAGTACGGTCTGCCGCACATCTCGACAGGCGATATTTTCCGCTCCAATATCAAGAATGGGACTGAGCTGGGCAAAAAGGCCAAGTCTTATATGGATCAGGGGAAGCTCGTTCCTGATGAACTGACTGTTCAGCTTCTTCTTGACCGTGTTGCAAAGGAAGACTGCAAAGAGGGGTATATCCTTGACGGCTTTCCGAGAACAATTCCTCAGGCAGAGGTACTGACGCAGGCTCTTGCAAAGGACGGGCAGAAGGTTGATTTTGCACTCAATGTCGATGTTCCGGATGAGAACATTGTCAGAAGAATGAGCGGAAGAAGGAGCTGCCCCAAGTGCGGCGCTTCCTACCATATTGAATTTATTCCTCCGAAGAAGGAGGGAATCTGTGATGTCTGCGGCACTGCTCTTATTCAGAGAGAGGATGACAAGCCGGAGACAGTGAAGAACAGACTGTCTGTATATCATGAGCAGACACAGCCTCTCATTGCTTATTATGAGAAAGCCGGTGTGCTGCATACTGTAGACGGCACAAAGGACAAGGACGATGTCTTTGCAGACATTGCCTCGATCCTTGGCTGATCGGAAAGAGAAAGGATTTTATTATATGTCTAAAGCAGATGCAATCGAACTTGAAGGCGTAGTCGTTGAGAAGCTTCCGAACACAATGTTCAGAGTTAAGCTCGAGAATGGTGCGATTATTCTTGCACACATCAGCGGCAAGCTTCGTCAGAACTTCATTCGAATTCTCCCCGGTGATAAGGTGACACTTGAGATGTCCACCTACGATCTCACAAAGGGCAGAATTATCTGGAGAGACAAATAATTTCCGCTTGCAGTATATATTTAATGATGATATACTATAACGGCGTTTGGAATGAGCACAGGGGTATCTCTGCGCTCTTCTGTGCGCATTTATGCAAACGATGAATATTCGTACTGTATGGCATTTGCCCTCGGTTTCGGCCTCTGTGCTGAGGCTTAGGGAGTACAGTGCATCAGCTGCGAGTATTTAAATAAAAGAAAGGAGTGTGCAGCGTGAAAGTAAGAGCATCCGTGAAGCCTATGTGCGAGAAGTGCAAGGTTGTAAAGCGCAAAGGTGTTATCCGGATTATCTGCGAGAATCCGAAGCATAAACAGAGACAGGGTTGATCACGAGCCATACGCGGATCTGATCCGCGAATGCTTTTGATACCACTGCATTGAACAGGGAAAGTGCCTGTTCCAGCGGAAAGGCTGATGCATGTCATTATGTGCACAGCTGGGCATGGGATACCGCTTCGCGGTGTCGCTCCCGTCGCAGAAGGGAGTATTGCCTCCATCAAAGTTGAAGAGCCGCCGAGGGCGGCAGGATTTTAAAGGAGAATTAGAATGGCTCGTATTTCCGGTATTGATTTACCCAGAGACAAGCGCGTTGAGATCGGCCTCACTGCTATCTATGGCATCGGCCGCGCCTCCGCAGACAAGATTCTTAAGGCTACAGGAGTTAATCCTGACACTCGCTGCAGAGATCTGACAGACGACGAAGTCAAGGTAATCGGCGACTACATCGCTGAGCACTACATGGTAGAAGGTGATCTTCGCCGTGAAGTTGCCATGAACATCAAGACCCTGACAGAGATCGGCTGCTACAGAGGAACACGTCACAGAAGAGGACTTCCTGTCCGCGGTCAGCATACAAAGAACAATGCCAGAACGCGCAAGGGTCCCCGCAAGACAATCGCCAACAAGAAGCAGTAATGACGGATTCCTGCGCATGCAGGAGAGATGGCGCGAATATCCGTCAGCCGTCCGTCTGATACCAGCGTTAGGTGCGTGATCAGCTCGCACCCTTTACCGGAGGCACCCGCAGCATTGATGCAGTCCAACCACTGCATTGGAAATGCAGACATGATATCTGCAATTTCTGAAAATGTGGGCGGAATTAGTGCCGAACGGTATGAAATGAGAGAAAGGTTAATAGAATGCCAGCAGCAAAGAAATCTACCGCTTCCAAGAAGCGTGTTAAGAAGAATGTAGAGAAGGGCCAGGCACATATCCAGGCTTCCTTCAACAACACAATTGTTACTCTGACAGACACACAGGGCAACGCTCTGTCCTGGGCATCTGCCGGCGGACTTGGTTTCAAGGGCTCCCGTAAGTCCACTCCCTATGCAGCACAGCTCGCTGCAGAGACAGCTACAAAGGCTGCACTCCTTCACGGTCTGAAGTCTGTAGATGTATTCGTAAAGGGACCCGGATCAGGAAGAGAAGCTGCCATCCGTGCACTCAATGCAAACGGCCTGACTGTTACATCCATCACAGATGTGACACCTGTACCGCACAACGGATGCCGCCCGCCTAAGAGAAGAAGGGTTTAGTCCTTTGTTTTTATTTTTCTATTCATTTGGATGAAGGCACACCGCCTCCAAAGCGGTGTGTTGTAAACAACAATCGGGCGGCGGCAAAGGGCGCCGCACCGACAGAAGAAAGGAGCCTCAAATGGCAGTAGATAAGACCCCCGTGTTAAAGAGATGCAGATCTCTCGACCTTGATCCCACCTTCCTTGGCTACGACAAGAAGTCCAAGAGAACACTCAACAGAAGAAGCAGAAAGCTGTCCGAGTACGGCACACAGCTGCGCGAGAAGCAGAAGGCCAAGTTCATCTATGGCGTTCTTGAGAAGCCTTTCCGCAACTACTACAAGAAGGCAGATCAGATGAAGGGCATGACCGGTGAGAACCTCATGACCATGCTGGAGTCCAGACTGGACAACGTTGTTTTCCGTATGGGCTTTGCAAGGACAAGAAGAGAGGCTCGTCAGGTTGTTGACCACAAGCACATCCTTGTCAATGGCAAGTGCATCAACCTTCCTTCTTATGCAGTGAAGGCCGGTGATGTCGTTGAGGTCAAGGAGAACAGCAAGTCCATGCAGAGATTCAAGGACATCGCTGAGGTGACTAATGGCAGACTCACACCTGAGTGGGTTACTGTAGACAAAGAGAACTTCAAGGGAACTGTTAATGCTCTTCCCAAGAAGGATCAGATCGATGTTCCTGTAGATGTAATGGCCATCGTCGAGCTGTATTCCAAGTAATCGGTAAACGGGTTCTTTCCACTTATCCGATCTGGTAATGGAGCTCTCGGTGCGGGAGCTCCGTTTCTATCAGAAGACACATACCACAAGGAGGTATACGCGTGTTTGATTTTGAAAGACCCAGTATTGAAATTGCTGAAATCTCCGATGATAAGAAATACGGCCGTTTTGTTGTAGAACCTCTCGAGAGAGGCTACGGAATCACCCTCGGCAATTCTCTTCGCAGAATCATGCTGTCCTCCCTTCCCGGAGCAGCAGTCAGCCAGATCAAGATCGACGGCGTACAGCATGAGTTCAGCACAATTCCGGGCGTCAAGGAGGATGTCACAGATATCATTCTGAACATCAAGAGCCTTGCCATTCAGAATACGAGCGAGACGAACGAGCCGAAGACCGCATATATCGAATATGAGGGCGAGGGCGTAGTTCATGCCAGCGATATTCAGGCTGATTCCGACATTCACATCCTCAATCCCGATCTTGTGATCGCAACCCTCAGCGGAAAGGATACCAGACTTTTCATCGAGCTGACCATCACTAAGGGCAGAGGATATGTATCTGCAGACAAGAACAAGGATCAGGATACAAAGATCGGCGTTATTCCTGTAGATTCGATCTATACACCTGTTCAGCGCGTCAACGTGACCGTTGAGAATACGCGTGTAGGGCAGCAGACAGATTATGACAAGTTAACACTTGATGTCACGACGAACGGAACACTTGGACCGGACGAGGCAGTCAGCCTTGCAGCCAAGGTTCTCTCCGAGCATCTCTCTGTTTTCATCGATCTGTCTGAGAGTGCAAAGGAAGTTCCTGTGATGACCCAGCCTGAGGAGAACAAGTCCTCTCAGGTGATGGACATGAGCATCGATGAGCTCGAGCTCTCCGTGCGTTCCTTCAACTGCCTGAAGAGAGCTGGCATCAATACCGTCAAGGAGCTGTGCGACAAGACTCCGGATGAGATGATGAAGGTCAGAAACCTTGGCAAGAAGTCCCTCGACGAAGTCCTCGAGAAGCTCAAGGAGCTGGGCCTCAAGCTCAACACTGGTGACGGCAGCACGCCGGAGCAGTAAGGTAATTTCATGTATTTGTTCAGTACTCGACGAATACCGAAGATTTTCGTGAAGGAGCTGAACATTTACAGGTTTATTTACAATGACGTCAGAGCAAAAAATGTCTTTGACATCATCGCATCATCCCGCTGCGGTAAATCCTGAAAGGTACGCGGCAGGCCGATGGCACAATCAGTCAGTGCGCGCGGGTAAATCCGAAGGTGCCGCATGCACTGCCATCATGATCCCAACAGCAGAACAGCCTGCGGGCAGTTCGATTGGGAATGCCGCCACAGGCGCGGCAAAGAAAGGAAGATATGGCTGAGTACAGAAAGTTAGGCAAGAAGACAAAACTGAGAAGAGCACTCCTTCGCAATCAGGCGACACAGCTGATCTACAAGGGCAGAATCGTCACAACCGAGGCAAGAGCCAAGGAAGTGCAGAGAGTCGTAGAGCCTCTTATCGCCCTTGCTGCAAAGGAGAAGGATAACTTCGAGGAAGTTACTGTTCAGGCAAAGACCCCCAAGAAGGATGCCAACGGCAAGAGAGTGAAGGAAGTTGTAGACGGCAAGAAGAAGACCGTTTATGAGACTGTTGAGAAGAAGATCACAAAGGATTCTCCTTCCAGACTTCACGCAAGACGCCAGATGCTGAAGGTTCTCTATCCTGTTGTTGAGGTTCCTGCCGGTGCCAAGGCAACAAAGAAGAACACAAAGAAGGTTGATCTTGTTGCCAAGATGTTCAACGAGTACGGCAAGAAGTACGCTGACCGCAAGGGCGGCTATACGCGTATCGTCAAGATCGCACAGAGAAAGGGCGATGCTGCGCTGATGGTTGTTCTTGAGCTGGTATAAAACCTGCCGAATGACGGACGACACAAAGGGTCTCCGGGTGAAAGCCCGGGGACCCTTTGTAGCATATGCGCGAGCAGAGGCGAAGCCGCATTCTGCATGGATACAAGGGCGTCTTTTTGTACCCGAGGTATTGCGATGGCAATGGTAAAGACTGAAAATTTAATACACGACTACGTCATTCGAGACGAAGAGGGCAATGTCTCCGGCAAGGTGCGCGCTGTAGACGGCGTAAATCTTGAGGTGAAGCCCGGACAGTTCATTGCAGTCCTGGGGCACAACGGCTCAGGCAAATCTACACTGGCAAAGCATCTGAATGCCCTTCTTTTCCCTACGGGAGGTGCAGTCTGGATTGACGGCATGAAGACGGATGACCCGGATCAGCTCTGGAATATCCGCCAGGAGGCCGGCATGATATTCCAGAATCCAGACAACCAGATCATCGGCCAGGTGGTAGAGGAGGATGTAGGCTTTGGTCCTGAGAACATGGGCGTCCCTACGAAGGAGATCTGGGAGCGCGTAGAGGAGGCACTGAAGACTGTCGGGATGTGGGAGTACAGGAAGAAGTCGCCCAACCGTCTCTCCGGCGGGCAGAAGCAGCGCGTCTCCATCGCCGGCGTCATCGCCATGCATCCGAAGTACATCATCATGGATGAGCCCACTGCGATGCTCGATCCCGGCGGAAGGCGTGAAGTCATCCGCGCTGCGAGAGCCCTCAATGATGTGGAGAAGATCACGATCATTCTCATCACCCACAACATGGAGGAGGCAATCTACGCCGACCATATCTTTGTCATGGCCAAGGGAAAGATCGCTCTGCAGGGAACACCGCATCAGGTGTTCAGCCGCGTGGATGAAATGAAGGCGCTTCACCTCGATGTGCCTGTGGCCACCATGGTCGCCCACAAGCTCAGAGAGCACGGGCTCAACATTCCGGAGGGCATTCTCACCCGCGAAGAGTTGGGCGAGGCACTTGGGCTTGAGTCGTAATCATGCAGGCCGACCCGACCTCCTGAATCAATGGCGCAGGAACGGTACATGTAATGCAGTTATAAGGAGCATTATTGCCAATGTCACTGAAAATCGACGACATCACATATGTATACGAAAAGGGGACGGCGATGTCCGTCAACGCCCTCGACCACATTTCGCTGGAAATACCGGACGGGCAGTTCATTGGCCTTGTAGGCCACACCGGCTCCGGCAAGTCCACATTTGTGCAGATGCTGAACGGCCTTCTTGCGCCGACGACAGGCCATGTCTACTGGAACGGACAGGATGTGCATGAAAAGGGATTTGACCGCAGGAAGCTGCGGGCCTCGGTCGGCCTTGTTTTCCAATATCCTGAGCACCAGCTGTTCGAGGCAGATGTCCTCTCTGATGTTGAGTTCGGGCCGAAGAACCTGGGCCTCTCTGAAGCAGAGTGTAAAGAAAGGGCGGTGGAAGCGCTGCGGCACGTAAACCTCCCTGAGGAATTCTGGGACAAGTCCCCGTTTGACCTCTCAGGGGGCCAGCAGAGGCGCGCTGCGATTGCGGGCGTGCTCGCTATGCATCCCAGCATTCTGATCCTGGATGAGCCCACCGCGGGCCTTGATCCGCTGGGCAGAGATGAGATTCTGAACATGGTGCGCGGCATGAAGGAAAAGCTCCGCATCACAATTGTTCTCGTCTCCCACAGTATGGATGACGTGGCACAGTACGCAGACAGGATCCTTGTCATGAATGCGGGAAAAATCATGATGGATGACACACCGGAGAAGGTCTTTTCAAGGTACAAGGAGCTGGAGGCAATCGGCCTCTCCGCTCCGCAGGTCGTCTACATCATGCAGTACCTGAAGGAGAGAGGCCTTCCAGTGAAGACGAACATCCTCACCGTGGACGAGGCGGTGGACGAAATTCTGGCGCACAGAGGAGAGCTCAATGTTTGACGGGATCACATTAGGACAATATTACCAGACAGATTCGCCTCTGCACCGGCTGGATCCAAGGGTCAAGCTTGTGGGCACCATGGCCTATATCATCGCTCTTTTTATCGTAAAGGGGTGGGTGGGGTATTTTCTCGCCTTCCTCTTTCTGGCGACGATGATCGCACTCTCCCACGTGCCGCTTCGCTTTGTGGTGCGCGGCATGAAGGCGATTCTGATCATTCTGCTCATCACGGTGGCCTTCAATGTCTTTCTGACCCCCGGAAAAGTCCTCTGGTCGTTCGGCGTCCTCAAGGTGACAAAGGAGGGCCTCGTCTTTGCGGCGCGCATGGCGGTCCGCCTTATTTTCCTTATTATCGGTTCGTCGGTGATGACATTGACCACGACGCCCAACCAGCTGACGGATGGGCTGGAGAGCCTCATGGGACCGCTGAAAAAGATTCATGTGCCTGTGCATGAGATCTCCATGATGATGTCCATCGCCCTTCGCTTCATCCCGATTCTCATGGAGGAGACGGACAAGATTATGAAGGCGCAGATGGCGAGAGGCGCGGACTTCGAGTCCAAACACCTCATGCAGAAAATCAGGAGCATGGTGCCGCTCCTTGTGCCGCTTTTCATCTCTGCTTTCCGCAGGGCTAATGACCTTGCGATGGCGATGGAGGCGAGGTGTTACCACGGCGGCGAGGGCAGAACCCGCATGAAGCCGCTCATTTATAAGGGCAGGGATATCTTCGGCTATGGCGTCGTCGCTGCGTTCTTTGCGGCCTGCATCGTGCTGCGGGTTGTCGGCTTATGAAGAGAGTGATGCTGATTCTCGCTTACGACGGGACGGCCTACAGCGGCTACGCCTACCAGAGCACACCGGATATCCCGACGATTGAGGGCACTGTCAACGCGGCGCTCTCCGCGCTCACAGGAGAGGAGATCCGCGTGATCGGCGCCTCCAGGACGGATGCCGGCGTGCACGCCCTGTGCAACTACGCAGTCTTCGACACGCAGAGCCGGATTCCTCCGGAGAAATTCGCGGCGGCGCTCAATGTCCGCCTTCCTGCGGATATCCGTGTGCGCAAGTCCTTTGAGGCTGATCCGTCCTTCCACCCGAGAAACGCAAGGACTCTGAAAACATATGAGTATCACATTTACAACGCCGCCATCCCGGATCCTCTGAGAGAGAGGTACAGTTACTTCACTTATTTTCATCTGGATACGGAGCGCATGCGGCAGGCGGCGGAATACCTTGTGGGAGAGCACGACTTCCGGAGTTTTGCCAATGTCCATACGGGCGCGCAGACGACGGTGAGAGAGATTACAGAGATCCAGGTGCAGGAGAGCGAGGTGCCCATTCCGAAGATCATGTGGTCGAAGAAGTACAGGCCGGCAGCACAGGACGAGGCACGGGAGATCGTGATCCGGGTCACCGGAAAGGGGTTTCTCTACAACATGGTCCGCATCATCGCAGGGACGCTCATTGAGGTCGGCAGAGGCAACAGGGAGCCATCGGACGTGCAGAGGATGCTGGAGGCCAGGGACAGGCAGGCGGCGGGGCCCACGGCGCCGGCGTGCGGGCTGATCCTCACGGATTACAGAATCCTTGGGATGAAGGCACAGGAGAAGAAGGACGTGTCAGAGGACAGGGGTACCTCCTCTGCAGAGAACTCTGCGGAATAATCGGGCTTGTGTGCAGGCAACTTTAGTCGTGACTTGAAAATAAATTCCACTTTTGGAAGAGTAGGCTCCAACCTAAGGGAGAATATACAATTTAGTTTTGCGGCGGATAGAAAAGGGCGCCTGCTAAATTAACAATTGACAGGCGAATTTGCCTTGATTATAATTATTTAGCGTGTGGCGTGATGGAAGGTTTGCCTGCCCGGCAGGCTAGCGGTCTCCCCGGATCCGTGAAAGACCACATCGCGGTGCGACCACATGTGCTTATATTGTCAGTTGAACATGATTCGGAGGCTATATCATGCAGAAGACTTATATTCCCAGCGCCAAAGACATCGAGAAGAAATGGTACGTTGTCGACGCTACAGATAAGACACTTGGCCGTCTTGCCACAGAAGTTGCTGCTGTTCTTCGCGGCAAGAACAAGGCTATTTACACTCCTTTCCTTGACTGCGGCGATTATGTCATCGTCATCAATGCCGAGAAGGTACAGGTAACAGGAAAGAAGCTCGATCAGAAGATCTATTTCACACATTCCGAGTACATCGGCAGTGCAAGATATACAACTCTTCGCGAGATGTTAAGAACAAAGCCCACCAGAGTAATTGAGCACGCTGTCCGCGGCATGCTTCCGAAGGGAAAGCTCGGCGATCAGATGTACACGAAGCTTCATGTATATGCCGGCGCAGAGCACGGCCACGCAGCTCAGAAACCTGAGGCACTTGAGTTCTGATTCTTAAGAGGAGGATTTAATCATGGCTAAGGCTATTACATACTATGGAACAGGAAGAAGAAAGTCTTCTGTTGCCAGAGTTTTCATCACTCCCGGAAAGGGCAATATCACTATCAACAAGAGATCTCTTGACGAGTATTTCGGTCTCGACACACTGAAGATGATCGTGAAGCAGCCTCTTGAGACAACCGGCACAGCTGACCAGTATGACCTCAAGATCACCGTTAAGGGCGGCGGCACAACAGGCCAAGCAGGCGCTATCCGCCAGGGTGTTGCAAGAGCACTGCTCGAGGCAGATGCCGATTTCAGACCCGCTCTGAAGTCCGCAGGCTTCCTTACACGTGATCCCCGCATGAAGGAGAGAAAGAAGTACGGCTTGAAGAAGGCTCGCCGTGCTCCGCAGTTTAGTAAGAGATAATCCGCGTTTGCTACGAGCAGCGCGATCACAAAAAGATCCATGTTCCGCAAGCTTGCTTGCAGGAACATGGATCTTTTTTTGTGATCATGCGGCGACAGCCGCGACCGAGGCGAAGCGTCAGCGAAGCCGAGGTGCGCTGCTCGTAGCCAAGCGGGTGCGAGATGAGCGAAGCCGCGCAGGGCCCTGCTGCATCGGCCTTCCCGCAGGGCCAGGGCAGTCAGCGTGCCTTTGGCAATCCCTTCAGCCCACTGCGCCTTGTTCGTCTCTGCATCAGTATCTTTTCACTGCTGTTTACGTTGATGACAGGCACTTCCTGGATTGAGCAGGTGCTGCGGAAGCTTGGGAGAGGAGAAGGAAACGCTCGATACAAAAAGGAAGAGGGGAAGAACGGCTGCATCACGTATGACTTTTATTTTCCCAAGAAAGAGACACCGGAGGCTGTATGGATCGGACCGGTTTTTAATGCCACATTCAAAGACGGCACAATGACAGATTTATGGTACGGAGAGGATATCTCTTATTATGGCAATTATTTGTCTCTTCGGTCTCAATTTAATGTGTTCAGATTGACAGGCTGTAGTATAATGCACAAGGGCAGTGAGGAAGCTCCTCACTGCCTTTTTTGTAATTTGTTCATCACCCCTCGAAAATATAAGATTCCGGATGGGAAGCTCACTTACCGGACGAAATTTTTATGTTTTCGAGGGGCGGACAAGGCGCGCAGCGCCTCTGGACGCCTGCATCGAAGAACCTCCACGTATTTCGGAGGGGTTCGAGGTGAGGGATGAACAGATTCCTGACACATGAATCTGTTTGGAGGTTACGATGAGTATATTGGACGGAACATCGATCAGAAAAGAATTCTCGGACCAGGGCGTGGACTGCTATCGTCTTGTCGGCCGCGATTTCCTGAATGAGTACTACATCACGTCGGAAGCGGATACGAGAAAACTTCTCAATACGCCTGAGATCGTTGGGTATGAGGTTTATCACTGCATGCTGCGCGCAACATCGCAGATGATGTACCACTTCAAGGACACAAAGCGCGTGACAACGGCCAATATTCTCTCCATTCTTCGCGGGGCACTCAACTATCCGCTGGAGGAGAGCTGCTACAACGAGCACATCCGCGTGCATGACATCAGCTTCCTGTCCAGTGAGCGCATCTTCGACCGCGATGAGATCACAGGCCTTGCGATCAAGTACAGCAAGCTCACAATGGTGCCTGGCAGTACGCTCCTCATCGGCGACATCATTGCATCCGGGGAGACACTGATCCACTGCCTGCGCTACGTGACAGACTTTTACAGAGAGCACAACGCATCGCTCCGAAACATCATAATTTTCACGATCGGCGGAACGAGAGGCATTGAGATCCTCGAAAAGATGACGGGCGAGATCAGACAGTTCTGGCCGGATTTCGAGGGCTTCATCATGGTCTACTATGAGGGAATTTTCACCACCTATCAGGACCAGGGTGTGTCCGGCATCAATATTCCGAATGTGGATTTTTACTGGAAGGGCGGCATTGTCGCACCGGAATTCCGCAAGGAGACACTCGCATCAAGAGATCCGCTCTTTGAGAAGTGCGTGATCTACGACGGCGGAGCCCGCAGATATGAGATTCAGGAGCACATCGACGAGGTGCTGGGCTTCTGGAAGGGAATAAGAGAGCGGGCAGACAAGATCGACTTCAAGGCACTTATCGAAGAGAAGCTGGGACATAAGACGCCGATCAGCTATGAGGAGTGGCTCTCCGTCAACCATTATCAGGATCTGACGGAAGAGAATATGCAGTGGCTCTACCGCCAGGAGGAGGGCTTTATCCACAGCCTTGAAGGCGTGACCCTCCGCCAGATGGCCGATGAGCGCATCGCGGGCTTCTCGAAGGCATTAAAAAAATACATGTTATAAAACCGTCACCAAGCCGTGTCAATGCAAGGACGGAATGCTTGCATTCCAGACCTTGCAATTGACGCGGCTTGGCGGCCAAGGCGCGAAGCATAATCTTGTTTTCAATTCGGGGGAAAGTCACATGAGTCGGGGGCAGATAGTAAGGAGATTCGCAGAATGAGCGACAAAGACAACAAGACAGTTATTGATATGGATTTCACCGAATGTGCGGTGCCAAGACTCTACAGGAGAAAGTTCCTGACCATGTTCATGGTCATGCTGGGCTTCACTTTCTTTTCCGCCAGCATGTGGGTAGGACAGGAGATGGCTGAAGGCCTCGACTTCTACGGCTTCGTGGGTGCGCTTCTTCTCGGCGGCGCTATCCTCTCTGTCTACACAGGACTTCTCGGCTACGTCGGCGCAAAGACGGGCCTGAGCCTTGATCTTCTGGCGCGCAGGGCGTTCGGCAGAAGAGGCTCTTACCTCCCCTCTGCCATGATCAGTGTTACCCAGATCGGGTGGTTTGGCGTGGGTGTTGCCATGTTCGCCATTCCGGTGGCAAATGAACTGCTGGGCGGGAGCAAAACCGCAGAGTGGGTCCTTGTTGTCATCGCCGGTGCGGCCATGACGACCTCTGCTTACTTTGGCATCAAGTCGCTGACCATTGTCAGCTACATCGCCGTTCCGCTCGTTGCAGTACTGGGCACGATCGCCATGGTGATGGCCATTCAGCAGGGCAATGGAACCATTATCGATCAGTTCGCGAAATCCAGCGGATCCATGACCGTGATCGGCGGCGCAGGCCTGGTTGTAGGATCCTTTGTCTCCGGCGGCACCGCAACCTCCAACTTCTCCAGATTCGCGCGCAATGCAAAAGAGGGTGTCATCACTACTGTTATTGCGTTCTTTATCGGCAATTCCCTGATGTTCTTCATGGGCGCCGTCTCCTCGATCTTTGTGGGAGGCAATGATATTTTCGAGGTTATGATCCGTCTTGGCCTCTTCTGGGAGGCGGTTCTCGTCCTTGGTCTGAATATCTGGACGACAAACGATAACGCGCTGTATTCATCGGGACTTGGTCTCGCCAATATTTTCCATACAAAGAAGAAGCCCATGGTTCTTGTTGCCGGGATCTTTGGCACGGTGACCTCCGTGTGGCTGTACTGGAATTTCGTCAAGTGGCTGGACATCCTCAACTGCACTCTGCCTCCTGTCGGCATCATTCTGGTACTCGGGTATTTTATGCATCCCGAGGATTACACAGACAGCTATGACAACAAAAAGGACGTGGATCCGTACGCCATCGCAGGCGTAATCGTCGGTGCAATCGTGGCTAACATTGTTCCGTGGGGCGTCGCATCGATCAACGGCATGGCGGTTGCAGCGATCATTTATCTCATTGGACACAGAAAGAGCGCAAAAGCGGCTTAATATAAAAAGCCGTAAAAGTCTGTGCATTTATTCTATTTCCGGCATGAGGAAAAAGAGGACTGATTGAAGTCGCTGACTCCGCCTGCCGGGAATTCTGCTGTTATAATGAGGAAAAATGGGGGAACAACATTTATGGGAACGCTTAGAGAATTTGAAGATAACCTGAATCTGGACAGCAAGGCGACAGGAAAAGATTCCTGCACAAGGGCGAACGCGGTCATCCGCGCGAGTCTCACCGGTGTCGCCGCGAATGTGGCGTTGGCGGGCTTTAAGGCGGCCGTCGGCATTCTGACCAATTCGATTGCCATCGTGCTCGATGCCGTGAACAACCTCTCCGACGCTGCCTCGTCAGTCATCACCATTGTCGGCACAAAGCTCGCCGGAAAGCCTGCGGATAAGAAGCACCCGTTCGGTTACGGCCGCATTGAGTACATGACGGCGATGGTCATCGCGATTCTTGTGCTGTACGCAGGCATCACATCCTTCACAGAATCGGTGCAGAAGATCCTGCATCCGGAAAAGCCTGCCTACACGATCACCGCTCTGGTGATCATCGCAGCTGCTGTCATTGTGAAAATACTGCTCGGCCGCTACGTAAAGTCTGTCGGCGAGAAGTACAACTCCGATTCGCTGATCAATTCCGGCACGGATGCCATGATGGATTCCATCATCTCGGCCTCCACACTGGCTGCAGCGCTCATCTGCACCTTCACAGGCATCTCTCTGGAGGCATGGCTCGGCGCCGTGATCTCTGTCGTGATCATCAAGTCCGGCGTTGAAATGCTGCGGGATACGATCTCGAAGCTTCTCGGCGAGCGCGCTGACGCGTCCCTTGCCTCGAAGATCCGCAAAATTGTGGACAGTTTTCCTCAGGTGCATGGTGCTTATGACCTGGCACTCAACAACTACGGCCCGGACCGCTTCTCTGGTTCCATCCACATCGAAGTGGCCGATACAATGACGGCGGATGAGATTGATGCCCTCACCCGTGCCATCACCATGAAGGTGTTTAAGGAGACGGACGTTCTCCTTTACGGCATCAGCGTCTATTCCGTCAATACAAAGGACCCGAAGGTGAGCGGCATGCGGGAGAAGATCAGCGGGATCGTGCACAGGAACCCTTATGTACTGCAGATGCATGGTTTCTTCGTCCATGAAAATCCCGCCTATATCCGTTTTGACCTCGTAATCAGCTTTGATGCGAAGGACCGCATGGAGGAGATCAGAAAGATCACCAGAGAAGTAGAAGAGGCATATCCGGATTATAAGGTGATGATCGCACTTGATACGGATTTCTCGACGACCTCCAACTGAGCCCGGCAGCTATACATTTAACGGAACGGAATCCGTAATATTTTACTGAGCGGAGTGAATATCAGATGCGCCTGGATAAATTCCTCGCTGACATGAGTGTCGGCAGCAGAACCGAGATCAGAAAAATGGTCAGAAAAGGGGCAGTTACTGTCGATGGAGAAACTGCGCGCGATGCAGGCATGTCTGTCGATCCGGACAGATCTGCAGTAGTCCTGAACGGCAGTCCTGTGGTATACCGGCATAACGAGTATTACATGATGAATAAACCGGCCGGGGTGCTGACGGCGACCGAAGACAAGAGGCAGAGGACGGTGCTGGATCTGATGCAGAGCGGAGGCAGGCGCAAGGAGCATGGACTTCCTGATGCCGGAGAAAATCAAACGCAAAGCGGGAGAAGTGCACAGTCCTGCATTCGCCGCGACATCTCCCCTGTGGGCCGCCTCGACAAGGATACGGAGGGACTTCTCATCCTCACAAATGACGGACAGCTGGCGCACAGGCTCCTTGCGCCGAAAAGCCACGTCGATAAGGTCTATTACGCAGAGATCGCGGGAAGGATCGGCCAGCGGGACATACAGAGGTTTCGCGAGGGCATCCGCTTCGACGAGGATCTGACGGCAATGCCCGCGAAGATGGAGCTGCTGGGTGTGGAGCGGGGTACACGAACGAGGCAGTCATCACAGTCAACGGCAGATGACCGCTCAAAGACCGCACCGGCACAGGCCGATACCGCGTCCGGGACGGGGGAGAGTGCTGCGGCAGCAGGGGTATTTTCAAAGGTTCTGATCACGATCCATGAGGGCAAGTTCCATCAGATCAAAAAGATGGTGGAGGCACTGGGCAGCGGCAAAAGGGTGCTCTATCTGAAGCGTGTAAAGATGGGAGGACTTTCTTTGGACGAGACACTGCAGCCTGGAGAGTGGAGAGAGCTGACGCCGGAAGAGATTTCTTCGCTTGAAGAAAAAGAGAGCGGTGTTTGACGGAAGTTTTCCAGGAAGCCTGCGTGAGATGACAATAACACCGGCAGCCGCGTCTTCGGCAGGCCCACGACAAGGAACAGGAGACAAATGATGAGCAGACTGGAGCAGTATCTGCAGCAGAAAAAGACCTATATCATCGCCGAGATGAGCGGCAACCACGGCGGCTCTCTGGACAAGGCGATGGAGATCGTGCGGGCGGCCGCGGAGGCAGGCGCCGACTGCCTGAAGACGCAGACGTATACAGCGGATACGCTGACGATTGACGCACACACGAAACCTTTTCTCCTTGGTGGCGGGCTGTGGGACCGGCAGTATCTCTATGATCTGTACAAGAAAGCTTATACGCCGTGGGACTGGATGCCGAAGATCAAAGCGGAGGCGGAGAGACTGGGAATGGACTTCCTGTCCACTCCTTTTGATGATATGGCAGTTGATTTCCTGGAGGGAATCGGGGAGGAATTCTACAAGATCGCGAGCTTTGAGCTTGTGGATATTCCGCTGATCAGGAAGGCTGCGCAGACGGGTAAACCCCTCATCATTTCCTGCGGCATGGGGTCGGAGGAGGAGATCAGGGAGGCACTGGAAGCGTGTTATGCGGCGAACAACCATCATGTCGTTCTCCTCAAGTGCTGCAGCGCGTATCCCACGGACTATGCGACGATGCACCTGCGCACGATTCCGGACATGAAGAACAAATTCGGGGTGCCGGTCGGCCTCTCGGATCACTCGGAAGGGTACATCGCAGACGTCGCGGCAGTCTCCCTGGGCGCGTCCGTGATCGAGAAGCACTTTTGCATCTCGAAGAAGGACAATACTGTCGATTCCGCCTTTTCGCTCTCTAAAGAGGAATTTGCACAGATGGTGAGGGCTGTCCGCAGTACTGAGCTGGCCCTCGGTCTTTCAGGCCCTGCGGCGGCAGCAGACGGCATCTTCTATGGTCCGGCAAAAGAGGAGGCGCAGAGCTACTCCCTGCGCAGGAGCCTCTTCGCCGTGAAGGATATTCAGAAGGGCGAGCCCTTTACGAGGGAAAATGTGCGCTCCATAAGACCCTCCGGCGGCCTTGCGCCAAAGTTCCTTTATGCACTCACCGGGCAGTATCCGGACGGCTCCCCGAAGGAGCCAAGACATGCCGCCAGGGACATTCCGTTCGGCACACCCATCCGGCCGGAGGATGTCGCCGAGGGAATATGAATACGCTGCGCCAAAAACCCCCTGCAGAGGACGTTCTTCAGGCACACGGCATAATTTCTGTTATGGCAGTGCGCTTTGAGCATTCCTGCAGGGGATTTGTGCGTTTTCGGTTATATATGAAAGGTCAGGGCCTTTATGGCGCAAGGTTCAGACGTGTCAGTGCTGACAGGAGAAAGCCTATGCCTGCCCGCCGCCCTGCCCGTCACCTTCCATGGTATCCAGCATTTTGTGCAGAATCTTATAGAGCGTCATCGTCTCCTCATGCGTAAGAGGAAGGGCACAGCTCATCTCGGCGGGCACGGAGAGCGCCTGCTCGCGCAGTTCCATTCCCTTTTCTGTCACTGCCACGATGAGGTTGCGCTCGTCGACCTTTGAGCGCCTGCGCGTGATATATCCTTTGTGCTCGAGCTTCTTCAGCACGGGCGTGAGCGTCCCCGAATCGAGGTAGAGACAGCGCCCGAGTTCCTTGACATTGAGCTCCCTGGCCTCCCACATCACCATCATGGCAATATACTGCGTATATGTCAGATCCAGCGCCTCCAAAAGAGGCTTGTATCTTCTGATAATCTCCTTGCTGACCGCATACAGCGGAAAACAGAGCTGATGACTGAGCTTGAGACAGTCATATTTAGAGGACTGTGCAGAAGAGTCTTCGGCGGAAGCTGCAGACCTGCTGATTGTCTCTTTCTCTCCGTCTGTTTTTCTTTTGCGTGTCATGACCGAAATCCTCCCGGAAAATAAATTCTTCATCAGCTTATTGCATAAACGAAAATATTTTACCGCATGATTTAATTGTATGCAACGTAATGCGAGGCTGAAATTGCCACATAATTGTGAGACAGATTAAATAATTACATTAAATCATCTGAGATTATCACCAAAACGACAGAACAATACTGCCGTTGTGTTATACTATTTTCATGAATGGCGCTGTTATCAGCACGGATGGCTGACCAGTGTGCCGGTGAAGAGCTGCTGCGTTATCACAGCCCAAAGGAGGGATGGAGATGCTCAAGTACACAAAGCTTTATTCCAAGAGATATCAGGACGTTTTTCTGAAGGTGGTTCCCGGACATTTTGTGACGCCCAACGCACACATCAACTACTACATCGATATGACGACGATGAAGGCCAGACAGAATGAGGCGGCGAACGCTGCGCAGGCACTGAGTGAGGCATATGCATCCACGACTGTTGTGGACACAATCCTCTGCCTCGACGGCACACAGGTCATCGGCGCCTATCTCGCCAATGAGCTCACGCGCGCCGGCATCATGTCCAGGAATGCACATCAGACGATCTACATCACGACGCCTGAGTATGACCTGTCCGGACAGATGATCTTTCGCGACAGCACGCAGATCATGGTGCGCGATAAGAATGTTCTTCTGCTCATGGCATCCATCACGACAGGAAAGACCGCAGCCCGCGCGATCGACTCCGTGCGGTACTACGGCGGCAGGATTACCGGCATCTCGTCTATTTTCTCTGTGGTTTCGAAGATCTGCGGCATGCCGGTGAATGCACTCTTTACAAAGGCTGATCTTCCTGAATATAAGAGCTACCCCGCAGATGCGTGTGCAATGTGCCAGGAGGGGAGAAAGGTCGATGCCATCGCGAACGGATTCGGGTACTCGCAGGTTTGAAGGGCAGGAATCACAAAAATATCATCGGGCACTCTGCCGCGGAGGTTGAATCCACTATATGAGCGTGTTAAAATATTAACAGTGTTGTGCAGAAGGCACGAAGAACAATGCAGAGCACGCATGAATATGTGAATTCGAGCCAAGAGGAGGTAGAGGAGTAATGAGTGCATCATTTGATGATATTCTCAAACAGGTGAGTGAGATTCCGACGAAGAAGCTCTCTGTTGCAGCTGCGCAGGACAGCCACGTCATGGAGGCTGTCAAGGAAGCTTATGACAAGAAGATCGCTGTCCCGATTCTTACCGGTGATGAGGCACAGATCAGAAAGATCGCAGCTGACCTGAATTGGGATCTGGACGCATGCGGTATCCGCGTGATCAACGAGCCGGATGTAGAGAAGGCAGCTCTTACAGCCGTCAAGCTCGTTCATGACGGCGAGGCCGATATGTATATGAAGGGCCTTCTTGAGTCCAAGACCTTCCTTAGAAGCGTTCTGAACAAGGAAGTCGGTCTTCGCACAGGCAAGATGCTCTCTCATGTCTGTGTTTTCCAGATCAAGGGCATTAACAGACTTCTGTTCCTCACAGATGTAGCCTTCCTTCCTTATCCGACACTTGAGGATAAGGAGCAGATCATCAACTATGTTGTCAAGGTATGCAATGCGTGCGGCGTTATGAATCCGAAGGTTGCACCTCTTGCAGCAGTTGAGGTTGTGAACCCCAAGATGCCCGTTACCGTTGAGGCAGATCAACTGACGAAGTGGAACGAAGAGGGCAGAATCAAGAACTGTATCGTCGATGGACCTCTTTCCATGGATCTTGCCATTGATCCTGCTGCTGCCAAGCATAAACCCGGCGCTGAGAAGAGAAAGATTGTCGGCGATGCGGATGTGCTGCTCTTCCCCGATATCCACGCAGGCAACCTTGTTTACAAGACCATCGTTCATCTGTGCGAGTTCAAGAACGGCTGCATCCTGATGGGCACAAAGGCACCCGCTATCCTGACTTCCAGATCCGATTCCACGGAGACAAAGGTCAACTCCATCGCTCTTGCTGCCGTTGTTGCACACCATCTCAACGGACAGGGCTTCTGACAGGTCATTCATGTTGATGCCGCAGTGCATCATCGATTGCCGGATCCTGTCGGCGAAACCGCCTGCGCGGATTTCGCCTCAGGTGCCGCAAAGAACGCGGCAGGAAGGAAACAATAATGTACAGAAGTTTGATCATCAACCCCGGCTCTACCTCCACGAAGATCGGTGTCTTCGATGATGAGGAGCAGATTCTTGACAAGACGCTGCGCCACTCCACAGAGGAGATCGCACAGTTCCCGAGCGTATATGCCCAGAAGGATTTCCGCAAGAAGCTCGTTCTCGACGCACTGAAGGAGAACAACATCGACCTGAAATCCATCAACTTCATCGTCGGCAGAGGCGGTCTTGTCCGCGCCATCCCGGGCGGCACATACACTGTCAATGACAGACTCATTGAGGATCTGAAGAATGGTGTGCAGGGTCAGCACGCGAGCAACCTCGGCGGCATCCTTGCCAGAGAGATTGGCGATTCCATCGGCGTTCCCTCTTATATCGTAGATCCTGTTGTAGTCGATGAGATGGAGCCTGTAGCCCGCATCTCCGGCATGCCGGAGATCGAGAGAGTCTCCATCGGCCATCCGCTCAACCAGAAGGCCATGGCCAGAAGATGGGCCAAGACCATCGGGAAGAAGTACCAGGATGTCAATGTCATTGTGGCACACATGGGCGGCGGTGTATCCGTAGGCGCGCATGAGCACGGCAAGATGATCGATATTTTCAATGCTCTGGACGGCGATGGATGCTTCTCTCCTGAGAGAGCAGGCGGACTTCCGTCAGGCGCACTCATTAAGCTCTGCTACAGCGGCAAGTACACTGAGGCCGAGATGAGAAAGAAGATTGTCGGCAACGGCGGCTTCAACGCTTACCTTGGCACAAACGATGCCCGCGAGGTACAGCAGAGAGCAGAGGCCGGTGATAAGAAGGCTCAGCTCGTTCTCGATGCCTTCATCTACCAGGTATCCAAGAACATCGGTGCAATGGGCACTGTCCTCAAGGGTAAGGTCGACCAGATCATCCTGACCGGCGGCATTGCCTACGGCAAGTACGTCACAGACCAGATCACAGAGCGCGTGCAGCACATCGCACCTGTCACCGTTTACGGCGGTGAGGCTGAGCTCCTTGCGCTGGCACAGGGCGGACTTCGCGTTATGACCGGTGAGGAAGAGGCGAAGGTTTACTAAGACCTGTATTTGCACCATCTTAATACTTAATGAAAATGGCGGCCTGCCCGGATGCATTCCGGACAGG
>DEKA01000010.1 GCA_002353635.1 Lachnospiraceae bacterium UBA2734
CAGAATCGAAGGCCAGGGAAGCCCCTCGTGCGCCGCCTTCTGCTCCTCAACGATCTTTTTGTGCGCCTCTTCCTTCTGCTGCTCAAGAGACTGCGCAGCCTCCTCTTCCGCCTTCTTCCTGCCGCCGAATAAATCAAAAAGCCCCATGTAATCTCCCTTTCATCAAAGATCTGTATAAAAATAAAGCTCTGTATAAATGTATCTGCCCGGCGCCGCACCGCGGCCCTCTCTTCCGGTATCCGGATGCCGCCGGCATCAGCTGTCCTCTCTGACAATGCGAAAATAAATACTCCGCACAGAATTTGAGTATACCGTAATTTTCAGCTTTTGTGAACTGTAAGGGCCTCCCGACATTGACATCACGTCCTTTTTTAATGCATGATTTAGGTTAAGATGAAACAATAAAGATGTGAACTTCCAGGAGTACGGCTATGAAAATTCTTCTCGCTGAGGACGAAATCGAACTCTCCAACGCACTTGTGATGATATTAAAGCACAGCGGATTCACTGTTGATGCCGTTTATGACGGCCAGGAGGCCTATGACTATGCCAAGGTCGGCAGCTATGACGGCCTTGTTCTGGATATCATGATGCCGAAGATGGACGGCATGAGCGTCCTGAAGAAGCTAAGAAGTGAGGGGATTTCAACGCCGGCCCTCTTTCTTACGGCAAAGAGTGAAATCGACGACAGAATAAAGGGACTTGACATTGGTGCCGACGACTACCTCACCAAGCCTTTTGATATGGGAGAGCTCCTTGCCAGGATCCGGGCGATGCTCCGGAGAAAGGCGGACTTCACGCCCGCTGATCTGTCCTGCGGAAACCTCGTCCTTCGGCGCGCTACCTTTGAGCTCTCGACGCCGGACCACCCGCCGATTGCCCTCGCGGGGCGTGAGTTTCAGATGATGGAGATGCTCCTCGAATCTCCTGGAAGAGTCATTTCCGTGGACACATTTATGGACAGGATCTGGGCGGACGGGAGCGCAGATTCCGATGTCGTCTGGGTATATATCTCCAACCTGCGCAAGAAGCTGAAGAAGCTCGATGCGGATGTGGAAATCCGCTCCACCAGGGGCGTGGGTTACTCCATCGCTCCCGCAAAAAGTGATTGACCCTGTGCAGAAGGGATCAAAAAGGGATAATTATGGCATTCACAGACCTGTTCAGCAGAACGCCCACGATGGCCGTACGTCTGCGCAGAAAATTCATCATCACGGCAATGGCTGCCCTTCTCATCATCGTTGTGCTGATGATCGGCGTCATCAATTTCGCCAATCTCTACCAGATCGACAGCCGGACAGAGAATCTCATGTCAATGCTGCGCAGCAACGACGGACGTTTCCCTGTTCGTTTTGACAAATCCCGCATGGACGCCGCATCCGACAATGCTGATGCATCCTCATCGGGAACATCACAAAGCAGCACGGACGGCTCCCCATCGTCGCTGCAGAACACGCCCCTTGGCGGTCCCCCGGCCAACAGTGAATACAGAAGAAGAATTGAGGCGCCTTACGAGACCAGATATTTCAACGTGCGCATGGATAAGGACGGCAATGTCATTGACACGTTTATGGAACACATTGCTTCCATCACCGAAGAGGAAGCCAGGCAGTACGGAAAGACGATCGCCGCATCCGGCAAAGTGAGCGGCTACTACGGCACCTACAAGTTCTGCAGGGTCAATCTAGATGACGGCGGCGTCATGATTATTTTTGTGGACTGCAACTCCTCCTTTGCGGCGGCGCAGAACCTCTTTTTCATGTCGCTCCTCGCGGGCTTTATCGCCCTTATACTAATGTTCATTCTGGTGTGGCTTCTCTCCGGCTATGCCATCGCCCCCGTTATGGAATCACTGGAGAAGCAAAAGCACTTCATCTCCGACGCGGGACATGAGCTGAAGACACCCCTCTCCGTCATCTCCGCCAACATCGATGTCATTGAAATCACCGGCGGAAAGAGTGAGTGGACAAAGAGTGTCCGCAACCAGATTAAGCGCATGACGGGTCTGATCAACAACATGCTGACACTGACGCGCATGGAAGAGGACAGCATCAAAAAGATCTTCACGGATACGGATTTCTCCTCCACCGTGAAGGAGAACGCACAGATCTATGAGGCAGTCGCACAGTCTCATGGCAAAGAGTACAGCGCAGATATCGCAGAAGGCATCCATGTGCACGGCGATCCCAGATCCCTTACACAGCTCTGCACGCTTCTTCTCGACAATGCCATGAAATATTCCGATGAGGGAGGCACCATTCACGTGCAGCTCAGTGCTGACAAAAAGGTGCATCTTGAGATCGCCAATACCTGCAGCAATATGCCGGAGGGCGACCTCGACCGTCTCTTCGACAGGTTCTACCGTGCAGACGCATCGAGGAACAGTAGAACAGGCGGATACGGCATCGGACTCTCCGCGGCGCGCGCCATCTGCATAAGCCACGGCGGCTCGATCCGCGCTGTCAGAGACGGCGACCGCATCATCCGCTTTCTGGTGACGCTCCCTCTCCTTCCCAAACAGCCTTCAGGCAGGAAAATTTCAGCCGACGCAAAAGAACAGTAAACTTCAGCATTAACTTCATAAAAAGCCGCAGGCTCCTCCGGAACAAAGAGGATTCCTGCGGCTTTAGCATTTAACGCATTAAAGGGCGCCTTCAGTTACCCTGAGACAGAAACGCCCTGTGCACAGAGAAACCTGCGCAGCGCCTGCACATCGTTATTGAAAACAAATGCCTTCATGCCAGTGTACTGCGACGCCTCGCAGTTGGCCGGCGTATCGTCGATGAAGATGCTCTCCTGCGGCAGGATATGAAACCTGTCATAGGCCTCGAGATAGATCTCCGGCATGGGTTTGACCAGCTTCACATTCGCACTTATGAGCGTGTCCTCGAAGCAGTCTGCAAAAGGCACCTTTTTCCAGTACTCCGGCTGCCTTGTACTCGCATTGGAGAGAAGAAAGAGGTGGTAGCCGTTCTCCTTCAGCTCCCGCACGAGCTCACCCATCCCATCTATGGGGAGAATCGGCCGGTCCCAATTCGTAACGAGTTTATGTACGGTGTCGGAGAGGCGGGCCGGAAGCCTTTCGGACAGGATTTTTGCCGCTTCCTCGTCCTGCAGTCTCCCACGGTCCATCATAGCCCATTCTATGGAGCGGTAGACCTCATTGATGAGAATTTCCTCATCCTCCGGGGACACACCGAACCGTCTTATAAACGCGCGCGGATCAAACCGGATGCACACGCCGCCCATATCAAAAACAATATTTCTGATCATATTCACCCTTACTGTGCCGCTTTTTCCGGCACGCTGAGGCGAAATCCGCCAAGGCGTTTTCGCCGGCTGCAGCCAGTCAGCTCTGAAGGGCCTTTCTCAGCCCTCCAGCAGCTCCCCGGCCTTCTTCAGTGAAGAGGCGATGACAGCGTCCATGTCGTAATATTTGTACTCGCCGAGGCGCCCGCCGAAGACGACTTTATTTTCATGTGAAGCGAGCTCTCTGTAGCGCTGATAGAGCGCTCCGTTTTTCTCATCGTTTACCGGGTAATACGGCTCATCGCCGGGCTTCCACTCGGAGCTGAACTCGCGGCTGATGACCGTCTTCGGAAGATCGTTTCCATTCTCATCTTTGCCGAACTCGAACCACTTGTGCTCGATGATGCGCGTCCAGGGCGTCTCCCTGTCGGTGTAGTTGACGGCAGCATTGCCCTGGAAATTGGGCTTGTCCAGCACCTCTGTCTCAAAGCGGACGCTCCTGTACTGAAGGGGTCCCAGCTGATAATCGAAAAAGGCATCGATAGCACCGGTATAGATCACCTTGTCCGCGAGTGCATCCAGCGCGCTGCGGTCCTTCAGATAATCTGTGTTAAGGCGCACTTCAATACCCGAGAGCATATTCTCCACCATCTTCGTGTAGCCGCCCACGGGAATGCCCTGGTAGAGTGCATTGAAATAGTTGTTGTCGAACGTAAGGCGCACCGGCAGGCGCTTGATGATAAATGCCGGGAGCTCTGTGCAGGGGCGGCCCCACTGCTTCTCCGTGTAGCCCTTGATGAGCTTCTCATAAATATCCGTGCCGACGAGGGAGATTGCCTGCTCCTCGAGGTTCTTCGGCGCGGTGATCCCAGCTGCCTTCCTCTGCTCCTCGATCTTCGCCGCAGCCTCTTCCGGCGTCACCACGCCCCACATGCGGTTAAATGTGTACATGTTGAACGGGAGTGAGTAGAGCTCACCATGATAGTTGGCCACCGGTGAGTTCGTGAAGCGGTTGAACACGGCGAAGCGGTTCACATAATCCCACACCTCTTTGTTGTTCGTATGAAAAATATGTGCCCCGTAAATGTGTACATTAATCCCCTCAATCTTTTTCGTATAAACATTGCCGGCAATATTGGGCCTCTTATCAATGACCAGCACCTTTTTGCCTGCATCCGCAGCCTGCCTTGCAAAGACGGCCCCGTAAAGTCCTGCGCCAACGACGAGATAATCATACTGACTCATAATTTACCTCCTGTGTCTGCAGAAAACGGCCTGATGAACCATCCCTGCCTTGTCTGTGCCGTGCCTCTTGCCAAACGGCCGCCACGCTAAACCTGTCCGCTGAAGATACGGCAGACCTCTTCGTAGCTATCCAGGGTGCCCACGTCGTAGCGCTTCCCCGGCATTCTGAATGCATACATCGGCGTCTTTTTCGAGAGCCATGCGGCAAAGCTCCCCGGTGCATCCGCGCCGCCTCCCCCACGCATTGCCTCCGGAATCCGCTGCAGATCCTGTGCCCTGTACCAGTAAAACGGCGGAACAGCAAGATTTCCCTCTGGCTCTGCAGGCTTTTCCTCATACGAGGTGATCAGCCCGCTCTCCTGTATCGTAATGATGGCCGTCCTCTTTTGGCGCGACAGATCATTTTCCTCGTAACACATCACGCACGGCGTGTTCTTTGCCCGTGCGAAGCGGATAAAGGAGGCAAGACTGAAATCAAGTACATTGTCCCCTGCCATCACGAGAAGATCATCCTCTATGTCCATCGTCTGCACAGCAAGGTCAATATCTCTTACCGCGCCAAGGCGTGTCTCATTGGCGGAGGTTCCGTCGTCGACAACATCGACATGAAGATCCATCCTCTTTCCCGCCCAATCCTTAAAAATGTCTGCAAAGCGGTGGTTGGTGACTACAGTTACCTCACGGATATCTGTATGAGCTGAGAGATCATCCAGAAGGCGGTCAGCGATTGTTCTGTCCCCAACCTTCAGGAGAGGCTTCGGGTAATTTTCAGTCAGCGGATAGAGCCTCGTGGCATATCCAGCCGCCAAAAGAAGACATTTCATAGGTCAGGTACCTCTCTTGTGTGTCTGCATTCGGCACAGTCATATTTTCCGGAGCGGTCATAGTTCTATTCCCCGGGCGGCCAAAAGCCGGAAGGAGCCGGTTCCCTCCACGGCACAGTGCCCCCTTCCAGCCGAGAGACGATCCACCCGGCCCTTCTGCATCACAGCTGCGCCCCATCTGCGCTCTCACAGACGTGAAACTCATATTTATCCGCAAGCGCCGGGAAATCCTTAAGATACAGATCCCGCACGCGGGCACCGATCTCCTCGGCGCGCAGGGGATCAATGAGCGCCATACAGCATCCCTTGAACCCCGCGCCGGAGAACCTTGCGCCGTACACGCCCTCTGTCTCCCGCAGGATCTCATACAGCCGGATGAGCTCGGGACATCCACATTCATAGTTGTGAATGCTGCTATAGCCGCTCTCGAAGACAAGCCTGCCGTACGCATCCAGATCTCCCCTCTCCCAGGCGAAGGCGCCCTCCTCTGCCCTTTTGTACTCGGTAAAGAAGTGCTCCGCGCGCTTTCGAAACTGCGCAGGAAGGCGCTCCTTATATGTCTCGTACACCTCAACAGGCACATCGCGCAGGTGTGTCTGATTGAGCTTATCATAGGGAAGACCTGCAAAGGCCAGAAGATCATAGGCCGCCGCCCTGCACTCATCGACGCGCAGGTTATAGGCGGAATTCTTGAGTGCCCGGTCCAGCCCGCTGAAAATAATGGCGATCTTGTACGGCTTCATCTTCGGATTCGTCGGAATCAGCCGAAAGCTCCCGTCCCTGCAGTCCATGTACAGGAGATGATCCTTCCGACCGAGGATCTCACAAGACTGATCCAGTATGCCGGTCTGCACGCCCACATAGTTATTCTCCGCTGCTTTTGCAAGCCTTATCATCTCCTGCGGCTCCAGCGTGATGCCATTCACGCGGCAGAGCGCACTCAGGAACGAGATGGTGACTGCTGCCGAGGAAGAGAGGCCGCCAATCGGCAGAGAGCCCTCGATGACACCAGAAAGCCCTGTCCGCAGCGGATATAGCTCGGAGAGGCCAAGCGCCGCGCCGCGCAGATAATCTGCCCAGTCGCCCACGCGCTCGGGCTCAATGGAGCGCACGTGAAACTGCGCTCTCTTCGGGAAATCGAGGGATTCCATCTCGATGACGCCGTTCTGCTTGGCGCCATAGGCGATGTGAATGCCCCGATCGATCGCAAGGCCGTTGATCTTCCCCCACTGGTGATCAATATGCGCGCCAAGAGGAGAGATCCGGTATGGACAAAACGTGACACCGTCCGGCATTCTGTGGTAAATCGCATAGAATTTTTCTTCACACTTAAGGTCCATACTCCCTCCGCTTCCTGATCTGTCCGGAACGCACCCAGTTGCGCGCTCTTTCAGGCTTCATTCCCCTTTTGATGTGGAATGCATCCGCTGCCTGTCATCACAAACATGGAAAGATGGCGCCCGCCATCATGTTTTCGCGAATATATTTTCAAAGAGGCGCCCGCGTCGGCCTTCCAAACGGCGCCTTTGCGACATTCCAGACATAGGATCCCACCCTCGCCACGCGATGTGCATAGAAGTCTGCGCGGCTCTCGTTCTGCTCATATTCTACGATGAATTGATGGCAGACGCGGAGACGATTGTGCAAAACCCATACATTCAGGAGCCGCTCGGAAAGATACCCGTAAATTCTCGGCTCATACTGGCCGCTGCCCGCAGTCGAAAGAACACTCTCTATTGAGAACAGGATGCGGAATAGCCACGCACAGTAATCATCAAAAACAGCGCGTCTGCAGATCATCATGTTCTTATAGACCGTGCATTTTCCCTCCATGTACGCGTCATAATCCTCCAGATAATCAGGGCACTCCTCTGACACGGCGCGGCGCAGCAGCTCCAGATCCGTCTTCCTTCCGCTGTTGTGGATATAGTCCTCTGCCACAGACTCCTTCAAAAACGCCATCTGCGGCAGGACGATATCATATGACCGCAGAAAATGCAGGGCCTCTTTCTCCGAGAGCACGCGCTTCTCCGACCAGTGGTTTGCAAAATACCGCCTGTAGTGGTCTATCCCCACATAAGGATCCCTTGTGTTGCGCCAGATCCAGTAAAATCCGGTGAGCTCGCAGTAATCCCCGTTCTTTCTGGAAATATTCTCGCCCTCATCGTCATAGACATCACCTGTCACATGTCCCCTGTAAGCGCCCACGAGGAGGGTCTTATAGCCCTTTTCCTTGATGCTGTTGTATGGCTTGTGTGTGATGACATAGATGGACATGTTCTGCTTCCTATTTGCGGATCAGTGCGATATATATACGGTCAAGAAAAGCTCTTCGTCTTGTTGCAACAGGAAAGAGTTTGATGACAGCCGCCGAAAGGCGTTTATACATGTTTCTGCCATTACCGTCTCTGCCGGCAGCGCATGCACTCAGCACAAGTTCATAATAAGGCGTCCTGCGCAGAGATGCCCAGAAATACTCGGCCAGGTCCTCTCCCGGCACATTCCATGGCTTTGTGCCGCCGGCATAGTGAATTATTTTCGGATGCGCATGTGCAGCTCTGTATGCATTCTGAACATCGGCAGGTGCATACGCAATAACCTGTGAAACTCTTGTGTGATTCATGTCATGGATCAGGTTCCAGGCCATATCCAGGTACATCACATGGCCCTCACATTGCAAGTTCAGAATATCCTGATCGTTAAACCTGTATGGATGAGAGGCAAAGGAAAGCCATTGCTTCAGCGTATACATTTCCCGCATCTTCTTTTCATTGAGCAGGAGGACCCCTGCCTGAAAATAACCGGCCGGATTTTTCATATGGAACTCCTCTGCAATATATCGCTGCGCGTTAGGATCGGCACCGCCGATCTGCCCGAGAAAATCAGCGTCTCTGACTGCTCCCAGCATATAACCGCCCAGGTCTGTTGCATACAGATGCGCAACATCCTCACAGATGATCAGATCGCAGTCCAGATACAAAACCTTGTCGTACGCAGGCATAATCTCCTGGATCAGAAAGCGGTAATACGTCTCCTGTGTGATGTGTGCATGGGCTTTCAGATCATAACAGGCCAGAATTTTTCCCGGATTGAAGAAACGAAGCGAGACATTGTCGCGGCCCTTGAGCATGCCTGTCAGTTTCTGCCTGTTTGCCTCCGAGAGATCTTTGCTGATCAGCACAAGATCGTAGAAGCTCTCCCTGCTGCAATGATCCAGAAGTGATTGCAGGCACGCCGAGAATATGGGGACGAACCCATTGTTGGCGGCAAAGACAACCGGCACACATTCCTTATGAGCGCTCAGCGGATAAATGAAATCCTGCGGCTCTGTATGCTCAATGCAGACACACTGCACCTCCCTGATGCGGATATCCGGTTCCGACTGCTGCAGATAGAGCAGATAGATATTGAGAAGTCTCTCCGAGAGGTGTCCCGGCGTGCGCAGAGCTTCCGTGCTGTACATCCGCATATCTCTTCGCCCGCAGAATTCCTTCAGTACGCCGAACATCCATGTGCAGTACCTGTCGAACAGATCCGCTCTCATAATGAACATATTGCAGAAGCATGCGTAGTGCCCACTGCTGAACTGATGTGCCGCATTACTGTAACATGGATATTTTTCGTCAATAATATCCAGCATCAGCTGGTAATCTTCGCCATGAAGAAAAGCTCCTGACGCGAATTGCTGCGCAGGTGTTCTGTACCTGCCGGGCATTTTCCGGAGGTCCTTTCTGGTCGTGACCACAACATCACACTGCTCTATAGCTCTCTCGACATCTTCGGCATGAAGACAATACCGGTCTGTGACATTCTGTGTCAGATATGGTTCTATGATGTTGCCGAAAGAATCCTCCCTGAAAGTACGGCCGGACAGATTGAAATAACGCCTGTAATGACAGAAGCCATAATAATCCAGCTTCAGGTTCTTCCACGCCCAGTACTGTGCTGTCAGCTCACAGTAGGACGGATTGAGAGTGGAAATATTATCTCCTTCACTGTCATGCCAGATACCTGGAATAAGAGAATGCCCCTCTACAGAACATCCTACCTGTATAGGGGTAAAAACATCGTCATTTAAGACATCTGAAGGTTTATGACACGAAATGAGAATCTTTACATTCTTCTTCAATGCCAGACTCCTGTGATCCTGTACGCAATATAAAACGACAGCTGCTTATTTCGATTGTGCACAGCTTAACAGACAGATGAACTGCCAGTCTGACGGCATGCCAGATAACATCATCTGGCATAATCATATGTCGTCACAACACCGATGATCTTCTTGCCATGTCTCTTCAGCGTACCGACGTTGTACTCCACTTCTGTGCGGGGAGATCTGTGCAGCCCTACCGAGAGGACAAAATTCTCGCCAGAAAGCAGTGCATTCATATCCTCTGCCTTTGTCGCCGGCGTTCCCTCAACGACCTGTAAGCCTGCAGCGGTGAATTTCCTCTTCAGCACCTCGTTGATTTTTTCATTGTATTCCCCGCCGCCATTTTTCACGAGATAGACACTGCCGGCTCTTCCGTCTTTTTCCAAAAGGGCGGCCAGCTCGTCCGTGAACATCTCCGCCTTCTGCTCCCCGGAGAGCCACCTGTGGACAGGGTCTGTGTCTCTCCGGATAAATCTGCTGATATTCTTCGAGACCAGAATACCGGTGTCTTCAGAAATAAAATTCTCCGAAAAAGAGGTTCCGGCCAGCTCTTCCACGTCCTCCGCCGTCATCATCAGATCTGCCGTGAGGTATCTGAGCACGACCCAGGCCAGAACGAAAAAGAGCCCTGCTGCTGCGCCGCCTGCAATATAGCGCATTCTGTGTACAATGATCTTGGTGGGATGATCCTTCGCCTTCAGTGCATCAAAATAAGCCTGCTCGTCAGAGGAGAAAGAATTGTTCGAACCAAAAGAGGAGATGGATGTTGTCATCTGTGTCAGCTTGTCTGTCTGATCCTGCTGCATCTGATTGACTGTGGCGCTGATCAGTTCATTGTAGGAATCCGACACCAGTACAGGGTCGCTCTCCTTGCCGAGCTGATAATGCGTGAGAACATTCTGAACAGCCTTCTCTACGACATCCATAATCTGGCTGCACTGATCCTTTGTCAGCGACTCCACAGCGACATTGATCGTGTTCTGATATTCATAGGAAATCGTGCCGTTCTCTGCATCCGCATCGGTCCTGACGGTGGAACCTTTGAGATCGACGTTTTTGCTGCTGTCGGAAGAGGTGGTGTTGATCGTCACCAGCTCATTGACATATTTATCACTGTCTGGATCATTGACAATCTTCGCAATCTGATCAAAATCGCTGCTGCTGAGAATACTGCTGTTGATGACGTTGGAGAGATCAACAGGCCCAATGACCGAATACTGCCTGGTCATCGTCGGCACCCGGCTGGCATCCACCTGCATGAGGATGGAGTGATTCATATAGTCCACCTGTGCATTTTTGGATTTCTCGAGGCTTTTGTACTGATCATATTCTCTCTCAACATCAGCCGCCTCAGCATCCAGAAGGTTTTCCTTTGCCTCTGCAATGTTCTGGTCGTAATTGATTGTCTTTCGGCCCATCAGAGCCATAAGCGCGAAGCCAATCACAAGACCGATCAGAAAGCCGGCCAAGCACTTCTTCCAGTTAAGGCACAGCTGAAAGAACATGTCCTTCAGGTTGATGGTCATCTCGTCGTCTGCTGTCTTCATACTCTCTCCTTTTGTCTGCCGGCAGAACGCACGTCCTGCATCATCAGCAACACCGGTACAACATTATAACAGATATCCATAATGTGGTGGTCCGAAATTCCCGTAATCGCAATAATAATCATCACATAGACGGCCCAGAAGTTCTTCCCGCGCAGAAATCTTCTCTGCAGCAGTACGGTAATGAGCAGATACATAACAAAGAACAAAAGCCCGTACATGAGCAGCATCCGCAGATAGGAGTTGTCGATGAAGAAATACGAATGTGTCTGCACCTCATAGCCGGTTCCACCCGATCCGTATTCCTCTATCAGGTTTCCAAGAAGACGCAGAGGATATTCTGTCAATGCCTGATGCCCCAAACTGATCCGGTCCATAAAGGTCTTCAGCTGAGGAAATTCAGCCACAGTCCGGTCATAAAATGTCTGCTGAAACAAGATCGACTCAAGAATGGATGCTGCCGCACAGAGCAGAAAAACATACTGCACAGCTGATAAAAGAAGGATCCTCATTCCCCTGTATGTAAAGTGAGTATTGCTGCTGAGATTCCGTTTCTTCTGTCTGCCGGCGCCGTCATAATTTCCGCTCTCTTCTGCGGGATGCCCTGTCTCCTCGGCACTTTTCTTCTCTGTGCGCCGCAACAAGATCCGGGCCGCCCCCGCCGCCGTGCACACGAGACAACCGGCAGTCAGAAGGAGCAGTGCGATAGTATCTGTAGCGCACGCCATGAGATGATGCACAATATACAGACAGAGAGACAGGAGGATATACCCGAGGACAGATGGCCTGCCATCCTTCAAAATGGTATAGGCTGCCGCCATATAGAAAATGTGCGAGGCTGCATCCGTGTGATACTGCATGCCAAACGCATGCTTGTACCCGGCGCGGACTACATAAGGAAGGACACCGGTCATAGAGAGGTGATAGGCGGTGAGCATCACGCCCGCGCCGATCAGGATACCAAACCATAAAAGAGGTCTTGGATTCTTTCTCTTTCCGGCAGGGATAACAAGCCCTGTCAGCATCAGCTCGACGCCTCTTCCATTCAGCTCTCCAAAGCTCCACGTGAGATAGCTGACGAGCAGGAAAAGGACTGCAATTATCATGATGAAGCGATTCTGCTCCATGTTGCTGAGTGCATCAGCTGCAGCCACCAGCAGCAGACATACTCCGGCCGTGCAGATCGTATAAGGAACAGTCCAGTCCTCCAGAATCACATTGAGCAGAGTGGAATCCAAAAAGACACGGAAATAGACCATGGCAAACCCGGCATAGAAGAGAATGCACATGATACGGTCGTGGTTTTTATCCTGCAGGAGGGCAGCGTTACCACCCGCAGGAAACTCTCCCGCCTTCCTTTTGCCACTTGACAGGAATCTGACCGCGCTGCTGAGCAGAAGCCCGAAAAGAACAAGGACAAGAGGCCGCAGGACCAGCTGCTCCTGCCAAGGGCCGAATTGCCACAGCTCTTTGCACGACGCGTCCATACCGTGCATCCAGAGAAAGAAGGCCCAGAGATTTGCAGAGGCAGTACCTGCGCAGGCAGTAGCGCGCTCATGGTGATGATCACCTGCGTTCTCTGGTCCATGCGCCTGTCCTGCCGGCGTGCAGGGCATGGACGCGCCGGAAAAAGGCGACTTCCCTCTTGCCGAAACAGAGCAGAGCAGAAACAGTGCTGCCATGCATGCAGCCGTACCAAGGAGAGAGGTCACCACCCCGTACAGTCCGCTAAAAACGCCGCCGTATTCCCTCACGACATAATTGACAGCATTTCCCCTCAGAATGCTGTATGCCCAGACAAGAGCACAGATCGACACTGCTGCAGTCCATACGGCAGTGAGAAGACAATTTGATCTTTTCCTCTTTGATCTGTCCTGCGGGCGGCAGAAAATCTGACGTTCCAATACCGCTGCCACATCATACCCAAAGGCTGCAAAGAGAAGTCCGACAGCTGTCACATCCAGATTAAAGGGCAGAATCCAGCCTCTTCTTCCGGCGGACACCCCTGCAAAGCATCCGGCAAGTCCGAATGCAGTGATCAGCACACAGGCCGCCAACGATGCATCCTCTTCTTTCCTGTCCTTGTCGCCTTCCGCAGACATCCCTTGCATAAAGGCATGCACTGCCTCCTGCACGCACACAAGAATGATCGCCGCACTTCCGCCGGAGATCAACAGCCAGAAGACACCCACCGCGGGATGATCATTCATTGAAGCGCCCATTCCCCAGAAAAGTGACTCTGCCTCCTGCCGCAGCTGCGACGCGGCAAAAGACAGATCCGGCGCATCCGCTTTCGCAAGGTCCCACAGAAAAGCTGCTGCGCCGGCTGCAAGAACCGGTACAAACCAGATGAGCAGAAGATGAAACATTTTTGCTGAAAATGCTCTTCTACTGCCTTCCCGGGTAGTACTGCCGCAGCTTCCATGCCGTGAGATGCCCCGGTCATGTAGTCCGTCAGCTCTCTGCGCCTGCGGCAAAGCAGCAGATCCTCTCTCATATATGCCAAAGCCTGCAAATGCCACCATCAGCGGGTAGTACAGGGAGCTCAGGCAATTGTACAGAAAACCGTCTGCAGGCACAGTGTGTGCAGCAACCGTCAGAAGGACAGCGACAAAGAGACCCAACGATACAAAGCGCTGTTGCCCGATTACCTGTTCTTTATCCTTCAAGCCTACACCTCGCTGAGGCAAAATCCGCGNNGCCGAATGCGGCAGCCGGTGCATAAACACCGTTGCTGCTGTTTGAAAGTGACGTATCAACGTCATTATCAAACATGTACCAAAGGTCATATTCGTCTCTTCTCTGTGCATTGGCGTATCAGTCTTTATTCCAGCGTTTTTGTATAAAGCGTCTTCCTCTCTCCAGGAGTGAACTCCATAACTCTGACATCACAGGCTCATGCAGAAGCAGCAGAACACATCCATAGACACCAAAGAACAAAACTGCCGACAGAGCAAGTGCCCAGAACACGGGAAGATGCAGCATTTTCACCGGCAGACCCGCCGCGCACCCGAGAACTGTCCCAAGAGCAATCGCCCCGTATCTGATCTGCCGGAAAGCGGCCGATGCCTCTTTTCGGAGAGCCGCATACTGCCACGCGAGCACGATAAATTCCGCCGCAAGCGTACCTGCCGCAGCGCCTGATGCCTTGAAAGAAGGAATCAGGGCCGCGTTCAGGACGAGATCCGTCACAGCGCCGGCGATTGTGGAGAAAAGAACTGTATTTTCACGTTCAAGCGGAACGAGAATCTGAATGCCCAGAATGTTCGTAAGGCCAATAAACAGAATTGTCGGCATAATCATCCGCATCGGAAGGACTGCGCCGCCATAAAGTGGTCCTGAAAGAAAGAGGATGCCCTCCCCCGCGTACAGGATGAAATACACCATGAGCGGCACTGCGCTCACCATAACGAATTGCAGAGCCTTGACGGAAACACGCCGGAAAGCCTCCATCTCGCCGTGTCTGACATAGAAGCTTGCGCGAGGCATGACGACAACGCCGAGTGAGGTAATGAGGCTGACCAGCACGTTCTTGATCTGCACAGCAACATTGTAATAGCCGACATCCGTATCTGTCGAGAGAAACCCAAGCATGATGGCATCGAGATTCGTGTAGATGGTCGATGCGACCGTCATGGCGAAAAAGACAAGAACCGGCTTTATGTGCTGCCGCACATTGTAGGAGCCAAGCCATTTCCATGTGATAAAGCGGTGAGCGCGGAGAAGATTCAGAAGGCCGGACGCTGATGTGGCAAAGATTGTGATACCTCCGTAGATGACATAATCCCGCTTCGTGCGCACGAGCAGGAACATGGCACACAGCGCAATAAATTTAAAGGCAACGGATCTGACCGTAATGTAACTGTACTGCTCAAGCCCCTTGTACAGCCACTCCATGCCAAGTGAAGTCATGATGACACTGAGACTGACCACAAGATAGAGAGGCCGCTCCTCCTTAAGTCTTGGCACAAGGAAAAGGCAGAGAAAGAAAGCCGCATACGAGAGCACGCACATGAACAGATTGATGACAAGCAGCTCATGCACAGTGCGGGAGAGCCTGACTTTGTCATCGCGCTGTGCAGCACACACACGGATGCCATAGGTGGGAATTCCCAGCTGAGCAATCATCGTGAAATACGAGATCAGCGACGTCGCAAAGGCAACCTTTCCCGTGCCGGAGGGCTGCAGGATTCTCGATACATACGGAAACGTGATCAGCGGAAAAACAACGAACGATGCGGTCAGAACCGCGTTCATGAAAAAGTTTTTCTTCAGAGATGGACTACTGGTCATATTCGGTATCCGCTGTATCAGAATAGGACGCAGAGACGGGAACAGCCGCCTCAGTGTGTCCGCTCATTTTTACGCTCCAGCCGTCAGAAACTGCCTTCACCTCACCAAGTCTTGTGAGGTAGGTCTTCACATTGTTCTCCCGCAGCACTTCCAGCGTCTTCTCCGACTCTCTCTCCTCGTCCGAGGAAGTGATCACCGCCTCAGCCGGCTGCGCAGACACAATCAGGTCATCGCTCCTGCTGCACTTTCTTCCGTGATGAGGCATCTTGATCACATCGCAGCGGAGATTTCTCCCGTCGTTGAGGAGCTCCTCGATCCGCTCCTTTTCAATATCGCCCGTGAAAAGAAATGCGTTGTGGCCATTCTGCGCCCGAATGACAAGAGAGGAGTTGTTGCTCTCATCATTGTCATACTCGCGCAGATCCGGCGGATAAACGCTGTATTCGATACCGCCGTACTGCATCCGCACGCCCTCCCCGCCAGAGGCATCTTCTGCCAGAATTTCCTGCGCGGTATAGCCCTTGTCCGCCATTGCCTGATAGAACGCATCAATCTCATCAGAATCCTTGCTCTGATAGGTCACGAAAATATTCTGCACGTCGAAATTCCGAATCACCTCGGCAGCGCCGCCCACATGGTCCTGGTCGAAATGCGTGATATAAAGAGCATCTATAGAGGTGCATCCCATCTTTCTCAGTTCGCTGACCACCTGACTTGCTGTGTCTGCCGAGCCGGTGTCGATCATGACAAAGGATGAGCTGTTCTGCAGCGTGATGGCATCCGCCTTCCCTACATCCATATAGGTGATGACAAGTGTATTTGCGTATCCCCCTGCCTGTCCGGAATTGCCGGAAGTCTCTGCAGCCCCGGCAGCGGGGAACGAAGACGAAGCGCCTTCCCCGCCGCCTGTACATCCTGTAACTCCTGCAAGAAGAAGAAAGGAGAACATCACTGCCCCTCCCTTTTCTCTTCTTAAGGATCTTCTTTTTCTGTTCCGGTAGTTCATGCGCACTCTCCGTGTACCCTTCAGCTGTTCAGCATGGTGTAAATGTCCGAGGCAATCCGGCATGCCTCCGGAACCTTTCTTTCATCTCTGAGATCACCTTCGAGTTCCACGTCGAAGCACCGGTCGCCTAGCTCCAGAAGAAAGTCCTCGTCTATATCTTCAAGCTCTCCGCCGACGCTTGCCTCATCATAATGAAGTATCTCTGTCAGAAAACGGATCTGTTCCCCGGTAAACCTCATGATGTTATCCTCTCCTCTTTCCGGAACTGTGGTCAGTCCGCATATAGCCTACAGAAAGCCTGCACTCCCTCGCGCCGCTCGTTCCGTACACACAGTGCCGCACAGCATCTGCCGGGCAAAGAAAGAGAAGGCAGCGCCTTACGATTGTAAAACGCCGCCCCCTCATCAATGCAGTTCAGTGCAGATATCCTTCCTTATCAGTCAAGAGTATCTTCCTCATTGTCCTCTTTCTTTCTGGTCAGGAAAGAAGGAATGGTGATGTTGCTGGTATCCGTTGTCGCATGGATGCTGCCCGGATTGAAGCGGGGTCTCTCCTGCTGAGGCTGTGCATTGCCGGCAGGTGTCTGCTGGCTGTAGCCTCTTCCGCTCTCTCTTCCGTAGTTATCTCCGGACTGGGATCTGTAATTCTCCTCGCTCTGCCGGCCGTAACCGCCCTGCGGTGCAGAATACCCCCTGCGCTCCTGGCTGTAGCCGCCTGCATTCGTATAGCCGCCCTGGGCCTGATATCCGCCCTGCGGTGCGTAGCCGCCGCGCTGGGTGCCGTAGTCGCCCTGCTGGCCATATGCAGTGTTCTGATTCTGGCTGTAGTTCTGGCGGGGTGCTGCATAACCTCCCTGGGCCTGGTATCCGCCCTGCGGTGCATATCCGCCCTGCTGGCCGTATCCGCGCGCGAAGCCACCCTCCTGAGAAGCATTGTTCTGTGCCTGCGGATTGAAAGGCCGTCTGTTCTCAAAAGGATTCTGCTGCTTTTTCTTCTTCGAATCATCGATGCCTGTAGCAATGACGGTAACTGTGCAGGAATCTGCATCAGACTCATCGTACTTCGCACCGAAAATAACGTTGATGTCGTCGCCCGTCTGCTCGCGGACATAAGATGCTGCATCGTTCGCATCGAACAGGGAGACATCGCCGGAGATATTCAGAATGATATCCGTAGCACCGTCAATCGTCGTCTCAAGAAGAGGAGACTCAACGGCCATCTTGACAGCCTGTGTTGCCTTGTCATCGCCCTTGCCGTAGCCGATGCCGACATGGGCAAGGCCCTTGTTGCGCATGACTGTCTGTACGTCTGCAAAATCGAGGTTGATGACGGCAGGTACATTGATCAGGTCTGTGATGCCCTGAACGGCCTGCTGAAGAACTTCATCCGCCTTCTTAAGCGCCTCGGGGAGATTCGTTCTGCGGTCCATGATCTCGAGGAGCCTGTCGTTGGGAATGACGATCAGCGTATCCACGTTGGGCTTGATGTTCTCGATGCCGCCGAGCGCCTTCTGCATTCTGGCCTTTGCCTCGAAGCTGAAGGGCTTCGTCACAACGCCTACAGTCAGGATGCCCTGATCCTTGGCGAGCTTGGCTACAACAGGTGCTGCACCGGTTCCTGTGCCGCCGCCCATGCCGCAGGTGACGAATACCATGTCTGCCCCCTTGAGTGCTGCGGAAATCTCCTCAGAGCTCTCCTCCGCAGCCTTCTTGCCCACCTCAGGGTTGGCACCTGCGCCGAGACCTCTGGTAAGCTTCTGGCCGATCTGCAGGAGCTTAGGTGCCTTGCATCTCTGCAGGGCCTGCAGATCAGTATTGACGCCGATGAATTCAACACCGCTGATCTCCTGCTCGACCATTCTGTTCACGGCATTATTGCCGGCTCCGCCAACGCCTACTACGATAATCTTGCAGGCGGTTTCATTCTCATCCGTTTTGATCTCTAGCACGGTTTGTGCCTCCTCTTATGTATATAATTGCAGATTGTAAATGCGTAAATACAATGAAGTCTTCAGCCTATACCCGTTAATAATACAATCCCTTTTCACAGATTGCAACGGTCCTCATGGCATTTTACTGCTGTGCCGTGCCACCGTCAACCTCTCCGGTCTGCTGTTCTGCATTTGAGGCTTCAGCGGCGTTTTCGTCCACCTGCGCGGCATTATAGGCATTTGCATCTCCGGCGGCGTTCTCATTCACCTGCGCGGCAGCATCGGCGTCCGCCTCGCCACCGCTCTCTCCCTCTTTGTCTGAAGAGGAAGTGCTGCTCTGTTCAGAAGATGTCGAATCCCCTGCAGAATCCGCATCCGCGCTGTCCGAAGATGACGAAGATGCTGTCTCCAGGCTGTCCGATGCGTTGTCCGAAGTAAATGTGACATAATCGGTATCTGTCGAGAAATCCGTCATATCGAGTGATCCCTTCTTCCCTTTCAGGGAAGGAAGGATTTCCTTCAGATTGGCGATCTTGTCCTCCATGTTGTCGCTTCCGCCAAGAATCGCCCGCACATCACCGAAATACAGCGTCATGTTTCCCGACGCATCAAAATAGATGTGGTCGGCTTCCAGCCCGTGTTTTTTCAGCGTCTGTGTGACATCGAGAATTCGCTGGAAGACGCCGGCGTCCTTCACAGGAAGCTTCCGGTTCAGCACAATGGAGGAAAAATGAAGTCCTGTGACCTCCGGTACACCCTTCACCTCCTTTGTTGAGGACTCCACGACGGTGCCGTCGCGGTCAAAATACATGTAGCCCCCAAGATAATGCACGCACCCCGCAAGGGATTTCTCATATACCTTGATGGCGATTGAATCATGAGACCTTATATCGACATCCATGGATTCCACAAATGGAACGCCGGTGACAGGCTTGTTTCGGTATTTTGCGCTCAGCACAAGGGAGTTGTCCCCGAGGAATCCGTTCATGACGATGGACTCAATCTGTTCCTTTGAGTAGTGTGTTGCACCGCTCACCTCGACGTGCCTGACCTTGAAAAACATATACAGAAAGCCTGCCATTCCAAAAAGTGCCAGAACAACAGACAGCACCGCCATCCGGATCAGGAGCCTGCGCCTTCTTACCCTCGCCTCTATTCCGGCGCGGATGTCCGCAGCCGTAGAGGGTTTTTCCTCTGATAGTTTCCTGCGGAAAAATGGAAGGCCCCGCGGTGCAGGCAGATCCTCACCGTCGTCCGGAAGGAGCGAGAAGAACGTGTGGTCATCCTCATCCTCCTCATCGACGATGCCGCTGTCAGCGGGGTAGAGATCATCGCCGTAGAGGGAATCCGTGCCGGAATCCTCTCTGTCAGATCTTTTCCTTGTGAACAGCCGGAATCCTCTCCGATGCGCCTCTTCCGGAAGGTTATCGTCCTCATAGAGGTCTCCGCTCTCTTCGGGATCCGGCCCGTCTCTGTCCAAAGGGCCGTCCTCCTCATGCAGAAAAATCAGGTCATCATCCTGTCCTTCAGGTTCTTCGCTGTCAAAAGAATACAGCTCATCGCTCTGCGAATGGAAGTATTCCTCTTCGTCATCAGACCCGCGCGCTGGTCCTTCTGCGCCTTTCCTCCTCCGTCTGAAAATACTCATGTCTCCCCCGCTGCCTTCCGGCGGATGCTTCGGGAGACACTCAGCACAAGTCCCATCTCCGCGAGAAGGAGCAGGACGGAAGTACCTCCGTAACTGATAAAGGGGAGCGAAATGCCGGTATTCGGAATTGTGTTGGTGACGACAGCGATGTTGAGGATCACCTGCACGGCAATCTGGATCATGACACCGCTTGCGATCATCCCGCCGAACATATCAGATGCGTTTCCGGCGATGATCATGATGCGCCAGCAGAGGATCACGAACATAATGATGATGGAGACTGCGCCGAACAGCCCCAGCTCCTCACAGATGATGGAGAAAATCATGTCGTTCTGTGCCTCGGGAATATAGCCGAGCTTCTGCATGCTCTGTCCAAGGCCCTTGCCGAAAATTCCTCCTGATCCGATGCCGTAGAGCGCCTGCAGCGTCTGGAAGCCCACGCCGTCTGCGTAGGCCGCGGGATCCACCCACGCCTTCAGTCTGCCTTTGCGGAAACCTGCGGGGCCGATGCCGTGCAGTGCCATATAGACAGCCGCTGCCGCCAGCAGTACAACCCCTCCTGCGAGCAGAAAATAAGGCCAGTACTTCCTGCTCGCAATAAAAATCATCCCCATGCCGATGGAGGCCACGATGATCGCGGAACTGAGGTTGTTCGTGATCTTATAAATAAGTGCTGCCTGAAGGGCTGCGGGGGCAATGGCCTTGAACATGCCCTTCAGTGTGCCAAGATCTGCCGAGCGCATCCGCTCCAGAATGACGGCAGTCAACAGAATGACTGTAATCTTAGAGATCTCCGCCGGCTGTATGGAAATCGGTCCGAGATAAATCCATCTCTTTGCGCCGTTTCTGGTGACACCCACCACAGAGACAAGGGCTACAAGCACAGCTGAGCCGGCGTATGCCAGCCCTGCAATTTTCTTCCATCTGTGATAGTCAATGTTTGCGACGATCACCATCAGCACTAATCCTGCGGCCGTTGTGCCTGCCTGGTGACGGAAATAATAAAAAGAATCACCGTGATGATCCAGAGCTGACGCATAGGAGCTCGTCGAGAGCAGCATGATCAGTCCAAAGGCCACCAGGAAAATAATGATGAGATACAGCGAATAATCCTGTGCGGCTGAAGGCCTCCTTTTTCTCTCTGACACAAGGTGTGCCCGTGCAGGTCTCCCCGCGCTCCTCCGGCCGGATCTGCGCAGATCTCTGTTCCCTGACTGTCTGTCCGCGCGCCGCTCGGGCAGATTAGTTCCGGAAGGTCTGTTCAGTTTTCTCTCCAGAGTGGCTCTCCCCGTAGATCTGCCAGAGCGCCGCTCCGGGTAATTCCGGTCCGCGCGTACCTTTCTTCTCTGTGCAGTTGTCAGACGTGCGGTCTGCAGTTCAGTCATACCCGTCAGTACCTTTCGTCCAGATCACCAAAGACCCAGAAGAGCAATGGATGAGAGTATCACGGTCACAATTGTGAAAACAGCGACCACCCGCACCTCGCTCCATCCCCCGAGTTCAAAGTGATGATGAATGGGTGTCATTCGGAAAATCCTCTTGCCGTGCGTCGCCTTAAAATAAGTCACCTGAATGATGACGGAGACGATCTCAATAACATAGATGAACCCGACAATCGGTATAAAAAGGGGAAGCTGCAGGACATAAGCCATGCCGGTGATAAATCCGCCGAGGGCAAGGGATCCCGTATCTCCCATGAAGACCTTTGCAGGATAGGCGTTATAGAGAAGAAACCCGAGGAGCGCACCGATCATAGCGCCGCCTGCGGCGCTCACACCGCTCCCTGCCATTAACGCGGCAATTGTAAAGAACAGCGTCGTTCCTACTGTCACGCAGCTGGCCAGTCCGTCCACGCCGTCCGTGAAATTCGTCCCGTTCACGGTCGCAACAGCAATGAAAACGAGCGAAGGGAATGACAGAATACCGAGGCGAAGGTAATACCCTGCGAAAAACGGTATTTTCATATCGAGGTCAATGCCGCTGAAGTGAACAACGAGAAGACCGAATACGATGGAGATGATGATCTGGAAGAGCATCTTCTGCTTCACGGACAGACCATCGCTCCTCTTCTTCTTCACCTTGATGTAGTCGTCGGTAAATCCCACAATGCCAAAGCCTAGCGTCAGAAAGAGAACCGGAATCACGTCCCGATCCTTTACGGAGTACAGCAGGCAGGCCACGGTGAGGCCTGCCAGGATCATGAGACCGCCCATATTGGGTGTGCCCGTCTTCTTCAGATGGCTCTTCGGGCCTACCGCACGCTCAGTCTGCTCCGCCTTCAGCTTAATCAGCTCAGGGATCAGAAAATGCCCCGATACCGCGCTGACCGCAAAAGCGATCAGCATGGGAAATATTACATTGCTCAACTCTGCTGTTGTCATCCTGCCTTCAGGTCCCCTCTCCCCTTACTGTTATTGTCAGGTACCGCTAAAGCGCCTCAGTTCTGCTGCGCATCGGCTCCTGCTGTGTTCGTCCCGGTTCCATTCGTGCCGGTTTCTGCCGTATTGGCGCCGGTTCCATCCGTGCCCGTACCAGTCGTATTGCTGTCGGTGCCGTCCGCATTTGTACCTGTCGTGCCAGTCCCGTCAGCGTTTCCGCCAGTCGAATCTGTGCCGTCCGCATTGGTGCCATCGGCTCCCGTACCTGTCGAGTCTGTTCCCTCTGACGAGGACGTGCCGCTCACGGCATCCGCACCGCCGGCAGCCTTGCCGTCCTGGTCCCCCATCGTGGTGTCCTCATAGACATATCCGCTCTCAGGGTCAATGAGCTTGCCGGTGCCGGGCTCAATATAGTAGCCCGTCTTCTCATCCACGGGATAGCTCTTCCATACCGGCGTCTGGGAAGCCGCCGTGTCCGGCACACCGTCGCCGTCCGTGTCGATCAGCGTGCTCTTCTTCGTCTGCGTGATGTCAGTTGCTCCCGCCTTCGGCTTATCAGAGTCCACAACGCCGTCGTTGTCCGTATCGTACAGATCTGCCTTGCCATCGCCGTCCGTATCAACAGCATCCGTGATGCCGTCACCGTTCGAATCGACAGCAGTATCAGCCTTGCCGTCGCCATCTCCGTCCACCGCATCCATCACGCCGTCGCCGTCCGTATCAAGGTTGTCCTTGATCGCCACAGGGAGCTGCGAAATGGTATCTGCACTGTAAGCCAGCGTATCCTCAAGGTTCATCTGCTCGAGCTCCTTCTTCTCCTCATCGGAGAGAGGTTCAGTCATGTAAATATTCAGATAAGGAAGAACTTCTGTCAATATCTTCCGGACGATTTTGGTCGCATATTTTGCATCATCCTGAGGATGGGTGTTGGCTCTGTCCACAACGACATAAATGGCAATCTTCGGATCATCTGCCGGTGCGTATCCCATGAAGGATACCACATATTCGCCGTTCCCTCTCGGAATTGTCTCCGCAGTTCCCGTTTTTCCGCCGATCATGTAGCCGGCAGGCCTTGCTGTGTGGCCGGTTCCGTTCTCGCCGGCGACAACGGCCAGCGTTGCCTCTCTTATCTTGGCAGACGTCGCCTCGGAGACAGTCTTGCGCAGGAGCCTCGGCTCAATATTCTTCACCGTAGAGCCGCTCGATGTCGTGATCTTCTTCACCAGATGGGGCTGCCAGTAGTTGCCTCCGTTGATAAGAGACGAGAAGCCGGCGATCATCTGAATCATGGTTGTATCAAAGTTCTGACCGAACGAATTCGTTGCGAGGTCCGTCTCCGTCATCTTGTCCTTATCGATCAGAAGCGTATCGGTGCGGGCCTCTTTTGCGAGGTCGATGTTTGTTTTCAGTCCGAAGCCGAAAATATGCTGGAACTTGCAGAAGTTGTCGATTCCTGTCGTGAGCGCCATCTGCATGAGGGCGACGTTGCAGGATCTCTCGATTGCCTGATCGACGGTGAGCTCGCCGTCGCCGCCGTTCGCGTAACTGTGGCACTTGATATGCCAGCCGCCGACTTCAAGGGAGCCGTCACAGAAATAGGTCTCATTCCCCGTGAGCTTGCCGGACTCAAGGCCGGCCGCCAGCGTGAAAGGCTTGGCGACGGACCCCGGCTCGTAATAATCGGAAATGCAGAAATTCCGCCAGAGGTAGTTCAGGTATCTGGACTTCTCCTCGTCCGTCGTGAGGGCGTCCACATCCGCCTGCGTCATGTACTCGTCCGTCGGCGCATCCTTGTCGTCGAGCTTAGGCAGACCCACAACCCGCGACATCTCATACGGGTTATTAAGGTCGAAGTTCGGGTAGCTCGCCATGCCGAGAATATCGCCGTTTGTGACATCCTCGATGATGCAGCCGACGTTGTTCGCACCGTAGCCGTTATGTGCGCCGTCCTGATAGGTGTCGTTGAACTCCTGCAGGTATTTTTCTATGATGCTCTGAATGTTCGCATCGAGGGTCAGCACAAGATTGTCGCCGTCCGTCGGCTCCACCGTTGTGCGCTCAAGATTCGAGGAGTCGTTCAGATAGCCGTACTCGCGCCCCGGCGTGCCGTTCAGGATATCATTGTAATACTCCTCAAGGCCGAAGTTTCCTTCATTGCTCGTGTTGGCAAAGCCGATGACGTGGCTCGCCATCGTCTTCTCAGGGTAGCTCCGGATATAGGCAGGCTCAAAGGTGATGCCCTGAATATTGCTGTATTCCGTCACCTTCTCCTGCGCTGCCTTCTGCTCCTTCTGAAGAGCTGCATAGCTGGCGTCGCTCTTGTCCATGGAAGCGAGCTGCTTATTCAGCTCCTTGAGCTTCTTGGAGGCATCGGAGATCTCCTTGTCGTAAGTCTTTTTATCGTCATAAGAGAAATTCTTTTTGACAATATAGTACCGGTTGTCCGGATTGTCCTTGACATACGCCTCCATCTTGGAGCGGTCAAGGCCCAGCCGCTCAAGGGCATTCAGCGTTGGCTCATAGTAGGAACTGACGCCCTTGTCATTCTTCGGGCCGTGGTTGATCTGGTAGGAGTCGATGACAATGTTGTAGACAAGGGTGCTCGTCGCAAGGACTGTTCCTTTTGCGTCCGTGATTGTGCCGCGCTTAAAAGGGATCTCTCTGGAGTCATAGGACTGCTGGGATAGAACCTGCTTGGTGTAATCTGCGCCGTTGTTGTAATTGATCATGAACAGACGGGCAATTAATACGCCAAAAGCCAGCAGTACCAGAAGATACAGTACCACCAGCTTTTTCTGCATTCGATCAATGAATAATTTTGGGCCGTGCCGCCCGTTTTTTTTCTGCATCATGAGAAGATTTTAGTTGCTCTTTCCGGAAATGTCCACCTTCTATCAGACGCTCTCTCCGGGATTTCTGCTCCCGGCCGGAAATTGGAACTGTCCTGTCACTTGCTGCTGCCGGAATTGTCCACTTCCTGTACCTGATGGACATAGTCCGAGCTGTCGCTCTCGTAATCCACCACCTGGTCCTTGTCGGCATAGGTCATGCCAAGGTCCTTGATCGCGCGGTATTTGATGTCATCCAGGCTGATGGAGGAATTGATCTCATTGAGCGTCTGGTCGTTCTGTGTCTTCAGATCAGAGAGCTGAGACTCCAGTGTTGCCACCTGTCTTGTCTCATGAATAACAGCATACTCAAGGCTCACATAGCCGATGAGAACTGCGCTGAGCGCGATAATCATCACAGCAAAGCCTGCCATTGCGGCGAAACTGATGTGCCTCGGACGGGCCTGTGTCTTAGCGCGCTCGCGCGGATTCTGTGCACCTGCATACTGGGATCTCTGACCGTTCCTTCTCTCCCTGTAGGGCTCAGGCTCATAATCCGGCACGAGGGCAGGTGCCTCCGAGCCGTAGTAGTAATAGTCATTGTAGCGGTTATGGTCGCGGCTCCCCGCCGCCATTCTGCCGGATCTGTATCCGCCGCGATAATCGAGGTCATCCGAATCGTATTCTCTTGTCTGAGCGTATCTCCCCATAGCCGCAATCCTCTTCTGATCATCCCTGCAGGATCCCTGCAGCCTTCCCCTCATGCTTTATTGAAGAATCTTCCAGATTTCCGGAAGCCGGCACAAATCTCTCAACGATGCCCTGTTCTGAAAATAACGACCTGGCGTTTTGTCTTACCCCCAGGTTCTGTTCCTATGCCCTTACCTTCTCGAATACGCGGAGCTTGGCGCTCGCGCTCCTCGGGTTCTCTTTCTCCTCTTCTGTGGAAGGGAGAATCGGCTTCTTCGTGATCACAGTGCCCTTGGATTTCTTCCCGCACACACAGACCGGAAATTCCGGCGGACATGTGCACGGATTTTCATTCCTTCGAAAAGCATTCTTCACGATCCGGTCCTCAAGCGACTGGAAAGTGATGATGCAAAGGCGTCCACCCGGTGCCAGCAGATCAATGAATTTATCTATGGAATCCTGCAGGACATCCAGCTCCCTGTTGCAGGCGATGCGCACCGCCTGGAATGTTCTCTTGCAGGGATTTCCTCCCTTGCTCTGCATCTTCATCGGGATGCTCGCCCGGATAATCCGCACCAGCTCGCCTGTCGTCTCAAGCGGTTTCTTCTCCCGCTCCGCGACAATGTTCGCAGCGATCCTCGCCGCACATTTTTCCTCGCCGTACTCGCGAAGGATCCTGGTCAGTTCGTCCTGTGACCAGGTGTTGAGGATCGTCTTTGCGGAGATCCTGGACTCCTGATCCATCCGCATATCCAGCGGCTCATCCTGGTTATAAGAGAAACCTCTCTCCGGATTGTCCAGCTGATAGGAGGAGACGCCGAGATCGAGGAGGATGCCGTTCACCTGCGGGATCTGCAGCTGCTGCAGGATCTCAGGGATATTCTCATAATTGTTGTGAACGATGGTTACGCGGTCTTTGAACTCTGACAGATGTTCTGTTGCCGCCCGGATCGCATCCATATCCTGATCCACACCGATGAGGCGGCCGCCCTCTGTGAGCCTGCTGGCAATCTCATGAGAGTGCCCCGCTCCGCCGAGCGTCCCATCGACATAGATGCCATCCGGCTGGATATTCAGATTGTCGATGGTCTCATGAAAGAGAACCGGTATGTGTCGGAATTCCATAACTCTTTAAAAGTCAGAACTGATAGCCGCTCTCGAACAGTCTCTTTGCTGCCGCCTTGATGTCCTTCTTCGTGACAGCTGCCTCGTGTGCATCGAATGCTGCCTCATCCCACAGTTCCGCCCTGTCAATACGGCCGACAAAAACAACATTCCGGTCAATCCCCGCCGCCTTTCGCAGCTGCTGGGGAAGAATGATTCTTCCCTGTCTGTCGATCTCCACTTCCAGGGTTCTGCTGCCGTAGTAGCGGATCAGCTCGATCGCATCTTCATTCGTGTTCGTGGGAAGACTCTTTAACTTGTCCATAAAGAGCTTCCAGTCATCCATGGTGTAAATGAGGAGACAGTCGTCGGTACCCTCGCCGATCATAAACCGGCTCCCGAGGATATCTCTGAATCTGGACGGCACGCTCAGTCTGCCCTTTGCATCCAGCGTGTGCCGGTAAATTCCATTGAAGCTGCCTTCCATCTCTTTCCCATCCGGTGACTCTTAACCCACTTTTCATCCATCTTATGGTGAAAATATGGTACTTCATCCCACTCGATACCACAATAATACCCCAGTACCGTGTGAATCGCAAGATTCTTGTCAAGGATTCAGACTTGAATCGAGTAGGAGGCGACAAGCGCCTCCTCTCGATGTCGCGGTGGTCTCGCCTCCGGCTCGGTCCGTTCCAGACGCGTGCCACTGGCACGCAGAACCGTCAGAAGGCTTCTCATGCGAGCATGGATGCCTCCTTCCTCGCTACTACGCGCACAAAATGAAAGGCCCCTGTCGGCGTTTGCCGGCAGGAGCCTGTAAAATCTCAAATATGGATAATATGTGGTTTTTTATCCCACATCGCTGTTCTTATCGTCGGGATTCTGCGGATGATCAGCGGAATCTGTGGGATCTGTTGGTGAAGGGATGGGATTTGAAGCGTCTTCTTTGTTGTCAGGATCTTTTGCTTCCTTCTCCTCCAAATCCTGATCGTCCGCACCTGCGTTACCGTCTGAAGAAGCTGCGGTGACAGATTGTGCCGCCGGCAAATGCCTGATGTTCCAGAAGACGAAGATAAGCGATACGCCGATCATGATCACACTGAAAACAATAGAGACCGGAATATGCGTCTCTCCGATATAGAGCTGATCCGTGCGGATGTATTCGATCCATGCGCGGCCGATGCCATACCCAAGAAAATAAAGTGCTGTGATCTCGCCGTCGAATTTCTTGTGCTTCAGGACAAGAAGGAGAATGATCAGAAGGCCCAGATTCCACAGTCCCTCATAGAGAAATGTCGGATGTACCTGGATGTAGTTGGTGCCGTCCGCGATGTGGGCTGCGACCTGCTCCGTGATGTCTCTCTGCCGCACCATTTCCACGGGAAGGCGCATCGCAAAGAGGCTGTCCGTGTAGCCGCCGAATACTTCGCGGTTGAAGAAATTCCCCCATCTGCCGATGATCTGTCCGGTAAGAAGGCCGTAGGCCGCCGTGTCGAGCAGGCAGAATGTCTTCACCTTTTTGTGCCGGCAGTAAAGAATGATCACGATCACATCTGCGATGATGCCGCCGTAGATGGCCAGTCCGCCGCCGCGGAGATTAAAAATCTGCAGGAGGTTGTCCTTATAAGCATCGAAGAAAAAGATGACGTAATAGATTCTTGCACCGACAATAGCAAAGACGATCAGCCAGATGGAGATGTCCCAAATGGTATCAGGTGCAATTCCGTTAGCCTTTGCCATATGTGCTGAGAGAGTCAGACCCACCAGCATGGCCGTGGCAATCATGATGCCGTACATCGCGATGGTGAAAGGGCCAATCTGCAGTGTTTTCGGAACGTTATGAAGATAAATACCAAGGTGCGGAAACGCTATATCCATGGCACCCATGATGTTCGGCATATGATGACTTCCCTTCGTAAAATATGATCAGGCTGAATTTGCGGCGTTCGCCGAATCGCGTGGTTCTCCGCCTTGCCATCTATACATTGAATCTGAATAAGCATACATCGCCGTCCTGGATGACGTAGTCCTTGCCTTCGACAGCAACAAGACCTTTGTCGCGGGCAGCTGCGAGGGATCCCTCTTCCAGGAGTGTTTTCCAATTGACTACCTCGGCGCGGATAAAGCCTCTCTCCATATCGGAGTGAACCTTGCCGGCTGCCTGTGGTGCCTTAGTGCCGATCTTAATCGTCCAGGCTCTCGTCTCATCCTCGCCTGCCGTGAGGAAGCTCATCAGTCCAAGGGTGCGGTAGGACGCCTTGATCAGCTTGTCCAGACCGGACTCCTTAATGCCCAGATCATCGAGAAAGGCCTTCTTCTCATCGTCCCCGAGCTCGGAGATCTCCGCCTCCATCTCGGCGCAGAGAACGAACGCCTCGCTTCCATTCTCCTTCGCATAGGCGCGAACCTTCTGTACGCCCTCATTGGATGCGCCGTCGTCTGCAATATCGTCCTCGGAGACATTGCAGGCGTAGATAACCGGCTTCCATGTCAGCAGCTGATAGCCATTCATCAGCTTGATCTCTTCCTCGTCGTCGAGCTTCAGTGCGGATGCGGGCTTGTTGTCTTCGAGCACAGCCTGCACACGCTTCAGCAGGTCCAGCTCTTTGGCGGCATCCTTGTCCATGCGGGCAGTCTTGGCGACCTTGGAAATTCTTCTCTCCAGAACATCAAGGTCAGCGAAGATCAACTCGAGGTTAATGGTCTCAATATCGCGCATCGGATCGATGGAACCGTCTACATGGGTGATGTTGGGATCCTCGAAGCAACGGACTACATGCACAATCGCATCGCACTCCCGAATATTCGCAAGAAACTGGTTGCCGAGGCCCTCGCC
>DEKA01000021.1:0-631 GCA_002353635.1 Lachnospiraceae bacterium UBA2734
ATTATCCTCCTTCAGCGAAAAAGTTATTGAAACTGTTTTAGCTATATACGTAAATTATTGTGCCAGATGCTGTGCAAGCTCTACAATTTTCGTATGGATTTCCCGAATTGTCTCGATAAAAGCTTCATCACCAACTCCTGTTGGATCCTCAAGCCCCCAATCAAATCTCTCTGTGCAGGGAAGAAACGAGCAACGAACATTGCAGCCCATCGTGACAACCACATCTACAGGCGGAATATCTGACAGAAGTTTGCTGTACTGCGTTTTCTCCATGTCAATGTCGTAGATTTGCTTCATCAGGCGCACTGCATCTTGATTGATCTAAGGCTTGGTCTCGGTTCCGGCAGAATAGCTCTCAAATACATCGGACGCAAGATGCCTGCCTAATGCTTCGGCTATCTGGCTACGACATGAGTTATGAACACAAATAAATGCCACTTTCGGTTTACGCATTGAAGTTTCCTCCTTACACCAGTAAGTACGCTATGGCATTGAAGCAGTATCCGACAATGATGATACCCACTGTGCAGATGGCTATAAATGTCGCTAGGAGTTTTGGCTTGATAGCCTTTTTCAGCATTATGAGGGACGGAAGGCTGAGCGTGGTAACCGCCATCATAAAGCTGAGAAT
>DEKA01000021.1:705-1998 GCA_002353635.1 Lachnospiraceae bacterium UBA2734
ACACCGAACGGATTATTGTCACCGAGAACGGTTTCCACCCAGCCTTCGGGAATCCAGTTATGGATCACCGCGCCGATAGCTACGCCGACAAGGATATAAGGGAACACTTTCTTAAAGGTGGATGCAACCTGATCTCTGGAGTAGAGCAGCCGATCCTTTACGGTAAGATTTGGAGACTCTATATCCACCTTGCTATTATTATTGCGGATAAAATCAGCAATCTGATCTTCCATGTGAAGGTTTTCTATTAGTGCCCGCCAAGAACTGCAATGACAAGCCCCAGCACTACATAGGCCACGGCAATCTTCACGCCAAAGATAGTGATGAGAAGCACAAGACTCCCCAAATCCACCATTGGCGATGAAATGAGAAATGAAAATGTCACCCCAAGCGGGAGTCCTGCACTCGTAAATCCCATGAAAATTGGAATGGATGAACAGGAACAGAACGGTGTAACCGTTCCAAGCAACGCACCTATTATATTTGCTCCTATTCCATGAAATCTTCCCATGATCTTCCGACTGCGCTCCGGAGGGAAGAAACTCTGGATATAGGAAATCAGGAAGATCAACACACAAAGCAATACTGTTATTTTAATTGTGTCATAGATGAAGAACTGTATGCTTCCGCCAATCCGACTATCCGTATCAAGTCCGGCTGTAAGCAGCAGTTTTCCAATTATGGTGTTCAGCCGCTTCATCCCAAGGATCTGATCCTTAATAAAAGTCCACATTACGCAAAACTCGCTTTCGTTTTATTTGCTATTCGCACTAACAAGAGCATGACGGGCACCTCCGTCAGAACGCCTACTGTAGTGGCGAGAGCCGCGGGACTTGTCGTGCCAAAGAGTGCAATCGCCACAGCCACCGCAAGTTCAAAGAAGTTCGATGCACCGATCATACCGGCAGGAGCCGCAATATCGTGCGGTAATTTCAGCAGCTTACATGCTCCGTAAGCGATAAAGAAGATTAAAAATGTCTGAATGGTCAGCGGCACCGCAATCAGCACAATATGAAGCGGATTAGACAGAATCACCTCTGCCTGTGAACTGAAAATAATAACCAGCGTCAGCAGCAGACCTATCGTTGTGGCATTGTCGAACTTGTGGACAAATGTGCTCTCAAAGTAATCCGCACCTCTTTGCTTCGTGACTGTTATCCTCGTGAGGATGCCGCCCACAAGCGGAATCACGACGAACAGAAAAATGCTGACGAACAGAGTACTGTAGGGAACAGCCACATTGGAAACACCCAAAAGGAATTTTACAATCGGAACAAATGCCACCAGAATAAT
>DEKA01000021.1:2025-44950 GCA_002353635.1 Lachnospiraceae bacterium UBA2734
GTACTCCACACAAACACCATCGCTGTACATGGAGCAGCTCCTAAAAGCACTGCCCCCGCAAGATACTGTGTGGCCAATTCCGAAGGTATGAACGCTTTGAATACGACAAACAAAAACAGGTGAGCGATCCCGTACATGGTGAACGGCTTGATCAGCCAGTTTGTTATCCACGTGACCAGAAGCCCTTTTGGATTCTTCCCAATCTGTTTTACGCTCTGAAAATCTACTTTCATCATCATGGGGTAGATCATGACCCAGATGAGAATAGCGATAGGAATCGAAATGCCGGAAATCTGAAATTTGCCGAGTTTGGCAGGAATGGCCGGGACAAAACGCCCGATCAGCACGCCTGCAGCCATGCAGAGCAGTACCCAGACCGAAAGATATCGCTGAAACGTATTGATTGCCTTGTTTTGATTGTTCATGACCTCAGCTCCATTAGTTTGATACATTGAAATATTTCTATGTTTATGACCTTTATATAGGCAGTCCCAAAGGACTGCCTGTGAATAACAGATATCGATTACTTCTTTTCCTTGCATCCGCAGGATACGCTGCTGTCTGTTTCACAGTCACATCTTGCGTAGGAACCGATCATTTCCCGGAAATCTTTGACGCCGTCTGCGGAGATGGAGTAATGCATCCATTTTCCCTCTTTGTAGTAGTCAACAAGGCCGCTGTCTGCAAGAATTTTCATGTGATGTGAAAGAGTCGGCTGCGTGATATTCAGTTCCCTCAGCAGATCACATCCACACTTCTCTCCATGCTGGAGCGCAAGCATGATCGCAAGGCGGTTCTCATCTGTGAGGGCCTTGATTTTTTTGACGTCTTCTCTGAATCCCATGATTTTCACCTCCGAGAGATGTACATATTATATCGAATACATTCACAGTTGTCAATGTGTGAATGAAATATTGCGTAACAATCTTTTCGCCTTTGATGGTAGTGTGTAAGCCTTTTTCCAACATCTATCTCACAGCCACAACTACCCCAACATCTAACTCGGCAACGGGGCATAGTGACATCTATCATGGCAACGGGTCTCTCACACTTTTTGAGCCGGATTGCCCTTGGATAAGTTACCGAGAAGCGTTTTGTCTGTCCGATGCCGAATTTGCCCGATTGCCCGAAAATCTCAGTATTAGCGGGCTTTCGCGCCTATTTTCCTTCGACTCTTGATATCAATACTACCGTCTCAACATGCACCGTGTGCCCGAACTGATCGACCGGGGTGACCGCACGCAGTGTGTATCCGCCGGCGGCAAGGACCTTGAGGTCTCTTGCAAGGGTGGCAGGGTCGCAGCTCACATAGACGACGCGGGGCGGCTGTGTCTGCAGAATCGCATCCAGCATCTTCTCATCGCAGCCCTTGCGGGGCGGATCGACGATCACAACGTCCGCACCGCTCTTCTTTCCTTCTTTTCTGCGGCGCTCGAGGTAAGCGGGAATGACTTCCTCAACGAGTCCTGCCTCGAAGAGAACATTGTCGATGCCGTTCAGCGCTGCGTTCTTCTTCGCATCCTCAATGGCCTCCGGCACCGCCTCAACGCCGTAGACCTCCTTCGCATATCCCGCTACAAAGAGTGAGATCGTGCCCACGCCGCAGTAGAGATCCCAGACGGTCTCCGTGCCGTGCAGATCGGCATAATGAAGGGCAATGCTGTAGAGCTTCTCTGCCTGGCGCGGATTTACCTGGTAGAAGGAGAGGGGCGAGATATTGAACTGCACCTGCCGTCCTGTCGGAGTGAAGGTAATGTCGCCTTCACGGTTTGTCACCTGCGAATCCCCGGCCAGCGCAGCCCCTGCTGCCTCATTGGGATTTTTCACACCATTGACTGCCTGCCGCCCGTTGACATCATGTGATATTTCTGCATCGCCTGCCCCTTTTCTCTCATCCGGGCACACGTTATTATTCTGCTCTACTTCAAATACATGCAGGCAATCCTGAATGTATCCCTTTCCCCACAGAACGCGCACTTTTCTGCCCATGATGACATTGGTGCGCGCCGTGTTGACATTGAGACAGATCCCCGTCATGTGAGGGAGAACGCTCAGCCGCTCGATCAGGCGATCCTCATGGGGCAGGCTCTTTCCGTTGACGACGAGACACACCATGATTTCCTGCGAATATAATCCGGAGCGGATCATGATGTGACGCATTAGCCCCTTGCCGGTCTTCTCGTCATAGGGAGCAACATTGCAGTCCCGCATATAGTCCAGCACTGCAGCCACAATCTCCTGATTCTCCGGTGCACCGATGTAACAGGTCGAGACGGGCACGATGACGTGGGTCCTGCCTGCATAGAATCCTGCGACAAGGGAGCCATCCTTCCCGCGTCCGACAGGGATCTGCGCCTTGTTGCGGTAGTGGAAGGGGTCCTCCATGCCTACAATGGGGTGCATCACCTGGTCCACAGTCTTCTCATCGAATCCGCCGATGCGAATGAGATCATCTCTCACCTTTTTCTGCTTGAAGGCGAGCTGCTGATCATAAGCGAGCGCCTGGATCTGACAGCCGCCGCACGCTCTCGCAATCTCGCAGCGCGGTGCCACGCGGAAGGGCGACGGCTTCACGATATTCATGAGTCTTGCGTAGCCGTATGTGCGGCCGGCCTTGATGATCTTCGCCGTCACGGCATCGCCGATCACCGCATCCTTGATAAAGAGGGTATACCCGTCAACCTTGCCGATTCCCTCGCCGCTGCTACCGATATCCGTAATTGTGGTCTCCACGATGTCATCTTTTTTGAAAATCTGTGTGCCGTCTGCCATGTGCCGTCACCTTTTCCTTAAGTCTCTCTTAGCCGTCAAAGCGCGCGCCGGAACAAAAGTTCGGCACGCGCTTTGTTTTCATCATTCGAAAGCTTCTACGCACTGCGCGCAGACGCATTATTCCAGCTCAAACCTCAGTCCTGCGCACATTGGAATCGAGCAGGGTCTGGAAGCCGAGCCACTTGGCATCGTTCTTCGAATCCAGCAGCTCTTTGAAAATTTCGAGCTTCGCGTCCGCGTTATCTGCGAAGTTGAGTGCTGCTGCCTCTGCGAGCGCCGGCTTCTTCGGGGAGCCGTACTCGAATTCGCCGTGGTGGGCGAGGATGCAGTGCTTGAGCTCAGTCGCGAGCGTCGGCGGAAAACCGGGGATTGTCTTAACCTTCTCGTCGATCATCTCGACGCCGATCACGATGTGCCCCAGCATCTGTCCCTCATCCGTGTAGTCGTTCTGCGGGAAAGCGGAGAGCTCCTTTGTCTTTCCGATGTCGTGGAACATGGCCGCCGTCAGGAGCAGGTCGTGGTTCAGGAAGGGGTAGGCACCCGCCATATACTCGCACATCTTCATGACACCGAGGGTGTGTTCGAGAAGCCCGCCCATGAAGCCGTGGTGAACGGTCTTTGCCGCGGAGGAGTGTGTGAATCTCTCAGCGAATTCCTTGTCGTCGATAAAGAAAGCAATGATCAGCTTGCGCAGATACGGGTTCTTCACCGTGTTCGCCAGCTGCTTCATCTCCATGAACATCTTCGGAATGCTCTTCTGGGTAACCGGAACGTAGTCCTCCGGATTGTACTCGCCCTCTCTGCACTTGCGGGCGCGCTTGATGTTGAGCTGGAACTTCCTCTGGTAGACCGTCACCTCGCCGATGAGGTCCACATAGTCCATCTCGGCGAAGTCCTCGATGCCCACGCTGTCCGGATCCCAGATCTTCGCATCGATTGTGCCTGTCCTGTCCTGCATCGTCAGGCTCTCGTAAGCCCTGCCGTTCTTGGCGACAAGAGAATTCTTTTTCTTGCAGAGGTAGATTCCGCTGATGGAATCGCCTTCCTGCATATCTTTGATATATTTCATATTTACCTCTCTGTGCCGCGTCCCTTGCGGCACCCGCGGGAGAAATGCCCGCAGGGGCTTTCTCCCGATTCAGGACATTGGGGCCAACGGCACCAATGTCGGTTTGAAAATGACAGACCGATGTCATTTTCAAACATGCCTCCAGATTATCCTAATTCCCCGCTGCCGCAGTAAAACGGGCTGCAGGCGTTACCTTCAGATCTGCCTTCTCATACCCTGAGGAGCCGCTTCGCTCGATGCGCACAGTGACGGTAGTTCCCGGCTGCAAATCCGCCAGGGCATCCGTGTAGTCGCTGTATGTGATCACCGTTTTGCCGCCGACCGCCGTGATGACATCGCCGTTCTGGATGCCCGCCTTCATTGCCGGCGAATCCATGTCGATCTTTGTGATATAGACGCCCGCCGGAATCTTCTCGCTCTTTTGTATATCATTCGGCACCTCTGTGCCGCAGATGCCAAAATAGGCTTTGTCTGCCTGGTTCGAGAGATCTGCAATGAGCGGCTTGATCTCAGATATGCCGAGCGCAGAGATCAGGTTCTGGCTGTCCGTCTTGTTGTGGCTCATATCGATCCAACCGATGACGCGCCCATCTGTATCTGCGAGAACTCCGGTTGCCTTTGTGCTGCCATAGATATCCGTCGTGACCTGATAGTACTCGCTGTCTGCGATTTCGAGAGGGAGCGCCGCATTCGTGACGATGCCGTAGCTCACAGATCCGGCCGTCCCGGACGGAGAGCCGAGAGCAATGACGGGCTTACCAAGAAGGCTGTCCTTCGCACTGCTCCCCAGTGCCGCAGCACTGATCTCATTCTTAGTGGATGCCGACAGCGCGGACTCCTTCACGGTGAGGACCGCAAGGCCCGTCACACTGTCCTCCTCAAGAAGGGAAGCCTCTGCCTGCGTCCCGTCACTGAACGTCACCCTGACTTCATCCGCGTCCGAAAGGCCGTCGCTGTCTGAGAGAATATAGAGCCGGTCGTTGTTCTCCGCGGCGATCAGGCCGCTCATCTGTCCGGCGCTCTGAAAAGTATCCCCCGCCCAGTCCTCATCCGACGAGATGGCACTGACATTCACGCAGCTCTTCTGCACATTCTTCGCGACGCCAAGAAGCGCATCATACATTTCCTCCATGCCGGAGGCATTCTCCTCCGATGCCTGCTCCCTGATCTGGCTGGCCACCTCTTTGCTGATCTCGCTCCGGATTTCGGAGTCCATTTTCGACACCTGCTCCTTGACAGCCGCATCCTGGATCTCCTTGTCGGACTCAATCATGTCTGTCGGCGACATCTCCTCTTCGGTCGTATTTTCAGGAAAAGTGACCGCCTGCGGATTTTCCGGCGGATTGAGCATCTTGTTGATGACAGGTTCAAGAAGAAGGAACGCCGCACACGCGACTGCGCCGAAAACCACGGCGAGGGCTGCGGTGAGAAGCGTCCTGCGCGCCAGTCTCTTCCGGTTAATCGGCCGCTGCTTGATCTGCTCCTTCATGAAGTCCGTATTGACAGTTGGAGAACTCTGTTCTGTCTCCGTTCTTCTTTCCGGCTCTGTTTTCTTTTCCGGCTCCCGGTCCCTGGAGCCGCCCTGCTTCGCGTCTTTGTCCATAGCTTTCAGTATATCACAGGCCCTTTTTTTGGGGTATAATGCAAGGCATGAACGAACGAGTACTGAAAACAATTGAATTCGACAAGGTTAAAGCCCAGCTCTGCTCTATGGCGACCTGTGCGCCCGGGCGCGCGCTGTGCGAGGCTCTTCTCCCCATGAGCGATCCCGAGGACATCGAGAAGGCACAGGCGCAGACGGAAGCCGCTGTGAACTGGCTCTTTAAGAACAGCGCACTTAGCTTTGGCAATACGCGCGACTTCAGCGCGTCTTTCCAGTCGCTGGCTATCGGCAATGCACTGACAGCGCCTGAGCTCCTGCGCCTTGCCTCTTTCCTTGAGAATGTAGCAAGGGTGCGCGAGAACGGTGTCGACGATGAGAAGAATCCCCTTTTTGACCTCTTTGACTGTCTCTATCCGCTGAGCCCAGTCTCCAGAGAGATCCGGCGGTGTCTGCCGGCGGAGGACATGATTGCGGACGACGCAAGTCCCGGGCTCAAGGCTGTGCGCAGGCAGCTCCATTTAACCGATGAGAGAATCCATGCACAGCTCGGCAAGATGGTCAATTCCACCTATACCTCCTATCTGCAGGACAATGTCATCACCATGCGCGATGACAGATACTGCCTTCCCGTGAGGGCTGAGTACAAGTCCCAGGTGAAGGGCATCGTGCACGACTCCTCCTCCACCGGTAGCACCCTCTTTATTGAGCCTGCTGCCATCGTGGAACTGGGAAACCAGGCAAGAGAGCTCCATGTCCAGGAGAAGAAGGAGGAGGAGAAGGTGCTGGCTGCCCTCTCCGTATCTGCAGGCGAGCATGTGACAGAGCTGCGCGATGACGTCGCCAATATGACGCAGCTGGACTTTATTTTTGCGAAGGCGAAGCTTGCGCTGGCACAGAATGCGGTCCGTCCTGTTTTTAATAAGAAGCATGTGGTGCGCATCATCAAGGGGCGCCACCCGCTCATCGATCCCAAGAAGGTTGTGCCGATCGACCTTGAGATCGGGGATCAGTACAACATGATCATTGTGACCGGCCCCAATACGGGCGGCAAGACAGTCACACTGAAGACTGTCGGCCTTCTCGAGCTCATGGGCATGTCAGGACTCCATATTCCTGCAGGGGATCGGAGTGAGCTGTCGGTTTTCAGAGAGATTTTCGCCGACATCGGCGACGAGCAGAGCATCGAGCAGAATCTCTCGACCTTCTCAGCCCACATGACGACGATTGTCGATATCTTAAAGCGCGCGGACAGGAACTGTCTGTGCCTCTTTGATGAGCTGGGAAGCGGCACAGACCCGACAGAGGGCGCTGCTCTCGCCATCTCGATTCTCAATTTTCTGCATGTGCGCGGCATCACGACGCTTGCGACAACGCACTATGCGGAGCTCAAGCTCTATGCCATGAAGACGGCCGGCATTGTGAACGCATCCTGCGAATTCGATGTGGAGTCGCTCCAGCCGACGTACAGGCTCCTTGTCGGCGTTCCCGGCAAATCCAACGCCTTTGCCATCGCGCAGCGGCTCGGCATGCCAGGCTACATCATCGAGACAGCGAGGGAGCAGATGAGTCAGGAGTCCAAAGACTTCGAATCTCTCCTCACAGAGCTCGAGAGTGCAAGACAGAAGGCAGCGAAGGAACAGGCGCAGATGGAGAAGCTGCGCGCCGATCTTGACCGAAGGGAGAAGGCACTCAAGGACAGGGAGCGCCAGATCGACGAGCGGAGGAAGCAGATCCTCGACAAGGCAAACGAGAAGGCAAAAGACATCCTGCAGGATGCGAAGAACCAGGCGGACGCCGCTATTTCCAATATGAGAAAGAGCGGAAAGGCCGCAGATATAGGTTCGATGGAGCAGACGCGCTCGAACCTTCGGGAGAAGATCTCCGCGAAGAACAGAAAGCTTCAGCCTGCGGCAAAGCCCGCACCGACAGGCCATCTGAAGCCCAAGGATCTGCACATCGGCGATAAAGTGAAGATCCTCTCCATGGGCATGACAGGTGTGGTTTCTGCCCTTCCTGACCGCCAGAACAAGGTCAATGTCCGCTGCGGCATTCTCAATTCAGAGGTAGACCTGAAAGATCTCGCCCTCGTGGATGAGGAGACCGGCATGACGCTGACGCCCGGCATGAAGAAAAACCACGGCAGTACGCTCCGGAAGGCATTCAGCAATCCGAATGCCGGGAGCCGCAGTGCCGACCTCGACTTCTCGCGCATCATGAACGTGAAGCCCGAAATCAACCTCATCGGCATGACGACGGATGAGGCTATCCTTGCGCTGGATAAATATCTTGACGATGCGCGCATGTCCCATCTGGACACTGTCCGCATTGTACACGGCAAGGGCACCGGTGCGCTGCGGAACGCGGTGCACGAGTACCTGCGCAGGCAGAGCTGGATCAAGTCCTACCGCGGCGGCGACTTCGGAGAAGGCGACGCCGGCGTGACAATCGTGAACATGTAACAGCACCCCTCGTAAAGACACGAAATTTGAATGGAGAGCTTACTCACCAGACAAATCCCGTGTCTTTACGAGGGTCGGACAAGCGGCGGAGCCGCTTTGTACGCCTGCATCCCGGGATCGGGTGCTGAACATCATTACTGCATTTTCAAGAGGAAGGAGCACGCACCATGACCGCCAGCAAACAGAAAATCCTGATCGTTGATGACGATGCGAACATCGCGGAGCTCATCAGCCTCTATCTGAACAAGGAATGCTACGACACACAGGTGGCCTCGGACGGGGAGAGTGCGCTCTCTATGTTTCAGAGCTACCAGCCAAATCTCATCCTTCTTGACCTGATGCTGCCCGGCATCGACGGCTATCAGGTCTGCCGGGAGATCCGGACAAAGTCCTCTGTGCCGATCATTATGCTCTCTGCCAAGGGAGAAGTGTTCGACAAGGTCCTGGGGCTTGAGCTGGGTGCCGACGACTACATGGAGAAGCCCTTCGACTCGAAGGAGCTCGTCGCCAGAGTCAAGGCTGTGCTGCGAAGGTACCGTCCCGCGGAGGAGAGCATCTCCGTGCGCCCCACAGACAAGGTTGTCGAATATCCGGATCTTACGATCAACCTGACGAATTATTCTGTCACCTACATGGGCAGAAGCATCGAGATGCCGCCGAAGGAGCTGGAGCTGCTTTATTTTCTGGCTTCGTCCCCGAACCGCGTCTTTACGAGGGAACAGCTCCTCGATCAGATCTGGGGCTACGAATACATCGGCGACACGCGCACGGTCGACGTGCACATCAAGCGCATCCGCGAGAAAATCCACGACAACGCGGCCTGGCGCATTGCAACCATCTGGGGGATCGGCTACAAGTTCGAGGTCCTGAACCAGAACTGATCCCGAACTGAACCGCCATGCGAAAGACACTCTATTACAAATTCATTCTGGCCTACCTTCTCTTTGCCCTCTTCGGCTTCATTTCGGTGGCGACCATCGTCTCCGGCATGGTTTCGAGCTATGTCAAGCACAATGAGGCGGATCACCTCTACAAGGAGGCGACGGAGATCGCCAACACCTATGCAGCCGACCTCTACAGCTCCGAGACATCTTTGGATACAGTCTACCGGCAGCTCACCATTCTCTCAGGCTACACAGACAGCGAGATCTGGATCCTGAACCCCAGCGGCCGGATGGTCGCCAAATCGGGTGAGAAAATCAATCCCGACAAACAGGTTGTCGTGAGCGGCTTCAACCCCTCCGAGCTGACCGGGTCCCTGTATACGGAGGGCACGTTCTGGGGGTATTTTCAGGAGACAAGGCTCTCCGTCCTCGCGCCTATTACCAGCAACTATAAAATCAACGGCTATGTCGTCATCCACATCAAGGAGGCGCAGCTCGAATCCGACGCCAACCACATCCTCAACATCGCCTACATCATGCTGATCATTCTGCTGGTTCTCTCGCTCATCATCCTGTTCTTCTTCACCGAGGTCGTCTACGTCCCCCTTCGGAAAATAACGACCGCGACGGAGCAGTACGCCGCCGGCAACATGAACTACAAATTTACTGTGGATTCAGAGGATGAGATGGGATATCTTGCAGCTTCCCTCCAGTACATGGCCAGCGAGATTGCAAGGTCGGAGGACGACCAGAAGAAGTTCATCGCGAACGTCTCCCACGATTTCCGCTCGCCGTTAACCTCCATCAGAGGCTTTCTCGAGGCCATGCTCGACGGCACGATCCCGCCGGAACTGCATGACAAATACATCCGTGTCGTTCTGAACGAGACGGAGCGGCTCACCAAGCTCACGAACGGCCTGCTCACACTCAACAACCTCAATACGGACGGGATGCTTCTTGCAAGAACGGACTTTGACATCAATGAGACGATCCGGCAGGTCGCTCTCTCCTTTGAGCAGACCTGCCGCACAAAGAAAATCGGCATAGAGCTGGTGCTCACCGGCGACCGGCTCTATGTGAACGCGGACAAGGACAAGATCCAGCAGGTTCTCTACAACCTCGTGGACAATGCCATTAAATTCAGCCATCCGGACTCCTCTGTGAAGATCGAGACCACGGACCGGCACAACAAGATTTTCGTCTCCGTCAAGGACACCGGCATCGGCATCCCGAAGGAGGACCAGAAGATGATCTTCGAGAGATTCTATAAGACGGATCTCTCGAGAGGTAAAGACAAGAAGGGAACCGGCCTTGGCCTGTCCATCGTGCGCGAAATTCTGCGCGCCCACGGGGAGAACATCAATGTCATCAGTACGGAGGGTGTTGGGAGCGAGTTTATTTTCACGCTGAAGCGGTCCAAGCTGAATGATCAGCTGGAGGACTGAGCAGAACGAAGAAGCGCGCGATCATCTGAAAACAACTATTCGAAAACAGAAATTCAAAGACAGAAAAGGATGGCCTGGACAGCCATCCTTTTCGCATTCGTATTCTGATAATGTGCTGTATTATTTGCTGCGCAGTCTCTCGACGAAGTCTGCAAGGCGCCCGAGGGCCTTCTTCAGATCATCGATGGAGTAGGCGTAGGAAATACGCAGATACCCCTCGCCGCAGTCGCCGAATGCAGTGCCTGGAACAATGGCGACCTTCTCCTCTTTAAGGAGTGTTGTCGCGAACTCGTCCGATGTCATGCCGAACTCCTTGATGCAGGGGAAGACATAGAAGGCTCCCTCCGGCTCAAAGCACGGCAGCCCCATCTTTGCCAGAATATGCAGCACAAAGCGGCGTCTCTCGTCATAGGCCTCGCGCATCATCGCGATGTCGGGATCACCGTTGCGCAGTGCCTCGACGGCCGCATACTGGGATGTAGTCGGCGCGCACATAATGCAGTACTGATGGATCTTTGTCATCTGGCGGATGATCGGCTCAGGGCCGCATGCATAGCCGAGTCTCCAGCCTGTCATGGCATATGCCTTGGAGAAGCCGTTGATCAGAATTGTTCTCTCCTGCATACCGGGGAGAGAGGCGATCGAGACGTGCTTCTTGCCGCCGTAAGTCAGCTCGCAGTAAATCTCGTCCGAAACGACGATCAGATCATGCCGCACAATGATGGGAACGAGCTTCTCCAGGTCCTCCTTCTCCATGATGGCGCCGGTCGGGTTATTCGGATAAGGCATCACAAGGATCTTCGTCTTTGGCGTGATGGCTGCCTCCAGCTCCTCAGGTGTGAGGCGGAAGCGGTTCTCCTCCTTCAGATTGATGAAAACCGGCACGCCGTCCGCCAATACAACGGTCGGCTCATAGGAGACATAAGAGGGCTGCGGGATCAGCACCTCGTCGCCGGGGTTGATCAGCGCGCGCATTGCAAGGTCGATGGCTTCAGAGCCGCCGACAGTGACCAGCATCTCGTGCATGTAGCGGTAGTCCAGGTTCTGCGTCCTCTTCAGATAGGAGGCGATCTCCATGCGCAACTCCTTGAGTCCGGCGTTGCTGGTGTAGAATGTGCGTCCCTTTTCAAGGGAATATATGCCCTCGTCGCGGATATGCCAGGGCGTATCAAAATCGGGCTCGCCTACGCCGAGGGAAATGGCATCCTTCATATCCGCCACGATATCAAAGAACTTGCGGATGCCGGACGGCTTCAGCCCTACAGTCTTTTTTGCTAACAGATCATCTCTCATGGCGTCACAATCTCCCTGATATCTTCTCTCTTCTTCGCCATGATCGTGCCGTGATCCTTATACTTCTTCAGGATGAAGTGCGTGGTCGTGCCAATCACAGTATCCAGTGTAGAGAGCTTGTTCGTGACAAATCCCGCCACATCCTTGAGCGTCTTGCCCTCGAGGATGACCATGAGATCATAGCCGCCGCTCATGAGGTATACCGTGTTGACCTCCGGATACTTGTAAATCCTCTCGGCAATATCCTCAAAGCCCTGCCCGCGCTTGGGCGTAACTCTCACTTCGATCAGCGCCGTCACCTTCTCGATCCCGGTTTTGTCCCAGTTGATCATGGTGTGATAGCCGCAGATGATACCGTCGTTCTCGAGCTCCTGCAGTGCATCCAGGATCTCACTCTCCTCTGTTCCCAGCATCACCGCAAGCTCAGCCGTGTCTATCCGGCTGTTCTTCTCGATAATGGTAAGAATCCGTTCCTTCAGCGTATTCATAAACTATATCCTCCTGATCCTATCCGCGGTCTGTGTGTCCGGGCCCTCCTGCATCCTTCGCAGTCAGAAATGTGTGCCTCTCATTCTCCCGCTTCTTCTGTGAAGACCTTTGTACCCTTAGCCCTTACATCAGCCCTTCCCGGCATAAAGCGGAATAAGTGAGTCGGCTGCGGGCCTGTTCATGCTCTGCCTCTCATCGCCGTTAGTTATGATCTTATCACGGCCGGGGCACAGATGGCCAATAATCTGTGCATGAATGTTCTGCTGCTCCAACAGATCTGTCAATGTTTCCGGATGATCCGCAGCGATCAGCAGCGTCCCCGCCGACTGCATCTCGTAGGGATTGATGCCGAAATGATCCGTGAATTCAATTGTCTCCTGGAAAATGGGAATATCCGGCAGTGACACCTCAAATCCCATATGCGTTCTCTCAGACAGTTCCCAGAGTGCCGCGTAAATTCCGCCCTCTGAGGCGTTGACAACGCAGACAGGATTTGCATGTGCTCTGAAAACAGCCTCCGCATCCCTTCTCACACTAAGAAGCGGAAGAAGTGTCTGCATGTCGCTGATCATCCGGACGGGAAATCGCTCCCGGAGCTGTTCTCCGAAGTCCGCAGCGAGCATATAAGTGCCCTCCATGCCCGCGAAGCCGGTCATGACAATAGCGGCGTCGACTTCAACAGAGTCTGCGCTTTCACTTCTTTCCCGATGTATGTCGGAAAGTGTACTGCTCTCCTTCCGGATGTCTCGCTGCATGCCGTCTGCGTAAGCGCCGCTCCCATCCTCACATGCTGACAATAGTCTGCCGGCCGCCGCTACGGTGATTACCGGCCTTGTCACGGCATCCGTCACTTCCGTGTGCCCGCCGGTCACCTTCACGCCCTGTGAGAGTGCTGCCTCGCGGATCTGGTCCTCAATGCGCCGCAGGCTCTCCTCCTGCGCCCCCGCAGGCAGAAGAATAGAGGTTTCAATGCTCTCCGCGGCATATCCATCTGCTGAAAGGTCATTGACAGCCTCCGTCACAGCGAGATATCCACATTGTGCCGTGTCCATCGTCACGCTGTCCACAGAAGTTCTGCGCATTGCGGATTCTGCGTCTCTTCTTCCGGCATTGGGAACAAGTGCAGTCCCCAGCCTTTTCCTTACCGATCGGTCATAGACGTTTACGTCGATTTTACCCGTTCGAAGCTGCATTGCCATCCGTCTGCTCCTGCGCTGCCGCACTGCCGTCTGTCTGCGAAGCAGCTCCTGCTGCATCCGCACTGCCATCCGCAGAAGATGCGGCCGATGAGCTGTCTGCTGAGGCAGATGCAGCATCCGCGCTGCCATCCGCAGAGGAAGCCGCCGCAGAACTGTCTGCCTGGGAGGCAGCAGCGCTGCTATCCGTTGAAGATGCCGAAGCGCTCCCTGTGCTCTGTGCCACTGCCGCATTGGCTGCTGCCTGTGCAGCCTCCATAGCCGAATTCGTATCCTGTCCTGCTGCCAGTGCCGCTGCGTATGCATCCTGTGCCGCCTTCTGTGCCGCCGCCGCAGCATCCGCAGCTGACGTACCGGCCGAAGAAGCAGCGTTCTTTGCATTGGCCGCCGCTGTCCGGATCGCGCTCACATCCCCGGACTCGATGGCCGCCTGCAGCTCAGAGGTCACCGTACCGGCCGTTCCTACCGTCACAATCTCGGGCGTCATCTGATATGTACTCTTATTGAAAACTTCACGGCTGACTTGTTTTCCATTCTCCGTCACGATCTTCCAGAGCTGAGCCGTATAGCCGGTGTGTCCGGCCGTCTCGCTGACATAGCCCACCGGCTGGCTTGCATCTGTCTTAACCTTTGTGCCTTCGGAAGGCGTAGTTGTAAGTGTCTCGCTCTCGAAGCTGACCTTGCGGCCCGCATCTCTTGTCTCCACGCCATAGATATTGAAGGTGATCTGCCCGCCGTCTGCATACCCTGCAATGTAGATGGGATCCTGCAGGTTGTTGACGAACTTCAGGTCCATCCCGGAGGATTCGGCAATTGCAGCATCCTCTGAAGGGTCTACATAGCCTACGATCATGGAATGGTTGGATCTCGCCGTCACCTTCAGCTCAGCCCTGATCACAGCATTGTACAGTGTCGTGGAAACCTGGCAGATGCCGCCGCCGAAGCTCTCAACGACCTCATCGCCAAGATAGGATCCTGCCAGCGCATAGCCGTTCTCCTCTGTAAAAGGCGTGATGTGCTGCAGAACAGAGAACTCCTCACCCGGATAGAGTGTCGTCCCGTTGATGAGCGAGCACCCGTTGGCGATGTTTTGTTTTCTCGCTGCATTGGACGTCGAGTAATAGGTCGTAAATGTACCGAGCAGATCCTTCACCTTGGAGAGTTCCTCGGTCGATCCCTTTGGCTGCTGCTCCTCCACATCGAGATCAAGGTCGACGTCGCTCCCGTTCCAGTCTGTCGTCAGGGTGGTATAGATCTTGTCCGCCGATGCATCCTCATCCACGACATAGCCTGTCTGCCCGCCTACAATGGTGAAGGCACCGTTCTCTCTCTTGAGTGAGGCATTCTGCGCCTCCTGATTAAATGCCTCGCAGTTGTTCTTAATGAAGGCAAGAATCTTATCCTTGCTGAAATCCGTCTTGATCGTGAAGGCAGCGCCGTCGTGTGCAAGATCCTTCTCTTGCTTGTACCGCGCTATGATGTTGCATGCCCTTCCATAGTCCATGATCTGGTCGACGACATCCGTATTGGACCATGTCATCCCAAGATTCCCGGCGCTGACGGTGACCTTCTGGTCGTCCTCTCTGCCGTGGATGGTCACAGTGGCGTTTTTCATCTTATCTGCGATTTCCTGCGCCTTCGCTGTCAGTTCGTCCCTTGTAAGGCCGGAGACATCCTCTCCTTCAAGCGTGATGCCCTTCTGCACCGTATCTGATCTCTCTGCTTCTTTGGAAGATGAAGCCGCTTCTGTCTGCGCCTCGGAAGCATCTTCCGCCGCTGAGGTTTCTGCCGCATTTACGGACAGAGCCATCGGCAGAACCATTGCGGCAATCAGTATGATCACAATGATGGCCGCCAGAATCTGTTTAGTCTTTTTATTCATATGAAACATCGCTGTCCCATGTCCTCCAAAAATGTAATTGTTCAGCCCTCCGGAAACTCAAAATTTCGGACGGAAGGCCCGCCTGCCAGACAGAGGATCTTTCGCCAATCCCTGCACCTGTCTGGTCTGATATAGCGTGAATGCGATATCATTACATTATAGTTTGACGGGGACATCTTTGGCAAGGATGTGCTATGATGGGACAAAGGCCGGGCTATTCCCGTTTCTGATACGAAAACGGAAGGTATCGCCGACAGGAAAAAGAATGGAGCCGGGTTTGAACGATCATGCTGATACATGTTCCTTCAGACTGAAGGCACGGCACAGGAAGGATATTTATGGGACAGCGTCTGACAAAAGGAGATGTTAAAAAGATCGAGGAGGAGATCGAGCACCGCAAGGTGGATCTGCGCCCCCAGCTCACGAAGGCAGTTGCCGAGGCCGCCGCGCAGGGAGACCGCTCCGAGAATTTTGAATATTATGCCGCCAAGAAGGAGAACAACCACAACAACAGCCGGATCCGCTATCTGGAGAGAGTTCTCCGCACAGCGACGATTATTGACGAGGATGACACCGCTGAGGATGAGGTGAGCGTGGATAAGGATGTCCGCGTCTATTTTGTCGATGACGACGAAGAGGACACCTACACGATCGTGACACCGATCCGCGCGGACGTTCTCCACAACATCATCAGCATTGAATCGCCGATCGGAAGGGCTCTTCTTCACCATAAGGTCGGCGATACAGTCACGGTGAAGGCAAACGACAACACCTCCTACCCGCTGAAGATTCTTGAGATCAAAGATTCCGCATCCGCGGGTGATCTGAACATCAGGAAATTCTGAAGGCCAAAAGCACCAGGAAGTTCTGGCAGCCAAAAGGGTGTCCGGGCGGCGGAACCGCCGTTCGGACACCCTTTTGTTGTTGGTAACTGTTCAGCATCCCCCGAAAACACAAAGATTTCGGATGGGAAGCCCGCTGAACAAGTTACTGTCATTTCTTGGCTCTGCTCTGCCAGTCTATCTCCGTTACATCCTCCTCCTGGCCGACATCATAGCCCATGGCAATGATGATCTTGCGCGCAAGTCTCTTGGCGTAGAGAACGCGCCCTGCGCTGTTCATATGGATGCCGTCGAGCAGGTACTGCTTCGCGGTCAGACTGTTGATGTCAAGATAATAATAGGCATTCATGACATCCGCATCCCCGTTCATGCCCTCCACCACATTCTGTGCCGCATCCACATAGTTGGTGACTGTGCCGACGCCGTTGCTGAGGATATTGCCGTCACCCAGGTATTCGCCTGTTCCGGAAGCAAAGAACTGGCAGTATGTGGGCGTTGCAACCACGATCTTTGCCTTGGGGAAATACTTGCGCAGTGTACTGATGCAGTATGTGAGCGCACCGCGGTAGCTCCGCACATCCAGTGCATTGCTGTCATTTGAGAGCGGGATCTTGTTCAGGTAATCATTGATGCCGTACTCCAGCACAAAGACATCTGTCTTGGAAAAATCGCAGTCCTCGTATACCTTTTTGGTATAAGGAAGATTATGGCTGTCGAGAATGCTGGACGGCACCTTACCTGCTGCCAGCTGCACCATGCCGGCACCGCCGACGGACTCCCACTTATCACCGCTGTCACTCCCCTCTGTCTGGGTTACGGCGGCGCAGGTGCCGCCGATCGCCAGGTTGTAGACATTGGCATTGCAGTACTGCTTCAGAAGATAAGCCAGGCCGTTCTTGCCGCGGAAATTCCCGAACTGGGAATCTCCCATGACAACAATCTGCATCACAGCCTTGTCATTGTCATAAGTGGGCGCAGAGCCGTCGTCAGCGCTCTCTTCCTTTGCCTCTGTTGTCTTTGCGTTGTCGATCTGTGAAGGATCTGCCTCACTCTGTCCTTCGCCCTCGTGATCGCCTATATCATACTGCGCTGCAGCCTCTTCGGCTTCCGTCCCCGCCTCTGCTGCAGCTTCCGTGTCGGCATCTCCGGGAGTCTCCGCATCCGCAGTGTCCTCGCTCTGTGCCTGTTCGGACTGGGATGTCCCCGCCTGGCTGTCCGCTGAGGATGCTGCAGAGGCGCCGCTCTGCGCAGATGTATCTCCTGATGCTGCAATGGTCTGCGCCGCCTGTGAAGATGCTGTTCCTGCACTCCTCCCGGCGTGCCTTCCCATCACATATCCGCCGGCAAGCCCAATGATCAGCGCAGCTGCGATCGCGCCGATCAGGATTGCCTGTAATTTCTGTCTGTCCTTCATATAAGAATCCCTTCTGTGCTGAATAGATACATAGTCCTTCAACAACTGTATCATCAAGAATAGCACAAAAAGAATTTTCTGCCCATCCTGCGCGCCTTTGTATTAACGCTAGTATCAACGGAAACGGAGCTTTCTGCAAAGCCCCCAGAGAAAGAGTCCCCCTGCACTGAGAATCATGACCGCCTCGCACAGATACATCGCCGCCTCATCTCCTGTAAGGGGACTCAGAGCACCCGTTGAACCGGCAATGTCCTTTTCGCCTGCCTGCCCCTGCATACCGTCATCTCCTGCATCGGAGAGCAAAACGGGATTCGACACCGCAGGCTGCTCCTGCGCACCTGACTTCTGCACCGCTCCATTCTGCGACACAGTCACCTGTACAGGCGTGCTCCCGCTGCCCTGACTGCCCTTTTCCTCATTTCCACCATGATGGCGGCGGTGACGTCTGCTGCCGCTGTCTTTTGTCTCCTCCTTCGCTTTTTCCTGTGTATGATCTTCTCCGTCTTTGTTCTCATCCTCTCCATTTCCTTCATCAACAGAATGGATGAGAAAGGCTGCATCTTTGCTGCCTTGATTGTTGCACGAGGATCTGACGCAGCTGCGCCTGTAATCTGTCCAGTCTGAAATATCAAACGGGCTGCTGACCGAACCGCTCTCCGCACCTTCCCGCAGCAGATGAAGAGATACCGGAATATCCCCTGCGGTGTCTATATATTTTCTGCCGTTCTCTTCCCTGCAGCCGGACAATACAGCCGTCCGATAGATCACATAAGGCTCATTAGAGGGATCAGAAACTGTGTCGTCATCACAGATCCAATCGATGGACGCAAAGTGCGGTCCAAGCGCACCGACCTCCGTCAGGTCTCCTTCCTGCAGATCGATCTCTTCGCCTCTTGTCTGCACACTGTCCTTTAATGCGAGTACCGGATGATAGATATGCACCTCTGCGGAGCTCTCTCTTTTCTCTTCCTTTACGCTTCCCTCCTTTACCGGAGTTATCCTGCATTCTATATCATAGCGTCCGCATTTCTCCGCCGTCGTTTCCTTCATCTGCCATGTGCACGCATCTGCACTGACCCCCGCCGGAATGAGCAGCGTCCCGACCTCTGTGCCCCGCTCATCCTTCAGCGTATATCTGATCTCCACATGGGCATTGTTCCTGCCGTCAGGGCGATATCCCTCTCTGAAAACAGTAAGCTCCTGCAACTGCACCTTCTCCGGCACATAAAGGGCCTTGTCCTTCATCGCCACCTCATAATCGATCGGCAGATCAACTCTGGGCTCCCCGAAAAGGCACGCCGGCTCCTGCGTCTCCTCATTCCTGTAGACACCCGATTCCGGTCCGTTCGTCGGAATCTGGCTGCCGCCAAATGTCTTTGCAGATTCAATATCAAACTCGACGATGAGCTTCGCGCCGGCATAGTCCTGGTTGTCCGGATGCCCCGCCATACACACAAAATGCCGGCTGTAGTCGAATCCCTTCACCCGCACGCTGTGCGCATCCTTGCTGACCTCAAATTCAGCAGGCACCTTCTCCTTCCACCGCAGTGTACCGTCACTGACATCCGCCCCGGACGTATATATCTTCACACTTTCGGGATCTCTGATCTCAAAGTCATCAGTGACAAAATCCCGCAGCTGCGCCTCACTCCCCAGATAGGAGTCAAGAAGTACGGAGCTGTAAGCGAGATCCTCATAAATGCTGACGAGCGCTTCTCCCGACTCTGCCATCGAGTAGTACGTGGCAGGGCCATCCCCACCTCCCGAGGTACTGCCTCTGGCGTTTTCATCCTCTGCATCAGGAACATCCATGCTGAGCGCACGCGGATTGTTGCTGCTGATGAGATGGAAGAACCGGTTTGTCATATTCGTCATATTCTCATCTGTACAGTTTACTCTCTGGTCTTCTCTGTAATAGAGACAAGGGGAGACGTAATAGAAATCCTCATTCTCTTCTGTGTCCTTCTCATCCTTCTCGTATTCCGGAAGAGGACCCCCTGTATCCGCATAGCAGTTAGGCTCCATGCTGATCGTATAGATCTCTACGCCGCTCTCCTTGATCCCCTTCGCCGCCTTGATCGCAGCATTGGCGATAGAAGGCTGGAAGCCGTCAATCCGGCTCGGTTGTCCGTCTGTCATCAGAATGACAGATTTCTGCCGATCGCTCTTATCATCCCTCTCCAGAATATCGGCCGCAGCTTCCATGGCACAGTCAATTCTTGTGCTGCCATCTGCCGGGAGTGCATCGATGATCCCGTTCAACTTCTCCCGATTATCCGCCGTCACCGGCGTCAGATCCTGCAGAATTCTTGTGTCGTCATCGTCAGCGAACTGCACCAGAGCGATCCGGCTCTGCTGATCCGCCTCCACGCCTTCATTGCATTCACTGATCTTGGCGACGTATTCTCTGGCTGCGATCTGCAGGCTTTCCTGCCTGGAGACACCCGTCTCTTTTCTCCCTGCAAAGATCTGCATGGAGCCGGAAGTGTCCAGGAGCAGAACGATATCCACAGGATGCACGCCAGGTCTCGTCTCTCCCATAACATAAGATTCCAACGCAATATGCCAGCTTCCGTTTTCATTCTGTGTGACCGTCTTTTTGAGCTGAAGTCCGTCTGCCTGTGTTATACTGGACATACTTCCGCCGCTCTCATTGGCGGCGAATACGGTCCTTCCCTGCACGCACCCGGCACCAAGAATGCCGGCCAGCAGCGCAGCGGCGGCACGCATCCCTCTGCACTTCCTGTTCGCTCCTGCCTGCACAGACTTTTTTCTCTGCAGGACTTCCCCTTTTCTTTGATACTCCCGGATTTCGCTCATGATCTGTCCTTTCGATGTGACGGACGGCAGGACTGCCGCACCATAAAGATGAATAGAAATGATGTTCTGCTCATACTGCCGGACTGTGGATAGGCACAGCTCCTGCGTGTAATAAACCACGGGCAGTCTCCGCATGCAGAGGCGGAGATACAGCAGAGATGAAATAAAGGTAACTGACGCCGCCGCGAAGAATCGTTTCCCGACACGGCTGCGATATGCATGATTATACCTTCTTCCCGTCTTCTGCCAATCCATGTGGCAGGAAAGAACGGTATTCCGGCATAAAAATCATTTTTCTTAGAGATCCCTTTTCCAGAAAGAACTTATAACAAAGCGGCATCGATGCCATAGATTCCTTCAATGAGGTATAAGAAATGAAGAAAGAGATCCGGATCGCTGTTATTTTCAGAGAGAAAGGCAAAGAAAAATCCCCGCCCGAAACGGGCGGGGACGAGAAGATCCTTCTGCAGGATCTTGGCTTCAGCGAAATTATTCACAGAGCCTATGATGACGCGGAGGTCCGGAAAGTGCTGTCTCTTCTCCGGCAGAGCGCCCCTGCACAGGAGCAGCACATCCTTTTTCCGGGCAGGAACTGTACGCCGCTTCCGGTATCCGGCATCCTGTATGTCTCCTCCGATGCGCACTACTGCCTTGTGCACTTCCAGGCATCGGAGCAGACGGGAAAGAAGAAAGGCACGGTGCTGCGGATCCGCCTGCGCAGCAAGGACCTTGAAAGTCTGCTGCCCTCTCCGCCGTTTGTGCATTGCAACCGGGGCCTTTTCGTAAATATGGACCACGTCAGCGCATATCGCGCCGATGCGCTTGTGCTCACGGACGGCACCTGCTGTCCGGTGCGCAGACGCGGGAGAGGAGAGGTGCTGCAGCACTTTCTCGCCTATAAAAGAAGGGGCGTGCGTTCCCCTCTTTAGAGAACCCGCCCCTTCATTCTACACATTAAAAGAATGCTTCCTTAGTAAACTCGTTCCAAAGAGCGCTTCATCAGCACATCTCTGCAAGAGCGTGCACTCAGTTCATCTCTGTCACAACAACACTCTTCATGATCTGCTCTTCCCACGGATGATCGCTCCAGTCCGTCTTTGTCTCCGCGATCCGGTCGAGCACGTCCAGGCCCTCCGTGATCTTCCCAAACGCCGCATACTGGCCGTCGAGATAAGGTGCATCGGCGTGCATGATGAAGAACTGAGAGCCTGCGGAATCAGGATCCTGCGCGCGTGCCATGGAGAGAACGCCTCTGGTATGCTTCAGATCATTCTTTACACCGTTGGCAGCAAACTCGCCCTTTATGCTGTATCCGGGGCCGCCCGTGCCGTTGCCGTCCGGATCTCCGCCCTGAATCATGAAGCCCTTGATAATCCTGTGGAAAGTCAGCCCGTCATAGAAATGCGCATCGGCGAGCTTCTTGAAATTCTCCACCGTGATCGGCGCAATGTCCGGATAAAGCTCCCCCTTCATGACACCGCCGTCGTTCATTGTGATCGTAACTGCATATGTAACTGCCATATCTGTCTGCCTTCCTTTCCATATTTATTGAAATTCTGAAAACTGTCTCTAATGATCCCGGTAATCGTTCACAAGCCCGAAAAAACTCAAAATCAGTCTTCCTTCTCTTCCGTCCACCCTGTGCGTCTGCAGATCTCGTCCGTCAGCTGATCGGCCATCCTGCAGTGTGCGAGGTAGCTCGGATGTCCGCCGCCGCCATATCCTTCCTCCGGCCGCAGAGGCGGAATCTCCATGAAATAAGCGCCGGCATACTGCGCCGCCGCCCGGCAGGCATCTGTGAGCGAAGATTCAATGATGCCGTGGATAATCAGGCGGACAGCCCGCGGGTAGTCCCTGCCTAGCGCCATCATAAATGCCGCATATCGCTCCGCGAAAAGGCGCTCCCTTCTCTTGATGCCCTTGGTGAAGGAAGCATCATTTGTGCCGAGCGCCGCCACGATCACATCCGGCACAAAATCAGCCGGATTGAAAACAGTCAGTCCGTCCTTTGCGCCCGGCGCCGCATCGCTGTTGAGTACTGCCCGCCGGCTCCCCTTCGCGCTGAGCAGGATTCTCACAACCTGTTCCGTCGTGCGGTCCGTATAGGGATAGAGGTCCGGCAGAAGGTCCTTCGTGTCCGGAATATCCGTATCCGGAGGAATATACTGTGAGATCACGCCGTTGCCGCTCCAGCACAGGTTCGTGAAATCCGCGCCGAGGCGCCTCGCCGTCTGTCCCGCATAGTTCTTTAAAGGGTTCACGTCCATGGTCCGGAAGGTGTAGGCATCCGCCATGCCGGGGCCCTCGCTCACCTCAATCCCATACCCTGCCGTAATAGAGTCACCTATGAACAGGATTTTTCTCTTCGACGGTTCCACAGGCACAATGTCCTCATCTGCATAAATGCAGACAATACCGACCTTGTCGTTCCAGACCTCGGAGAGCTTGAACAAAGCCACCTTGACAGCGCCGCCCGAGAAGTTGACACAGACCGGGTACTCCGCCTTGCCCCTGCGCACAGCGATCTTTCTGATCCTGTCGTAATCGTCGTTCAGAACAATGCCGATCACAGCTGTCTGCGAGGGGTCGCCGCTCTCGCTGATCGCCTGCAGCTGCACCGAAACTTCCCTCGCGTAGGTGTAGAACGATACGCCGGATGCGGAATAGCCAAGCCACGTCGTCCCGTCAATCCGCAGCGTCCTCCCCATGATCTTTACGTTGTCCGGTTTTATCTCATAGCGATTTTTCACCGCGATCACCCCAAAGAATCCGGCGGCTGAAAATAAAATCACCGGCCGCTTTGTCATACCTCTTGAGTATAACTGTGCGGCCGGGGATTTTCACTACTGCCTGTGAAATTTGTTAATAATTCAGTAACCGTCAGGAGAAGATGAAACCGTACGGAGAGCTGAAAATAAGGCCATCGCGCAGGCAGGGAATGCCCCGGGTGTGTACGCGAGCAATCTGATTCGCGTTACCGACAGCGAAGGGCTGTAGGGGACAAAAGCGCGTTTTCCGAAACGCGCTTTTGAGGCCCGTCATGTTCGAAGCCTCCCCGNNGGTTAGCGAATCGATGCGCAGCGATCACACACGAGGCATCTCTGCCTGTGCGATGGCCACCTCTTTGTCAAGACACACCGGCGACTTTTTTCACTTCATCTCACTATAGAGCTTCTCCGCGCTGACAAGTCTTACGCATACCGTAAAGAGCTGGGCCGCTGTGCGAAGGTCCTCAAGCGGCGGATACGTCGGTGCAATACGGATATTGCTGTCATGCGGATCCTTGTGATAAGGCCATGTAGCGCCGGCAGGCGTGAGCTTGACGCCGGCCTTCTTTGCCCGATCCACAATGGCGGCAGCACAGCCTTCAAGGGCATCGAAGCTGATAAAATATCCGCCGTTCGGGCAGGTCCATGAACCTATTCCAAGACCGCCCAGATTCTCCTCGAAGGTATTCTCCACGAGCTCGAACTTGGGACGGATGATGGCGGCGTGCTTTCTCATGTGCTCCACCATGCCGTGAATGTCCTTGAAGAAGCGCACGTGACGCAGCTGATTGACCTTGTCATGGCCGATCGTCTGGTGCTTCAGCTGGTTCTTGATGTCCTCAAGATTGTTCGCACTCGTTGCCAGTGCCGCGATGCCGCTCCCAGGGAACGTGATCTTGGATGTGGAAGCGAACTTGTAGACAAGGTCGGGATTGCCTGCTCTCTTGCACTCCGCGAGAATCTCGATCAGGTAGTCCTGTCTGTCATCATAGAGATGATGAATGCCATAGGCATTGTCCCAGTAAATGCGGAAGTCCTTCGCAGCGGGCTTCAATCTCGCAAATCTGCGCACGGTCTCATCTGAATAGGAGTAGCCCTGCGGATTCGAGTACTTGGGCACACACCAGATGCCCTTAATGGCCTCGTCCTCAGCGACGAGCTTCTCCACCATATCCATATCGGGGCCGGTGGGCGACATCGGTACCGGAATCATCTCGATGCCAAAATACTCCGTGATGCCAAAATGTCTGTCATAGCCAGGCACAGGGCAGAGCCATTTCACCTTGTCGAGCTTGCACCAGGGCGTGCTGCCCATCACGCCGTGCGTCATGGATCTTGAAACCTGATCGTACATCACATTCAGTGAAGAATTACCATAGATCAGGATATTGTCCGGGTTGTTCTCCATCATATCCCCGATGAGAACCTTTGCCTCCTGAATGCCGCCGAGCACGCCGTAGTTGCGGCAGTCCGTGCCGTCCTCACAGGAGAGATCCGCCGTACTGTTCAGCGCATCCATAAGACCCATCGAAAGATCCAGCTGCTCTCTGCAGGGCTTGCCGCGGCTCATGTCCAGCTGCAGCTCCATCGCCTGATACTTCTTATACTCCGCCTTCAGCGCCGCAATCTCGTCTGCGAGCTCATCCCTGCTCATTTCCTGATAAGGTTTCTTCGCACTCTCTGCCATATCGGCCTCCCTGTATGATTATTCTCCGCGCCGTTGCGACCGTCTTTTGTGAAAACAACGGCCCCCGCGCCAGTCTTTCCGTATTGTAGCACAGCAAAATCCGCGGCTTCAATCCTAAATGTATACAATAATACAGAAATTCCAAAAACGCAGATTACAGTTCCGAGGTGCCGACGCCGAAGTTCTCCGGCCCTTCCTCGAAATGCTCTTCCTTCTCCTCCTCTATACTGCCGGCGAGAAGCCAGATCACAGCAGAGACTGCCAGAGGCGCAAAGGCGAGCCACACCGTTCTGGTGCCGAAGAATCCGGCGAACAGTCCCTGCACCGACACAGCGCTGTAAAACATCACAAGCGTCAGAGAATAAAAGGCGGCCCTGTGAAGCTTCGCCTTATCCTTATCCATTGCGTAATCAAGCCACCCGAACAGTGCCTGCTTGAAATTGTTCGAGGAGAAAATCGTCGAGCAGTTATACCCCTCCACACCGGCAAACGTGCCCCACTGATACGCCGTCAGCGTGAAAATAAGCCAGCACGCGGGCATCACCGGCGTCCCATCCGGCACAAGTCCCTCAAGGAAAATAAAGACCGCCTCCACAAGGATGCAGACAATTTCGCACCTCTCCTTCGGCTGCCATCTCTTTATGAGGTGGGCAGCTGTAAGGCCCGCCGCAAAAACGATTGCTGCGATCAGGCACTCCAAAGCCTCCTGATGCACGCTGCCCGCTGTGAGGTTCAGAAAGAGCTTCGCGAGGTTCGCGGTCTGCGCCTGCGCGAACTCACCGCGCACAAGAAGCGCATAGCCGGCCGTCGTTCCGCCTACGAAGGCCATCAGCATGTGCAGAAAATGATCTCTTCTCTTCTTCAATATTTTCAGCGCTTTCATCAGCACCCTTTCCTCTCTTGCCATGAACCTGCGTCATCGTGCAGCCAACGACCGCTACTATACTCTTCATTTTGTGCAAAAAAAAGGGAAAAGCGCCTGTTTTCACAAGAAACAGACGCTTTTGCGGACTTTTTTCACCCTGCAGTATATTCCGGGCAGGATGCGGTGCTGCTCAGGCCTTCTCCTGGTCAGCCGAAGAATCAACCGGTGTATTCGCCTTTTCCTTCTCGGTCGCCACAGCTTCTTTCGGGAATGCGATCGTCATGCGGGTGCCGACACCCAGCTCGCTTTCCACATCAATCCGCGCGTGATGGATAATGGCGCCGTGCTTGACAATCGAGAGGCCAAGGCCCGTTCCTCCCGTCTCCTTGGAATGGCTCTTGTCCACGCGGTAAAAACGCTCAAAAATGCGGTCCAGCTGATCGTGCGGAATACCGATGCCGGTATCGGAGACGACGACCTTCTTGCCGCTCATGTCTTCGCCGACCCAGATCTCAACCAATCCGCCCTTCTTGTTGTACTTGATGGCATTCTCGATAATGTTGTAGATCATCTCATCCAGAATCTGGCGGATGCCCTTTACCGTGCACGTCTCACCCGACATCTCCACATGCACCTGGCAGTCTCTCGCCTTCTGCCCAAGACGGCTGACAATCTCCCGCGTCAGATCAAAAAGATCAACATCCGCCATCTGCTCATGAACCTCTCCTTCATCGAGCTTAGAGAGCTTGATGATATCATTGATGAGCGTCACCAGACGGTTTGCCTCCTTATAAATGCGATCGGAGAACTGCGGAATGTCAGCAGGCTTCACAATGCCGTCCCGGATGATCTCCGCATATCCGGAAATGGAGGTCAGCGGGGTCTTCAGCTCGTGGGAGACATTAGCAGAGAACTCCTTTCTCATGTTCGCCATCGCATCCTTCATCTTATTCTGTTCATCGATGCGGTGAAGAAGGGGAGAGAGCTCCTCATAGACATCATTTTTGAGCGGGTCATCCAGATTCAGCGTATTGATAGGGCGCACAAGTGCCTCAGCCTGCCTCCTCGAGATCCAGACAGCGAAGGCCAGCATGAGAGCGCCAATGCCAAGAATTACGGGAAGGAGCTGGAGAGCTGTGCGTGATGCTGTCGCGACTGACTTGGCGACACGCACCACCTTGCCGTCATTCAGCCGCTCGGCACAGTAAAACATCTCTTCTCCGAGCGTATTGGACTCACGCACATCCTGTCCCGTGCCGTCTTTGAGAGCTGCCTGTACCTCGGGGCGGTTCAGATGGTTTTCCAATGTAAATTCATCCTGCACGGAGTCATAAAGGACTGTTCCGTCCGTGTCGATCAGCGTCACTCTCGTCTGCGGCTCCACAATGTCCAGCTGCCGCAGGTATTGCTCGCCGCCCAGATCCGTTGCTGCCCGGATGTAGTCGGCCTCAACCCGGATGTCTTTCTCCGCGACCGAGCGCATTCTCGCATAAACAAAAAGAATGGTGATCGCATACGCCACCGTCAGCGTAGCTACGATCACCATGATCATTGTGCTCTGGATCTTTTTTCGCATAGGAACAGCCCTCATACCGGATTCCCCGGCTCCCGGATGCAGATGAATGTTCTTTATCACAGCAGACGTCCCCATTGTACTCCTATTGCTCCCTTATTCGGTAATTTTGTAGCCAACGCCGCGCACGGTCTCGATGTGATCGCCCGCTCTGCCGAGCTTCTGCCGGAGCGTACGCACATGCACATCGACGGTTCTTGTCTCTCCGTCGAAATCGTATCCCCAGATATCCTCCAGGAGCCTCTCTCTTGTCATGACGACCTCTGTATTCATCATGAGCTTCTTTAAGAGCTCAAACTCCTTGAGCGTGAGAACAACCTCATTGCCGTCCACGAGCACTCTGTGTCTCTTGACATCCATCGTGATATCATCGACCTTCAGCTCGATGTTGTCGTTCTTCGCATTTCTTCCGGTGCGGCGCAGCACCGCCTTGATGCGGGAGACCAGCTCCATCATGCCAAACGGCTTCGTCACATAATCGTCTGCGCCAAGGTCCAGCGCCTGCACCTTCTCGTACTCCGCTCCCTTGGCCGTCACCATGATCACCGGAATATCCCTGGTATCGCGGTTTGCGCGGAACTTCTTCAAAAGAGATACGCCGTCCTCACCGGGCAGCATGATGTCCATCAAAACCAGCTCAGGGAGCTCAGCCGCGCATCCGGCCTCGAATTCCTTCCCGCCGGGAAATCCCTTGGCGGGAAGCCCTGTGCTGTCCAGTGTATAAACGACCAGCTCTCTAATGTTGTCATCATCTTCTACGCAGTAAATCATAGCCGTATCCTTATATACAGTATTTCGTTGATCTGTTCTGCCTGCCGCAAAGTCCTGAATTCTTGCCGCAGGCTGAACAGATCTGCCTCTTTACTGCGCCTGCACAGCCGGCTTCATGCCAGCGTCCTCCGGCTTCACCAGATGAACGTCATCGAGACATTCCTCCGCTATGCTCACGCAGTTGTCGCCCATACGCTCCATGTTATAAAGAATATTGGAGTAGATCGGCGTCATCGCCTCATCGCACTTCCCTGCCTTTACGCGCGCAAGGTGTGCCTTGTTAAATGTCTTTACGCTCTTTCTGAGCTTGCTCTTTGCCTTGACAATGCGCGAGGCCTCCTCATAGCTGCCTTCCTTCAGCATCGCCATAGCCTGACCGAACATCTTCTTCGCGGCATCCACACAGTTGTTGAGCTCCGCAACGGCATCCGCAGAGAACGGGTGCCCATCGAGATATGCTGTCCTGCTGCCCCTCACAATGTCGTTGCACCTGTCACTGACCCTGTCAATATCATTGATGACGGCGAGGAACCCCGCCGCCTCCTCCGACTGCTCCTGGTTCATGGAACCTATGGAAAACATCTCCGAAATGTAGTCAATGATGGCCTGCTGCACATGCTTTGCGTTCTCATAAGCTGTATCAAAGGAATCTTCCGTCTTGACCGCATGTTTTCCGGCGATCTCATCGCGCATGAGTGCAAAGAGTCTCTCCGTCGATCCAAGACAACGCTCAATTTCCTTTGATACAAGATACATCGCGGCCATCGGCTGTCCGACCATCTTCTTGTCAAGGTAAGCTGACTTGCCGGCTGCCATATCAGCAGTATCTTCACCTGGAATAATGGCCATCACGATCTTCACCATGACATGGATGAGGGGAAGCCATACCAGTGTACAGACAACATTGAATGTGGTGTGTGCATTCGCAATCTGTCTGGAAATAATCTCCAGCTCATTTCCCCTGGGCGAGATAAACTGCACCCACTTGATGAACAGCGGAAGGAGCGGGAGCGCCACGAGTGTGCCGCTGATGTTGAAGCAGCTGTGTGCAATGGCCGTTCTCTTCGCGTTCTTGCTCTGTCCGATGGAGGCCAGAAGAGCTGTAATCGTCGTACCTATATTGTCGCCGAGGAGAATCGGGATGGCGCCGGAGAGACCGATGACGGAATGAATGCCGTCAGCACCGGGCTGCTGGGCAAAGCTCTGCAGGACTGCAATCGTCGCAGAAGAGGACTGCACAACCAGCGTCATGCACATACCGACGAGAACACCCAGAACCGGGTGGTTGGAAACCTTGCCCATGAGATTGGTGAAGAACGGGCTGGCTGCCAGCGGCTTCATGACGGAGGACATGATCGAAATGCCCTCGAACAGGAGGCCGAAGGAGAAGACGACCATCGCGATGTTCTTTACCTTTTCCCTCTTGGAGAGGAAATTCACGATAAAGCCGATGAAAATAATCGGATAGATGTAATCGCTGATATTGAATGCGATCAGCTGTGCCGTCATCGTCGTTCCGATGTTGGCACCAAAAATAACCGAAATCGCCTGCGGCAGTCCCATCAGCCCTGCACTGACAAAGCCGATGACCATAACTGTCGTTGCCGATGAGGACTGCAGAATCGCCGTGACCAATGCTCCTGCCAGTGCTCCCGACACCGGCGTCTTTGTGAGGAAGGAGAGAATCTTTTTCATCTTCTCCCCCGCTGCCTTCTGCAGCGCCTCGCTCATGCTGTTCATTCCATACAGGAAAAGCGCCAGCCCTCCCAGGAGACCAAAAACAATCTTTACCGATTCCGGCATATATCCTCCCCGCCAGGCATTCTGCCCGGCTGTTCCGTCCGCGCGGACGGTCTTCACTATTCACGCCTGTTTACTTGTTACTTACAAGAGCATGATAGTAAAATTCGTGTAAAATCGGATAGCGCCGGAATGTTAAATCAATGTAAAGTTGATGTTACTCTTCCGCTCTTCTTTTGTAAAATCAGATCTCAGGGCAAGCCCTGCATAATCAGCCCGTGCCGCGCCGTTTTCGGCATCACGGTGCGAAATCCGCGAATGCGGTTTTGTCGGATGCGGCAGCACCGGAACACGCTGCAGGAGCAGTCAGAACCTCATTTTTCCGGTTTTGCCGTATCAGCAGAGGCATATACTCTGCCCTCTTCAACCCCGTTTGGCGTCAGCTTCTTCGTGTCGATTCCGCCTTCATGTACACCGGTGATCGAGAAGACAACCCACTCTGCGATGTTCGTTGCATGGTCGCCGATTCTCTCGAGGTATTTGGCGATCATGATCAGATCGATAGATCTCTGTGCGATTTCGTCATTTCCTTTGCCGATCTCCTCGATCAGCTTGCTCTTGATGGACTCGAACATGAGATCAACGACATCGTCGTTGCTCTCCACGCGGCCCGCCAGCTCCAGATCCTTGTTGACGAAGGCCGTGACACTCTCTGTCACCATTGCAGATGCCGCCTGGGACATCTCATCAATCTTGGGGAAGCGTCCTTTCTCCGCCATCTTCGCCGAGATGATGATCTCCGCGATATCTGATGCCTGATCGCCGATTCTCTCCATGTCGGTGATCATTTTCAGCGCGGCACTGATCTGTCGCAGATCCCTTGCGACCGGCTGCTGCTGGAGAAGAAGACGAAAGCACAGAGACTCGATATCTCTCTCCGCCTGATCAATGGCGCCGTCTTCAAGGATGACATTTCTTGCCTTTCCCTGATCCCCGTCAGAGAGCGCCTGCGTGGCGTTGCGAATGGCCTGTTCGCAGAGACTCCCCATGTTGATCAGCTGTGTGTTGAGTGAATTCAGTTCCTCATCAAATCGATTTCTCATTGCATAAAACCTCCCTCAGTCTCAGCGTTCGTCTTATCAGCCAAAACGTCCTGTGATGTAATCCTCTGTGCGCTTGTCTGCCGGAATACTGAAGAGCTTCTCTGTCTTGTTGTATTCAATCAGCTCACCCAGAAGGAAGAACGCTGTGTTGTCCGAGATACGGCTGGCCTGCTGCATGTTGTGTGTGACAATGACGATGGTGTAGTCCTTTTTGAGATCCATCGCAAGATCCTCGATGCGGGATGTTGAAATGGGATCGAGTGCTGATGTGGGCTCATCCATGAGGATGACCTCCGGCTCAACTGCAAGCGTTCTTGCGATGCAGAGCCTCTGCTGCTGTCCTCCGGAGAGGCCCAGCGCACTCTTGTACAGCCGATCCTTCAGCTCATCCCAGATCGCCGCCTGGCGAAGCGATCTCTCCACGATCTCATCGAGCTCGGATTTCCTGTTGATGCCGTTGATTCTGGGGCCATAGGCCACATTTTCATAAACGCTCTTCGGGAACGGGTTCGGCTGCTGGAAAACCATGCCGACTCTCTTTCTCAACTCAATGGCATCCATGTCTCTGTAGATATCTGTACCGTTCAGTGTGACCTTTCCCTCGATCCTGACGCCTTCTTCAAGGTCATTCATTCTGTTGAGGGTCTTCAGGAAGGTGGACTTGCCGCAGCCGGAGGGACCGATCAGTGCGGTGATCTCGTGCTCGGGAATCTCCATGTTGATTCCTTTCAGGGCGTGAAACTGACCGTAATACAGATGAAGATTCTCAACCTTTATGCACAGATCTGCTGTGTTTTTCTGTTCAATATTTTCCGAAGTTCCGCTGATTGTCATAGCGTTTCCTTTCGTATTTTGTATTTGTCTGGCGCCCCTCGAAAACTCAATAATTTTGGATGGGGAGCTGAACAGTTATCGTATTGTTCAATCGACGGTTATGCTGTCTTCTGAAAACAATCGCTCCCCGATTACGCTTTGGAGCCCACCTGCTTCTGGTTGATGCGCTTTGTCATGATGCGCGCTGTAAGCGAGAAGGCGAGCACCAGGATGACGAGTACCGCTGCGGAGAAGTTGGCGATCTTCTCGGAGTTGGGATTCAGGGATCCTTCTGTTCTCATAACCCAGATGTGCAGAGCCAGTGTCTCGCCTGGGCGGAACGGGTTCAGCGGGCAGGTAGGAGAAGTGAGGTTCCAGTTCGCCCAGTTGATTCTCGTGGACTGTCCTGCGGTATACAGGAGAGCAGCGGCCTCGCCGAAGCCTCTTCCGGCTGCAAGGATGACGCCCGTGATGATGCGGGGAAGACATGCAGGAAGAAGAACGCGCACGATGGTCACCCAGTGTGTTGCGCCGAGTGCCATACTACCGGCCTTATAGCTCTTCGGAAGGGAGCGCATGGCATCCTCAGTCGTCGTCGTGATGGAGGGAAGGCTCAGGATTGAGACAGCCAGTGCGCCGGCCATCAGGTTCCATCTGGCTCCCGTCATCAGGATGAAGACCAGGTAGCCGAACAGGCCTACCACAATGGAAGGGAGAGAGGAGAGCGACTCGATACTGATGCGGATGAACTTCGTCACCCTTCCGGGTTTGGCGTATTCCGCCATGTAGATGCCGGCCATTACACCGATCGGCACACTGATCACAAGAGAGAGGAAGACCAGATAAATTGTATTGAAGAGCTGGTTGCCGATGCCCTGCGCGTTGAACGCGAACACGCCGGGGTAATAGGAGAGAATTCCCTTGATGATAATGTAGGCGGCCAGCACGATAATCAGGCAGAGAAAGAATCCTCCGATGGCAAAGAAGACACCCGTCATTACATGGTCCACTCTCTTTGCCCTCTTGATTCTTGTCATCATTTTCGTATTGTTCATGACTTAACCTCGCTTCTGTGTGCCGGTCAGGCCTTGAGTGCAGCGGCACTTCTGTTTTCAATGAAATGAATCAGTGCGATGAAGAACATGGAGATCAGGAACAAGAGAAGAGCCATGCTCCAGAGAGCCATGTTCGCCTCTCCGCCGTTGGCGGAGTTGCCCATGTCCGCAGCGATTGCCGCTGTAAGATTGTTCGTGGGAGAAAGAATGCTGGTCGGGAACGCCCTCGTCTTGCCAATGACCATGGCCACAGCCAGCGCTTCACCGAAGGCCCTTGCGAGGCCAAGAATGACGCCGGTGAGAATCCCGGTCTTTGAGGCGGGCAGAACGATTCTGTAGATCACCTGCCACCTGGTAGACCCGAGGCCGTAGGCGCCCTTGCGATAATAATCGGGGACGCTGCGGATCGCATCCGCCGCCACCGTTGTGATGGTGGGGAATATCATAACGGCGAGCACGATGCCTGCCGCCAGCACCGAATAACCGCCCATCCGCGCGTGGAAGACATCACGGATAGAGGGAACCAGAACCGTGAGGCCGATCCATCCGTAGACAACGGAAGGGATACCGACAAAAATTTCAATGGCGGGCTGGAAGAGCTTCTCGCCCCACTTGGGTGCGATCTCTGTCATGAAGACAGCCGCGCCGATTGCGCACGGCGCTGCAAAGAGCAGTGCCAGTCCGCAGGTAAGAAGGGAGCCCACAATATAGACGGCAGCACCCACACCGCCGCCGCTCCCTGTTGCGGAATCCACAGGAGACCAGTTCGATGAGAAGAGGAACTCAGCCACACTGTGATGGAATTTCGTAAATGTTCCTGTGCCTCTGATGATCAGAAAGACGCCGATGGCCACAGTCAGGATGATGATGAACAGACCGCAGGCAGTGACAACACCGCGGCCCAGATATTCCTTCCTGAACTTGTACATTCTGAGCGCTTTCTCTCTGTCTTTTGCCGTTCCTGTCTTTCCCTGAACGGTGCCCCCGTCTGCTGCCATATTGCTCATTTTTATTTTCCTTCCTGTGCCGCGTTTTTTGCGGCTTTTATTTTCCCTGTCAAAACAGCTCCGGTCCCGCCTTTGTGACAGAACCGGAGCTGTCTATGCCGCTTTACTGATGATTACTCCTGGTGAGACTTTGCAGCTTCGTCAGAAAGCTTAGAGGATGCACCGTAGCCCATGGACTCAATCTTGTCTGCGAACTTGTCGCTCATCATATAGTTGATGAAGGCCTGTGCTGCGTCAGATCCGTCGCCGTTTGTGTACATATGCTCATAGCCCCATACCTTGTATGTGCCGTTGTATGTATTCTCCAAAGTGGGCTCAACACCGTCGATGCTGACTGTGGCAACCTTATCGTTGTTCACGAGATAGGAGAGAGCTACATATCCGATTGCACCCTTGTTCTGCTCAACAGTCTGAAGAAGTGTGCCGGAATCATCTGTCTCAAGTGCCTGGTTGGAAGCTTCCTCAGCGCCGTTAAGTGCCCACTTCTTGAACAGAGTACGTGTGCCGGAGGAAGAAGGTCTTGTCACGAGCATGATCTCCTCATCGGGGCCGCCGACATCCTTCCAGTTCGTTGTCTTTCCTGTGAAAATATCGACCAGCTGATCAGTTGTGAGATTAGTGACACCGAGATCTGCATTGACAACGGGTGCCATTGTGATCGTGCATACAGCGTGATCAACGAGCTTCTTTGCAGAATCGGCATCGAGCTTGTCCTCTGCATATACATCGGAATCGCCGATATCAACAGAGCCTTCAGCTACCTGCTTGAGGCCCTCGCCGGAGCCGCCGCCGTTAACCGTGATAACGCAGTCCGGATTCTCTGTCATAAAGTCCTCAGCTGCAGCCTGTGCAAGAGGGAGCAGTGCGGAAGAGCCTGCCGCTGTCACCTCGCCGGAAACGGATCCTGCCGCAGAAGCGTCTGCTGTGCTGGAAGCTGTATCTGCAGCAGCCTCTGTAGAAGAAGCATCTGCGCTTGCATCAGCTGTGCTGGAAGCAGAAGTGGATGCTGCAGCGCTGTCTGCTGCAGGTGCCTCTGTAGAAGCGGACGCGTCCGAGCCGGAACTGCTGCCGCAGCCAGCAAGAACTGTTGCCGCCATCAGAATGCTCATCATGACGCACGAAATTCTCTTTGTTCTCATTTGTTTTCCTCCCTGTCCGGCAACCCCGGCCGGAACCATTTCATTATTACCCTTGTCCATCGGACACGAGTAAGAGTAGCCGGCCAATGTAAAATCTGTGTAATACCGCTCGTTAAGCTCTTGACATACTTTGTTAATTTCATGTAAATAACGCAGATTTTACAGAGCGTTACCCGCCTTTAACATTTCCTTTACGTGAGGCTGGTGGATAGCATCAGGCGGAATGATTACTCTGAGAAGTGAAATAGATAAGGAAGAGAAATCAGAGAAAAGGCAGAATGGATCCCCAGACAGCCGTGCGAGCGACCTGTGTAAAAAGGATCTGTCCTTCGATCTGCCGGGGAGGTGGAATAAGATGTCAGGAATATCCGGGAAGAACGAAAATGACCTGAAAAATGAATTGTATATGCATGTAACGGCCTGGGCGCTGATCGGCGCAGCGGGCGGCTTCCTTGCCTGTCTTCTGCTGGGCGCCGCAGGTCTTCTCCTGCCGGCAGCCGCCTGCATCTTTACAGGGGCAGGCTACGTAGGATTCACCGCTTTTGTGATCGAATCCGTGCGGCTCTTCCGCCGGTTGCCATGAAAAGGCGCAGCTGCGCAAAAAGGGGACAGAAAAGGGACAGGCCGGAATGATCCGCCTGTCCCCTTTTTTTAGTTTTATACTTAGAGCTGCGTCCCCTGCGGCACCCCGACATCATTTTTAAACTGCTCCTTCAGCCCTTCTGCAGCAGAATTTCTACCAGAATATCCACTGCCTTCTCATATCCGATCATACCTGTATCCAGACAGATATGATAGTCGCTGCAGTATCCCATCGCGTGCCCCGTATAAGTTCTGTAATACGTGTGGCGCAGCTCATCTCTCTTGGCTATGTAGCGCTCAATGTCCATTGTGCCGTTCTCTGCCAGCTCCTTTGCCCGCTTCACGCGGTGTGCGGTATCCGCATAGAGATATATATTGAAAGAGGGGATTCCCGCCTGCCGGAGAATAACGTTCGAGCATCTGCCGATGATGATGCAGGGACTCTCCGACAGCTCCAGAATCACCTTCTTCTGCGCCTGAAAAATCCCGTCGTAGGAACTCTCATAGACAGCCGCATTGTTGAGGAAGCTGTTCATGAATTTGCTCATGCGGCTCATCTGCTCCCCTTCGCGCCGGATATCCTCTTCTGAATACCCGCTCTCCTCCGCCGTCTTCTTCACGAAGTCGCGGTCATAAAACGGAATGCCAAGTCTCTCGGCCAGCCCTCTTGCAATACTGCGCCCGCCGGCGCCGTACTCCCTGCTGATTGTGATGACAGGCAGTCCCTGCATTTCTTCCATGCTCAAACCTCCCCTTTTCGTTAAGCGGCAGATTCTTCTCTGCCCATTATCCTGCTCTGAAAATATTGTCCGTCACAAAAAGCCCCCAAAAACTGAGGGCCTTTTGTATTCCCGGCAATAGCCGTAATCCGTTGTCTTTACTGGCCTGCGGCAGCCGCCGGGTCGGCGGGCTGTGCCGCTGCCGATGCATCCGGCGTCTGTGCCGCCGCGGCTGCGGCATCGGCGCTCTGATCAGGCGTCTGCGCGGCGCCGTCCGCCCCCGTGCCGTCTGATGAACTGCTCCCGGCATCTGTGCCGTCGGAACTGCCGTCAGAAGAAGCACTGTCTGCAGATGAGCTGTCCCCGGAGGAAGCCGCCTGCTGGGCAGCCGTGAGAGCCGCCTGTGCGTCGTTCACCTGCTGCTGCGCTGTATTGTAGTTCGTCGTCGCCGTATCCACCACAGCCTGTGCCTGCGCAATGGCTGCGGCATCACCGGAAGCCTGCGCCGCCTGCAGCTGCTGCTGCGCTGCCTGCAGAGTGGTCGTCGCCGTCTGCATCGTCGAATTCGCACTGTCCAGAGCTGCCTGTGCATCCTGCATTGCAGATGCTGCGATCTCGCTCTGATGGTAGCTGGCATCGCACGACTCCGTCGGCACCGTCGACTTGTCAAAATATTCCGTGATCGTATCTGCATCGCACAGTCCCGGCACGGCGAGCTTGCCGGAAGCCGTACAGATCGAAGCCTGCACAATTCCCTCCGGCATTGTGAAGTCAGAGGAAGACTTATTCTCGTGGATCTTCTCCATGACATTGTGCCAGAGGAGCTTCGCGATGCTGGCTTCACTGCCGACGAGGTCGGTATTTTCATCATAGCCGGCCCAGGTCGTGCAGGTGTAGTAATTGCTGTAGCCCGCAAACCAGACATCGTTTTCATCCGATGTAGTACCGGTCTTGCCGGCTACCGGCGTCTCCGAGATCTGGCACATCGTGCCCGTACCCTTGGTCACGACGTCCTCCATCGCGGAGGTCAGAAGCCATGCCGTCGTCTCCTTCAGCACGCGCCTCTCCTGTCTGTCGGATTCGTCGAGAATGACGTTGCCGTCGTGGTCTGTGATCTTGGTGTAGAGCTTTGGCTCGTGGTACTCGCCGCCGTCTGCGATCGTCGCATAGGCCGCATTCAGCTCTATGTTCTTTACGCCTCTCGTGATTCCGCCAAGAGCCAGTGTCTGCTGGACATCCGAGTAGATCTTCCCATTGATATCTTCATTGTCCACAAGTGTTGTGAAGCCGAAGTCAAGAAGATACTGATACCCCAGACGCGGCGTAATATCGGTCAGCGTCTTCACCGCAATGATGTTCATGGAGTTCTGTATGGCAGTCCGGATCGTCACCGGGCCTCTGTACGCCTCGCCGTACCAGTTGCGCACAGGAGTACCGTCCGCATAGGCATACGGCTCATCGTCATAGACGGTTGCCAGCGTCTTGCCGCCGGCATCAAGCGCAGGTGCATAGGTCGATACGACCTTGAAAGTAGAACCGGGCTGCCGGAGCGTTGCTGTCGCACGGTTAAGTGTTCGGCTCGCCGCTTTCTTTCCTCTGCCGCCCACGACAGCGAGGACGTCTCCTGTGCGCTGATCCTCTATCGTCAGCGACACCTGAGGCTGCGCCGTCATTGAGCTGTTCTCCCCAAGGATCTTGTCGCCGCTGCCGACAACGGCCGCCTTATATTTGTCGATCATGGCATTGGCGGAGTCCTGATCCTGGAAAATCATGCTGCTCCCCAGTCCATTCTCCTTCATCCATGACTCCATCGTCTGGGTCGAGTAATTCGTCACTGTCCCATCCGAAGATTCGACGCTGAGCTGATAATTCAGATACCACTTGGTGCCGGCCGGATAAATGTCAGGATCCTCCGCCGCTTCTTCTGCGATTTTCTGGATCTCAGTGTCCTGCGTCGAATAAATCTTTAGACCGCCGCTGAACAAAAGCGTGGTCGCCTGCGTCTCCGTGTATCCCTTCTTCTCCTCGAGGTCCTGCAGCACCTGATCTGTCAGTGCATCGACAAAATAGCTGTTGACCTGCTGGTCATTCGATGTGCTCTCGACCACCTGAATGCGCGAGTATGGGTCGTCCGCCATCGCCTCATCGTACTGGGACTGCGAGATCCACTCGTACTTGAGCATGGCATCGAGCACCATCTTCCGGCGCTTTTTGTTGTTCTCCGGATACACAATGGGATCGTATGCGGACGGATTCTGCGTGATGCCCGCGATGACGGCGCACTCGGAGAGATTCAGATCACTGACGGACTTGCCAAAATAACGCATGGACGCCGCCTGTACGCCCAGTGTGCTATGCCCGAGGTTGATGATATTCATGTAGTTGAGCAGAATATCATTCTTGCTCATCGTCTTTTCCAGCTGCACGGCCAGATACTGCTCCTGGATCTTTCGGCGCACGCTCTCTGCGAACGTCTCATCGGTCCAGCCTGTAAAGACACTGTTCTTGATCAGCTGCTGCGTGATCGTCGACGCGCCCTGAGAGAAATTGCCGGTCGTGATGCCCTGGTAAGCGGCTCGCAGAATACCTTCAATATCTATGCCGTGGTGCTCATAGAATCTCGCATCCTCAATGGCGACAAAGGCATGCTGCAGGTTTTTCGGGACCATATCCATCGTCACGGGAATACGGTTCGAATCTGTCTGCACCATCTTCGAGATCTGGTTGCCGTCCTTGTCGTACACAAACGTGGCATAGCCTGTCGGCGTCACGTTGATGTTCGAGATATCCGGGGCCGAGTCAATAATGCCGTTGTAGGCGCCGATGCCTGCGCTGACGGCGACGACACCCGCTCCTGCGATAAAGAGCATCACAAGAAGCCCCAGCAGCATGCGGAAGCGGTTTACACGCCTTCGCATGACTGAGGCTCCTCTGCGGAACTGCTCTCTCTCTCTTCTGACACTGCTTCTGCTGTAATTTGAAGTCAAATTAATATTACCTCTTCGTGCCGTGTAAAGTGTGGCACCCCGAGGCGAAATCCGCGAAGGCGGTTTCGCCGATGGGTCCTGCAACCGATGACGCATCGCGGCATCGGCTGCTGATTGAATGGGATCGCATCAGCGGTCCCATTCAATCTTTCATTTCCCAGCCAAAATGATCCGTATGCAGAATCTCTTCCGCAAGGGGGCTGAGAGGTTTTTCAAGATAATCATTATACAACATCTGTATATCCGGATTCTCGTGGCTGAAGCGGATCTTCATCTTTCCATCGATCCTGTGCAGCACTTCGCCGCGGTCGAACCTTCTGTCGATATCATCCTGATGAAGGGGCTGGCCGCCGCCGCCCGCGCATCCATTCGGGCAGGCCATGACCTCCACAAAATCATAGTGCACCTCGCCGCGCAGAATGGCCCTGCAGAGAAGATCCGCGTTGTGAAGGCCGCTCGCCACGGCTACTCTCACCCTGCTGCCGCCGATCTCTGCCTCTGCCTCGCGCCACGCCGTGTCCATGCGGCCGCCGCGAAGCGTCCGGAACAGATCCGGATCAGGATTTTTCCCTGTAACCATATAATACGCCGAGCGCAGCGCGGCTTCCATAACACCGCCCGTGACACCGAAAATAACGCCGGCCCCTGTGTAATCACCGCACACACGGTCAAAGGCAGCCTCCTCTATGCGCTCCGGCTCGAGGTTGTCCGCGCGGATCATTCTGACCACTTCTCTCGTTGTCAGCACATAATCTACGTCCTGCAGACCGTTTATATTCCGCTCAGTAGGCAGAGCCGCCTCGTGCTTCTTCGCGATGCAGGGCATGATCGAGACGACCCTGATCTTTGCGGGATCGATTCCCATCTTCTGCGCAAAATACGTCTTGATCACCGCGCCGAACATAGTGTGCGGGCTCTTGGATGTGGAGAGCTGCCCCGTCAGCTGCGGATACCTCGCCTTCACAAAGCGCACCCACCCGGGACAGCAGCTGGTGAACATCGGATACTGCGCAAGGTCTCCTTTGTTCTTTCTTGCAAGGAACTCCGAGGCCTCCTCCATGATCGTCAGATCTGCGCCAAAGCTCGTATCAAAGACATAGTCAAAGCCCATCGCCTTCAGGACGCCGGCCAGCCGGTTCACGGTTGCCTTTTCCGGGGACATGCCCAGTTCCTCGCCCCAGGCTGTCCGGATCGCGGGCGCAATCTGCGCCACTGTCACAATGTCCGGATTCTCAAGGCATCTGAAAACAAGACCGGTATCGTCTCTCTCTCTGAGCGCCGCCGTAGGACAGACCGTAATGCACTGTCCGCAGAGCGTACAGTCCGCCTCCTCGATTCTCCTTGCGCCGGCGACGTCCACACGCGCCCATGCGCCTGCATTCACGAGGTCCCACACATGCATGTCCTGAATCTTATCACAGACCTGTATACAGCGCATGCACTTGATGCACTTGGTGTTGTCGCGCACAAGGGCGAAATTCTTCGGCCAGCGGATTTGCTTTCCGCTGGGAATATTTTCATAATACCCATCCAGATTCACGGAGAGGTCACTGCAGAGCGTCTGCAGCTGGCAGTTGCCGCTGCGCACACACTGGCTGCACCGCCCGTCGTGCTGGGTCATGATAAAGGAGAGGTTGGTTCTCGCCGCCTGACGGACGCGCATGGAGTTCGTTGTCACCCTCATGCCCTCTTCCACCTTAGTGATGCAGGCGGGGATGAGCTTGTCCTCCCCCTCGACCTCGACGCTGCAGAGTCTGCAGGCGCCGATCTCGTTAAGCTTTTTCAGATAGCAAAGGTGCGGGATGGACACGCCGTTCTGCAGTGCCGCTTCGAGAATAGAAGTGCCCTCTTGAACAGTCACCGCTCTGCCGTCTATTATAAGTCTTACCATTCCAGTTTCCTCCCTCCTCTGAACAGACCATAGCCGAAGCGGTCACAGCGAAGACATCTGCTGCACTCCTGATATGCCTCCTCGTCACTCATGCCCATCGTCACGAGCGCAAAATCCCTGTCTATCCTGTCAATCTCGCGGCCCTTGAGCACAACACGGCCGCACGGAGGCATATTGCTCATGGAAGGATCCGGCACCTCCACGTCGCACCTGATCTTATGATGGAAGCCCAGAAAACTGTCGATATTGTCGGCGGCCACCTTTCCTGCCGCCACAGCGAGGATTACAGTCGCAGGTCCCGAGACTGCATCTCCCCCTGCGAAAACATTGCCGCTCCCCGGCACGAAGCTCGAGAGCTCCGCCTCGATGGCGCCCCTCTTTGTCCGCATGCCCGTATCTTCAAACGGTTTCGAGTGGATGGACTGTCCGATGGCCACGATCACATAGTCACAGGGAATCCGGACGGGCTTCGTGTCCGCCGCGCGCACGGAGGTTCTTCCTCCCCTGTCGACAGCGGAGATAATCTGCGGCTGCGCCCAGAATGCGGTGACCTCACCTTCGTCGTTCAGCTCGATGTGCTCCGGCGCATGCAGGGTCATAATGCGGGCGCCTTCGATCTGCGCCTCGTGCACCTCTTCCGGAAGCGCCGTCATGTCTTCTATTCTTCTTCTGTAAACGGTTGTGACTTTGGAGGCTCCCAGCCGAAGGCTCGTTCTTGTGGCATCCATAGCGACGTTTCCGCCGCCGATGACACAGACTGTTCTGCCTCTGAGATCAGGCGCTTTGCCGCTGCCGACATCACGCAGCATCTCCACTGCGCTGATGACGTTTTTGCCGTTCTCACCCGGAATGCCGAGCTGTCTGTGATCATGGGCGCCAATGGAAACATAGACGGCGTCAAACTCACTCTTGAGCTCGTCGACGGAGACGTCCTCTCCTACATTAATATTGACCCATGCCTCCACACCTGTGGCAAGAACGTTGGCAATGTCGCTGTCCAGAACACTCCCGGGCAGACGATAGTCCGGAATGCCGTAGCGCAGCATCCCGCCGAGCTTCTCTCTCTGCTCGTATACGCGCACCTTGTGCCCCATAAGGGAGAGGTAATAGGCTGCAGTGAGTCCTCCGGGGCCGCCGCCCACGACAGCTACCCTCTTTCCGGTAGATGACTGACAGGCAGGTGCCGGCACTTCGCCCGCGTGGTCAACAGCGTATCTCTTCAGCGAACAGATGTTGATCGGCGCATCCACAAGGCTGCGGCGGCACCTCTCTTCACAGGGGTGCTCACAGACATAGCCGCACACGCCCGGGAAGGGATTGTCCTTGCGGATAAGGCGCACGGCATCTGCATATCTTCCTGCCTTGATGAGGGCTATATAGCCCGGCACATCGACATGCGCAGGACAGGCAGCCGTGCAGGGAATGGACTGTCTCGTCTCATAGCTGCAGCGCCCATACCGGATATGCTCCAGATAATCATCGCGGAACCCGTCGAGGCCCCTCAGGACCATGACCGCCGTCTCGTATCCGATCGCGCAGTCAGCCGTGTCTCGGATGACCGTCGCTGTCTCCTTGATTCTGTCCAGAATTTCCTCATCCGCCTCGCCGTATGCGATGTCGCGGATCATCTTCTCAAGCTGCCCAAGTCCTACGCGGCACGGCACACACTTGCCGCAGCTCTGGGCATGGCAGGTCCGCAGAAAATTCAGCGTCATGTCCACCGGGCACAGCCCGAGAGGGCTTGCCCCAATGCGCTGCTCCATGGTGCGGTACATGCTCTCCAGGACCTTCTGTCCCTGGCCTGTCTTTTCAATCTTCAGTCTCTCCATAATAAAGGCCTCCGCAGATGCAGATTACCAATGGTATACAACCGTTCTCCGCCGACTTTGCTGAAGAGGCGGAATAGTTGTCTGTATTTTACCGTATGCGGATTTTTTTGTACATCCTGTCCTAAATTGATCTTATTTTATCCCGATTATTTGACTCTATGCATAGGACGCCCATATCTGCTAAAATAATAAAAGACTTTGCCGACCCATCAGCAAAACCGCCTTCGC
>DEKA01000013.1 GCA_002353635.1 Lachnospiraceae bacterium UBA2734
TTCGGGCCGGATCACTTCATCATTCCGTCGATGCTCATCATTCTGGTGGTGCTGACGGTTGGCAGGAAGAAGTTCGAGAAGGACGCAGACGAGCGGGCGAAGGTGAAGAAGGCGGAGGAGTGAGGTAGGCACGGTGAAGCTGAATTCGCGGTATATTGAAATGAACATGAGGAGTATATCATGACACATACGCAGATGCTGATCACGCTGGCCGTGATCGTGGCCGGCACGGTGCTGACGCGCTTTCTGCCCTATATCGCTTTTCCGGAAGGCAGGAAGATTCCGGACTATGTTCTGTATCTCGGCAAGGTGCTGGCGCCGGCGGTCTTTGCTCTGCTCGTCGTCTACTGCCTGCGGAATGTCCAGTTCACCTGCGGGACTTACGGCATACCGGAGATCATTGCGCTTGCTGTCGTTGTCGTGACATTTTTATGGAAGAGGAGCATGCTCCTTTCGATGGCGGCGGGGACGATCCTGTATATGGTATTGGTGCAGGCGGTGTTCGTGTAGTTCAGGAGCAGCAGGAATCGGGATTACGGCCGCAGGGAAGAGAAATTGAGGCGGTGGCCGTAGTGAAGAGATGAGAGCCAGGAAACTTACGACCACAGAGCGAGAAAACAAGGACTGTGGCTGAATGAAAGGATCCGATATGAAAATAACAGAAGGTTACATGCCCTTCATGGGCTATAAGACATACTACAGAATTGCAGGAGAGAGTACGGACAAGCCGCCGATTCTCCTGCTGCACGGAGGCCCCGGTTCCACGCATAACTACATGGAGCTGCTGGATCCCATCGCGCAGACAGGGCGGCAGGTGATCTCTTATGACCAGATCGGCTGCGGCAATTCCTTTGTGGACGGACACCCGGAACTGTGGAAGGCACAGACATGGATTGAGGAGCTGAAAACACTGCGCGCCTACCTGCATCTCGACCGGCTCCATCTCCTCGGCCAGTCCTGGGGAGGTATGCTGGAAATCCAGTACCTCATCACCTGCTCACAGGATGGCATTCAGTCCGCCGTTCTCTCCAGCACACTTCCGGCTTCCTGGCTCTGGGCGAAGGAGCAGCACCGGATGATCCGCTATATGTCCCCGGAGGACCAGGCGGCGATTGCAGATGCGGAGCAGAGAAACGACTATTCCGGCGAGGCCTATCAGCAGGCAAATGCGCGCTATATGCAGTTGCACTGCGCTGGCCCCTATGTGAAGGGAAAAGATCCTGAGTGCCTCACACGGCCCAAGAAATCCGGCGAAGAGAGCTACCTGACTGCCTGGGGGCCGAACGAGTACACGCCCCTTGGGACACTGCGCGATTTCGACTTCATTGACAGGCTTGGTGAAATTCACGTTCCAACGCTCGTTGTAAGCGGCACCGACGACCTCTGCACACCGCTTGTTGCGAAGACCATGTATGACGCCATCCCCGGCGCCCGGTGGGAGCTCTTCCCTGACTGCCGCCACATGTGCTATGCGGACGACACACCCCGCTACCTGCATATGCTTACGCAGTGGCTTGAGGAGCATGATTGCGCAGCACATTGAAATGAGAAATATAAGCGCAGGTCAGGACGGAAAACATACGCGTGCTTTTTGTCCTGGAGAAATGTAAGCGTAATTCAGGAGCAGAGATTCCCTGAGTGCTTTTGCGTGCCGAAGGGACCCCTATCCCGGGTAAGCGTATCATTCTATGACAAAAGCATGATGACCACAGCGGGAGAGGCGGCCGTACCCGAAGGTATGGCCGCCTCTCCCTACGTGAATAGAATAGAGAATATAGAATATAGTACATTAACCGCCCGGGGGTGGACGGGTAATGCCGGATTAATGGGCGCCCGGCGAATCAGACGCCGCTTGCGCCGTAGTTGGAGAGAACGCGTGCAGACGGATCGTTCACATCGCATCCCTTCCAGCTCTTGTTTGGCATCCAGAATGCCGGAATCATCTGGGACTGCCCCGGATAATACTTCTCGAAAATATCGCGGTAGAGGAGAGATTCCTTCGTAAAGGGAGCTGCGTGATGATAGAGCTTGCAGCGCTTCTGGAACTCCTCATCTGTATAGACAGTCTCCGCGTAGTCAATGATGTCATTTCTGAGAGAGTGACCAACCGCATCGGAGAAGGCGGCCTTTTCGCGCATCAGAATGTCATGCGGAATAATGTTGTCGTCCTCAAAGGCGTGGCGCAGCAGGTATTTGCCGATGCCATAAGTGTTCATCTTCTTTGCCGGATCGATGTGCATCACATAATCGACAAAGTCCAGATCGCCGAACGGCACGCGCGCCTCGAGTGAGTTCACGGAGATGCAGCGGTCTGCACGCAGAACGTCATAAACGTTGATCTCGTGGATGCGCTTCTCTGCCTCTTTCTGGAACTCCTCTGCATTCGGTGCGAAATCCGTATACTTATAACCGAAGAGCTCATCGGAGATCTCGCCGGTCAGAATGACGCGGATGTCTGTATTTTCATGGATCCACTTGCAGACGAGATACATGCCGATGGAGGCACGCACGGTCGTGATATCAAATGTACCGAGCGCCCTGATGACAGGATCAATTGCCTTTATAACATCATCTCTTGTGATAATGACCTCGTGGTGATGGCTGCCGATGAACTTCGCGACCTCTCTCGCGTACTTGAGATCGATGGCATCGATGTCCATGCCGATGGAGAAGGTCTCCAGGGGTTTGTTCAGGACTTTGGCGGCGACGCCGCAGACGAGAGAGGAGTCAAGACCGCCGGAGAGAAGGAAACCAACCGGTGTATCGGAGTCCAGGCGCTTCTCGATGCCGCGCACGAGCTTGTCGTGGATATTCTTGCAGATTTCGGGAAGAGAATCCTCGCAGTAGCTGTCTACCTTTGCAGGATCTCTGTAGGTGTGGAACTCGCCGTCCTCATACCAGCATCCGGGAGGGAAAGGATAAATCTTATCACAGACACCGATCAGGTTCTTCGGCTCAGAAGCGAAGACGATGGCCTTCTCCTCATCATATCCGTAATAGAGAGGTCTGATGCCGATCGGATCTCTGGCCGCAATGTAGGTGCCGCGCTTTGCGTCGTAGAGAATGAGCGCAAATTCAGCGTCGAGCATGCGGAACATGTTCGTGCCGAGCTCCTCATAGAGAGGAAGAAGAATTTCGCAGTCGGAATCGGACTGGAAAGTATATCCCTTTTTCTTCAGGAATTCCTTCATCGGGCGGAATCCATAGATCTCGCCGTTGCAGACGCACCAGTTGCCCTTATATTCGAAGGGTTGCATGCCTTCGGGTGTAAGACCCATGATCGCAAGACGGTTGAAACCAAGATATCCTCTTCCGGTGCTGACGACGCGCGAGTCGTCCGGCCCTCTGGAAATCGTGCGGGAGAGCATCTCCTCTACGCGGTCCTTCGGGACATCGCTTCTGCAGTAACCTAAAATCGAACACATGATGAAATTCCCCTTTCTCTATTCCCTGTGCGCCTTTTTGTTTTCCCCCCGCGCACAACACGCAAAAAAGAGCGGTAAGGATGTCCATTTTCCTGAAAATATGACCGTACACCCATCACCCCGACTCTGCCGGAGGACTGCCTGTCATACAATATTGGAAAATAGCGACATCCTTGCCGCTCTTTTATTGTCGCTATTATGAAACCGTCGGGGCAGCCTTGTCAAGACTTTTTTGCTGTATGCACGGAGCAGCACGTCAGCTTATACAGTCTGCGGCATAATTTATCGTATGCAGGTTTGTAATCTGCACAAAGTTGTATACCGTCATACAATTTTGTCTTGACACATCTACAGCATCGTGATAAAAACAGTGCAAAGAAGCAAAGGCGCTTCGGAAGGTATGTTTATGCCCTCCGGAGCGCCTTTGTGGTTCTACAGGCAAAGGAGGATAGAGAATGGCAGAATATAGTGTACCGGAAATCTACGGCAGCCTCGTCTTCAATGACAAGATCATGAAGGAGAGACTTCCTAAGGATGTCTACAAGGCCGTCCATAAATGTGCAACGACGGGCACCCACCTGGAGCTGGACGTGGCCAACACAGTTGCAGCCGTGATGAAGAACTGGGCACTGGAGCACGGTGCAACACACTTCACGCACTGGTTCCAGCCGATGACAGGTCTTACGGCAGAGAAGCACGACAGCTTCATAGATCCGCAGCCCAACGGCACGGTGCTGATGAACTTCTCCGGCAAGGAGCTGATCAAGGGAGAGCCCGATGCTTCTTCCTTCCCTTCAGGCGGACTTCGTGCAACATTCGAAGCAAGAGGATATACCGCATGGGATCCTTCGAGTCCTGCTTTCATTAAAGATGGGACACTCTACATCCCTACAGCGTTCTGCAGCTACGGCGGAGAGGCACTGGACAAGAAGACTCCTCTTCTTCGCTCCATGACAGCGCTCTCCGATTCCGCGGTGAGAATCCTGAACCTTCTTGGCAACAAAGCCGTGAAGCACGTAGATACGACAGTCGGCTCCGAGCAGGAGTACTTCCTCATCGACAAGGATATGTATCTGAAGAGAAAAGACCTTGTCATGACAGGAAGAACGCTCATCGGCGCACCTGCTCCCAAGGGACAGGAGATGGAGGATCACTACTTCGGTGTTCTGAAGCCGAAGGTATCCGAGTTCATGCATGAGCTGGACAAGGAGCTGTGGAAGCTCGGCGTTCCCGCAAAGACCAAGCACAACGAGGTTGCACCTTCCCAGCACGAGCTGGCGCCTGTCTTTGAGACAGCAAACGTGGCTGTTGATCACAACCAGCTGACTATGGAGATGATGAAGAAGGTTGCCGACAAGCTCGGCTATGCCTGCCTTCTTCATGAGAAGCCGTTCGAGGGCGTCAACGGATCCGGCAAGCACAACAACTGGTCCATCGTCACTGATACAGGCGAGAACCTTCTTGATCCCGGCAAGACACCGGCTGAGAACATTCAGTTCCTTGTCTTCCTGATCGCTACGATTTCCGCTGTTGATGAGTATGCAGACGTCCTTCGCTGCTCTGTTGCAACGGCCGGCAACGATCACAGACTGGGCGCAAACGAGGCACCGCCGGCTGTCATCTCTATTTTCGTAGGCGATGAGCTGGCAAAGGTTCTCAAGTCCATCGATGAGGGCACAGCCTTCGTGAGCGAAGGAAAGACCGAGATGGGCATCGCCAAGGTTCTGCCGCACATCCTGAAGGATACGACAGACCGCAACAGAACATCACCGTTTGCCTTCACCGGCAACAAGTTCGAGTTCCGTATGCCCGGTTCTTCTCTCTCTGTTGCAGATCCCAACATCGTGCTGAACACGGCTGTTGCGGAGATGCTCGACCGCATGTATGCAGAGCTCAAGGATGTGGCACCGGATAAGCTCGATGAGGAAGTCAAGAGCGTCCTGAAGAAGTACCTGGATGCCCACAAGAAGATCCTCTTCAACGGCAATGGCTACACAGATGAGTGGATTGCCGAGGCAGAGAAGAGAGGCCTTTACAACCTCAAGTCTCTTCCTGAGGCTATGCCGAGACTGATCGCTGACAAGAACGTTGAGCTCTTTACCAAGCACGGCGTCTTCACCAAGGAGGAGCTGAGCTCCAGATACGAGATCTTCCTTGAGAACTACGACAAGACAATTCACATTGAGTCTCTGACCATGCAGGAGATGGTGCGCAAGGACTTCACTTCCGGCCTTGTTTCCTACATGAAGGATGTGACCAATGAGGCTCTGAAGAAGAAGCAGCTCTTCCCTGATCTGCAGGTAGCTTATGAGAGCGACATCATCAAGACCCTGGATGCTTCCGAGGGGAAGATTGATGAGGAGCTCACAAAGCTCTCCGAGGATACAAAGAAGGCAGAGGAGATCATAGACGTTCTGGAGGCAGCGAAGTATTATCACGATGTCGTCCTCGAAGATATGTCTGTACTCCGCAGCAGCGTAGATGCATCTGAGGCGATTATTCCTGATCAGTATCTTCCTTATCCGACATATGGACAGATGCTGTTCAGCCTTCGCTGATTACAATGAATACAATTTAACCGACAGGTATGAATGGAAGCTTCCGTACAGTCAGAGGATAATGTGATTCCGATGACTGTGCGGAGGTTTAGCTATACTCTGCCGGACTTTTGTATTTATTCAGCACACCCGGACAGCACCGAAGGTTCTCGGGATGGTGCGCTGAACAGATACTGTTTTTATAAACAACCCATCACCCCACCAAAGATAGAGAGAAGAATATGAGAAAAGAATACAGGAATCAAACGGGGACGCGGATCGATTATTCTCATCTGATCGACGAGCATGATGCCTGCGGAATCGGAACCATTGTCAATATCGATGGTCATCCTGATCACGCGGTTCTTAATGATGCTCTGAATATCGTTGAGAAGCTCGAGCACAGGGCAGGAAAAGATGCCACCGGCAAGGTCGGCGACGGCGTCGGCATCCTGACCCAGATTCCGCATGCGTTCATGAAGAGCGCAGCGCTGAAGGAAGGAATTCAGCTGAAGGACGCGAGGGACTACGGCGTCGGCATGTTTTTCTTCCCGCAGGACAAGATGAAGCGGACATTCGCCATGCGTATGTTCGAGGTCATCACAAAGAAGGATGGACTGAAGTTCCTCGGCTGGAGAGTCGTACCCACAAGGCCGCAGATTCTCGGCGCACCTGCGAGGGACTGCATGCCCTGCATTATGCAGTGCTTTATTGAAAGACCTGAGGGGACAGAGCGCGGCATTGCGTTCGACCGTCTCCTCTATGTAGTCAGAAGAGAGTTCGAGCAGTCCTCTGACGACACTTATATCTGTTCGCTCTCCTCGAGAACGATCGTCTACAAGGGCATGTTCCTTGTAAAGCAGCTGCGCGGCTTCTATGAGGATCTTCAGGATTCCTCCTATCAGACCGCAATTGCCATCGTGCACTCGAGATTTTCAACGAACACGACGCCCTCCTGGAACAGGGCACATCCGTACCGCATGATCGCCCACAACGGCGAGATCAACACGATCAGAGGCAATATCGACCGTATGCTCGCCCGCGAAGAGACGATGACAAGCCCTGTCATGGAGAAGGACATCGACAAGATTTTCCCTGTCGTATCGACCACCGGATCTGACTCCGCGATGCTCGACAACACACTGGAATTCCTGTACATGAACGGCATGGATCTCCCCCTTGCCGTTATGATCACGATTCCGGAGCCGTGGAAGCACAACCGATTCATGAACCAGGCGCGCAAGGACTTCTATCACTACTATGCGACGATGATGGAGCCGTGGGACGGCCCTGCCGCCATTCTCTTCTCCGACGGCGATCTGGTCGGTGCAACGCTCGACAGAAACGGTCTTCGTCCCTCCAGATACTACATCACGGATGACGGAAGACTCATTCTTGCCTCCGAGGTCGGCGTCCTTGATATCGCACCGGAGCACATCCTGCAGAAGTCGAGGCTTGAGCCCGGAAAGATCCTTCTCGTGGACACGAAGCAGGGAAGGATTATTTCCGATGAGGAGTGCAAGGAGCACTATGCCCACAGACAGCCCTACGGCGAGTGGCTCGACCGCAACCTCCTGCACCTTACGAATCTCCCGATTCCGAACAAGAAGATTCCGGGACACACACAGGAACTCAGAGACAAGCTGTACAAGGTCTTCGGTTACACCTACGAGGATGTGCGCGACGAGATCCTGCCGATGGCACTCAACGGCGTCGAGCCGACCATGTCCATGGGCCATGATGTCCCGCTGGCAGTCCTGTCAAAGCAGCACCAGCTCCTGTTCAACTATTTCAAGCAGCTCTTTGCACAGGTGACCAACCCGCCCATCGACTCCCTGCGTGAGAAGATTGTCACGGATACAACCGTGTATATAGGTTCTGATGGTGACCTGCTCAATGAAAAGAGCGGCAACTGCACAGTGCTCGAAGTCAACGACCCGATACTGACGGGCGTAGACCTCATGAAAATAAAGTCGCTCGATCAGCCCGGCTTCCACGCCGAGACAGTGTCTCTCCTGTATTACAAGAATACTTCTCTCGAGAAGGCGCTGCGCCAGCTCAACATCACCGTGGACCGTGCAGCGGCGAACGGCTACAACATCATCATCCTCTCCGACAGGGGAGTGGATGAAAACCACGTGCCGATTCCGTCTCTTCTTGCTGTCTCCTCCGTTGAGCAGCACCTGATTGAGACGAAGAAGAGGACAGCGGTTTCTCTTATTCTCGAGTCCGCTGAACCCAGAGATGTGCACCAGATCGCAGCACTTCTTGGCTTTGGTGCCCGCGCCGTAAACCCTTACCTCGCGCACGAGTGCATCGCAGAGCTCATCGACGCCGGTATTCTGGACAAGGATTACCACACAGCCATCGAGGACTACAACAAGGCGCTCCTGAGCGGCGTCGTCAAGATTGCGGCCAAGATGGGCATTTCGACGATTCAGTCCTATCAGTCCGCCCGTATTTTCGAGGCGGTCGGACTTAGCAAAGAGCTGACGGACCAGTACTTCCCCGGCACGGTGTCGCAGGTCGGCGGCATTGGCATTAAGGAGATTGAGGACGGCATTACCTTCCGTCACGATCACGCCTTTGATCCGCTGGGCCTTCCTGTGGATACGACCCTCGATTCTGTCGGCTTCCACTGCCTGAGAAGCGGCAATGACAAGGAGGATCATCTCTACACACCCGAGGCCATTGTCACGCTTCAGCGCGCAGTGCGGGACAACAGCTATGCCGAGTTCAAACAGTATACAGATATGATCGACGACCCGAAGAGACCGCACACGCTTCGCGCTCTCCTGGATCTCGTTCCGCAGGGCGCACCCGTCCCGATCGATGAGGTGGAGCCTGCTTCCGAGATCGTGAAGAGATTCAAGACGGGCGCTATGTCCTACGGATCCATCTCTCAGGAGGCGCACGAGACGATGGCCATCGCCATGAATACGCTCGGCGGCAAATCCAACACAGGTGAGGGCGGCGAGGATCCCGCCCGCTACGGCACGATCAGAAACAGTGCGATCAAGCAGGTGGCCTCCGGAAGATTTGGCGTGACCAGTGCATATCTTTGCAGTGCAAAGGAGATTCAGATCAAGATGGCGCAGGGCGCAAAGCCTGGCGAGGGCGGCAACCTCCCCGGCAAGAAGGTGTACCCGTGGGTCGCTGCGACGAGATATTCGACGCCCGGCGTATCGCTCATCTCCCCGCCGCCGCACCATGA
>DEKA01000001.1:0-39007 GCA_002353635.1 Lachnospiraceae bacterium UBA2734
AGAAAGAAATTCGTGTATTTGAAATACAGAAGGAGGGCGATCTGCATCGCCACAGAGAGGACGAAGACGGCTCTTCCATGATTTTGACCACTGGCGCTGCTTCTTCCGGCGTCTGTCGTCTGCACAGGGCCTGCAGAAGGCGCAGTTCCCGCGTCTGCCTTTCCTGTCCCCGAAAGGACTGCATCTGCATTGCCAGGTCCCGCAGCTTCCCCGCCGGCACACACCCTCGAGAGTGCATAGGTGACCGCCATATCAGTGAGGAGAAGGATGAGCCCCCGGAGCGAAGCGCAGGCATAGAACCACAGCGAAAGACCAAGGAGCACCAGCTGCGCAAGACGCCTGCTCTTCCATCCCGCGAGATAATAGAGAACCGCAGCCAGGGGCAGAAAGAAGAATATGCAGTTGAAGGAGTTGTAACTCATGCAGCTGTTCTCCTGTCAGTTCATAAGTCCCAGCAGATATTCCTTCCACATGGGATTAATCCGGGACGGCGCATATTCCTCCTGCACGGCACTGGCGCGCCTTCCCATCTCCCGTCGCAGGTTTTCATCGTCCATGAGACGAAGGAGCCGGTCCGCCATGGCATCCACATCGTCCACCGGCACAAGAAATCCATTCTCTCCGTCGCGGATGAGGCCGCGGGGGCCGTAGGAGGGACAGTCGGTGCTGATGGGGGCAAGACCAAGGCCCATGGCCTCAATGAGGGCGTTGGGCATTCCCTCCGCCTTCGAGGTCAGGACATAGACCGCGGCGTGTTCAATCCGCTCCGGAACGTCAGACACAGCGCCGTGAAAGCGCACGGCATCCGACACATGCAGCTGAGCCGCGAGCGCCTCGAACTCTTTTCTGGAAGGCCCGTCCCCGTAGATATCACAGATATATTCCGGATGGCGGCTTCGTGTCTTTGCAAAGGCGCGGACTGCCATCCCCTCATTCTTGTTGACGTCTAGCCGCCCGACAAGAACCACGCGCTTCTCCCTCTCTCCCTGATACACCGGGCGGATGAAGGCCGGATTGATGGAATTGGGGAGAATGACTGCCTTTTTCCGGATGCGGGCCGGAAACCACTCCGCCGCCCCTTTGGACTGGAGAATAACGCCCTCCGCGAGCGGAAAGAGCGCCTTCGCGCACAGCGTCATCGCCCTGCCCGCATATTCCCTCGCAGGCATGCCGCGGACAGAGACCGCACACGGGACCTGCCGGCGCCTGCCCTGCAGATCCGTCCGCACGAGTCCCCTCGTCGCTGCAATGGCCATGAGGTTGTTCTTCCCCGAAAACGAAAGCACAAGATCCGGATGGAGCGTCTTGAAAATATTCCGCAGAACGCGGTACCGCACGACGAAATTGTGCACCCTGCTGCCGGTGAGAAGGCCCGCATCCGGATCCGAGTAGACCCGGCCTATTCCTTTCGCCCGCGCTTCTTCGAAGGAAGCGTGCACAGGGTCATACGAGGGCTTTCCGTCTGCATCCCACCCTGCATGCGGCAGCACATATTCCGGCGGATGGCAGTACGTCGTAACGAACGTCACGCGCCACCCCAGCGTGAAAAAGTACTCCGCCAGGTTTCCAAGGACCCGCTCCGCGCCGCCCTTCTGAAGAGAGCCGATATACAGGACAAGGTGCGGCGCGTGCGCTGCCGCGGCCGTACAGCCAGCCGTCATCCGCGCAGCTCCTGCCTCCTGGCCGCGTCCTTCGGCCTTATCTGCCCTGACAGCCGCCTTGTTGTCTTCTGCCCTATCTTCTGTATGCATCGATCACCCTTTGCAGGTATTCCTCCCACTGCGCATAAATGGTCTGCGCATTCGCGATCTCTCTGATCTTCCTCGCCGCATCGCCCATGGCCTGTGCTTCCTCCGGATGCCGGATCATGTACAGCATGGCCTCTGTCAGTGCTTTCTCATTCTTGATGGGCACCAGCATCCCGTTCTTCTTCTCCTGGATGAGCATCGCAGGTGCCCCGGGCGGGCAGTCCGTCGCGATGACGGGAAGTCCCAGCGCCATGGCCTCCATGAGCGCATTCGGCATTCCCTCGTAGTCGGAGGAGAAGACGAACATCGCCGCCGTATTGATCGTTTTTTCCAGCGTATTGCAGTCGCCGCAGAGCGTCACAGCGCCCTGAAGGCCGCACTCTGCAATCGTCCGATCCAGCAGCTCCTTCGTCCCATCGTGAGAGTCGGGGCCGTATATTTTCAGATCGTAATCCGGATACGCGCTGTGCACGTCCCTGAAGGCGCGCACAAGGAGAGCCTGGTCCTTGAAGTCCACAAGGCGTCCCACATTGACGATAGTCTTCGTCCTCGCACTTTGCGGCGTGTCGGGCGCATCGATGAACTTCTGCGTGATGGGGTTGAGAATGATCACGGAGTTGTCCTGCACGTGCGGCGCAAAGAATGCCTTTGCCCTTGGCGTCTGGAAAACAGCGCCTGAGGCCCGGTCGAACAGAAGACTGATCATCATATGGTTGACAAAGCCGGAGTAGAAAGCTTCAGGGTCAATCCGCACACTGATGACAACGGGAACATTTGTCCCCCTGCACGCAGAGAGCGCTCTGTAGTTGGCCTTGATGGCAAAGGAGACGAGGACGTCAGGTCTGTACTCCAGCATGAACTCCCGAAGATAATGCCTGCGCAGAAGGATCTTCGCAAGTCTTCCCTTTTTCTCATCACCCGGGCGAAGGCCGACATGGACCCTCTTCACTCCGGGGTCAAGCGGATACTCATTCTGATCCACCCACTCCGTTGCCACAAGGACCTCATGTCCGTGAGAGGCGAATTCTCCCGCCAGGTTCGACACGACGCGCTCTGCGCCGCCGTGGACGAGACAGTTCAGGTGAAATGCTATTTTCATGAATCTGTATCCTCTTCCTTAAAGTCTGCCTGCCGGTGATGCCGGGTTCCCGCCGCATAAAACCGATCCGCCGGTGATGTCAGGCCTCCTGCCCTTCAGCTGCAGCTCCCCGTGATCCGGTCCAGGATCTCCAGCAGAGAATCGCGGTACCGCTCCGGCGCATAGACAAGTGCATGCTCTGATGCAGCCTTTGCGTAGCGATCTCTCCGCTCCTTATCCTCCAGCATGCCGCCGATGGCCCGCGCGAGGGTCCTCTCGCCGTCCTCGATCTTCGCCGCGTCAAAATTCTCCCGGTCGCTCATATCCGGCACAAGGACGCCGTAGGCACCGTCGATCACGCGCTCTGTCGAGGAGCCGTCCGGGCGGTCGTCGATGAGACGTCCGTACTCCTTCTCCGACAGCACGATCTCGCGCGGTCCCGTCTTGCAGTCCGCCGCAACGACAGGAAGTCCCACAGCCATCGCCTCAAGAAGGGCATTGGGGAACCCTTCATGATTTGACGAGAGCACATAGAGATCGCTCTTTGCCGTGTACGGGAACGGGTTCTTCCGGACACCGGGAAATGCAACGCTGTCTGCGATGCCAAGATCCTCCGCGAGCTTCTTGTACGGCACGAATTCGCCCGCGCCCATGATGATGAGCCGTGCCCTTGGATGGTCCTTTTTAACGAGGGAGAATGCCTTCAGAAGATGCCAGAAGCCCTTGATGTAATCTTCCCTCCCGAGACTGATGAGGATCTCATGATCGTCATTTTTCAGGTCCTCTGCGAACGGAAAATCCGTAATCTTCTCCTTCGCCTTCTCCCGGATCTGTGCCGCATCCAGCGGATTGTAGATGTAGCTGCTCCTCGTATAGCCATAATCCATCGAGAGCTCGCGCATGATCTCCTTTGAGCAGGAGAGGACCTCGTCCGATTTTCTGCAGAAGAGCTTCACCTGACGGGGATATTCCATATCGGTCTGACAGCGGATGCCGGTCAGCACCTTCTCCCCGCACCTTGTCATCACATTGATGAGGTTGGCGCTGCCGCCGAAGCTGTAAGAGACATCGAAGTGCTCCTTCTTCTTGATGCTGCGCACACGGGCGCAGCGCTTCAGGACATTGGCGATTTTTCCCGCCTTTCCGTGCGTGCTCGGCAAATCGATGTTGACGATTCTAAGGCCCGTCACATCGTAATTGATGTCCTTGTCCGAGAAAATAAGGACCGTCACCTCCATCTTTCCCTGCAGGAGGCGCGCCGTCTGCAGGCACACGCGCTCAAACCCTCCCTGGTGGAGCATGGGAACCATCAGCAGTAATTTTTTCATATGATCAGCCTCACCGTTTAGTCAAAGACAGACGCCCGCGCTGCACGCGCCTCTCATACCTTCTGCTGCAGTGCCTCCCGGATCTCCTGCATATAGGCGTCCATCACCTTGCTTCTGTCGAACTCACGCTCCATCTTCTGTCTGCCGGCGATGCCCATGGCTCTTCTCTTCTCCGGCGGTGTCTCCATGAAGCGGCACATCGCCTCATAGAGGCTCTGTGCATCTCTTGCCTTGAATAGAAATCCGCTCTGCCCGTCGTCTACAATCTCGCGGCAGCCGCTGATGTCGGAGGCCAGAACCGGTCTTCCCGTCGCCGCAGCCTCCATGAGCGTGTTGGACATGCCCTCGTGATAAGAGGGAAGAACGACCGCGTCTGCCTGCACAAGGTGCGGCGTGATGTTGCGGTCAAAGGGAAGCGACTCGAGATATCCCTCTTCCTGTGCGCGCTGCAGAATCCCACTGTAGTCCTCGTCACAAAAGCCGATCGTCTTTACGGCAGCCCTCTCTCCGTATTCCGCATGCAGGCGCTTTGCGGCCTCGAGATACTCATCAATTCCCTTTTCCTTCATGATGCGGCCGACGTAGAGAAAGACGGTCTGTGCGCCCTCATGGCCCGGATAGGGCGCCTGCCTGTGCACCTGAAGATCAACGCCGGAGCCGGAGACGAGGAGCGATTTTCTGCCTCTGATGCCATAGCGCGCAAAGACAGCCTTATTCTCCGCGTTCTGAAAGACAACGCATGCGGCCTTCCGAAGGCCCGCTCTGTACATGAACACAATGAGGCGAAGCAGCGCTCCGCCCCGCTCAAAAGTGCTGCCGAGCCCCGTCACTGTCGCAATATAGGGAATGCCCAGCCGGCTGCAGACAAAGCCGCCGTAAATATTGGGCTTAATCGTATAGGTGAGGACGAGATCCGGCCTCTCTTTTTTGATGAGCGCCCTGTATTCGCGCACAAGGCGCAGGTCCTTCGCCGGGTTTACGCCTCTTCGATCCAGATCCGTGTGAATGATCCGCACGCCGTCCGCTTCGAGCTCCTTCGTCTTGGTCTCATCCGGCACGCTCGCTGCGACTTCGTTTCCGGCCGCAATGAGGCGCCTTGGCAGTTCCCCTCTGAAGTCGTAGAGACCGCCGGAGTGGTTGGCGAGGATCAGAATTCTGCTCATCAGGCCAGCTCCTTCTCGTCGTAATAGAGTCCGTCCGGATTGCGGTAGTAAATGCAGCGCATGCCAAGGCGTCTCGGTGCCGTGAAGTCCTTGGAGGGATTATCGCCGACATAGGCCATCTCCTCAAACGGCACGGCAAATCTCTGCTGCATAATGAGAAAGGCAAGAGAATTCGGCTTTCGGAATGTCTCAGGACTCCCCACCCTGCCGGCGAGCTCATCTGTGATGAGGATCTCCGAAACGGCAGGATTCGTATCCAGTCCAAGGCTCTTCAGCTTCGCCTTCTGTCCGGCAGGCCGCCCGTCCGTCACAATCCCGATGGAGATTCCTTCCGCGTGCAGAACCTGCAGAAGAACTGCAGCCTCATCGCTCAAATGGAGGGAAGGATTCTGTGTGCGGTAGATGTCCAGAAGGAGCTTCTCATCGCCGCGCTGCAGCGTCTGGTTTGTCTGATGGTGTGCAACGAGCTGCGAGATCGCCGGCTGCCCGGCGCGAAAATAGGAGAGCAGCTCATTGTACAGGTACTGCTCGTCCGCCTCGCCGTAGAGGCCCGCCGCTGCGGTGGCCACCATATTGTAGCCGGAGCGGACATAGTCGATTTCGTTGTAGAGAGTATCATCCAGGTCAAAGAGAATGACCTTCATTCCATCCGTGTGCATCTGCACTTCAGAGAGACTGTGGATCTCTACGACGCCGTTGCCGGCGCTGCAGACGCTGTCATCGAAGCGGCTGTACTCTCTGGCGTCCCTCGCGGCCTTCTTCTGGTACGGGATGTCCTCGCCGAGGAGGAGCCTCAGAGAGGCCTCCGCCGAATCCGCGCCTGCCTTCATGGACAGAGGGGAACCGCCGCCAAACCTGGGGTTGATCTCGATATACCAGTCCTCCCCGCTCTTCCGGTCCCGGATCAGCTGGACAGTGATGGGGCCGGCCGGTTTGAACTTCGCGCAGATCTTCTCTGCCCCCTCGATCATCCGGTCATCCTGCGTGATCTTCGTCTTGATGACTTCGCCCTGCCGCACAAGATCCCGTCTTCTGGGCGTAATATAAATGGGATCTCCGCCAAACGAACAGAAAATGTCGATCGTGTATTCTTCCCCGTCCACAAAGGGCTGGATGATATAGTCCGGCACATCCTTCGTGTAAGTCAGAAGATCCTCCGCAGTGGACACCTTAAAGGCATTGACGGAGGAGCTTCCATCCTTTGGCTTGATGAAGCAGGGGAAGCCCCCGTGATAATCCTTAATGTCATCAACAGGATGCGGGGAGTGCAGGCCGCAGGACTCGAAGAAGTCCGCTGTGTATCGCTTGTCTCTGCAGATGCCGATCATCTCCGGCGAGGAAATGAATACCTTCGTGCCGATCGCCTCGAACTCCTCCCTCGTCTTTGCAAGGATCAGAAGATCCGTGTCGATCGTCGGAATCAACAGGTCTATCCGGTTGTCCTTACAGATGGAGAGGAGGGACGGGATATACTGCGCATCGCTGATTCTGCAGGTGATATGCCGGATGTCGCAGTAAAAAAGAGCGGGGGCCGTCTTGCTGATATCGCTCCCGTGCACGACCAGCCGCACGCCGATGCGCCTTGCCGCCTCGCGGAATGCCTCCACGAGTTCCACGCGCCTGCCTACGCTGGTAAAGAGGATGTGCAGTTCTTTTTTTCCGTTGTTCATATCAAGCCTCACCGCATTTCTGATCTGCTCTGCCCGCATCTTCCTCTGTCTCCTTTGTTCCCATGAACTCCTCCATGGTCGCCGAAGAGGCGGAGCTGATGCCCTCATGCCGCAGCACCGTCCCCACCGTTCTGAAAATAATACGCCAGTCCAGGAAAAATGTCACATGATCCACATACTCGACATCGAGGTCGAATTTTCTCTCCCATGTGATGGCGTTTCGTCCGCTCACCTGCGCAAGGCCTGTGAATCCCGGCCGCACCTCGTGGCGCCTCGCCTGATGCGCATTGTATCTCGGCAGATACCTGACCAGAAGAGGCCTGGGCCCAACAATGCTCATGTCGCCCTTCAGGATGTTGAGAAGCTCCGGAAGCTCATCGAGAGAAGTCGCGCGGAGCTTTTTGCCGAACGGCGTCAGCCTCTTCTCATCCGGCAGGAGATTTCCCTGCGTATCCCGCTCATCCGTCATGGAGCGGAACTTGATGAGATTGAAAATCTTTCCGTGAAGTCCGGGCCTCTCCTGATGGAAGAATACCGGTGTCCCAAGCTTTCTTTTCACAAGAATATACAGAATCAGAAAGAGCGGGGAGAGGAGGATAAGCGCGATCAGGGACAGCAGAAAATCCTGCGGCCGCTTTATGTATTTTTCGTAAATTCCCATGCGGTGCATTATGCAAAACACCTGTGCACGATCTCAATAATCCCGTCTTGCTGCTGCGGCGTCATCTTGTTGTCGCTCGGCAGGCACAGCCCTCTCTCGAAGATATCCGCGCCCACATCCACAGGGCCGCCCTCATCGATATAGGCATTGCTCTGTCCGCGGCCGTCGCCGCTCTTTGTGACGAACGCATTCGTGCGGTAAATCGGCTGGCAGTGCATCGGCTTCCAGATTGGCCGCCCCTCCGCGTTGAAGGAAGCGATGGCCTCGAGAATCTCGCTCGGGCAGGACTTGCCCTTCTCAGAGATATACAGGGCCTTATTGTCGCCCCTCACCTGCCGGCACATGGCCTCCCTGTCGATCAGAAGGCAGGAGAGCCAGAAGTTCGGTACCGCATTGTTCTCCTCATAAGGATTCATGGTAACAGGAAGGTCCTTAAAGCCCTCCCTGTATCTCTCGTAGATGGCCCTCTTCTGGTCAAGATGCTCCTGCAGGTGCGGGATCTGGCCGCGCACAACACCTGCAATGATGTTGCTCATCCTGTAGTTGTAGCCGATCTCCTCGTGCTGGTACCATGGCGCAGCCTCGCGGCTCTGCGTGCTCCACTTGCGCACCTTGTCGGCATCCTCTTTCGAATCGGTGAGAAACATACCGCCGGAAGAGCCTGTGATGATCTTGTTGCCGTTGAAAGAGATGGCGCTGTAGTCGCCAAAGGACCCGGTCTCCTTCCCCTTGTATGTCGCGCCGACAGACTCAGCAGCGTCCTCGACGATGAGCGCGCCGTGCCGCTTTGCGATCTCCCTGATCTCGTCGATCTTCCCCGGTGTTCCGTAGAGGTGTGCGATGATGATGAGCTTCACATCCGGATACAGCGCAAAGGCCTTCTCGAGCGCCTCTGGATCCATGTTCCAGGTATCTCTCTCGGTATCGATGAAGACGGCCTCGCCGTCCTCATATGCCACGGGATTGATGCTCGCATCAAACGTCATATCGCAGCAGAAAACTTTGTGTCCCTGGAGTGTCCCGTGATCGGGCTTTGCTCTTCCGTAGAGCCTCTCTCCTGCGAGCTTTGTCGCCAGATGGAGCGCTGCTGTGCCCGCAGAGAGCGCAACGGCATAGCGGCAGCCGATGTACTGCGCCAGCTCCTTCTCGACTGCATCAATGTTCGCGCCGACTGTGGAAACCCAATTCGTGTCGAATGCCTCTTTGACAAACGCCTGCTCCTCCCCGTGCATTGTGGGAGAGGAGAGCCAGACCTTCTTTTCGAAAGGCTTTAATCCGGAAAAATCTTTTGTGCTGATCATATGTTTTACTCCCGTGCCGCGTTTTTCGCGGCACCCCCGAGGCGAAATCCGCGAAGGCGGTTCCGCCGGCGGGATCGTGCAACCGATGACGCATCACGGCATCGGCTGCTGAATGACAGATCATGCATCGGCATGATCTGTCATTCCTGCTCCTGCGCCATCTTGCGCTCTGCAATTGCCTTTGCGTTTGCCTCCGACGGCTTCTGGTAGGTCGGAACGATGGCTTTTACATACTCTCTGATGTTGGGTGCCTCGCTGTATGCCGCTTCCTTCAGTTCCTTCAGCTGGCGGAAGAAGCTCCGCTCATCGATCTGGATGGGCTTTCCGATGTGAATCTGCTTATTCGCAGTTTCCTTCAGGCCCTCCTCATTCATGAGCATCTCCTCATAGAGCTTCTCGCCGGGGCGAAGGCCTGTGAACTTGATCTGGATATCCTCTCCAACCTTATAGCCGGAGAGCTTGATGAGGTTCTCCGCGAGGTCCAGGATTTTTACAGGCTTGCCCATGTCAAGAACGAAGATTTCGCCGCCCTTTGCGTAGGCGCCGGCCTGCAGCACGAGGGATACCGCCTCAGGAATGGTCATGAAGTACCGGATGATATTGGGGTCGGTGACGGTCACCGGGCCTCCGGCCTCAATCTGCTTCTTGAACAGAGGGATGACGGAGCCGTTGCTCCCGAGGACGTTGCCAAAGCGCACCGCCACGAAGTTCGTATCGTAGTAGCGGTTGAGGGTCTGGATGATCATCTCGCAGATGCGCTTGGAGGCACCCATAATGTTCGTCGGGTTCACCGCCTTGTCCGTCGAGATCATGACAAAGCGGCCGCACCCGTAGTTGGCAGCCGCCATTGCGGTGTTCCAGGTGCCAAAGACATTGTTCTTGATCGCCTCGCACGGACTGTCCTCCATGAGAGGCACGTGCTTGTGCGCCGCTGCGTGGTAAACGATATCCGGCCTGTAGTGATCGAACACCCAGTTCACCCTCTCCGCGTTGCGGATAGAGCCAATCAGCACCGTGAGCCTGAGCTCAGGATGCGTGGTCTTGAGCTCCTGCTGGATGTCATATGCGTTGTTCTCATAGATATCGAAAATAATGAGGTGTCCCGGCCTGTGTCCCGCAATCTGCCGGCACAGCTCGGAGCCGATGGATCCGCCGCCGCCCGTCACCAGGACGGTCTTGCCCTGCACATAGCCGAGAATCGAATCGAGGTCGACTGTCACAGGATCTCTTCCCAGAAGATCCTCAACGCCGACATCGCGCAGCTTCGACACGCTGACTTCGCCGTTGACGAGCTGATAGATGGCAGGGAGAACCTGGAGCTTGCACTTCGTCTCCTTGCAGATGTCAAGGATGTCAGCCAGCTTCTGGCGGGAGATCGAGGGGATTGCGACGATGATCTCATCGATGTCATATGTATCCGCTGCCTGCAGGATCATATCCCGGCCGCCCACGACCTTGATGCCCTGAATGTAGCGTCCCCACTTGTTCCTGTCGTCATCGATGATGCACTTGAGGTTCATCGTGGAGTAGTGGGAATTGAGAATCTCCTTGATGATGATGTTGCCCGCGTCTCCGGCGCCGATCACCATGACGGAGACACTGTTCTTCTTGTTCGCCTTCTTGTGCTTCTGGCTGCGCAGGAACCGGTACGAGAAGCGGCTGCAGAACAGAAGTGTGATCAGAAGAAAGGTATAGAGAAAATAATAGCTCTGCGGTACGGCCTGCTCCTCAACGCGGAAAAGATGCAGAATCCCGACATTGGCGATACCTGATAAAACGCAGGCAATAACCAGATTCTGCAGCTCTGTCTCACCGGCGAAAGCCCAGAGGGAGTCATAGAGTCTGAAGATCCAGAAGAGGAAAATCGAGACCGCAATGGTCACCGGAAGTGAGTCCATTACCGGACCGGAAAAATACTCCGGCACGAGCGACATCTTGAATTCAAAGCGGATCAGGAGCGAGAGAAAGCTCGCGAGAATCACACTCAGAACATCATAAACAAGGAGGGCAGCACGCCGCCAGAATTTGGCGTAGTTGAACGGTGCCTTCTTTTCTTTTTGCTTTTTCTTATTATCCTTATCCGTCATATTCCCGTACTCTGTTCATTCACGCACAGAAGAAGGCGCACTGCACCTCCTCCTCTCAGCTGACGACTTAGTATACTACGATTGCGGGGGCAAAGCCATTGATGCGCGTTCACTGCTGCTCCCTCACGCAAAGCGGAAGGCACGCAAAGAGCAGCACAATCGTGAACGGATTGCACATCTGAAAAATCCACTCCACCATCCCCGTCATGATAAAGCCGGTGAGCAGAAGTCCCGGAAGCAGGGTCAGACAGCTCCTCCCCCGTCCCCGCACAAAGAAGACAATGCACGAGATACCGGCTGCCAGAACCGTGATGCAGAAGAGCACACCCACAGGAATGCCGCAGTCATATGCCATCTGCAGGAATGTGTTGTGGGCATGCATGAGGGTCTGCCCGGAAGAGAGCGTCACCCCCATCGAATCATGTCCTGTCATATTGAGTGCCTGCAGGTAGAGCTTCCAGACAACCGTTCGTCCGTTGGAGTAATCTCCCTCATCAAGTGAGCCGATCTCATCCGTGAGTGCCTGGTCGTAAGCAGCCGTGGCATCTGCCGCCCCGGTCAGAAGAAGAGGAGAAGCGGAAGCTGTGTCATAGAGCGCCGTTGCCAATCCTCCGCCGGCCAGCAGGGCCGTTCTCTCTTCCGGCTCCGCACCCTCTTTTGCGGTGATGGCGTCAGACGATCCGCTCTCCGTGGCAGTTCCGTCTGCCGTCATGCATAACTTCGGAGAAAAACCGGTCCGCCATGAGGTCTCATATCCCTGCTCCTCATTCCAGCCGTGACCGTAATATATTTTCGATCCGAGGTTTCCGCCGATGATGCGGTCACCGAAGTCGCGGATGAAAATTTCCGCGTTCATGAAGCACGTGGCGTTCCATTCGGGATCGCGCGTAACCTCCGGTGCATACGGCTCCACATCCTCATAATGTACAGGCCTTGCCCACATTGTGGAGACCATTCTCTGCAGCGTGTACACCTGCGGAAAACAAAGAGCGGTCAGGAGCACAAGGCAGACCAATACACGAACAGGCCCACCGAAAATCCGTGCACCCTTCTTCCCGATGAATGTGCACAGCACGGCCAGCAGTACGGAAGCTGCAAAGACATAAATGCCTGCCCTTGTAAGGCTCATGAGCATATAGGAGGCAGCAATTCCAAAGAGGATCTCCTGTCCGAACGAGCGGCGGATCTTTCCGCGAAGATTCTCTCCCTGCGCTTCCAGCACGCGCCACCTCTCAAAGAGAAGAACCGCAGCGGCGCAGCTGACGATCAGAAGATAGTAGGATGTCACCGTCACTGTGTGGAACTGCAGAGAGAAGCGGTTGTAGGTATACGCCAGATAATATCTGTGGAAAAGGCACCAGATCACATTGCAGACAAAGTGCAGACAGATTCCGCGGCATACATCGCGCAGCCACTGCTGCGCAGCCCCGCGCACACCGGCGGACTCCTCCTCTGCACGAAGGCATGTGCCCGCATAGCGCACGGTGAACAAGGCAATGAGCCCCGCCAAAACCGGCATCCATGTTCTCGTATTCCTGAAAATGACCATGCCGGCGAGCCACAGGGTAAGAGGCGCGATGAGCATCCGGTTCAGGCGGATGCGCCGCCCGCTTCCTTCCGCCGCAGCGGCACGAAGGTCCATCAACATACAGAGCGTACTGACGACGGCTGCTGCAGCAAAGACAGCCGCGAACACCAGAGAAAACCGGTTGCTGTTGTGCTCTGCATAGTACTGAACAGAAGGGCCTTCCTTTGTCAGCTGATACCACACCGTTCCGGCTGCGGCGCCGAGCACTGCCGTCAGCCCTGTCCACCTGTTCAGACTCCATGTGCTCTCCCCCATAAGAAGGACAATGACACACAGAAGAACAATGATCCAGTGCATGCAGTTGACGTGTGTGACGTCTGAGAGGGCATTCATGTAGTCACTGGAGAACTTCAGGATCAGCGCGATGGCGGCCACAGTAAGGACCCTCTTCCAGTTCCTTGCGATATCCATGGGATCCCGCGAATCTCTTCCGTCCTCTCTGTGCCAGAGCGCATAGAGTGCCGCGGCAATAAAGAGAATGAGCCCCGTCTCATAGACAGCAATATCCAGCCGGCGGCCGTCAAAGAGCTTCATCGGCCAGACTGCGCACATGGCAAGGGCGCCTCCGGCAATGACAGCCGGCGTGAGTGTCCTCTGCAGAATTGTCCGGACACTGACCAGCGTATTGTGTGTGGGGAACTCCCTGTAGAACAAAAGGATTAAGCCGGCAGCAATCGCCCCAAGGATGAGAACCCCCGCTGCGAGCACCGTCGTCTCTTTCGCGTTGAACGGGCGCGTGTACGTTATTTTCATGGCGACGGCGGCGCCGTCCACCGTGGTATCGCGCCAGAATGCGCTGACATATTCCGGGCGGTCCGCCCTGCCCTGTGCACTCTGTGCATCCGTGTAGCCCAGCTGCAGTCTGCTGTTGTAGCCGCCGTCATTCTGTGCGATCACCATGAAAATATACTGGTGCCCGGGCTCCACATCGACGCCCATCTTCAGATCCATCCATCCGGTCTCTTCAGGCATGTCGATGTAATCACTCGTCAGTTCCTTTGCGCTGCCGTCATCCTCCACCTCGAAGAGCTTGACATTGAAGTTGTCCCCGTAATAGCCGGGGGCCACATAGACAGAGATGGTGTTCAGGTGGGGATACTGCGCAATGAAGTATTCCCCCGCGTCACGCTTGTGCTTGATCGGCTCACTCATCTGTGTGACGTCGCCGGAGTCCACAAAGACCTTCCTGTGCCAGCGGCCAAGCGGCCAGATGGTGGACAGGGCGATGACCACCAGCAGCAGAATGACCAAAAGCGCTGCTCTCTTTTTTTCAACGATCACTCTCAACATCAGTATCTGTCGTCTCCCGGATTACATACTGCGGCGCATCATTGACTGAAATGTAAGTGCGCCCGACATATTCACCTGCAAGCCCCACCATCAGCATCAGCATGCCGCCGAAGAAAATGATGGCGGTCATCAGGGCAGAAAAGCCCATCGGCACGGCAGGATTCACAATTCTCTTGATAATCGTATAAATGCCATACAGGAACGAGACCACGGCAAAAAAGGCCCCCATCCACGTCGCAATGCGCAGCGGCTGCACGGAGAAGGCTGTAAAGCCGTTCATCCAGAGGGCGAGGAGCTTGCCGAACGTATAACCGGAGCGCCCGACCTCTCTCTTTCTGTGGTGCACGGGGACGTTCACGATATTCCTGGTCGCCCGCAGAATGAGCCCCAGAAGGTAAGGGTATGAGTTGCGGTAGCGAAGGACTTCATCTGCAACGAACCTTCGCATGGCAAAATAGCTCGTCACCTGAAGGTCTGCAGGCTTGCCCAGCATCAGCCTGCACATTCTCTCGTTGATCCACGTGCCAAAGCTGCGGAAAGCGGAGTCGTGCGCCTTTTCGTAGCTCGCCATCGCCACGTCCGCGCCGTCTTTGACCGCCTTCAGAAGACCTCCCACCTCATCTGCCGGCGTCTGGCCGTCGTCGTCAAGGCAGACAATGATGCTGCCCTTTGCCTTCCGGATCCCCGCCATGAGAGCACTGTGCTGGCCGAAGTTCCGGGCAAGACAGATCCCTCTCCGGGAGCTTCTCTCCCTGCAAAGGCGCTTGATTTCGCCCCAGGTGGCGGCATCTGCGCCGTCGTTCACCATAATAATCTCTTCGCGGTACTGCGGCAGATCCAGAAGTGCCTTCTCGATCTCCGCCACTACGCCTCCGATTGTCTTCTCCGAGTGGTAGCAGGGAATGACGAAGCTGACCAGCTGCGCCGTCAGGGGATCCTTTCTGCAGACGACCTTCACCATATCACGGCAGACGCCGTCCGTGCACTTCACCTGCGGCAGGTCCTCTTCCGGGTAAAGGCACGCATCGGCGCTCCCGCGTATGGAAGCCTCGTTGTCCTTGAAAATAACGCCGTACATCTCCTTCCAGCCCTGCACCGCAAAGCCGTAATGCACGCCGAGCTTCAGCGCTTCGCTGCCGTATCCCCTGTGAACGGCATCGTCTTCCCCTATGAAATACCCCACCTCGGCGCATTTCTTCTGCGCATCGATGTGGTGAAAGACGACGCAGCCTATAGGCCGCCCCGTCTCATTCTCCGTGATCACGAACTGAATGACTTCGCCGCTCTCCACCTGCTCGCGGTAATACTGCTCCTGTCCCTCGATCGTGAAAGGTTCTCTGTAAATATAGCGCTGCTGCACGCGCGGGTTGTTGCGCCAGCGCACGACAAGCGGCGAATCCTCTATGGTCAGCGGGCGGATGCCCACCTTTTTTCCTTTTGCCTGATAAGTATTCGTCATAATCATTCCAAAAAAGACAGTCTGTGCCGAAAGTACAGCTCCGCCGATCCCGCACGGGCGCAGCTGCCGCCGGAATCTGCTCCTGCGCCATGCATGCACGGTCTGCGCGGCCGCGGCAGTTGTCAGTTCCTGTTCACCTTATATACGGTCAGATCCTCATCGATTACCGTCTCCGGAACCAGCGTGATGTTCACACCTTTCGAGCGATAATAAGCGGTGAGCCATCCCGTATCGTAGTCCGTTCTCGATACGAAGCGCACATTCTCCTGTGTGAGTGCCTCCTCCATCGATGAGATACCGAAGAGCATCAGCTTCTTCTCCTGCAGAGGACTCTTGCACGCCCATCCGCCCAGAACATCCTGATTAAGAGGAGCAGCTTCCCCGAACATCCTGTCTGTGAAGCTCACCGTGGAGTAGACATCCGTCAGGAAGAAAATATCCGGGTGCTCTCTCTCATAATCGTACAGATCCTCACATGGAATGTTCGTCTCTTCTCTTCTTTCGCACTCTGCATTGACGCTCTGCACGTTGACAATAAGTGCTGCCGCAAAGGCAGCGATGCACACACCGGCATAAATCCGTGTAAACCCTTTTCTCTCATGCACTTCCTTCACTAAAAGGAACAGGAGTGCCGCGCATTCTGCAAGATAAATGCAGTGCGTAAGACGTGCCACCGGCCTCTGATGATAGAAGAGATACAAAAAGAGCACGCTTCGCGCGCCAAAGAGACCGCACACATAAAGAAAGTCAAGCAGGTCACTTCTACGGCCGCTCCTCCTTCTGCGTGCAGTGACGCTCTCTCCTGCAGCCATGATCAGGCACAGCACATACAGACAGATGGAAACACCGTTATACGGCAGCTCGGCCCGTGCCGTGAATCCCTGCCGGTAGTCCCACAGAGCATCCCTTATTCTCTCCTTTACGGATTTGTCCCGTATCCGGAGCTGCGCCGCATAGTCGGCCACCTGCTGCATCTTCTGCGCGTTCATGTCAGGGTCGAGACCGTAGTTGTAATTGACAAGGAGTTCTGCTTCCTCCCCGCTTATGCCAATGCTGTCATAAAACGACTGGTTGTCCTCATACGGAGGAATCGTCTGAAAATCGTACAGCTGTGTCCTCGCATCGAACAGTGCCGTGAATTCCTGCCAGTCAGGTGAACGCCGTGCGGCGCGGTCTGCGCCCTCAAGCAGGCCGATCCCCGCGACAAGCACAGCGCCTGCGCAGAGGCACCGGACAAGGATCTTCCGGATGTCCTCCCTCTCCTGCAGCGCCCTGTACAAAAAGGCCAGCAGAACAAAGGGGCCCATAAAGAGCATCATCTCGGAGCGCAGGACATAGGCGAGCCACAAAAGAGCCCAGGCAGGCCACAGTGCCCGAAAACGGAATGCCCCCTGCGGCACCGTCAGAATCCAGACAGCGGCCGCCGTGCAGAGAAATCCGACGGCGACACTGTACTGCACAAAGACAAGATGCCAGAGCATGAGGGAGAGCAGAAGTCCCACCATGAGCGCAGCCGCCCTCTTTCCGCATGCACACAGAACACGGTAAGCAATGAGTGCCATGCTGCCGAACTGGCAGACAAGGAGCAGTGCCTGATACCACGGGACACTCCGCACCGCCTTATAAAGAATGGACAGAAGTGCGCTGAGCGGATAGAGATTCTGAATGTCCATGCTCTCCGGCGCGCCCGTGTAGCTTCCGTTCAGAATGTGCAGAATCAATGCATCGTCATTGAGGTCACACCAGTAATCCTGCCACAGGCCGATCACCGCCCACAGCGCGGCGGCGCCGATCACAGCAACTGTAATTGTCCATATTTTCCGCCGTTCCTGCGCCATACCCTTTATTCCTTCAGTTCGCTTTGTAGAATTCCTTTATTCTCTCACATACCTCGTCCACATTGTCCTCCGTGAGCGAATAATACATCGGGAGGCGAAGGAGTCTCTCGCTCTCCTTCGTCGTGTAGACGTCCTCCCCGTGGAAGCGCCCGAAGCGCATCCCCGCAGGAGAAGAATGCAGCGGGATATAATGAAAGACCGCCAGAATCTCTTTCTCCTTGAGATACGCGATGAGACGCTGCCTCTCCTCCAGATCCTTTGTCTTTATGTAGAACATATGCGCATTGTGCTGGCACTCCTTCGGAATGTACGCAAGCTCAATTCTTCCCTCTTCCGCAAGAGGCGTCAGCTCCTCATAATACCTGTTCCATCTGGCCAGTCTTGTCTCGTTGATCAGATCCGCCTTTTCCAGCTGCGCATAGAGATATGCCGCATTGAGCTCACCCGGAAGGAAGGAGGAGCCGTAATTCACCCACGTATATTTGTCAATCTGGCCGCGGAAGAACTGTGCTCTGTTCGTTCCCTTCTCGCGCAGGATCTCTGCCTCCTCGCCGAGTGCATGGTCTTTGATCAGCGTCGCGCCTCCCTCGCCCATGCTGTAATTCTTTGTCTCATGAAAACTGTAGCAGCCGATGTCCCCGATTGTGCCGAGATATTGTCCCTTGTACCTGGCCATCACGCCCTGCGCGGCATCCTCTACCACCATCAGGTGATGTCTCTTCGCGATGTCAAGAATTGTGTCCATCTCGCAGGCGACGCCCGCATAATGCACCGGCACAATGACGCGCGTCTTCTCTGTGATGGCATCCTCGATCTTCTTCTCATCGATATTCATGGTATCCGGCCGGATATCTACAAAAACCGGGACCGCCCCGCGCAGCACGAAAGCATTGGCCGTGGAGCAGAATGTGTAAGAGGGCATAATCACCTCATCGCCCGGCTTCACCCCGGTCAGCATGGCTGCCAGCTCAAGCGCATCCGTTCCGGAAGTAGTGAGGAGAAACTCGGGCGTTCCCGTCTTCTCCTCGAACCATGCCCTGCACTTTTTTGTGAACGGACCGTCTCCGCTGATCTTGTGGTTGATCTCGCAGGCGATCCGCAGATTCTCCATCTCATTGCCTGCATAAGGCGGAACATTAAAGGGTATTCTATACATGGACAGCCTCCTTTTTCATCTCTTTCACTGGATCGTCAGCACTGTATACGCATCCGAATCATACACAGGCTTATAGCCATTGTCCTGAATATACTGCTGCAGGCGCTCGAGCTTGGCCGGCCCGCTCTCTGACTGAAACTCTCCCTCGTGGTGCAGGATGATCAAGGGCTTGACCGCGCTGGACTGTGCATCCACACGGCTGAGCGCATTGCTGAATGCCGTTGTGCTGTAGCTGTCCAGGTCCGGCCATGCTGTGTCGAGGGCAGGCTCCATGCCGCAGAGGTAATAAAGTCCCGGGATGTTGCCGAACGTGATCAGTGTGCGGTCCTGCAGGCTGTTCTCCCGAAGCGCCGCGAACAGACCCTCCAGTTCCTTTGCATTCTCAGGCGTCGTGTACATGCCCGCAGCCGGAGAGGAATCGTCCATGACAGCAGTCCTTGCCGTTCCATCCGTCCCGTCACGGAAGGCAAAACAGCAGTGAAAGAGCCCTCCCTGCACGATCGCTGCAGCGATCACGGCGATGCCCATGCTGTGCCAGGCAAAATGTATATCCCGGTACCTCGTCTCCTGCCAGATCCTGCGGAACATCCACAGCATAAACGGTGCTGACATGAACATGCAGTTGAGAACCGGGTACGTGTAGTTGTTGGAGCCAAACGGAAGAATCAGTATTTCCAGAAGGACGACGGCAGAGAGAAATCTCTCCTCCGGTCCTGCATTGAATGCTCCCGTGAGGTCAATGACGCACAGGATCAGCGTCATGATGACGAGCATCATGCCCCATTCGAACATGCTGCCGTAATCCTGATAATTCGCCGTGAACATGCCCCGTCCATAGAAAAAGCGGAACAGGACAAGAATGCCGGCCGCATACAGGATGCGTCCCGCTGCCCGGATCCTGCGCACGATGGGGAGGGCGAACCAGATCATGCCGGCTGCTGCGCAGGCTCCCATGACGGCAAACCATTCCAGAGAATGTGCATATGCGGAGAGAATAGAGGAGATCATTCCGCCCGCCGTATAAGACTGCGCGCTCCCCGCGCTGGAGAACAGCTGCGGGATCATGGACCAGTAACCGGAGGGGCCGTACAGCAGTGCGCTCAGAAGGTATCCTGCGCCAAACCCGCACACATAGCCGAGCACGCACCAGAGGACAACCCTCCGGATCATCTTCGCACTCCTCTCCGTGATCACGCCGTAGAATATGACGGCCAGGATCAGGATGGGCTGCGTGAGATTGGCAAAGCGCGAGAGGACATTGAGTCCAAGGAGTGCTCCGGCCGCCACGAACAGCCCTCTGTGCTCCTCAACATCCGATACCGCAAGAAAGAGAAGGCAGCCGGCGATCGTAAGGAGCAGATACGTCAGGTAGTTGTACAGAATCACAGCGGGGCACCAGCAGTAAGAGATCGCGATCATCTCACCGATGAACATCATCCACTTCGGAATCATCCTCCCAAGTGTATAGTAAGCGGTGAGCGCCGCCGCGGAGATGAGGAGCAGGCACATCACCGTCATGCCCAGCATGGTCCTGCCGGCAGGAAGGCGTATAAGAACGCTTCCCAGAACATTGGCAAGGAATGTCGCAAAGCCCCACATGGGCCCTATGCTCTCCGGATAGGCATAGTTGGTCAGGCTGTACGTCGTATCCATGACGCTCACGCCCTGCGAAGCGGCCGCCAGAGGCCACAGCAGGAGAATCACCGGGAAAACAAATTTCTCCAGTGGACTCTGCAGACTTTTCAATTGTCTCTTCAGGTTTGTTTTCATTTTTTCACATCTGTTCTGCCATGCCGTCCTTCGATGCTGCAAAAAGGGCATCAAGCCGGCGCAGTGCGGCTGCCGGTTTTGTGCGGGAGAGGGAGCGCTCCGCGAACGCAAAGATTATGTTCCGCAGGTAATCCACAAAAATGCAGGCCAGATACAGGATCAGGGAGGCAGCAGCCGTCTGCAGAAGAAAGCGAACCGGCGCATCCTGCCATGTGCCGCCCACAATATTGGCCATCCAGACAGCCCACTTGTCGCGGATATCCACATGTTCGTGAATCAGGTAGACGCCAAATGTAAAAGGCGCAACAGATGTCGCAAGGATGCCGGGAAGCCTGTTGTCATCCAGATGCACGAACTTGAACAGATAAAAGAATCCAATCGATGCGACAAGGCACAGGAACGAATTGTAGTGAAACGGGACGGTCGCATAGTACTGGAGCTGTCCCGTCTTTTCATTTATAAGATGAAGCCCTATATGCAGCCCGTAGATCAAAAGACAGGAGATCACGTAGGTCAGCCCTGCTTTCAGCGGATGATCGAAGCGCGGAATGTCGTAAAGGCGGATATACGCCGCCAGAAGATAAAGGCAGAGGAACCACCCGAAATCGTATCCCATGCGGTCCGTTGAGAGCTGCACCGGGGAGATGCTCTTAATGCCGCAGAAAAAGATCAGAAGAAGAATGATGACGCTCTTCAGCTGCAGTCTTGAAATCCTGTGCACCGCCGCATTGAGAAGGGGTGCGAACAGGTACATAAGCACATAGGCGCTGGCAAACCAGTAGTGCTCCATCGAGACAGGCAGAAAATATTCCGCCATCTTCCATACGCCTCTCCCGTAAATGGTCATGTGCAGACACGCCATCGCGAGAGGGATCAGCAGAGAGTAGAACAGAATCTGCGCGAGGAGCCTGACAAGCCTTGACACCTTATACTGCGCCTCTGTCAGAAAATAGCCGCTGATCAGCACATACACATTCACCGCCACAATGCAGAAGGATTCCAGGAGTCCTCCCATCATTCTCGTGGGCGTAAGCTCTGTTCCGGGCACCGCAAGGCTCTGCGTCTGCGAGACATAGTGGAGCACAATCACCATGAACATAGCGATAATGCGCAGCAGCTCATAGCTGGCTATTCTTCTGTGTACTCCGTGTTCCATGTCTGCCTCGGTTCTTCGCGGTCTCTCCGTCCCTCTCAAATGTCAGATCCCGGAAATGATTCTTCCTGCCGCCGTCTCTTCAACAAAGCTCAGGCCTTTTTCGCGGCATCCGCGTATGCCGCGCCGGGATTGGCATCCTCCTTCCGGATCTGCATTTCTTCCACGCGGTAGACGACGTCGCACTTTGCGATTGTCTCAAGACGGTGTGCAATGATGATCAGGGTCTTTCTTCCATGGAGACGGTTGATGGAGTCCATGATGGCCGCCTCCGTCTCATTGTCGAGCGCTGACGTCGCCTCGTCCAGAACCAGCACCTCCGGATCCTCATAGAGTGCCCTCGCGATCCCGATTCTCTGCCGCTGGCCGCCGGAGAAGCGGATGCCCCGCTCGCCAATCACCGTATCCAGTCCCTCAGGGAGAGAGCGCACGTGCTCATCGAGCTGTGCCTCCTCAAGGGCCTTCCACACCTTTTTGTCGTCGATGTCCTCATCCGGAATGCCGAAAGCCACATTCTTGCGGATTGTTGTGTTGAACATGAAGATGCTCTGCGGGATATAGCCGATGTTCTTCAGCCATCCGCGGTAGTTCGTCTGCACATCGACGCCGTCCGCCAGAACCTGCCCGCTCTCGGGCTTCAAAAGCCCCAGCATGATGTCGACAATCGTCGTCTTGCCGGCGCCGCTGCTGCCGACAATGCCGATGGACTTGCCCACCTGGAAATCCACGGACGCGTTTTCAAAAATATAAGTTTCACTCCCGGGATAGCGGTAAGTGATGCCGCGCATCTCAATGACGTGCTTCACCGGAAGCTTATCTATATTCTGATGAACCGGATAGTCCTTCAGGTTGTAGGAAATATCCTTCTGATGGATCTCCTCCTGAAGATTCTCCGAGACATTGTCCAGGAACGGGGAGAAGTAAGCGATGCTGGTCAGATAGTTGTTGATCCGATTCGCAGAGGGCAGAAGTCTTGCCGCCGCCATGGCGAACACAGACAGCTGCGACACCATCGTCGAGGGATCCACGCCGCCGACCACAATCTCCACGAGAAGATACCCCACAAGCCCCGCGATGCAGACCGTCTCAATGAGGAGCCTCGGCGTCGAATTGAAAATATTGTACCTCTGCACGGCGCTCACATAACCATTGCCGCACCTCGCGTACTCGTTGATGAAGTAGTTCTCCCGGTTTCCGATCTTGATCTCCTTGATCGCGCTTACGGACTCCGAGATCCACTGGAAGAGCCCCGAGTAATAGTCCTGATTTTGTTTGCCAGCCCTGATCATGACCGGCTTGATGAAGTACTTGATGACGGCGAGCACCGCGATCAGGAGTGCCGCGATCGTCAGGATCATCTTCGCATCGACGGCGAGCAGCACCAGCGTGAGGATAATGAAAACAATGACCTCCGACGTCATCTGCAGCACTGTCAGAATCAGTGCATAAACATTATTGATGTCGGATGTGATGTTGCGCTGGATGATCGATGTATTCGCATTCAGGTAATATTCATACGGCCGCTTCATGAAATTGATCATCATGCGGTTCGATGTCTCGAACTGGTTCGTGTAGATAAACCGCAGGAGGGCCACATTTTCATAAAAAAGAAAGAGGTTCTTCAGCACAAAAGCGATGATGATCGCGGCCATCATGACCACAGCGAACTGCAGAGTAGACTGCATGTGCATCAGGTGATAGAGATCGCCCATATGGTACTTGTTCTGCATGATGGACTGCGGGTCCACAATTGCCATGATGATGGGCACAATGAGCGTGATGCCCGTCGCCTCAAGAATGGCGCCGATCAGCATGAGAAAGACGAGATATCCCATCCTGAGCTTCTGCCTGCGGTCCAGCAGTATGTTGATTTTTTTCAGCATTTGCAGCATATTCTGTCTTTACTCTCTTATAAGCCCGGTTCTTCTATATCATTCCTGATGTGTCGTCTTCGCCTCGGCATGCGTCACATGGGCGTGTGCTGACTTGTCCTCATAGCGGTCCATAAAGGCACTGCCCAGATAAATCTTCTCCCGCGCACACTTTATGGAGGAGGGCACTGTGTAAACGGTCACGACGCGGTCGAAGACAGCACCCGTAAAATTGAGAATCTCCATCGGAAAATGCGCGTCCAGAACGAGCCGCCCCGGAAATTCCTTCCTGTAATCCAGCACATCGCGCGGGTGAGGCTTGATCACCACTTCGCCCGGCACACCGTTCACGTTCCCGTATTCACCGATCATATCGGCAAAGAGCTTCGCTCTCACCTTGAGGTCTTTGCACAGAGGCTCCGTCAGAATGAGCACAAGGGGCTTTCCCGTCTCCTTTGCCCGCCCAAGCGTATCCTTCAGCTCCGCCTCATTAGCGATGAACATCCGCGTCAGGACCTTTTTATCCTCCGGCGTCAGCGCGTCCACAAGCGCCTGTCTCGGCACTTCCTTCATCTTTGCGATGGGGTGATCCAGAACAGAGAGGTCATTGACCTCCATGTCGATGCAGTACCTGCTGTATCCGTTCTGGATGAAAATAACGCCCATCCCGCCCAGCCATGCTTTCAATCCAAAGTGTCCCGCATTGTCCTCTCTCGCCGTGTCCCGGTAGCGCAGACAGTCGAGGCCGTCCTCCACCGCGTGGTAGCGGATGTGCCGGGAGGCCAGGTAATATCCGATCGGATCGGAGTCGCAGAAGACATAGATATCCTTGTACTGTCTGAAATCAACCGGCATGTACGGCTCTTCCAGATCGCCCAGAAGCCGGCAGAAGCGCACGCGGTTTTTCATGTTGCGAAAAAGAGAGCCCGTGTTCTCCTTCAGCGGCCGCAGCTCCGGAAAAAACGTCCAGTCCTTCTCGTCCATACGGAAAACATCCGCGAACAGGCCGCTCTCTGCTGCCCTCTTCTGCAGGTCTCCGAAATTATTGGACATGGAGGAGAGCACCAGATCCGCCTTGGAGCTCTCAGGGCCCTCACTCTTCTGCAGACCAAGCTCCTTCAGCGCCGCGATATATACATGATAAAAGGTATGACAGACATAAACTCTGTCCTTCATTCCTGCCTCCTGCGGGGTATAAATCACATTATTCTACCATACTGCAGGCGTTTCGCAAAATTCACAGCGAAAAGCAATCCGGCAGGAGCTCTTCCAATGTCTTCACCCTGTAGTCTTCCTCAGACCGCGCAAGAATGACCGCAAAAGTCTTCGGGTCCGTGAACTCCGAGAGCGCCTGCCGGCAGACGCCGCAGGGTGACGGATAGGGAACGCCCTCCGCCCACGGATCCTTTCCCTCAGGTGCTGCGGTGAGCGCTATGGCACGAAAAGACCTCTCTCCCTTGGCAACGGCTGCGAACAGCGCATTGCGTTCTCCACAAATGGTGACGCTGTAGCTTGCGTTTTCCACATTGCATCCCCGCGTAACATCCCCATTTTGTGCAAGAATGGCCGCACCGACCTTATAGTGCGAGTAAGGTGCATAAGCATTCTCCCGCGCCGCCATAGCCTCCCTGATGAGATGCCTTATCTCTTCTTTTGACAGTTCCGCTCCCATGATCAACCCTCCTGCCGCTGCGGGGATACCTTCATTCCGGACATCAGCGCTGATAAAAAGCATCCCTTCCCGGCTATCGTCACGGCAGTTTTGCTCTGCCTGCGCCTGTGTCTTACCCAATTCCGGGGAATTGGGGTCCGCCCCTCTTATTGCGATTATTTTCATTATGATACAAAATTTGTAATTGTTTAGCACCCCTCGAAAAGTCGAAAAATTCGGATGGGAAGCTTGCTTACCAGACGAATTTTTCGACTTTTCGAGGGGCGGCCAAGGCGCGGAGCGCCTCTGGACGCCCACATCGAGGAGAACCGAAGGTTTCCGAGATGGGCGTGCTAAACAGTTGCCAAAATTTATAATTGTTCAGAAGGCTCTTCTCAGGGCACAGCGGCGTTTCAGGCAGTCCCTGCCAGTACAGCAAGCTGTGTCCGGAATGGACGATGTCTGGAATTAATTGAAAGAGAAAAGGAAAGAGAAATGATCGGTGTAATTGATGTAGGCGGAGGACTCCGCGATATTTTCGGTTCCGGCGTCTTTGACTACTGCCTGGCGCACGGCATAAAATTCGACTACTGCATAGGCATTTCGGCGGGAAGCGCCAATCTGGCTTCCTACCTGGCCGGGCAGAAGGGCCGCAATGTCCCCTTTTATCTCGATTATTGTCAGAGAGAAGAGTACATGAGCATGGAACAGTTCCTGCGCACAGGCTCCTACATCAACCTCGACTATGTCTACCGCACGCTCTCCAACGAGGGAGGAGAGGCTGCGCTCGACTATGACCGGCTGGTGCGAAACCGCGCCGTCTACAAGATCGTGGCGACGGACGCGAACACCGGGCTCCCCCATTATTTTGACAAGCACGACATGCACAGAAACGATTACAGAGTGATCTGTGCCTCCTGCTGCCTTCCGGTCGTCTGCAAACCGTATGTGGTGGACGGCGTGCCTTATTTTGACGGCGGCCTCTCTGATCCCGTCCCCCTGGAGAAGGCTTTTTCGGACGGGTGTGACAAGGTGGTCGTCATCCTCACAAGGCCTAAGGACGAGGTTCGCTATCCGGAGAGGGACGAGCGGTATGCCGACCTCTTCCTGAAGCGCCATTATCCTGTGATTGCAGACGGACTGTGTCACCGCTCCGTCCGCTACAACAACGCCGTCGCCCTGGCAAAGCGCCTTGAGCGGGAAGGGAAGGCGCTCATTATCGCGCCGGACAGCATAAAGGGACTCGGCACGCTCACCCGCGATAAAACGCTGCTCATGGGGATGTACAAAAAAGGCCTCAGGGAAGCGGAAAAGATTCCCGGCTTCCTCGAGGCATAACCTTTATTGTTCCTTCTGCGCTGCCATCTCAGCCTCAGCGGCTTTGATCATGATTGCGCACTCAATTCTCTTACGGAAGATTTTACAGCCATACTCATATGTGCCGTGGATGTCTCCCGTCGCGTGATAGGCATTCGCCGCACACCCGCCGGAGCAGTAGAGCTTCGCCCAGCAGTTATCGCAGTCCGGTCTTGCATACACATTGCACAGCTTGAACTCATCGCGCAGCTTCGTGTTCGTCACACCGTCCCAGATATTGCCGAGCTTATATGCCGGGTCACCGACGAACTGGTGGCAGGGATAGAGATCTCCCCACGCCGTCACCGCCATATACTCGGTTCCCGATCCGCAGCCGGAGATTCTCTTGTAAATGCAGGGGCCCTCCGCAAGATTGATCATGTAGTGATAGAACGTGATCGGATGCCCTTCCTTCTCCCTGCGGATCATATCTTTGGCAAGAATCTCATACTGATCGAAGATCACGGGAAGATCGTCCTCCGTCAGCGCGCTTGGACTCTTGGGATCTGCCACAACAGGCTCCATCGACAGCTCGGAGAAGCCGAGGTCATCCGCCATATGGAAAATATCCTTCGTAAAATCCGTATTGTAGTGCGTGAACGTCCCGCGCATGTAATAATTCTTCCCGCCGCGCGCCTTCACGAACTTCTGAAAATTGGGGACAATCGTATCGTAGCTGCCCTTCCCGCTCCGGTCCACGCGGAATCTGTCGTTGACTTCCTTCCGGCCGTCGAGGGAGAGCACAACGTTGTAGCACTCCTTATTCGCCCACTCGATTACCTCATCGTTTACATTTACGCCGTTCGTCGTGAGTGTGAAGCGGAAATTCTTCTTCTTTTCCCTCTCGATGCTGCGCGCATAGGCCACGAGCTCTTTGCATACCTCGAAGTTGACCAGCGGCTCGCCGCCGAAGAAGTCCACCTCAAGGTTTCTGCGCATGCCGGAATTCTCCACGAGAAAGTCGAGTGCTCTCTTTCCTGTCTCGAAATCCATAAGGCCTGACTTGCCGTGGAACTTGCCCTGAGAAGCAAAGCAGTATGAGCAGTTGAGGTTGCAGGTGTGTGCCACTAAAAGGCACAGCGCCTTCACGACATTCGATCTGTTCTTCAGATCAAACGCCTTGTCCTTAAAGACATCCTCTGAAAATAATTTGCCCTCCCTGATCAGCTCGTCGATATCCGAGAAGGTGTCATCGATGTCCTTTGCTGTGACACCCCTGTCCCCGTATTTTGCAAGGAGCTCCCGTCCGATTTCAGTGCGCTCTTTTCCCTCATCGAGCATGGCGATGGCATCATAGGCCACATCGTCCGTCACATGGACGCTTGCGCTGTAGGTGTCGAGAATGATGTTGTATCCGTTTAATTTGTACTGATGAATCATGTTTATCCCCGGCATGAAAAAGACCGGAACGCCTTCGCGTCCCGGCCCCCATTAATCTGCATACTGATAATTAACGATTATCTGTTCTTGTTCTCGCAGTTCTGGTTTGCGATGCCGCAGCTGGTCTTGCATGCGCTCTGGCAGGATGTCTGGCACTCGCCGCAGCCGCCTGTAACAGCGCTCTTAGCCATATCGCGTGTATTCAGAGTCATAATGTGCTTCATCTTCATTTCCTCCTGATATCCTCACGACTGCAGCAGAAACTGCAGAGTTCTTATTAAAATAATTGCCTTAATACTACATTGCCGCAGATGGCTTTGTCAAGGCTGACCCCGCACGGGATCATGCTCCGCAAATCATTGCCCCGGCCTTCGGATGCGAACTCCGGCCGCATATATTTTCAGGTAACTGTCTGGCATTCCCATCCGAATTTTCGCCTTTCCGGGGGACGCTGAACAATTACATTTTCAGAACAGCGCCCAGACTCCTCCTACAATCAGAGCCGGCAGGAGATTCCCCACACGGATTTTTTTGCCGAAGAGAAGGTTTATGCCCACGCAGAAAATGAGCGCGGAGCCCACGTAGGAGAGATTGTACATGACCGCATCCGACATCTCACCCTTCAGAAAGAAACTGATGATCGTGATGGAACCCTGCAGAATGGCAACTGGAATTGCAGAAAATGCGCATCCCTTTCCCATGGAGGCGGACATCACCAGAATGATGACAAAGTCCAGAATGGCCTTGGAGAAGAGGATGATCGGGTTGGCATACACGCCGTCCTCAATGGCGCCGACAATGGCCATCGCACCAACACACACTGTAAGGGAGGACGTCACAAAAGCATCTACAAAGCGGGGATCCTTCGCATTCCCGGACTTTTTCTTCAGCCATTCGCCGAACGCCTCCATCTTGTCCTCGAGGTTGAGCAGCTCACCGGCAACGCTGCCGATGGCAAGGGAGAGGATGAGCATCAGCGTCCCCTGTGTTGCCAGCTCGCCGTCCTCGATGACGAGCATCTTGGCGAGTGTCCCGCTTATGCCGAGAAAGAGCACAGACACTGCATTGGCGCTCATCAGTGTGTCCTGCACTCTCTCAGGCACTTTATTACCGCACAGGCACCCGACGATGCCCGCTATGATGATGGCTGCCACATTGACCAGTGTTCCTATTCCCGGCATAGCATTATCTCCCTCTTGATGTCTGTTCTGCTCTGCAATGTATAAGTGACATGAAAACTGATGCGCCATGCCGACATCTCGAACCCGCCTGCGGCGGCATGGCGCATTGCTGCGCGTAAAGAAGAGGGAGGCATCCAAAAGGACGCCTCCCTCTTGCGGTCAGCTGTACTGCAGGAATCTGTGTCCCGGGCAGTGGTTATTCCCGGCAATTCCCTCCGCCATCGCACAGTACTTGTCTGCGATGGTCACGATCACACCCTCGATATGGTGCGGCGGAACGAGTGTGCACGGCCACATGTGGTGCCGGATGGCATCCTCCGTCCTCTCATCGAGGTCCGGAAAGATCTCCTTTGCCGCTGCGACGGAGTCAACCGGATGCTGATGGCAGCACTCAATATTGTCCGAGAACTTGCGGTCTCTCCCGACAATGCCGAGGTCGTGGCACAGGGAAGCTCTGATCAGATCCTCTTTGTTCACGTTGATGTGCAGCGCTCTGCACAGATAATACAGCTTGAGGCTGGTCGCTGCTACGCCCATGGTGTGAGCTGCCACCGTCGTCCTCTTGTGGTGTCTCTGCGTCCGCGCTTCTTCAAAATACCTGGAATGAAAGATCTTTTCTCCGCTCTCCGAGTGCAGATCGGACCATACCCGGTAGTTCCAGACATCATCTTCAGTTATTGCTGCACTCTCCATCGGTATCACCTCCCTTTCCATGGTTATATTATACTACAACGCTATAGGACAAAAGTCCATCAGAGGACAACGCCGTCCTTGAAAATCGAGATCTCGCGGTAGCCGTTCTTTTCCGTATTGGTCTGTCTTCCGCTCGCCACCTCCATGACATAGTCGAAGAGCCTCTGCCCTGCGCTGTCCAGGGATTCGCCCGTTGCAACCGTGCCTGCGTTGAAGTCGATCCAGTTCTTCTTTTTCTCTGCGATCTGCGTGTTGGAGGCAATCTTCACGGTTGGTGCCGGTGCGCCGAACGGTGTGCCTCTGCCTGTCGTGAACAGGATGATGTTCGCGCCTGCTGCCGTCATGGCCGTTGAGGACACCAGATCATTGCCCGGACCGCAGAGCATGTTCAGACCCTTTGTTACTGCCTGATCACCGTACCAGATGACATCGGAGATCGGCGCTGTGCCGCCCTTCTGCACACATCCGCAGCTCTTGTCCTCGAGCGTTGTGATACCGCCCTGCTTGTTGCCCGGACTCGGATTGTCATAGACCACCTCGTGGTGAGAGATGAAGTAATCCTTGAAGCCATTGAGCATCTTCACCGCCTTGTCGAAGACCTCCTTCGAGCGGCATCTGTGCATGAGCATGCCCTCTGCGCCGAACATCTCCGGAACTTCGGTCAGAATCGTCGTGCCTCCCTGGGAGACAAGAAGATCGGAGAATCTTCCCACTGTCGGGTTGGCTGTAAGGCCGGAGAGGCCGTCGGATGCGCCGCACTTGAGACCGATGACCAGCTTATCGGCTGTGATCGGCTGTCTCCTGAACTGTCCTGCGAACGCCGCACACTGCTCCAGAAGCTCTCTCCCCGCCTTGAACTCATCTTCCACATCCTGGCAGGTCAGGAATTTCACCCTGTCTGGATCGTAGTCGCCCAGCTCCTGCAGAAACTGCTCATGCGTGAGGTTCTCGCAGCCAAGGCTCAGCACAAGGACTGCACCCGCATTCGGGTGGCGCACAAGGGAAGCAAGGAGCTTTCTCGTCGTCGCGTGATCATGCCCGGTCTGGGAACATCCGAACGGGTGCGTGAAGGTGTAGAGTCCCTCGACAGAGCCCTTTACCAGATCCTGGTTGTCCGCGACGAGCTTCTTGGCGATGTCGTTTACGCAGCCGACTGTCGGGATGATCCAGATTTCATTGCGGACACCGGCCTTCCCGTCTTTACGAAGGAAGCCGTTGAACGTCGCGGGCTCTCTTTTCGGGAGCTCCTCGAAATCGGGATGGTAGGTATACTCCACCTCTCCCTTGAGGTTTGTTTTCATGTTGTGGGTGTGCACCCACTGACCCGCCTTAATATCCTCTGTGGCATGGCCGATGGAATAGCCGTATTTAATGATCTGGCCGTCCTTTGCAATATCCGTGACAGCCATCTTGTGTCCCTGGGGAATGTCCTGGATGGCCTTTACGATTGTCCCTTTTCCGTCGACATCGACAGGCGTTCCCTCTGCGATGGGTGTTACGGCCACGACGACATTGTCTTTATCCGTGATATGAATGATGTTTGCCATAGTCACCTCTGTATTGTACACACGTTGTTCTGAAAATACTGCCACGCGGCCATCCGTCCTTTGTCAGGCATTTTAGAAATCCCGCTGCAGATCTTTCAGTTTCTTTTGAGCCGACAAGGCATGTCGGGGCCTTCCGGCCGCGGCATGCCTGTACATCCATTAAGCAATTATTATCAGGTAATCCCGGAGAATCAGAGAACGCTCTTATAAGCGGCCTCAGCACCCTCTGTGCGGATGAGCTCGAGATCCTTGTAAACAGTCTCCTCGAGTCCGTCTACCTTTGTCAGATCCTGATCCCACATCTCCTTGTTCGTCAGAACATCATGAACGAGGGTCTTATCGTCAGCGTCCCTGTGTGCCCAGTAGAAATCAAGTGCCCACGCATCGTCCTGGATCCTGTACTCGTTGCCGGCAGGTCTCTTGGCAACAAGGGCATCCGCTTCGCGCCTCTGCAGGTTGGTTGAATAGAAAGCGATGTAAGCAGCAAAGCCCATGCACAGCGCCTGCGGAAGCTTGTGGAACTTCTCCACATACTCAAGGAGTGACGGAAGATCTCTTGCCTTCCACTTCGATGTGGAGTTCAGAGAGATGCTCATCAGCTGATGGTCAACAAAGGGATTGTTGAAGCGGTCTGTCACAGCTGCGGCGAAGTTCTCGCAGTCCTTCCTGTCCAGCGGAAGAATCGGGATGACCTCGTCGAACAGGAGCTTGTTCATAAAGCCGTGGATCACGTCGTCATGCATGCAGTCGCGGACGATATCCTTGCCGGCAAGGTAAGCGCCGAGAACGAAGCCTGTATGCGCGCCGTTCAGGATTCTCACCTTTCTCTTCTTATAAGGAGCAACCTCAGGTACTACGTGTACGTTCAGACCGGCTTTCTTGAAGGGAAGCTTATCCTCGAGCTCCTTCGGTCCCTCGATGTACCAGACACCGAATACCTCGCCGACGTCCTTCAGGTTGTCCTCGTAGCCGTTGGCCTCATCGAGCTTCTTTGCCTCCTCGGCGTCTCTGATGCGGCCGGGAACAATGCGGTCCACCAGTGTGGAGCAGAACAGGCAGTCATTCCTGATATAGTCAGCGAAGTCCTCGCCGAGCTTCCAGTCCTCAATGTGGTGCAGGATGTCCTTCTTCAGCTCCTGGCCGTTTGCGTCGATCAGCTCGCAGGAGAGGAAAACAATGCCGGGCTTATGTGCCTTGAATCTCTCATAGAGAAGAACTGTGGCCTTGGCAGGGAACGATGCCGGCGGGCAGTCTGTGGGCTTGCACTCCGGATCGTAGGTGATGCCGGCCTCTGTTGTGTTGGAAGCCATGTACTCAAGGTCATCGCTCTTTGCGATCTCAACGATCTTCTTCCAGTCCTCTGCGTCATACGGATTGTAGCAGGCATCAACGGAGGAGATGACTCTCTTTCTGTCGACCTTCTCGCCGTTCTCGGAACCGCGCAGATACAGCGTATACAGGCCCTCCTGCTCATTGATCATCTTTGTAAGGCCCTGAGCGATGGGCTGAACAAGAGCGACCTTGCCGTTCCAGCCGACCTTCTCGTTGGCCATATCGAACCAGTAATCGACGAATGCGCGCAGGAAGTTGCCCTCGCCGAACTGCAGTACCTTTACAGGTGCAGCATGCTTACCCAGAACATATCCCTTGTACCCAGACTTCTTCAATACATCATAATTGAGCAGTGCCATCTTTCCCATCCTTTCTGTTTGCCTGAAAATGAACTGCATATCTTTAAATCCGCATCCATCCGCTGCCGCATCCCGGGTGTTCCGAAAGATGCCGCCATTCTGCGGTGCTGCAGCACCGGACAGATACTATGACGCACAGTTTTTGCGCTTTGTAAGCGCTTTCATAAATATAGTATACTTTTACTTTTCATTTGGCAAGAGGTTTCTTTGCCTTTGTATGAAAAGAATCGATAGCAAAAGGGCTGACACAGGANNGTCAGCCCTGTATGTCTGCTCTCTTCAGATTATTCAGCGCCCATGGCCGTCTTCACCTTGTCATAGAGACCTGTGGACCAGCCAAGGCTGGTGCTTGTATAGATGTCCTCAGCCTTCTTCTTCAGCTCCTCCAGCTGGCTCTTTGTGGGCGTGTAGAGAATGGCCCCCTCAGCCTCCAGCTTCTTCTGATAGGCACTCTGCATATCGTCCACATACGTGTTGTTCTGTTCGCCGGCTTCCGTCAGGGTCTGGGTGAGCCAAGTCTGCTGCTCCTTTGTCAGACTATTGTACCAGTCTGCGGAGCACACCCAGGACGTATAGTTCAGCACATGGTTGTCCAGGAGAATATACGGAGCCTTCACGCTCAGCTTCTCCTCATACAGGACAGAGAGCGGATTCTCTACGCCGTCGATTGTGCCGGCATCGAACGCCCCGCTCACATCTGCCAGGGCCATAGAGACAGGTGTCGCGCCATATACCTTTACGCAGGCCTCCTGGAGATCTGTCTCCGGGATTCTGAGCTTGATGCCGGAGAGGTCAGATGCACTGTGCACCGGCTTATTCGTCGCGAGTTCTCTTGCGCCGTAGTGCCAGTTCGAAGTGATCACGTGAAATCCCCTCTTTTCCAGCTGTGTGCACTGATCCTTATACCAGTCGGACCGGACCAGTGTGTCCACCTGATCCCAGTCATCGAACAGGTAAGGCGCCAGCAGAATACTCATGTCCTTCTGCCCGTACTCTGCAAAGTCTGCGCCGTCCGCCAATGTGACGACATTCTCACCGATCAGCATGGAATCCATCAGAGAGAACTTGTCTCCGAGTTCCGAATCCGGATAAGCATCAAATGTCATCTCTCCATCGGACTTGTCCAGGAGAGTCTGCTTTGCTCCTTCGATGGCCATACCAAGCGGTTCATCTGCACTGTTCTCATATCCGATGCGCACATGTACCGCATCAGCTGCCGCTGTAATGGCAGGAGGCTCGGTGTCTGCCTCAGTCGCATCCATCGTGGATGCTTCCGACATTGTGGAGGCCTCCTCTGCGGTCATGCCAGCCTCCGCAGACGCTTCTGCTGCAGCTTCTGCTCCTTCCGCAGTGGATGCCGCCGCACTGTCCTGTGTCTTTCCGACGCCGCTCTCTGTAGCTGCCGTACCTGCTGCTCCGGAGGCTGTGCTCTGCGAACCTGCCGCATCAGCAGACGCGCCTGCGCCGGATGCACCCGTCCCGCCTGCTGCCCCGCAGCCGCTCACAGATGCCGCAAGGCCGGCTGCAATGAACCAGATTATCATTTTTTTCTTCATGCCAATAACTCCTGCCCGGATCCCTACTATATTGTTCATCACCCCATCTCGAGGTCTACGCTCCGCTCCAGTCGGCGCAGAACCGACTTCCACTGGATGTCGTGCGCCCTTCGGTTCTCGAGATGGGGCGTTCAAAGGTTGCACAAGGTCCAGTGGACCTTGGTCCTGCAACGACNNCCCACGAAAACTCAATAATCTTGTCTGGTAAGCGACCTTCCCATTCAGGATTATTGAGTTTTCGTGGGGTGCTAAACAATTTTCCAATAAAAAATGCGGACGGGCATCCTCCCAAACGCCGCGAACGCATTAAATACGTAAAAACCATTATACGAACAGTGCCATCTTTGTCAAACGCTCTGTCCAAAATCCGCGCTATCCGCTACAATGCGAACTATGAGCTTCTTAAAAGAAAAAATATCAATCGAATATCTTTCAGCAGTCCTGCTGCCTGCGTTTGTGCTCACACTGCTCGTGTTTCTTCTGACCGCATGCGGTGCGAAGTCCGGCGCATCTTCTTACACGCCCTCCTCTGCGGATATCCCGTCATCCCTGGTGGATAATCCAACCGCCGACGAGGACATGAATGCACAGACATCGCTCTCCGTGCCCACATATATCACGCAAATTGACGGCACCTATTTTATCGCTGACTGCTACCACAACGAGGTGATCTGGAGCGATACACTGAATGCCGACCTGTCACAGTGGCATGTACTCACCGGCGATGTCTCCCACCCCCACACGATTGCCGGCGACGGCACCGTCTATCTCACGGAGGACACAGAGAACAACCGCGTCCTTATTTTCGAAAAGAAGGATGAGGAATTCGTCCACACACAGACCTTTGAAAATATCGGAAACCGCCCCCACTTCAGTACCTACGATAAGAAGACAGATACTTTTTATGTGTGGAGCTCCATGTCCGGGGAAATGTACCTCTTCCGCCATCCCAAGGACAGCACCCGGATGTACCTGACGAAAACCGTGCAGATTCCTGAGCTGAATGGAAAATATATCCGCTCATTCACGATCGTCGGGGACGAAATCTATTTTCCGTCGGGCATCTGCATGGACGGGAGCGATCCGTTCGTGCTGCGGTGCGACCTTGCGACATTTTCAAAGAAGAAAGAATGGACCGTACCGGCAGAAATTGCCGGTATGGCCCAGATCGTTCCCATCGGATCCTATTACTATGTAACTGCCTCCACGGACAGCGCAGGGAATCAGGACGCTGCAACAATCCTGCGCGCGAAGTCTCTCGATGACCTCTCCAATGGACAATATGAGGACATCTACAGCCAGTACTTCAAGGGCGGCGGGACGCCGTACGCCCTCTGTCAGATCGGCGATGACTGGTACCTGACAGAGCACCGACTGCCGGATCATGCCATCTGGCAGTTCAAGGTCACGGGCGATAAGATAAAAGACGTGAAAACTCTTTTCTGAGCCCCCGAAAAAGCCTTATGCCTGATCAACCTCTGCAACAACCGCAAACTTCCCTTTGTCATGACTTCTTGAGTGATGTACACTTGCCGCGCCTTCTGCACTGAATCGCCTCAATTGTTCCGCCTCTTCCTGTGTGATCACCTCTCCAGGCACAATCGATGGAATTCCCGGCGGGTAACAGTAGACATACTCAGCTGCGATCCGGCCCACTGCGCTGTCTGCAGAGACATATTCTGCCCGTGCAGACACGGCATCCGCTATGGTCATCGGGGACAGTGCCGAATTGTTCCCCATCTCACGGACATCGATATTTCTGCGTTTGACGGAGTCGGTGCCATCTTTCATCGCATCAGTCTTTCCGGTATTTTCTGAAGAGGCATCTTTGTGTACGGCGCCACTGTGCCATCCGTCATACTGCAAGCTTCCCACAGAAGTTCTCCGATTCTTTTCTGTCCTTTCACCGTCTGCCAGGAGCGAATCGATCTCCAGCAAGATCCTTCCCAGCTCCTCGATGCGGCCCGGCTCGTCACACATCGAAGTCATACACAGCACATTTCCGCCGAGGTGCATCTCCGTCTCGATCCGATAGTGCCTCCGGAGACTGTCCGCGAGCACGCGCCCCGTAACGGGTTCTCCCTTATATGTGCACCCGTCCCCGCTGATCAGGATCTTGCTGTCGTCATAGGCGAAAATCGATTTTGCCTGCACAGTCCTTCTTCCAAGAACGCGCAGATGCCGCAGATCTTTAACCATCCAGGCGAACCGGTCCAGTTCCGCCCGCCAGCGCGCATACATCTCCCGACCGTGCGTGCGCAGTATTCCCGTGCACCCGTCGAGAGAGGCCATCAAAGGGTAAGAAGGTGAACTTGTCTCGAAAATATTGAGCTGCCGGTCTACCTCATCAGGATCTGCGATCGAGCCTTCCGGCATGTGCAGAAACGCCGTCTGCGTGAGGGAGGGGAGTGTCTTATGTGCGCTCTGGATCACCAGATCCGCACCGCAGTGCACAGCACTGTCCGGAAAGCCCGGATAAAGGCCAAGATGTGCGCCGTGCGCCTCATCGACTATGAGAGGGATCGCCTTAGAATGATGCACATGGCAAATCTTTGCAATCGACGCAATATCAGAGAGGATCCCCTCGTAGGTGGGACTCGTGATGACAACTGCTCTCGTGTCCGGGAACTGCTGCAGAAGCGCCTGTACGCTTTCAGGGCGCACGCTTCCATAAATGCTATAGGAAGGCAGGTATTCCGGATACAGCCAGTGCACCCGCAGATGATTCAGCTCAATAGCATGATAAACCGCCTTGTGACAGTTTCTCGCCGCGATGATCTCCCCGCCGAACGCAGCACAGGCCCGAATGGCCGAGAGAAGCCCAACCGTGCTGCCATTTACAAGATACCAGGTTCTCTTCACCCCATAAAGACGCGCTGTCCGGTCCATAGCTTCTTTCAGGATGCCTTCGGCCTCGTGGAGATTGTCAACACCCTCCACCTCCGTCAGATCCCAGTCATAAGGAAGCCCCGGAGCCGGCGCCACATTTCTTTTGTGCCCCGGCATATGAAAAGGATACAGTCCCTGCGCCGTATAGTCGGACAGCTCCGTCGCCAGAATATGTTCATTGTTGTCACAATCTGTATTCAGAGATAATTCCTCCCCTTTTTGTTTCGCATTATTCCGGATTAATGTCAATCAAAATACTTTAATATTACATCTCTCAAACAAACATGCTGCAGACCTGTTTTCATTACAGATCTGCAGCATGTGGAAATAAATCCCCGTCTGTTTAAGGTTTTAATCCTGTAACTGTGATGTGCAGTGCGGGCATCTCGTCGCATCGATTGGAATCTCGCTCTTGCAGTACGGGCAGATCTTCGTCTTCGGCGCTTCCGGTGCGGCAGGCTTGCTGAACTTGTCATGTGCTGTGTTGATTGCCTTCACGATGCAGAAGAGCACGAATGCCATGATGATAAAATTGATGACAGCCGTGATGAAGTTGCCGTACGCAAGCGTCGCACCTCCGATGTTGACCGAGAGGTCAGAGAAGTTCATACCGCCCGCAATGCCCATGATGGGGCTCAGAATATCATTCACCAATGAATCAACGATGCTCTTGAACGCACCGCCGATGATAACGCCGACGGCCATGTCCATCACATTGCCGCGGCTGATAAAATCCTTGAATTCCTGTAAGAACTTGTTCATTGTCGTATCTCCTCCTTCATGAAAAACACATCCGCATCTCTTTTCAATCGACTTCCCGACTTTGAGATTATAGCATACTAAATATCCGGCGCAGTCGTAAAACCGTGGCGAGTCTTACAGTTTTTTGTCGTTGATACTGCGGCCCTGTTACTCTGCAGGATCTTCTAGAAAACAGACCGCTGACGCAAAAAGGGCCGGATTCTCCGCCTGTCAGAAAAAGGCCACAATCTCTTCCTTGACACGGTTCTTCATTCAGGCTATCTTGAATCATGAATTGAATACAGCTAGGGGAGCTGATGCTGAGAGGGCGGATCCGGATTTTGCCGGCCCGCTGACCCTGATCACTTGATCCGGTTAATACCGGCGTAAGGAAGCACGAATACAGTATGCGCCTTCACATGACAAGGCGAAGGTGCCAGACTGTGTGTCTGGTCCTGTTGTTTCGCTTGTATCGCACACCTCCCCACGTCATTGATGAGGAGGTTTTTTATGAGTAAAAATGTGCGGATTCTGGTCTTTAGTGCGGCCTGCATCGCTCTCGCGGTGGTGACCAGCATGCTCAAGGTATTTGAGTTTCCGACGGGCGGCGCAATCACGCTCTGCTCTATGCTGTTCATCTCTCTCCCAGGCTATTTCTTCGGGCCAGCGGTCGGCATCACATCGGGTATTGCCTACGGTATTCTCCAGTTTATCCTGGGGCCTTACATTCTGACGCCTGTACAGGTTCTTTTGGACTATCCCCTTGCTTTTGGCGCCAACGGCATTGCCGGCTTCTGGCACAATAAGAAAAATGGCCTGACCATCGGCTACATTGCAGGCTGCTGCGGCCGCTGGCTCTTTTCCTTCCTGTCCGGCTGGATCTTTTTTGGCAGCTATGCATGGAAAGGCTGGAATCCCGCCGCATACTCTGCAGTCTACAATGTGATCTACATCGGTGCGGAATGTCTGATCACTGTCGCTATTCTGCAGATTCCCGCGGTAAAGAAAGCGATCGAAAAAATCAAGGTGATCGCCAACGTCTGATTGGGCTAATCATAAATCCGAAAGGAGTGTAAAACCTGCCATTCGGATTTCCGATATTTGTTTTGATGCTCTGCCCCGGCAAATGGGGCAGATGATAAGTTTGAAAATGACGCCGAT
>DEKA01000001.1:39054-76923 GCA_002353635.1 Lachnospiraceae bacterium UBA2734
TCGCCTCAGCGAGGAATAAACAAGATGCTGACTGCTAAACGCTGACGAAAAACGGTATAACTGCTAAACGCTGTCAAAAACCGGTTGAAAAAATCGTCCCCTGTCGTATAATAAAAACGTTGACACACGACAGATGGGACGATAGCTCAGCCGGGAGAGCGTCCGCCTCACACGCGGGAGGTCACGGGTTCGAGCCCCGTTCGCCCCATTCACAAGAAAATCCAGCACGATCAGGTCATCTGCATAGAGTCCTGATCGTGCTGGATTTTCTGTTGCCCGCACATAGCAGTCAAAACCGCATATTTGCAGGCAGAAATATACAGTGGACCGGATTGTCAAACGTTATCTGAATGACCACCACCGGTTAAAAACGTGAGCCCCCGGCGCGCCACTAAAGCTGAAAAAAAGAGGGCTGCAGCACGATGTATACGTGCGCAAGCCCTCTTTTCAGTTTCAATTATTCAGTTGTCAGACTGCCCGGGTCCTGAAATGAACTGCCCTCCGGTGCCTCACGGCATTCCGGGCATTGCAGTCTACAGAAATCATCATCTTCCGGGGCAATGCCGGTTTTTCGAAGGTCAGCCGACAGTTGCAGAGTTCAGCAGCAGCATGCAGAACACGAGCGAGAACAGGGCAACCGTCTCGATAATACCGATGACAATAAAGTAATTGGCTGTTCCTTTTCCGGTAGCGCCAAGGGCATCTGCCGAAGCTGCTGCAACCTTGCCCTGGAAAAGCGCGGAGAGGCCGATAGCGAGACCGCCGAAAAGGCCAACGCCCAGAGCGAGCACGGAATCAATCTTTCCTGCCTTGAAGGCACTGACGATGAAGTTCATCAGAAGGAAGCCGTAAATCGTCTGTGTCAGCGGTGCGCCGGCGAATGCACTCATAATGAACGGAGCGGGCTTGCCCTCTGCATAGCACTTCTTCCAGGCGCCTACAGCCGACATACCGGCAGCGCCTGTGCCAAGGGCGGAACCTGCTGCAGATAAGCCAAGTGCTGCTGCCATACCAAGATAAGCAATATTCATAACGTTTCTCCTTTTTAATATGATGTTGTGATCATAAGCACATGATGTCATCGGATTGCCGGCGCTTCCATGAGACCGCTGCATTCCGTCCGGCATCACAGAAATACGACATTAATTTGTCTTGATACTGTTTTCCTTCCGGAATGGATCATAGGCAATGCCCGTCCACTCCAGTCCGACCTGTCCCGAGAACTCCAGTACGTTCAGCCGGACGCCGTGCACAATGACAGAGAGGAAAGCCATAACTATATTGATGAGGTGTCCTAAAACGACAACGATCACTGCCACGATAAAGAGAGGTCCGTGGGCCAGTCCTGCCGCCATGTTGTTGAAGCTCTGTGCGATGGCAAGTCCTGCCATGCCGACCGCGAACAAGCGGATGTAACTCATGACATTGCCAAAGCAGCTGATCGTATTCAGGAACGAAGTAAATGCACCTCCGAGTCCTTCCCTGACACCCTGCGCAAAGCTCTTGCCGGGTCCCATCGCACCAAAGAGCACGACGAGAATAAAACCGCAGGCAATGACGCCGAACACGATGCTGATATTGACGCTCTCTCCCAGCACAAGATAGAGCGAGAGAAGATACATCGCGCAGATCGTCAGCATCCAGCCGATATCGGAGACAAAGCTCAGGTCCTTCTGCCCGAGCTTTCTCTTCACGGAGAGAAGGCTGCCAAGCTCCATCTGAATAGCGCCGATGGAGAAGGAGAACTTCATGATGTTGTTCTGCTGGGCTGCCGCACTCACATGGAAGTACTCCGGGTAGTTGGCAAACCCGGGGAGAACGAGTGCCTTCAGGAACGGCACCTTCATTGCGGACTCCATGCCAAACCATGTTCCCGTGATGGCGCCCCAGAAGATGGTGGCAATCGAGAGCACCAGAAGAAGCCATGTCGGCGTCGTGAGCTTCTTTGCCTTTGCGATCAGAAGAATCGTGCCCGCAAGAAGAAGGCATCCATATCCTGCATCGCCGAAGATCATGGCAAAGAACAGCGTGAAGAACATAAGAAACCAGAGGGAAATATCCGTCTCTCTGTAGCCCGGGAGAATCCCGAGAATTTTGTAGAGAGGTGAAATCAGTCTGGTTATCCTATTGTAACGAAGCTTGGTCGGGATGGCATCATCGTCCTCAGAGACATCGCCCACTGCATAAGCCCAGTGGTTCTTTTTTGCCGTCTCTTCAAACTTCTGAATATCATCCGCCGGAATATAGCCGGAGATCCACACCAGCTGCGCATCATTTTCTGCCGTTTTGCTGGCAGAGGAGTAGATCACTTCATTCTGGCACCTGACCATCTGGCTGCGGAAACTGCTGTCATACAGCGCCGCATTCTTCAGGACTTCATCACAGTGCAAGAGCTGCCGCTGTGCATCCTCAATCTCCCCGCGCAGCTGCGCCGCTCCCTTCACTGGCATTTCCAGTTCGGTTCCGTGAAAGGCAGCCGGAAGCGCTCCGACTACTGCGATCGTATCCGACTTCTCCACCGATGCCATACGGATTGCACGGATCTGATCGTCTGCAAAGATCTGCCCGCATTCCGTCCTGTCCACGCGGTAAAAATGAAGATCGATTCCCTCCCTGCGAAGTGATCTCACCTGCTCCGGAGAGAACTCCCCCCATGGCGCAAGTCTGTCGATCTCCGTGCGGTCGTGTCCGATCAGCGAGTTAAGCGCATTCTTCTGTGCCAGCGCGTTTGAGGCATCCGCATACAGTTTCCCGAACTCCTCATCTGACAGGACAGGCTTCTTCTCCTGTCCCTTCTCCTTCCCGTCCGGCGCATACGCCAGCAGTTCTGACTGCATCTTCGACAAATCGCTGAATTTCTTCACCGCAGCCGGATCCGCATTCTTCTTTTCTGCGATATGAAGAAGCCCCATGTCCCGGAGGCCCCTCAGCATTTCATCCTTATGGCCGACAGTGCTGACGACGTAAACCATGTCCATTTTTTCAATCATCGTCCTGCCTCCACAAGTTTCTTCTTAGCTATCTTGCCGCGCACAACCGCAGCCGTCTGCTGATCGCCCAGGTAAACACCGATGATGCGGATGTTCTCCTTGGCTTCCGGAATCTTGACCTTCTCAAAGAGATTGACTCTCTGGGATGTGGTGCGAAGCTCCTTGCCCAGAAGTTCCACTTGCTTTTTCAAAGTGGAAACCAGTGCGTCCAGACGCGCGATCTCACGCAGCTTGAATACTGCAGTATCAACCCACAAAGGATAGTCTTCCACGTTGTAGGAAATGTCCTTGAATGTCAGCTCCTTGAAAGCAGGAATTCTGACACCTGCGATATTCTCGGTCGTCACAATGACGGTGTCAGGCTGAACAAGGTCGTCCAGCTTCTTCTCCTTGTCGAAAATTGTGTTCTCCGCGAATACAGCGATCCAGTCATCCAGATTGCCGACCATTTCCTCACGCTCGGCTTCCTTCTCTTTCAGCTGATCGTTGATCTGCATGATCACCGACTGAAGCTGTTGTTTTTTCAGCTGCAGGGTGGGCAGATAGCGCTCATACTGTTTCAGGTGATCTTTCTGCACTTTTTGTTCATTTTTAGTGAGTTTGACCGCCATTGACTGCTCCTTTGTCTTAGTCCAGCTTCTTAGGCCATCTTTCCTTGATGAGGCTTGTCTTCAGTCCCGTCTCATTGGGCTCGAAGCACTCCGCCAGGATCTCCCAGCCAAGATCAAGCGCATCCTCGAGAGGGATGTTGACGCTGAGGTCCATCATCTTCTCCTCGAAGAGCTTGCCGTATTTGAGAAGCTTCTCATCCCAGTCACTCATCGCAAAGCCCATGGACTTCTTCTCAAGACTCTCCTTGTACTGCGCATAGAGCTTGATCATGCCGTCCATCAGTGCGCGGTGATCATCTCTTGTATCGCCGTTGACGTTCTGCTTAAGTCTAGAGAGAGAGCCGAACGGCTCGATGCGTCCGTTTCTCAGATAGAACTGACCCTCTGTGATATATCCGGTGTTATCCGGAACGGGGTGCGTGACATCGTCGCCGGGCATCGTCGTGACGCCGAGAATCGTGATGGAGCCTGCGCCCTCGATATCCACAGCCTTCTCATAGCGGGAAGCCAGCATACTGTAAAGATCTCCAGGGTAACCACGGTTTGAAGGCACCTGCTCCATGGTGATCGCAAGCTCCTTCTCTGCATCGCAGAAACTCGTCATATCGGTCAGCAGAACCAGAACCTTCCTGCCTTCCAGAGCGAACTGCTCGGCAACGGCGAGGGAGAGGTCAGGCACCAGCGTACTCTCTACGGTAGGATCCGCAGCGGTGTGAATGAACATCACCGTGTGGCTCATCGCGCCGCCCTTCTCGAGGGTGTCGCGGAAAGCCAGGTAATCATCGTACTTAAGGCCCATACCGCCAAGAACGATGACATCAACCTCGGCCTGCAGGGCAATTCTTGCCAGCAGCTGGTTGTACGGCTCACCGGATACCGAGAAGATAGGGAGCTTCTGGCTCTCTACCAGTGTGTTGAACATATCGATCATCGGAATACCCGTGCGGATCATGTGCTTGGGGATGATACGCTTTGCGGGGTTGAAGGAAGGACCGCCGATGTCGATCATATTTTCAGTAAGCGCCGGTCCATTGTCTCTGGGAACGCCTGCGCCGTTGAAAATACGGCCGAGCAGGTGCTCCGAGAACGAGACCTGCATGGGTCTTCCAAGGAACTTCACGGGGTCATCTGTGCTGACGCCCTGTGCGCCTGCGAATACCTGGAGGGAAACCTTGTCCCCGTCCAGCTTGATGACGTTGGCATAGCTGTCGCCGACCAGAGCCAGGTCTCCGTTGCGGATCCCCGTCGCTCTGACGGTCACGACGTTGCCGACGATGGATTCAATTTTTGTATATACCTTCTGCATACGTCCTCCTAAGCCGCAACCTTCGTCTTAAAGAACTCCGCGATCTCATTCTTCTTTGCCTCGAACTCAGGGCTCTGGAAAACAGTGCCGTGCCAGTCGAGGAACTTCTGGCGAAGCTCATTGAAGAATGTACGGATCTCGTTCTTGTCCTCAAGGCTGTAGGTCGATGTCAGCGCTTCATAGAGCAGATCGAATTCCACGCGCTGTCTCTCCGGCGGATCGGCCGCATCGATCGGATCGAAGGAGTTCTGCTGCAGATAGACGGCATCGAGAAGCTCGCCCTTCTGATAGGTGATATAATCCTCGCTCGTTGTGCCTTCCTCGCCGACAACCTTCATCATCTGGTTGACTTCGATGCTTCTCTTGAGGATCCCTCTTGCTCTTTCCACGCGGCCCATATCGATGATGCCGGTGTACTTGGACCAGGACTCTGTGGGATCAATGGCGGGGTACTTGCGCGCATCGGATCTCTCTCTCGAAAGACCATGGAAAGCACCGACGACCTTCAGCGTTGCCTGTGTCACAGGCTCCTCGAAGTTGCCGCCGGCAGGAGATACTGTACCGCCGATAGTGACGGAGCCGATGGAGCCGTCCTTCAGGCGAACCTTTCCTGCTCTCTCGTAGAAAGCTGCGATTGTGGACTCCAGATATGCGGGGAATGCCTCCTCGCCGGGGATTTCCTCGAGTCGTCCGCTCATCTCACGCATAGCCTGTGCCCAGCGGCTCGTGGAATCTGCCAGCATGAGGACGTTCAGTCCCATCTGGCGGTAATACTCGGCCATGGTCACTGCCGTGTAGCAGGATGCCTCACGGGCTGCCACAGGCATCGAGGATGTGTTGCAGATGATGATGGTTCTCTCCATGAGAGAGCGCCCTGTTCTCGGATCTTCCAGTTCAGGGAACTCCTTCAGGATTTCTACAACCTCTCCGGCACGCTCGCCGCAGGCTGCAATGATCACGATATCTGCCTCGCCGTTCTTGGCCTCCATGTGCTGCAGAACTGTCTTGCCTGCACCGAAAGGTCCGGGTACGCAGAACGTGCCGCCCTTGGCTACGGGCAGGAACGTGTCGATGGAGCGCAGCTGCATGATCAGCGGCTCATCGGGACGGAGTCTTTCTTCGTAACACTTGATCGGTCTCTTGATCGGCTGCGTGATGACCATGGAGAGCTCTCTCTCCTCTCCGCTTGTATTCTCAATCACGCAGATTGTGGCGCGCACATTATATGTACCCTTGCCCACGATGGATTTGACGGTCCAGTCATTTCCCTTCAGGGTAAAGGGAACCATGATGTGGTGCGTAAAAATTCCTTCCGGAACCGTTCCGATCGTATCGCCGGCCACGACGGAATCTCCAACCTTTACAGTGGGTGTGAACTCCCAGTCCTTGTTCGGAATGGGATCGAGATAGACGCCTCTCTGCAGGAAAAAGCCGCACTTCTCTGCCAGCTCCGGCAGAGGGTTCTGAAGGCCGTCATAGATCTGGGTCAGAAGACCCGGTCCAAGATCAACACTCATCAGCGCTCCGGTGAACTCGACCGGATCGCCGACCTTGATGCCGTTCGACATCTCGTAAATCTGCATGCTGGCAATGCCGTCGGTAATACGGATAACCTCGCTCTTGAGGCGCTTGTCGTCTACGTGGATATAACCCACTTCGTTCTTGCGGACAGCGCCGTCAAATTTGACGTTAGCCATGTTACCATTGATGCCAGTCACATGTCCTGTTGCTGTATCCATAGATAATGTCTCCTAAGATAAAGTTATAGCTACAATGCATAGACTCTCTGCCGGACAATGTCCATCAGACGCCTGAATTCCTTCTGCCCCTTGTCGTGGTCGAAGCACTGCTGCCTCTCCATGAGCTTAAGCTTGATCGCATAGCCGAAGAGAACATAATCGTCGAACATATGGAGTCCTACGAGTTCATCCAGAAGCTGGAATTCAAAAGCCAGCATCATCTTTTCGGCCTGCAGGGGATTCTTTGCGCCGAGGATCGCATTCACTCGCTGCGTCACCTCGGGCGTTCTCTTTGCAGGTGCCTGGCAGGGCTTCCCGAGCTTAACATTTCTCTGGTAGTTCAGTTCCTCCATCACGGGGTCGTAGACGCGCGCCCACTCCTCGACAAGAGGTCCCTTTTTAGAAGAAAATGTGAGGTTCTCGAGAAGGCGGTACTTGTCCTTGCTCACCTGCCCCTTGCACATATCCAGAAATTCAGAGTAGCTGACAGGCATCTCTCCGTCTGACTTAAGATCCGGCAGACTGGAGATCAGATAATAATAGGATGCCATGTTCACCTCCTGTTAAAGATCGAGATTTCTGAAGTACGGCATCATCATCTCCGTGATTGCCTCATCTGAGCAGTCAAAATACCCGGATCCATCCTTGGATGCAAGACGGAATCCTGCCTTCACGCCCTTAGTAGGACGAATCTCGAGGCCGTTCTTAATCTCCTCTGCGAGCTGCGCCTTCAGGCCGTCTGTCACATTGGCAACTTCAGCCGTGTACTGAGAGGCGTCCTCTCCTGCAACTGCCGCCTTGATGAGCTTGCCCAGGGCCTCGTCATCGAGGTGCTTCGCCACATCATTCTGCAGAATCTTCTCGAAAATATTCTGCACCTCAGCCTTGAAAGAGAGAACGGCGTCACGCTTGGCCTGCTCGGCACTGACAGCGGCGCTCTCCTTCATGGTGTCGATCTCTTTCTTTGCGGAGGCCTTTGTGTTCTCCGCCTGCGCATTGGCGTCGGAAACGATTGCAGCTGCCTTTTTCTTCGCATCTGCAATGATGGATTCCGCCTTTGCGTTGGCCGCATCGATTCCTTCTTTCTGAATCGACGTAACCAGATCCTGAATCTGTAATTCCATAGATCCCTCCTGTGTCGATATATTGTGAATGTGTCCTTACAAAAACGTATCTGTTAAAGAACTGTCATTTCGTTCTCCCGGAAAACGCGTCTCCCGGAGCACACATTTTATATTTTAGCAGATTATCCGCGTGAAAACATCGACATTTTGTTACACATGTCCAAAGCCTGATTGTATAAAAAAGCACCGTCTGATCTTCCATAGAGGATAATCAGGCGGTGCCTTTACTGCTGTAACGTTATATACGTTCAGAGTTCAATAATATTTTCGTGGCTGTTCAGAAATCAATCAGTCCACGTACTTCTTCAGTGTTGCGCGAACTGCGCCGGGACCTGCGATCTCCTGTGCGAAGAAATCGACAACCTTGTCTGCAAGGCCGACCTCCTCGAGGTCTACGCCGAAGACTGCCTTGTTCTTCAGAAGCGGAAGAACCTTTGCCTTGATCTCTGCAGCAGAAGGAACGGTGCCGAGCTTGAAATCAGCGACATACTTCTGGCAGTCTGCAAGGAGCGGATCAGGTGAGGGCTCAAAAGCCTTGCCCTCGTCATCGACCGCCATCAGATAGCGGAGCCATCCTGCATGTACCAGCGGAATCATCTGAAGACTTGCGGGATCTCTGTTCGGATCAGCCACATAAGACTTGATCGTCTCGCCGTAACGGATGGAGAGCTTCTGGGATGTGTCGCAGGCAATTCTCTGCGGCGTATCGGGCATGAAGGGGTTCGGAACACGCACCTGAAGAACGGTGTCGATGAACTTCTTCGGATTGAGAACGCCCGGATCTACAACAACCGGAAGGCCTTCCTTGTAGCCGAGTGTATTGACAAGGTTTACGAGCTCCTTGTCCTTCATCTCGTCGGAGATCTTCGTGAAGCCCAGAAGGCAGCCGTAGACCGCCAGTGCTGTGTGCAGAGGATTCAGGCAGGTCGTGACCTTCATTCTCTCGACATTGTTGACAGTGTCTCTGTCTGTGAAGATCACGCCGACATCCTGGAGCGCAGGTCTGCCGTTCGGGAACTTGTCCTCGACAACGAGATACTCGGTCTCCTCAGCGTTGACGAAGGGAGCAACCCAGGTCTTCTTGGAAGTAACAACGGGATCAAGACCCTCGAGTCCATCCTCACGAAGAATCTTCTCAACAGAAGCGTCCGGTCTGGGTGTGATCTTGTCGATCATGGACCAGGGGAAGGTCACCTTTGTCTCATCATTGATGTAAGCCTTGAAAGCAGGATCAGCCTTGCCGTTTGCGATCCACTTGTCTGCGAATGCGCTCACAGCTGCATAGAGCTTCTCGCCGTTGTGAGAGCAGTTGTCTGTGCTGACCATGGCGATAGGCTTCTGCCCCGCCTGGAATCTCGCATACAGAAGGGAAACAACCTTACCGAGATAGCTCTGCGGCTTCTCCGGGCCTGCTGCGAAGTCAGCTGTAATGGAGGGCAGCTCCTCGCCGCGGCCGTTTACAAGTGCATAGCCCTTCTCTGTGATCGTAAAAGTAACGAGCTGCAGGGAATCCGCTGTGAAGATTTCCTTGAGTCTGTCGAACTCGGCCTTGTTCTCGGAATCCAGAATGCAGGACTCTCCGATGGAGCCGATGACTGTCTTCTCAACATTTCCGTCTGCCTTCAGAGTAACGAGAACAGAGAGATTGTCATGCGGACGGTACTGCTTCTCGATGATCTCGTAGTCATAGCCCTCGACAACGGTGATGCCGGACTTCATCTCGCCCGCCTCGATCATTCTCTGTGCGAGGTTTGCATGAAATGCTCTGAAAATATTGCCGGCGCCGAAGTGCACCCATACCGGATGTGCCTTTGTCTCTGCCGCAACTGCCTCGATATCAAATGCCGGGAGCTTGTATCCCTTAGAGAGCCACTCCTCTTTATTCTTCAGTCCTTCAATGGTCAGCTTCATATTTTTTCCTTCCCGTGCCGCGTTCTTTGCGGCACCCTGAGGCAAAATCCGCGAAGGCGGTTTCGCCGATAGGATCATGCAGTCGATGACGCATCGCGGCATCGACTGCTATTTTCAGGGGGATGCATCGGCATCCTCCTGAAAATAATTCTTCCCGTGCCGCGTTCTTTGCGGCACCCTGTATGCGAATTACTTATACAGCTTCTTGTTGTCCTCGAGCGCCTTCTCGCGGATGCCGGACGGAACGCCTCTTGTCTCCGCCTTGTCAATAGCCTCCCAGAGACCATTGATGTAGGTTGCGCCGAGTGCTCTGTCATAGAGGCCGTATCCGGGCATAACGCCGGGCTTGCCGACCTCATCCCAGATCATTCTGCCGTGATCGGGTCTGATCGGTCCGTCGAATCCTGTCTCATACAGAGCTCTTACGATCTCATACATATCGAAGCTGCCGTCGGAAGAAAGGTGAGCAGCCTCCTCGAAGTCGTAGTTCTCGCGGGACTTGTCGTTGAACTTGAGGTTTCTTACGTGTGCGAAGTGAATTCTTCCCTGCAGAGCTCTGATCATGTGCGGCAGATCGTTGTTGATATTCGTGCCGTAGGAGCCGGAGCAGAAGGTCACGCCGTTGTGCACATCGTCAACAGCCTTCATGAGGCGGATAATGCCTTCCTCGGAGTTGATGATGCGGGTGAGGCCGAATACGGACCATGCGGGATCGTCCGGATGAATGGCCATCTTGATGTCGTACTTGTTGCAGACAGGCATGATCGCCTTCAGGAAGTAAACGAGGTTCTGGAAGAGCTTCTCCCCGTCCACATCCTTGTACATAGCAAAGAGCTCCTTGATCTTGTCCATTCTCTCGGGCTCCCAGCCGGGCATTACGGTGCCGTTGGACATCTTCTGCACGGACTCAGCGAGGTGCTCGGGATCGATGGCGTCGATAGCCTTCTGGTTGTAGGCAAGACCTGTGGAGCCGTCAGGCTTCACGCGGGCGAGCTCTGTTCTTGTCCAGTCGAAGACGGGCATGAAGTTGTAGCAGACAAGGTGAATGTCCTCTTTGCCGAGGTTCTCCAGTGTCTGAATATAGTTATCAATGTAGTGATCTCTGTCCTTGTCGCCGACCTTGATGGAGTCGCACACATTGACGGACTCGATGCCTGCGAAATGAAGGCCCGCATCCTCGACATCCTTCTTCAGGGAGCGGATTGCCTCGGGCTGCCATACCTCACCGGGAGTTGTGTCATACAGTGTTGAGATAATGCCGGTCACGCCGGGAATCTGGCGGATCTGCTGCAGTGTGACACTGTCAAAATTCTTGCCGTACCAGCGGAATGTCATTTCCATAGTAGTGTTCCTTCCTTTCCATTCAGTGAGAAATTAATTTGTGCGTTGCAGAGATAATTGCTGTGTTCTTGTCTTAATTGTGTGTGAAAATCATTACTGGTCTGAAAAATCATCTTCAAATGTATACCAGTTTTCTAGGGCTATAGTATTACGCCTTCCGGAAAATAGCAACACCTTTTTTTGTGAAATATCAAGTTTTCATTCCCTATGATCGCTTTTTGTTCTGTGCAGAATATTTCCTTCCTTCATGAATTTATAATTGAAGATTCTCCGTCCAGGCTGTATACTAGTTTGATAAATCTTTGGCAATCGTTTAGTTCCCTCGAAAAGTCATCATTTCAGCGCAATTCGGAGTGATTCGAGATGGGATACTAAACGGATACAGTATTCTTGTCGAGGTTCATGATGAAAACAATGACCCCTGTACCCCCTTCTTTCATAGATTCTTATTTTCAGCCGATTGCGGTCAGCGGACAACCGGCCGCGGAAATGAGCGGAAATTCTTCTCTTCGGGAGGATCTCCCTCCGCAGAGTTCGGAAGCGGAGCGCGTCAGCCTCGCCGAGGCGACGCAGCCCGCCAGCCTTGCGGACACTGTCTACCATTATTTATGGGAGAAAATCGCGACGCTGGAATTGAAGCCGGGTACAAAGCTCAGCGAGGCCGGTCTTGCGAGGAAGTTTAACTGCAGCAGAATTCCCGTCCGCGAAGCTGTGAAGAGACTCAAGGACCAGGGGGCGCTCGATGTTTTTCCGCAGAGGGGGAGCTTCGTCAGTCTGATCGACCTTCGCCAGGTGGAGCAGGTCAGGTATCTTCGCGAGGTTCTCGAAACCCACGTCGTTCTCGAGGACTATGACAGGGGACTTCTCGATACGCTTCTGCCGGTGCTCGACGCCATGATCAGAAGACAGGAGGAGAGCATCCGCTTCAACCGCCTGGAGGAGATTACGACACTCGATCAGGATTTTCATGATATTTTCTATCACGTGGGGCAGCGCGAGTTCGTGCAGTACCACACGGGGCGCTATGACATTCACTATATTCGCGCGCGCCGCTTTGCCCTCGGCATTGAGCGGAGCGATAAGGACAGCGCAGACGACAGCCGCAACATTGTGCTGCAGCATGTGGACATCGTAGATGCCATCCGAAGGCACGACCGCGACAGACTCGCCGGTGACCTGGTCAACCACTTCCGAAACATCAATCGGACGCTTCGGGAGGGAATCGAGGAGGACGAATTCGATACCATCTTTACGAATCGGGAATGATCCGGAAGATCTACGTCAGCCTCTTCGCTTTCACTATGCCATCTTCACGAACCGGGATTAATCCCCGTAATGACCGATGAAAACCGCCGGTTCTCTTCGTGCATGAATATCCAGCTTATATGAATATTCATGCAGACTGGCATTCCTGTATACACGACTTTTTCTGAACATGAAAACATGCGGTTTGCCGTTGTCTTCATTGAGTTTGGGGTGTATGCAGGATTTGTGTGCATGAGGCCGCGTTCTTAATTGCACATAATTGTATAATAATTAAGATATTAGACAGTTTTGAAGTTTTGTTTATATTCTTTTTCGCTATTTCGCACTATAATATAGTAATCTAAGGAAGTGAAGGCAGAGCTGTCCGGAACACAATCCATGAGCGGACAGATGCCTGATCTTCGACTGCAGGCTGGTGAACAGGTCTGCGTACCGAGTCCGTAAGGCGGACTCATGATATGTTTATGCAGGGAGCATGTCAGAAGACACGCTGAGAGGAGTGATGGAAATGTCAGGCAGAGAACAACTGGCAGTGGCCATCGGCAATCAGTATGGTGTCGGCGCCTTATCAAAGGAAGAAGCTAGAAAGACGTATCATAATCTGATCGTTACGCTGAACAGACAGGAATTCCTGAGCGTCAAAAAGGCACTGATGAATTGTCCGGCCGAACTGCCCAAAGAAAAAATCGGAGATGTCATGTCACTGATCGATGAGATTGCGGACTGATCTCATGGCGGCCCGCGCCTTTCGGATTGCTGAGTCTGTCAATAAGATAATGTAATTGTTGATCACCTGTCTCGAATTGCTCCACAATATGCTGCAATTCTTCCGAGGAGCGCTAAACAATTACAAGATAAATTTCATATTCAGTATCTGCATTGTATAATAGGTTGTCCCGGAGCAGTCCGGGGCAACCTTCGTCTTTTAATAGGAGAAACCATGCAGACAACAGCAGACAAACTCAAAGATAAGAAGATTCTCATATGGGGCTACGGCCGTGAGGGCAAATCCACAGAGAAATTTATTAAGGAGCACTGCTCCCCCGCCTCCGTTGAGGTATACGAGGGGCCGCGCAGCGGCATTCAGGATGACCGGTACGACCTTATTTTCGTAAGTCCCGGCATTCCGTACGAGGAGGACGCCCCCGCATTCGACAACCGCAGGTTTACGTCGCAGACAGAGCTCTTTCTCGAGGAGTTCGGCGCGCAGACGGTGGGCATCACCGGCACAAAGGGAAAATCCACGACCAGTTCTCTCCTTGCTCATGTTCTCGAGGCCTGCACCGGTAAGAAGGTATATCTGATCGGCAACATCGGAAAGCCATGCTTTGACCACATTGCAGATATGGACGGGGATTGCATCGCTGTTTTCGAGCTCTCCTGCCATCAGTGCCAAAGGCTCCATGCTGATCCGCACGTGGCTGTTTTCCTGGATCTGTATGAGGACCACCTCGACAGATATCATACGATGGAGCACTACTTCGACGCGAAGTGCGGCATCACAAAGAGCCAGACGGCAGACGATATTCTCTATCTTGGTGATGAGGTGCCCGCCCTCACGACAAAGGCGCAGAAGCTCGTTGTAAAGAGAGACGGGAACTATCACTTTGATCTGCGTCTGCCGGGCAGTCACAACCAGTACAACGCAGAATTCGTCTTCCGCATCGCGACGGAGGTCTACGGCTGCAGGGAAGAGGATGTCCGCAGGGCAATGGCTGAGTTCACAGGTCTTCCGCACAGACTGCAGTATGCGGGCACCTATAACGGTGTAATGTACTACGATGACTCTATCTCCACCATTCCCGAGGCTACGATCAATGCTGTGAACAGTATTCCGGAGACGAAAACCGTGCTGCTCGGCGGGATGGACCGCGGCATCGATTACGACATTCTGTACAGTTTCATCCGGGCGCACAGGGACATCACCTTTATTCTCGGTTACGCGTCCGGTGAGAGAATTTACGCGCAGGTGAAGGACTGCCCGAACGTCATTCTCGTGAAGGATCTGAAGGAGCAGGTCGCTAAGGCAAAAGAGATCACGCCTGTGGGATCCGCGGTGGTGATGTCGAACGCGGCAGCGTCTTATGGGTATTTCAAGAACTTCGAGGAGCGCGGCGATTATTACCAGCAGCTGATCAGAGAGTAGCACGTCCGGTGCGGGGGATCCCGCGCCCGCAGCAAAGAAGCGCAAAGGGCAGACAAAAGAGTTGGTCGGTGCGGGGGATCCACCGCCCGGACGGGTTGGTCTACGGCGTTTTGCGTATGACGGGCACTTGTAAGGGAGATCCCGTGCCCGGACGGGTTGGCCAGCTATATTTAAGGTGCAGAAGATGAGCGATTTCTGGTGTGTCTATCCGGATCTTCCGGCAGGAAAGGGATTTGGGCTCTTTACGCCGGCGCACTGGGGGATGCTTGCCTTATGCGCGCTGCTGATCGCGGGGATCAGTGCCCTTTTTAGCTGTCTGACAAGAGATGAAGGCAGAAAAGCCTCCGCCTGCATAGACAGGTACGAAAAAAGCTCTGCCAAAAATCCGAACGCAAAGATCTTCAATCCAAATCTGAATCTGGAATTGTGCTGTCATAATCTGAGTAAAAAGAGAGAGGATGCCTTTCTGCGCATCCTCTCTCTTCTTATTCTCGGCGGCAATATTCTGCGGGATCTCTTTCTTCTGTCTGTGCACCGCATGAGCATCGCGTATCTTCCGCTCCATCTGTGCAGCCTCTCTATCTTTGTTTATCTTCTGTACGCCTTCCTGCCTGCGAGGCACAGGCGGCTCCGCGCTTTTTTCGGCGAGGTGAGTGCCGTTTTATGTGCGCCGGGCGCGCTCACTGCTCTTCTCTTTCCCGACTGGTCGGCGTACCCGCTCTTCAGCTTCATGAGTCTGCACAGCTTCGTCTGGCACGCCCTGCTGATTGCTTTCCCGATTCTTCTCCTGCAGAGAGGCGCAATAAGACCATGCCTGCGTCACATCTGGATGCCGATCCTCTACCTCTTCGTCATCACGCCGCCCATCTGGCTCTTCGATGACATCACCGGCTGCAACTACCTCTTTGTGCGGGTTCCGCTGGCGGGCACGCCGCTGGAACTGCTCGCAGATTCCTTCGGTGCCGGCTGGCGCGTCGGCTACGCCGCTCTTGTTTTCATTGTTATTCTGCTGGTGTATGCGGTGTTCGCACTGCTGCGGCGATGCGGAATTCTTCCTGCCGCAAATGCCGAAAGGGTTTCCCGTCACAAAACGCACACCTGAAATTGGCCGTTATACGGTCGTTATTTTCCTGAAAGCCGGGACATCATAACCTTCCCCGATGCGGTGTGACGCTCACTCCTGCGGCACGTCCTTCATAGAGAGGGAAATTCTCCCCTTCTTCTCATCCACGCCAAGGACCTTCACGCGCACAATGTCGCCGACTTTCACGACATCGAGCGGATGACGGACGAAGCGGTCAGCGAGCGCAGAGATGTGCACGAGGCCGTCCTGATGCACGCCGATGTCCACGAAGGCGCCAAAGTCCACAATGTTGCGCACGGTTCCCTTCAGAATCATCCCCGGCTTCAGGTCCTTCATCGACAGGACGTCGCTGCGAAGAACCGGTCCCGGCACATCACTTCTGGGATCGCGTCCGGGCTTCTCCAGCTCGCCGATCACATCCTTTAACGTAAATTCGCCAAGTCCCGTCTCCTGCGAGAGCTTCTTCATGCCGTTCGCGGAGGCATAGCCATTCTCCTTCAGAAGTCCTTCGATCGAGCTGCTCTTTCCGGAGGCGATGTCTGCATCCTTCAGCCCCAGCTCCTTCAGGAGCGTGCGCGCAGCATCATAGCTCTCCGGATGCACGCCCGTCCGGTCGAGAGGCTCTGCACCATCTCTGATTCTGAGGAATCCGGCGCACTGCTCGAACGCCTTCGGTCCCAGCTTCGGTACCTTCAGAAGATCGCGGCGCGTGTTGAACCTGCCGTTTGCCTCCCTGTAGGTGACGATGTTCTTCGCAATTGTCTTATTGACGCCGGCGATATAGGACAGGAGCGGCGCAGAGGCTGTATTCACATCGACGCCGACGCTGTTCACACAGTCCTCCACGACCGCGCCGAGCGTCTCCCCCAGCTTTGTCTGGTTCATATCATGCTGATACTGCCCGACACCGATGGACTTCGGATCGATCTTGACGAGCTCTGCGAGCGGATCCTGAAGACGCCTTGCAATTGACGCCGCACTCCTCTGCCCCACATCGAACTGCGGGAACTCCTCCGTCGCGAGTTCACTCGCCGAATAAACCGATGCGCCGGCCTCGTTCACGATGACGTAATGGAGCGGCAGTCCGGACTTTTTGATGAAATCTGCGATCACCTGCTCGGACTCGCGCGACGCAGTGCCGTTTCCGCAGGAGATCACATCCACATGATACTCGCTGCAGAGCTTCTGCAGGGTCTTCTCCGCCTCAACCACCTTTTTCTGCGGCTCCGTCGGGAAAATAACGGCCGTATCCAGCACTTTTCCTGTCTTATCAACTACCGCAAGCTTGCAGCCTGTACGGAAAGCAGGATCCCAGCCAAGAACAACCTTCCCCTGCACCGGCGCCTGCATGAGGAGCTGCCGTAGATTATCCGCGAAGACCTTCATGGCGCCCTCTTCCGCCTTCTCGGTCAGATCATTTCTGATCTCATTTTCAATAGAAGGTGCGATGAGCTTCTTGTAGGCATAACCAACCGCTGCATGAATGTATTCCGATGTGACCGGATTTTCATGAACAATACGCCGCTCTGCCGGTCCCTGCTGTGAGAGGGCGCGCAGATCTCTGAAGGAATGCACGGCCTTCTTCGGCGCCTGCACAGGCTCCTTTGTGCTGATCATCTCCCTGTAGAGCCAGTCGGTGATTTTCTCCTCCGGTGCCTCGATATGTACAGTGAGGAATTTCTCCTTCTCACCGCGGTTGAGCGCCAGCACGCGGTAGCCCGGGATTTTTCGCAGTTCCTCAGAGAAGTCCCAGTACATCTCGTAGACGCCTTCCCTCTCCTGGAGCTTCCTGTTCACGGGTTCTTTTTCTGCGCGTGCAGCGACGGTCTTTCCCTTTTTGGAGGACGACGCACTGTCAGCAGTCTTGCCGGCGGTTTTGCTGTCAGATGATTTCTGCGCGGACTTCGCCTTTGCGGACGTGATGAGGCCTTCCTTCATGGTCTCCTTCCGGATCCACTCGCGAAACTGCGCGTTGTCCGAAATCTGCTCCGCAATGATGTACTGCGCCATCTCCACGGCACTCTCTGCATCCGGCACTTCCTTCTCTGCGCTTACGAAATCCTCCGCCTTTTTCAGCACGGGCGTCTTCGCAGACGGACTGAGAATATAGTCCGCCAGCGGCTGCAAGCCCTTCTCCTTTGCGATCATGGCCTTCGTGCGGCGCTTTTGCTTATAAGGGCGGTAGAGATCCTCCACCTGCACCAGTGTCTCTGCCGCGTTGATCCGGCCGCGCAGCTCATCCGTAAGCTTCCCCTGCTCTTCTATCGCCGACAAAACAGCGCTCTTTCTCTCCTCGAGTCCCCGCAGGTATGTGAGTCGCTCATCAAGCGTGCGCAGCTGCGCATCGCTGAGATTCCCGTGCGCTTCCTTTCTGTATCTTGCGATGAACGGGATTGTGTTGCCCTCATCGATCAGGCGGATGACTGCCTCCGTCTGCCACTTCTCTATGCCCAGCTCTTTTGTGATGACCGCTGTAATATCCACGTTTGTGACCTTCCTCTTTTCTATGAAAACAATTATGATTGAATTGTCCTACCGCAAAGGTAAAAACAAGCGTTATTATAGCACAGCAGGACATCGTTATTTTCAGCACGAAAGGAGCTAAATCCATGGAAAAGTGGGCAAGGGCCAATTATCTCCCCAATCTTCCTTTAAAGAAGGATGCCGACGGGCATTTTGTCCGGGTGACGGCCTCCGATGAACATATCCGCGTTTCAAGAGAGGCTGCCAAGGAGGGCATGGTTCTTCTGAAAAATGACCGGCATCTCCTCCCTCTCGCGAAGGGAGCAAGGATTGCGCTCTTTGGCAAGGCTTCTTTTGACTATGTGAAGGGCGGCGGCGGCTCCGGCGATGTGCACACACCGTGGGTGCATAATCTCTATGACGGCTTCATGAGTCTGTCGGATGAGGTCAGTGTTTTCCCTGACAGTGCGCAGTTTTATAAGGACTATGTGCAGAAGGCTTATGCAGAGGGCGGCGTACCCGGACTGATTCCGGAGCCGGCTCTGCCCGATGATCTCCTGCAGAGGGCGGCGCACTGCGCGGATACCGCGGTCATCAGCATCAGCCGCTTCTCCGGCGAGGCGTGGGACCGGAGCTCCACCTGCGGATCTCCTGCCTTTGTTGATCCGTGGGTCGCAGGCAACGTGGCAAAGTCGAATGAAATTTTCCCGGGGAGCGATTATTATCTCTCTCCTGCTGAGAAGGCAATGGTTGACAAGGTAAAGGCTGCCTTCTCCCGCGTCGTTGTCGTTCTGAACGTCGGCGGCGTCGTGGACGCCGAGTGGTTCCGCACAGATGAGCGCATCGATTCCGTGCTCGCTGCCTGGCAGGGCGGCATGGACGGCGGGAGAGCCGCTGCTGAGCTCATCATGGGACACGGGAGCCCTTCCGGGAGACTCGCCGATACTTTTGCAAAACATCTCGAGGATTATCCGTCCACCGGCGGCTTCCATCAGTCCGACGACTACGTGGAGTACACGGAAGATATCTATGTGGGGTATCGTTATTTTCAGACGATCCCGGGCGCCGCGGATCTTGTGAGCTACCCGTTTGGCTACGGCCTCTCCTACACGCAATTCGAGATGCAGTTCCAGGGTGTCACAAAGGAGATGGTTCCCATCACACCAGGGCCGCACGACTCCGCGCAGCTGCAGGAGCGTGGAACAACGGACATGCTCACTTTCCGGGCGCTGGTGACGAATGTCGGCGGCTGCGCCGGAAAGGAAGTCGTACAGCTCTATGCCGGTGCGCCGCAGGGGCTCCTCGGCAAGCCGGCAAGAGTTCTCATTGCCTACCATAAGACGCGCCTTCTTGCGCCGGGTGAATCTGAGCTGGTAACGCTCCGCATCGACGTGAGGGATCTGGCCTCCTACGACGATCTCGGCAGAATCTGCAAGTCCTCTTATGTGCTGGAGCAGGGGGATTATCACTTCTATCTCGGCGGCAATGTACGGGATGCGAAGGACGTCGGATACAGCTGGCATCTGGACGGGGATCTCGTGACGGAGCGCCTCTCCAGTAAGCTCTCTCCTTCTCAGCTCTCGTTCCGGCTGCGCAGTGACGGGACTTTTGAAAATCTGCCGCTCGCCGCACCGAACGATCCGGATGAAAATGCGCTCGAGCCCCTCCCGAAGAACTGCAGAGAAGGCGTGACGCCTTCTGTGCGCGGGAGAGACCATATTTTCCCGCTCGCGCCGGAGGGGTCGCCGTATGCCGCAAAGAAGCGCCCGCAGCTGATCGATGTCGTGAACGGGAAGATTTCTCTGGATGATTTTGTGGCGTCTCTGAGTGATGAGGATCTGGCTTATCTTCTGTCAGGTACGCCGAATACGGGTGTCGCCAATACTTATGGTTTCGGGAATCTTCCGGAGGCGGGCGTGCCGAATATCATGACGGCAGACGGTCCCGCGGGCGTTCGCTTTAACCCCGAGACCGGCGTACAGACCACAGCTTTTCCGTGCGCGACGCTCCTTGCCTGCACATGGAATCCGGATATCGTCTATGCGGTCGGCAGGGCCGGCGCAGAGGAGGCGAAGGAGAACAACATCGGGATCTGGCTGACGCCCGCTGTGAATATTCACAGAAGTCCTCTGTGCGGCAGAAATTTTGAATATTACTCTGAAGATCCGTACCTGGCGGGGCACCAGGCAGCAGCTATGGTCAATGGCATCCAGAGCTGCCACATTGCCGCGACGGTCAAGCACTTCGCCCTGAACGACAAGGAGACCAACCGCAAGAACTCCGACTCCCGCTGCAGCGAGAGGGCGATCCGCGAGATCTATCTGAAGCAGTTCGAGATCATCGTAAAGGAAGCCGATCCCTGGTGCATCATGACGAGCTACAACATCATCAACGGCCACCGCGCCTCCGAGAGCAGGGGACTGCTGACAGGGATCCTGCGCGAGGAGTGGGGATGGAAGGGCTGTATCACCACCGACTGGTGGACGAACGGCGAGCACTACAAAGAGTGCGCGGCCGGAAACGACATCAAGATGGGCTGCGGCTATCCCGACAGGCTCCTGAAGGCTATGGAGAAGGGCATACTCAGCCGGGAGCTCATGGAGAAGGCAGCGAAGAACGTGCTGGGGCTGATTATGAAGATGGATTAAAATGCTGAAAAGAAATTCCAACAAACCACCACAGGAAAATCCGCAGGCTGACGGCCGGGTCCGCGAACATATCATCCTCTCCGGCCGCGTACAGGGCGTAGGTCTTCGCTACCGCGCCGTGTATGCCGCCAGAAGTCTGGATCTCACCGGCTGGGTTGAGAATATGTCTGACGGCAACGTGGAAATGGAGGTGCAGGGGCCGATCCGCTCGATCGGCCTCTTCCTTGAGCGCATCAAGGACGGCACCTTCATCGAAGTCACGGACACACAGATGTACGATGTGCCGCTCGATCCGGGCGAGTATGATTTCAGGGTAAGAGGGTACTGATCACCCAATCACGTCAATATCCTTCGGATAGTGGTTGAGGACCTCGTGCCCATTCTCCGTGATGAGGACGAGGTCCTCGATGCGCACACCCACCTTCCCCTGCACGTAGATGCCGGGTTCAATGGAGAACGTATTGCCGACCGCTGTCAGGTTCTTATTCGCAAGGGAAACATCGCCGAACTCGTGATCCTCAATCCCGATGAAGTGTCCCAGCCTGTGTGTGAAGCACTTGCCGTACCCTCCCTCAGTAATAATATCTCTCGCCGTCTTATCGACGCTGCACAGCGGAATTCCGGCCTTCAGCATCTCCTCCGCCGTCTCATTGGCGCGCCTTGTCAGGTTGTAGACCTCCTTCTGCAGCTCGTCAGGCTCCCTCTTATAAAAGAATGTCCTCGTCATATCCGAGCAATAATCATCCACAACACAGCCAACATCGAGGAGAACGCAGTCGCCTTCCCTGAGTACCGTATCATCCGGCATGTGATGCCCGTCCGCCGCATTGGCGCCGAAGGCAACGATCGGATCAAAGGAATAGCGGGTTGCACCGAGCTTCTTATAAATATCGAGCATCTGCGCTGCAACCTCCTGCTCCGTGACGCCCGCATGAATCAGCTCTCTGAACTGCGCCATAGCGAGATCGTTCACATGAGAGGAAACACGCATCTTCTCACGCTCTGCCTCATCCTTCATCGCCCTCGTCGTGTCAACTGCAAGCGATCCATTCACATAGCCTGCTGCCGCGCCTCCCTCCATCATGAGAAGGAGGAACTTCGCCGCCATCGTCTTGTCCACGCCGAGCTTCTGCGCAGGATTCACGACCGCCTTGATGAGCGGAAGAATGTCATCCGTGTCCGAGAAGTATACCTTCTTTGCCCCCACTTCCTCCGGAAAATAAAACAGCTCATTCACGAACAGCACCGGCTCCCTGTTCTCCGCGATATACAGTGCAAGGAACCTCTCGCCGGGGTGAATCCACTTGCCGGTCATGTAAAAGACCGCATTCGGGTCCGTGATCATCATCTGATGCACGCCCATCTTCGCCATCTGCTGCAAAACCCTGTTCAATCTGTCCTTATCCAGCATAACCTGCCTCCTTATCCTGCTGATCTCCTTATCTCATCCTTCTGAAAATAACTCCGTCCGGACGCATCCCGCGCACCGCCGCGGACAGACTCCCGTCCGCTCACGCTCTCTCATAGACATATGTTGCCACCGCATACATCACAATCGTGATGATGACATAGAGCGAATTCGTCGTCGCGACATAGCTGCCGCCCTCCGGATCCTTGATATAAGCCGCCGTGCTGAATCCGGACGGCGCACTGATATAGAGCATAACGGCTGCCAGCATCGCGGTATCTCCGGGGAAAAGTCTCTTCACTGCCATCACACCCGCAATAAAAGCAAAGGCCTGAATGACGAAGCGCGCGCCGATCGGCTGCAGCACCTCTTTGATCTTAGCCGGACGAAGGTCCAGATCATACCCAACCGCAAGAAGAATCAGTGCGCTCATCGGCGCCGTGATGATCGACTCCACGCCCTGATACAGAGGACCTGCAGACGTGTGCAGAAGCCACTTGACGATTCCCGTCAGACCGCAGAAAAGCCCAAGAACGGCGGCAATAAAGGTCGGGCTCGACAATGCCTTCCTGACCGTCCCGCGCACGCTCATCGGCTCGCCGCACTCCTGCGCGGCCAGCATATTCATCCAGACACCGAAGCCGAACAACACCCCTGAGATATCAAGAATCGCCACATTGGAGAGCCGGTCCGCTCCGCACATGTTCGCATACAGCGGATAGACGAGCATGCCGCCCTCGTACATACTCATGAGGAACGGAATGTAGCGGCGCCTCTTTTCGGGAAAAAGCGGACTGATCGCAAATCCGATGAGAAACGGCACGACATCGATCACCAGCATCACCAGCACCATCTGGAGCGTACTCATCGAAAAATCCGCCGTCGCCAGCGCATGGAAAACAGTGACCGTCAGCATCACCATCGCCACCAGTGTTTTCAGATCATCGATGCACTTTCTCGACAAAAAGCCGGTCATCCGCATCACCATGCCCATCACGAGCATGACGACGACCGGCGCAACTGCAGTCAGTGTGCTCATTACACCCACTCCCCTTATCAGCCTTCACAGCCGTCTTACAGTCCTGTTGCTTCCTTCAGCCTGCTGCACAGGCCACTCCGCTTCTTTGGAACCATCCAGACTGCTCACATTGAATGCTCAATCCTCTCTATGTTATCCCCATCGGCAGGCCATGTCACCTGAGGGCGGTGCATATTTTCCCGAAAATGTGCATCTATGTGCACGCCGGATGTCAGCAGGGAAGTTGTCCGGTATAATGGTTGCAGAGATCAAACCCACATGTGATAAATCACATCAATCAGGGGGAAAAGATGAGAATTTACAGAGAAAAGAATTACGATGCGATGAGCGAGCGGGCAGCGCAGATTATTGGCGCGCTTGTTCTGCAGAAGCCGGACTGTGTGCTGGGGCTTGCGACCGGCAGCACGCCGATCGGCACTTATCAGCGCCTTATCGGTGCATATGAGAAGAGGATTCTGGATTTTTCGAATGTGAAGACCGTCAACCTCGACGAGTACAGGGGGCTGGATGGAACAAACAAAGAGAGCTACCGGTTTTTCATGAACCACAACCTCTTTGATCACATCAATATTGACAAGGCGAACACGCATGTGCCGGACGGCCTGGCCGCGGACGGTGCTGCCGCGGGCAGAGCTTATGACGAAATGATGGTGGACCTTGGCGGCACAGATCTGCAGCTCCTTGGTCTTGGACAGAACGGACATATCGGCTTCAACGAGCCCGGGCAGTTCATTGCCGGTACGCATGTTGTGAAGCTCACCGAGAGCACCATCAAGGCGAACTCGCGCCTCTTCGACGACATCAGTCAGGTTCCGCGCGAGGCGATCACGATGGGCATGCGCGGCATCATGACTTCCCGCGAGATTCTTCTTGTCGCCAACGGCCCCAAGAAGACTAAGGCGCTGGAGGCTGCACTCTACGGTCCCATCACGCCGGACGTCCCCGCCTCGATCCTGCAGCTCCACCCCAATCTCATCGTTGTTTGCGATGAGGAAGCACTGCCGCAGATGCAGTGAAAGGGTATCTCAGGCAGTATCTTCCCTGAAAAAAAGGTCCACCCGGGGCAATGTCTTTCCTGAAAAAGGTCCACCCGGAGCAGTGTCTTCCCTGAAAAACGATGCCCCGCTCATCGATCAGCGCAGCCGTTCTTCCATGTAGTCATCCACGATCCTGCGGACCTCTTCCAGATCCTTCACCGTCTGCGGATTGTCGCTCCTGAAGGCCAGGAGCTGTGCCAGATAGCCCTGCGCCTTCACCTGCCGGAAACTCTCCTGATACACGAGTCCGAAAACAAACGAGATGTGCCCAAGGATGAAATCTATCCCTGTCTTCGAGTGCGTCCGGAGGACATTTCTGTGTGCGCGGACATCCTCCATCACTTCCCGGGAAATCGCTGAATCGCGGAACGCCTCCATTGGCAGATCGTAGATCTCCGTGATGGGCGTCTCGCAGTTCACGCGCAGGATGTCGATCTTATCCGCATCACGCAGAATGGTCGCGAAAAGATACTCTCTGTCCGTCATCTGCGGCAGTTGGTACACATTGTGCAGGCGGATCGCCTTCTCAATGAGGCGCTCCTCGCTGGTATCCTTTTCAATCAGACGCTCCTCACTGTTATCTGCATGATCATGCGGCAAAAATTCCGAATCGCTGCTATCCTTCTCGATTCGCCCATCCTCACCATCAATATTGATATAGTCTCTGATCTTCCCCTCATTGAACAGAATATCCGCACTCAATGCCGCATGGTTGCAGGACCTGCCGTCCTGAAAGGTGTGATAGCGGCGCAGCTGCTCAAACCTTCCAATGTCGTGCAGCATGCCGCACAGCCAGGCGATGTCGCGATCTTCCTGATCAAGCTCAACGCTGTCCGAAATCGCATCACACATCGCCGCCACGCGGTAAGTGTGGTCCGCCTTGAGTTTCACCTTCACGTCGCTCAGATCATACTGCCCGGCGTAATGCGCGAAGGCATTCTTTACTTTCTCCCTGTCTATAATCAAATCCTTCTCCTATCTGCCTGAACTCTATGTCTGGCAGACCATCAATGCGCTATAACCTTTTCTTATTCCTTCAGGTTCTTCAGCTCATTCATCATCTCAAGGTCATCTGCCGTGACACGCATATTCGCCATCACCTTCTCCTCGCCGGGCTTTGTCACCGACATCTCGATGACTGTTCCCTCAGGTACACCGGAGAGCAGGACATTCTGCAGAAAAGCCACTGCCTTGGGATGGTTGTTCTGAAACTTGTTCCGCAGCTGCATAATTTTGAAAATTGAATTCGGATTCATCTTTATATACTCCTCACTGCGCATAATCTTCAGGGAATCTCTTCATGTCCTCGATCATATGCACGATAAAATCGCGGCAGTGCGCGCAGCCCGCGCCCGCATGCGTCTTCTCTCTGACCTTTTCAATTGTGTCCGCGCCGTCCCTTACAGCGTCAATAATCTGCCCATAGGTCACATTGTGACAGTGGCAGGCAATCTTATTCCGATTCATTTGCTCTCCTTAATCGCAGGATCCGGAATCTGGTCCAGAATATACTGCCGAACCGCATCCAGTCTGCTCGTCTTCCATGCGCCTTCATTCGCCTTCTCCGCGAGAGGGCAGATGATAAAGAAATCAAGTGCCTCCCCCGGCACGCGCCCGCTCCGCTTGGGATTCGCGAAGTGCTCCCTCCACTTCTCCTCGCTGGCGCCTCGGAACTCATCCGGATGCAGATAAATCTGCTGCCGCTTCGTCGCCGCGACGAACATCTTCGCCGCAAGGGGCTCCAGCTTCTCGTACTCCTCCGCCGGCACATCCGCAAAAATCGCAGGCAGCTCCCCCTTCACGATATGCTCCGGACCTCTCTCGATCCGGATGCCGAAAGGTTCAAAGCGCCAGGAATTGGCGGTGAGCGTTATTTTCAGAAGGACGCCCTTGTCGGTGTTGTACTGCGCCCTCTGATAATCCGTATCAAAGATAAAATTGCCCAGCGAATAGAAAATGCACTTCTCCCCAACCCGCTCGTAATTCATCGGCACGTGCGGGTGATGCGCCACAACGAGGTCAGCACCCATCCGCAGGAATTCGAGATAGCGCTCCCTCGTGTAGGGCGACGGGAGCGACGTGAACTCCTCGCCGCCGTGGGAAACGATGATGCACCAACGGCAACGGCTCTTGATCTCATCGATGTTGCGCTGGATCGTCTCCATGTCGTTCCAGAGAAGACATCCGCCCTTGTGATCACCCGCGGGCTTGCACCCTCTCCTGTACCCCACGCTGAAAATACCAATCCCCCCGGCCTCATCAAGATACAGCGGCTGTGCTGCCTCCTTTGCATTCATGCCGGCGCCGACCGTATTTACGCCGTACCGGCGCGCGATCTCAAGCGTGGAGGCGACGCCGGGATCTCCTGCGTCATAGATGTGGTTGTTGCAGAGGTTCCAGATATCAGCATGGCAGTTCTGCAGTACCTTCACGGCCTTTGGATTCATGGTGTGCGTCAGCTGCGCTGTTCCGTCTGTGCTGGTATTCACAGCCTGGTCGATCATCGCGCCCTCGACGTTTGCGATCACATGGTCGCCGGAATGAAGGAAATCCAGCACTTCTTCCGAGAGGAGCGCCGGGTCGTCCCACTGCCCGTTCATGTACCTGTCAAATCCGATATCGCCTGTAAAAACCAGTGAGGTTTTGTCCTTCATTTTCGCTTATCTCCATTTTCTCTCTATGCAGGTAAACGGGAGTCAATATATCTCCACAAGTCTGTGTCATATTCTAGCATATTATTCGCGGGCCCGCGGGAGGGAGATGCCCCGTTCACCTTACTGCGCATCGATTCGCTAACTATTTTCAGCTAAATGTATACCAGATTATTGTGTTCACAAAGGTCTCATGGTAGTATGATGATTGTAAGATTTCCATAGAGCAATCGTGGAAGCACAGCAAAAACAGGGCATAATTATGGGGTTGCAAGGAGGAATTTCATCAATGAAGGCGATCAAATACGAGAAGCCGTGGAGCGTTGCATGTGTAGACCAGGAGAAGCCGAAGTGCGGCAAGGGTCAGGCGCTCATCCATATCATGACAGCAGGCATCTGCGGCAGTGATATTGGTGCTTTCCGCGGCACGAATAAACTGGTATCCTATCCGCGTGTCATCGGCCACGAACTGGCAGGTGTCATCGAGGGGATCGATCCCGAGGACAATCCGAAGGGCTTCAAGGTCGGCGACAAGGTCATTGTCGATCCGTATCTGTACTGCGGACACTGCTATCCCTGCAGCATCGGCAGAACGAACTGCTGCACAGATCTGCACGTTCTCGGCGTTCATGTGGACGGCGGCATGGCGGAGTACTTCTGCCATCCTTCCAAGATGCTCGTGAAGATGCCGGAGGGCATGGACTGGACGCTGGCTGCCATGGCCGAGCCGCTCACCATTTCTCTTCATGGTATTCACAGAGGTGCTCTGAAGGCAGGCGAATATGTTGCCATCTATGGTGCCGGCACAATTGGTGTTCTGGCCGGCATGGCTGCTGAGGCATATGGCGCACACGCCATCATCATTGATCTTGTGCAGGAGCGTCTGGACTTCGCCAAGAGCGTCGGCGTTGAGCACATTATCAATTCCGGCAAAGAGGATGTCGTGAAGATCGTAAACGACATCACGAACGGTGTCGGCGCACAGCTCGTCATGGAGTGCACAGGTGCGAATCCCTGCATCCGCCAGACGCTGGACATCGTCTGCAATGCAGGCCGCATCACACTGACCGGCTGGCCTTCCAAGGAGACTTCCATTCCCACAGACATGATCACCAAAAAGGAAGTCGATATCCGCGGTGCCCGCACCAGCGCAGGTGAGTTCGAAGAGGCAATTGAGCTGATCAACTCCGGTAAGGTTGACATCCGGAAGATCCTCACGAAGACTGTCTCCATGGAGGAGGCTCCTGCGACGATCATCGACATTGAGAAAAATCCCGGCAACTACATGAAGGTTGTCGTCAATGTAGGGCTCGGGAAGGATTAATCCAGCACTTGTAGAAAGGCCGTAAACACGCGGGAGGGAGAATTCGCATCACTGCGCATTCTCCCTCCCGCTTATTGGGCAACTCTCTGCGTCACCTGTCCTCTGGTTGTCCATCGGTCCCTCCTTCGCTCCGTCTCTGCCCGCAGGTCGATCATCAACTTCCGATCTGAAATGATGACCGGAATTGCCTCCTTCAAAGAATGAATCTCGGGAAAAGGATATCCATAAACTGACTTGCCATCCTCCGCATTGTCCTTTTGCAGCGTATCGATCAACTCTGCTCTTCTGTCATTCGGCTGTGCAAAAAAGTCATGTATTGTATATAAACCATTATTCACGATTCTTTCTCTTCTTGACCACAACCCAAATGATAATCAGAACCGCCGCGGCGACCACGATACCGCCGTACAGCAGCATCTGGCTGTTGTCGCCGGTGCGCACGCCCTTGTTCGCGCCAAGGCCGCGGTTTGCAGAGATAACACCCGACTCATCAGGCTTCGATGCGCCTACCACTCCGGAGCCCTCTCCGCCGGATGCAACCGCTACAGGCACCGTTTCAACTACTGAAACCGCCTGGGAAGGCACTGCCGCTTCCGGTGTGCTCTCCGATCCGCCGCCGTGATGATGGTGATGGCTGCTGGGGGCCTCGTACTTGTTGACGAACTGAATGGCATCCGCCTTGCTCCCGTCACCATTGTCTGCGGACACCGCTGTTGTCAGCTGCCCATTCTCATCTGAAAATACCCTGACCTTCACCGTATAAGTAGTTCCATCAAAAGTGTAGTGATCAGCGGGGTCCATCTGCTCACTAATCGTGTATGTGTAGTTCTCAGGTTCCGTATACGTGATGGCTCCAAAGTTTCCGCTTCCGGCGCCCTTAATCGTCAACACCGCATCGCCCGCATCATTCGTATCCGCCGGCATCGGCGCTCCGTTCTCGCCTGTCAGGATGAACTGATAGTCAAGGTCTGAAGGTACATCGCCTTCCACGACATTGTCAACGGGAAGACTGAGCTGTGTCTGTCCGTTTTCCTGCGCGTACACCCCCATCGATGTGCCGATCATCAATGCGGCGCACGCCGCTGCTGTGACAAATGTTCTCATTTTCATTGCTCTGTCTCCCCTATTGTTCTTAAACTCTGCCATCTATTATCAACAGATTGTAACCGTTCAGCATCTCATCCCGGTCCAGAATGGCTTGAAAATATGTTGCGATCTTCAAAGGCACTAAACAATTACAACAGATTTGTGCTGTCTTTCAATTATCCTCTTCCAGGTATCCGAAAAGAACCGTCCTTGCATCACTGTCGTTGTCCGCACAGGTGGAGAGACCGATGATCCTCTGCACATCCGCTGCCCCATCACCATCCGCGAAGCCGTCCGTCTCCGCCACAGCATTTTTCCTGATATACGCGAGCAGCGCCTCATCTCCATCCGCACTCGTTGTCGGATTGAAAACAACTTCCTCATAAGCATCCGTCTTCACGCACGCAAAGAATGTGATCTTCCAGGACGCATCCTTCAGATAGAGATAACCCGTATCATGCTGTGCCAGATAGTCCTTCTTTTCAAAGGCGTCCAGCGCGCCGAACATCTTCCCCGCATCCATGTGATGCCCGTACACCAGCGAATAGGGATCCGAGAAATCTGACGCATTCCGACTGTCCAGGAAAATACTGCCGGACAGCGCGAAGTTCCCATACACGTCCTTATTCAGATACTCGCTGTTGTCCTCTCCCTGCACGACCGGGTAATCGATCGTTGTATCCGGAATGGTGAGCCAGGCGCGCACATCCGGATTGATAGCCATCAACTCCTCGAGAGAAGGATTGCTGCCCTCACTCCCGACTGCCGGTTTGTACTGCAGAAGACTTTGGTCGAGGTCCGCACCATTCAGAATCCGGAAATCATCGACCAATCCGTAGATGAAAAAAAGCAGGAACAGGATGGCGATCACTGTCAGGACCCGGCGCAGAACTTCATCGCCTACGCGCGCAGCCGCGGCCGCTCTGTTCAGCCACGCAGCTTCTCGTCTTTCCGTATCTGTTGTCTCTGAGGCTTTAAGATTTGCGCCTCTGTCCGTTCTGCCCACTGTTCCTTCCTGTTACTGTCTCTTCTTCCTCACCGTCAGCACGACAACAGCTGCTGCCGCCAATACAATGCCAACGATATAAGGTGCATAATCGATCAGAATTCCTGTCGGCACTGCGCCTTCCTTGTGATTGTCGATCGTGAGAGCTGTGTCTTCAGTGACAGCGCCATCAGCAACCTTTGTGCTGCTGTCCATCACAACTGCAGGAGATCCGCTGCCATCGCCATTCAGCGTATCGCCCTTTTTATCCGTGAGCGAAGCTGTGTAGCCGTTCTGATCAAGGTCATCCTTATCTTCAGTTACAGAGTATGTTGCCGTCTTCGGCAGACCTTTAATTGTGATGCTCTGTCCATGGCGAAGCCAGAAATCCTGCGTAACTGTGCCCTCTGCATCACTGCTATTCGCACTGCTTCCACCGGCATCAGCGACCAGCACCTGATCATCGATCGGCAGAAGAGCACCTGCTGCAAAAGCTCTCACCTCACGCTGGCCCTTGGCCTTTACAGGCACAGCCTCCGCCGTAGAACTTTTGCCCGCTGTGATCGAAGAAGGATTCGTGTGCCTTGCCTGCGAGAAGCCATTTGTCTTCGTCTCACTGTCCGCGTTGGACAGGTCAACATCGTACTTTGTGCCTGCTGCCGCACCGCTGATCGTCACTGTATACCGAAAATAACGGTCCCGCGACGCCTGGTTGCCGGAAACAGTGGACTTAATCGTAAGGTTCACTGTGTTGTAAGTGTTCTGCCAGCCGTTCGTCTTAGTTTCCTCCTGAGACGAACCATCTTCCTTCACTGGATCCGTATCATTTGTATTGGAAAGGATATAGCCGGCTATTGTCAACTGAGAACTTGCCTCAGCCTTCTTGTCTGTTGCATTCTCTACATAAACATCCAGCACACGCGTTGCATCCTGGTCATCTTCGATGCCGCGCACGCCCTTCGTCGGCTCCTGCGTGAGCACATATCTGTAGACACCAGGCTCTTTAAACTCAACCTTGCTGAAATCGACCGTCAGGGAAGAATCCGCATATTTTCCATTCTCCGAATTCTGTGTGCTCTGACCGACCGCAAATGAAGCTTTATTCGATTTATCCGATTCGCTGGCATCAGGTCCGGCATCAACGAGTGCGGGCATCATTCCATTCGTGACTGCCTTATCCGATCCTGCATACACCGGAAGATCGCCATCTGTCTCTCCCGTCTGCGCTGTGCCATTGGCAATCGAGTAGGTAAACGTCACATTCGGCACGTTGGCATCGGCACGCATGTTGAGATGATTGTCAGCCTCTACCGTGCCGCCCTTGACAGCCTCGTACGCCGCTGTGCTCCCGTTCTCAATGAATGCGCCCGTATCCTCCGCAAACGCAGGCATCCCGATCATGCTCACGGCGGTGATCACTCCCGCCGCAGACATCAAGCCCTTTTTCATAACAGCATGCAAACGCATATTCTTCTCTCCCTTTACTGGCTTGTTCAAAAGACTGCCTCTGCCATTCTCCTCCCATTTATTAAGGAGGAGCGTGCAGAGCAGCTGTCTTTGTTTTCAGAGCCCCAATCGGGGCAAACTGCTGCGTCAGATTCCTCTCCTTCGCAGCAGAGCAATCACTTTTCCCTTAATTTGACCACGGTTCACCGGACCATACTCACGGCTGTCAGTCCCTTCCGTCCGGAAATCGCTCAGGATAAAATACTCATCCTCCTTCAGCGTCACCGGATACTGCACGGAACTGTCCTCATCCTTGAGTGTCGGATAGAAAATCTCCTCACTCTGTACATTGCCGTTCACGATGAGATCGCCGTCATCCGAGAGGTCCACCGTGTCGCCGCCTTCCGCGACAATTCTGCCCAGGTACCGGCGACTGTCCTCTCGAACAGTCACCACATCCCCTACATTATAGGTTTTCCCGAGCCTGTAAAACAACACCAGATCGCCGTTTCGCACTCTCGGATACATCGTCTCATCCGGTGCGGTCATCATTCCGAAAACGAACGTGAAAACAACCCACACCGCCGCCACCGTGACGGCGATATGGAGAAGAAATGAAGCAATATCCTTTTTATCTTTTTCTATGCTGTCGTCTTTTGCCTTCATTCCCATGCTTTAATCCAATGCCGCATCCTTTGCTGCATCCCGAGGCGAAATCCGCGAAGACATTTTTGCCTCAGGAATCTTTAGAACTATAGCGGTCTGTCCTCACGGCACGAATCAGTGCGCTCTCCTCACCAGCCTAAGCAGCACAAGTGCTCCGACAGCAATAGCAACACCCATCAGGCCGCTCAGAAACTCGAGGTGAATGCCTGTCGGCACACTCGCATTCAGCGTGTTAGTGAACCGCACCGTCGTGCTCATCTCTCCCTTATTGCTGCTCCAGGAAGTGACTGTGCCCGACGCCTCAGCGCCGTCATAGCTCGTCCATGTGCCCTTGTTCCTTATGCTGTAAGCCCTCTTGTATCCGATCGATCTGAGCTTGTCCTCACTGACCGTGAAAGCAGTGCCGTTCTCAATGTCTTTCAGCTCAATGGACTCACCGCCCGCAAGCCTGCAATGTGCCTCACCGCTGCTGTCGAACGTCACCTTCGTCTCTGTCGCTTTGCCGGCAGCATCCGTAAGAACCGCATCAACCGTCTGACCGCTGAGCGCCTTCATGGTCAGCGTGAACGCGAACTTCTTGTCCTTACTGCCCATGCTGCCCTTTACGACCTTCTGCAGGGTAAAGGAAGACTTCTTAGGTGTGTTCGTCACGGTGATGAACGGATTGACGTCTCTCTTCACCGTCTGCACAGCGGTCACCAGATCCTTGTCCGGATTATCGTTTCCGCCCTTCGCGATCTTTTTGGATTCATCCGCAGCATACTTTGTTGTATCATTTGCATCCTTCACGCTGTCATTGATGACGTAGCTGCCGATATAGCTGTTCTTGTCCTCTGTCAGCGAATACTGCGCACTGACCGGAACACCGGTGAACTCCACTGACTCACCGTTTGCGAGCTGGAAGCTCTTGGTCGCCGTTCCGTCATCCTCAGCCGTCACTCTGCCGATGGAATTCGTACCGATCACTGTCCCCGGCTTCAGACCAGAGATGGTCATCGTGAAGCTGAACTTCTCCTTCGAACCAGTATCAGCGCCCGCATTCCGCACCGCCGAACCATTCTGGCCGTCGGCTGTATCCTGCCGGACAAATACGTCTGTGTTCAGAACAACCTTCTTCACTGTGATGTTCTGTGTGTAACTCAGCGTATTCGTGAAGGTGACTGTCGTATTTTCATTCTCATCGACCGTCTCCTGCGCTGTGCCGAGCTCCGTGTTCTTCTCCGTCGTCTCGCCGCTGGACTGTGCGATGGTGCCGTACGTCATGTTGTCGGTTGCCTTCGCATTCGTGATGTTAAATCTCGAAGTCCAGCTGCCGCCCTCCTCGATGAACTGATACGTCGAACCCACAGGCAGGCCCTTTATTACAGCCTTCTCACCGCTCTTCAGCTTAATCGTTGCATTGCCGTTTCCGTCTGCCGTGGAGATCAGCTCCGGTACCCGATCGCCCAGTTCACTCTGGGAAAGTGCTTTGCCATTCTGATCCACCACTTCAATCGGATACTGCAGGTTCGCATCCAACCCGGTGAAAACACCTCTGAACGTATACAGATCATTCTCTGCGCCGTCCGTCGAGCCTTCCGTCTTCTTGGAGAGTGTCACATTCGCTCTGGATTTTGCCGGCGGATTGTAAACATTCGTGAATGCTGCCGTCTCATCCTGCTTTCCGATCGTTCCCTCCAGCGGCGTATTCGTTACATTGCCGTCAGCTTCTTTTACGGTCAGCACATTGCCTGCTGAATCCTTCGCGGTGTAATTGGCATTTGCCTCCTCTGTCACTGTATAGCTGGTTCCCACAGGAAGACCTGTAAATACCTTGCTCTCACCGCTCTTCAACTGGAAGGAATACTCTCCATCATTGAATGCGATGTCGCCAAACTCCTGCGCACCGCTCTTAATCTGATCACCCTTGAGTTTCAGCGTGAAGTCGAATTCCTGGGTTGAATCAGGCATCTTCGTTTCGTCGCTGCCTACAACAGTCTTTGAAACCGTGAGTTTTCCATAATCTGAAGTATTAGTATTGGTCACTGTGATGGTTTTGTTCTTGCTGCAGTCAACCTCATTCTGATCATCGTGCGATGTATTGATCTTAAACGCATAAGAGTCCTTATAAGATTTATCGTCCTTTGTGAGATCATCCTCGCTCACAACATACTTTGCGTTCGCGTCAAAGACATTCAGCTTGTACTGCCATGTATTGGCATCAACCTTTGTCCATCCTCCGTTGGTACCAAAATCTTTGTCTGTAGTATAGCTTTCCTTCCATTCTCCACTATTGGTGGAAGAGCCACTCGATGGAGTTACAGGCGTACTGCTGCTCTCAGAAACATAGGTAAATCTGGCATAACCATTATCCCAATGTCCTGTCTCTGTACCACCTTTGACCGCAGGCATAGTTTCGTTGCCGGCAATTGTTTTGGCATCAGTTATTTTTCTGGATCCATACGAATCTGCAATATAACCTGTGCCACCGCCGCCGCCATGATCATAATATTTCTTGGTAATTCTTCCGCCATGCCAGCCAGCTCCGCCGCCGCCACCATCAGTAGCACCATCTTTATTGCGGTTGTCTCCAAAACCTGCAACAAAATCAGTGTCAGTATTGGAAGCAGGTTTATCGTTACCCGCTTTGCCTGCAACATCGCCGCCTGCATAACCTCCAACTGGCCCATTGCCAGCGCCACCGCCGCCGCCAGCAACAATAAGTGTACCCTCAGGATTCCAATCCTTTGTACGCTTATTGACTTCGCCACTGTGTTTCTTTCCATTATCAACAGGATTCTGTGTGGATGAAATATGTGTCATTCCTCCACCGCCACCAGAACTACCTATTGCTCCGGCATCTCCGCCGCCGTTCCAGCCGCCGCCTCTTCCAGTCACTGCACTTGCTCCTGCATGTCCGACATAAACATAGAGGGTTGTTCCTTGCGTCAGATATACTACTCCTGTTGAATATCCTCCTTTACCACCAAGGGCTGAATCATTTCCTCCCCGTGCTCCCCAAACTTCCATCTTGTAATAGCCATTATAGGGAGCTGTAAAGGTCTGCTCAGTCTCAGTGCAGTCAAAGTCCTGCTTAAAGCTGAATACATTCTGGATCAGTGCACTGCCGCCAGCCAGTGTCACCTGACTGTTCTCTTCAAGGCCTTTGCTGACAGAATAGCCAGAATTTTCGGCAAGTCCTGTTTCATATGCAGTGTAGGTATGCCCCGACTGAATGGTCACATCAAAGTGATAGGTCCATACATTTCCAGACTTGGTTGCCTTTACCTTATTTGTGTCATCACTTGAAGCAACCTCCTCACCGTTATCCAGAAGAACTACCTTAAAATCATCATTCGTAGGTCTTGTAGAAACTGCATCGTTGAGCCATTCAACCGTGACATTGGCCCCGTTGATAGTTTCCTGCTTGTCAGTTGTTGTCAGTGTGATCTTAGGGTTCGGACGGTCCGCATCTTCTGTACCGTTATCCTCCCACTTCTTAATAATCGTGATCTGTCCGTCGAGCGCGCGCTCGTCCGGGAAAATATAGTCGCCGTTGTCGTTCTTCTTCAGCTCGCCGGAAGCGGTGCTGCCGTCGGAAGAGCCAGTATTTTCAGAACTGCCTTCTTTAGCAATCGTGAATGTGCCGTCAGCCTTGATGGTCACGATATAGGAGGACGGATCGGCCGTGTAGTTCAATGTGCCGGTTTCACCGTCCTTAGGCTTCGTGCCCTCGCCGGTGAGGCCGGAAGGTGCTGCTGTCTCCTTCAGGACATAGCTGCCCGCCTTCAGGTGTTTGAAGGTGACGCGTCCGCTGGCGTCGCTCTCTGCTTTGGCAGTGTCAGTAAGACTTCCGCCGGACAGGGAGAACTCTGCGCCTTGAAGTGTGCGGACAGGAAGATCCTTATCGACCTTCACGAAGGTGACTTCCCAGTACATCGGTGTGTTGTAGATGACCGGTGTGCCTTCGATCGTGTCGGCATCCGTCCACTCTGCCGCTGCAGTCTTTCCATCCGTATCGGTCTTTTCGGCGTTCTTATTCTGCTGCAGTGTGACATGACCAGCTTCGTCCACAATGACCTGGTACGCCTCATCATTCAAGATGTAATCGGGGTTCGCCGTCTGCTCCCTAAGAGTATAGGTACCCTTCTCGATATCTTTAATCTTTACCAGTCCGTTCTTGTCGGACGTGGCTGTCTTTGCAACGTCATTGCCATAATCCGACTGTCCGCTCAGCACGAAAACAGTATCGGAAATGCCGTGCAGGGAATCGTCTGTCGCAGTCTTCTTCCTCGCCTTGTAGAAGGTGAGATCGCCGTGAACTCTGGGATCGTTGTATACCGTGAACCAGACAGGCAGGTTATTCGGGTTGTCTGCTGCACTGGCGGCATATGGCTGGGGAATCGTCTTTCCAGAGGCATCCTGCACCTTTGGATTGGTGATCCAGAGCTCTCCCTTATCATTGATTTCCACCGTATAGGCCGTGTGGTCCGGCAGCCAGTCGGGGTTGGAGCCGTACTCCATGAGGGTATACTTTCCTTTTTCAACCTTTGTAAAGGTCAGTTTGCCCTGCGTATCCGTCATCTCTGTCTTGTCCACGGATGTGCCGTAGTCGGACGTGCCGGTCAGACGGAACTGGATATCGCGGATCGGCTGATGGTCGGGCTGTGAGCTCACCTTCAGAAGGTTGATGTCCCTACTGATGACGAGCTGTGCCGTCACATTGTTCTGCTCAGCGACGCGGTGGCTCCTGCTGGAATCCGTGGTGCGATCGTACCCCACACGCACGGCGTTGTACGCCTCAGGATAGCCGGCTGTTTTATCTTTTCTGGAAGCACCTGAAGGTGCCTTCATGTTGAGGTAGGCCGCAACTGCCTCGAGCTTTCCAAGGGTATAGTCCGACCCGTCCGCAGCCTTATCGAGATCGATCACAATGGCTGTGACCCTATTTCCATTGGTCCTGTCTGCCTCCGGAATGGAGAATCCTGTCTTAGCGTCCAACTTATTCCAGTTGCTGAAATTAAGTTCAGACAGTTTTCCATCCGAATCCGGATAAGAGACACTCGGATCCGTCGTGTAATATACGACAGGGCTGATCAGATCCTTGCCGTTCTTATCTTTGGGCAGCTCGGAAAGATCCACCGACTGCAGGACGCCCTGCCAGTCGCTGGTTCTCTTGTCTGCGTTCTGACTGTCCTCCAGAATGTCGTACAGCCGGATATGCTCCGCCGTGCTGGCGTTGCTGTTCTGGAAGCGCAGACGATATGAGTATGCCGTATTGTTGTCCACCACAGCAGTTGTATCGTAGTGGCTCGAGCGCTCCGATCTTATGCGCTCGGTGAGACCTGTGGCTGCCGCTGTGATGGCAGCGATGTCGTAGTCGCGTCCCTTGTAGATGAAACGGTTTTCTTTCACACGGGTGTTTCCGCTCTCATCGGCATCAAGGCCCGACATATATCCAAGCTCAGCCTTTAACTTCTCTTTCGCCTGCTCCTTCTCCTTTTCGTTGTTCTCGTTATATTCATAGTCATCGAACAGCTTGATCTTTGTGCCGTTGACCGTGTTCTCGATCGATTCAACTGCCTGGTCCGGCTGACCGTCTGCAATGGTGCTGTTGTT
>DEKA01000055.1:0-8896 GCA_002353635.1 Lachnospiraceae bacterium UBA2734
TCCTCGGCCAGCTTGGCCAGTCCGTTGTCAAGCTTGGCCACGTCAGCCTGGCTCTTCGGCTCAACGGCGATAGAGATCACAGGATCGGGGAAGGTCATCGACTCCAGCACGATGGGGTGGTCCTCGTCGCAGAGGGTGTCACCGGTACGGATGTCCTTGAAGCCCACACCTGCGCCGATGTCACCGGCGTCGATGCTCTCCATAGGAATCTCCTGNNCGGCTGATGCGCTCCTTCTTGCCCGAACGGGGGTTGTAAACGTATGAACCGGCCTGCACCTTGCCGCTATAGACACGGAAATAAACCAGACGGCCCATGAAGGGGTCGGTAGCAATCTTGAATGCCAGAGCGGCTGTAGGCTCGCTCTCGAGGGGCTTGCGGTCTTCCTCTTCACCGGTCTCGGGGTTGGTACCCTTGATGGCCTGAGTGTCCTCAGGAGAGGGCAGGAAGGCGCAGGTGTAGTCGAGCAGCGGCTGCACACCCTTGTTCTTATAAGAAGAACCGAGCAGCATCGGGCAGCACTCCATGGCTACACAGCCCTTGCGGATAGCAGCGATGATCTCGTCCTCAGTGATGGTCGAAGGATCCTCGAGATATTTCTCCATGAGGTTGTCGTCATAGTTGGCTGCACCCTCAAGGAGCTTGTCGCGCCACTCGTCGGCGTCGTCCTTGAGGTCAGCGGGAATCTCGTCCACCTCATACTCAGCACCCATGGTCTCATCGTGCCACAGGATAGCCTTCATCTTGATGAGGTCAACGACGCCCTTGAAGTTCTCCTCAGCGCCGATAGGAATCTGGATAACGATAGGATTGGCACCTAAGATGTCCTTCATCTGCTGTACAGTCTCGAAGAAGTCGGCACCCGAGCGGTCCATCTTGTTCACATAACCGATACGCGGCACGTTGTATTTATCAGCCTGACGCCACACGGTCTCCGACTGAGGCTGCACGCCGTCAGCAGCAGAGTAAGTAGCGATGGCACCGTCGAGCACACGCAGTGAGCGCTCTACCTCAGCGGTGAAGTCAACGTGTCCCGGAGTGTCAATGAGGTTGATCTTGTAGGTCTTCCCGTTCCAGTTCCAGTTACAAGTAGTAGCAGCAGAGGTGATGGTGATACCACGCTCCTGCTCCTGCTCCATGTAGTCCATGGTAGCTGTGCCGTCGTGTGTCTCACCGATTTTATAGTTGACACCGGTATAATACAGGATACGCTCTGTCAGAGTAGTCTTTCCTGCATCGATATGTGCCATAATACCGATGTTCCTGGTTCTCTCCAGGGGATATTCTCTTTCTGCCACAGGTTTTTCCTCCTAAATTGGAACACAAACGAACAATTCTTCACGGGTCTTATTTTCAACAGGGGCTTGAACATTCTCCATGAAAATAACTGCCCACGCAGATTTTATAAAAGCCGGAGCAGAGCCTGTACTCCGCTCCGGCCGGATCCGGCGAAGCGCCGGGATCGATCAGAATCTGTAGTGAGAGAATGCTCTGTTTGCATCTGCCATCTTGTGCATATCTTCCTTACGCTTTACAGATGCGCCTGTGTTGTTGAAGGCATCAAGGATCTCTCCTGCAAGCTTGTCTTCCATATTCTTCTCGCCTCTCTTGCGGGAGAACATAGTGATCCAGCGAAGTGCCAGTGCCTGTCTTCTCTCAGGTCTTACCTCGATAGGTACCTGATATGTGGCACCGCCGATACGTCTTGCCTTAACCTCGAGTACAGGCATTACGTTGTTCATAGCGCCCTCAAATACCTCGAGTGCGGGCTTGCCGGCCTTTTCCTCTACCTTTGCAAATGCACCGTATACAATCTTCTGTGCAACGCCCTTCTTACCATCAAGCATGATGCTGTTGATAAGCTTTGTTACGACCTTGCTGTTGTATAAGGGATCTGCTAAAACATCTCTTTTCTGTACATGTCCTTTACGCGGCATGATACTTCCCTCCTTATCAATGGATAATTCATAGGTACTCACTCATTTGCTGTGTCCATGCTGGTGTCTATACACGTGCAGAAAAGCTATCTGTGCTGCCCCGAAGCACAGACCGCGAATATAGAATCCAACATTCTGTTACAAATTAGCCAGTATTATTTAGCAGCCTTAGGTCTCTTAGCGCCATACTTGGAGCGGGCCTGTTTGCGGTTTGCAACACCTGCCGTATCAAGAGTTCCACGGATAATGTGGTATCTTGTACCGGGCAGATCCTTAACTCTTCCGCCTCTGATCATAACTACGGAGTGCTCCTGAAGGTTATGACCCTCGCCGGGAATGTAAGATGTAACTTCCATTCCGTTGGAAAGACGAACTCTGGCGATCTTACGCAGAGCGGAGTTAGGCTTCTTAGGTGTAGCTGTCTTTACGGCAGTGCAAACACCTCTCTTCTGCGGTGCGGACTGATCAATCTGTCTCTTCTTGAGAGAGTTGAAGCCCACCTGAAGAGCAGGAGCCTTGGATTTCTTGCTGGAAACCTGACGTCCCTTTCTTACCAGCTGGTTAAATGTCGGCATTCTATTTCACCTCCTTGTAAAATTTATGTTTCTCCTTAACCGTGAGAAACACAGTTTCCTTCCCGTGCCCTCTGAAAATAAGAGAGAACACAAGAACGATGTGCCGGGCGGCACACCGTCCTTATATTAAACATACTGCGTTCTCTTGTCAACTGAATTTTGTTATGTTCAGCGTCCCTTGTGAGGACGAAAAACCAGGATGGGAAGCCCTTTCCTTACGCTGTTGTCACAGGAGAATCATCCTTCTGCTCTGCGGCTTCGCTCTCCGCTTCGCTGCTGCCCTGCTCTCCTGCAGCAGAGCCCTCTGCATCCGCAGGTGCTGCCTGTGTATTGGCAGCAGATGCGTCCGCACTCTCCTCGTCCTCACCCAGAATATCGTCGTCCAGGTTCAGATTCTGTGCAAGATGCGCATCTGTGGACAGAGGTGTGTTGCGGTATCTCTTCATGCCGGTGCCGGCAGGAATGAGCTTACCGATGATGACGTTCTCCTTAAGGCCGATCAGAGGATCTACCTTGCCGCGGATTGCTGCATCAGTCAGAACCTTCGTCGTCTCCTGGAAGGAGGCAGCGGACAGGAACGAATCTGTCGCAAGTGCGGACTTTGTGATACCGAGGATGATGCGCTTGCCCTCTGCAGGTGCCTTGCCCTCATCGACGAGCTTCTCGTTCTCGTCATCGAAGTCAAGAACATCGATAAGGCTGCCAGGCAGGAATCTTGAATCGCCGGGCTCCTCGATGCGCACCTTCTTGAGCATCTGTCTTACGATGACCTCAATGTGCTTGTCGCAGATATCCACGCCCTGCAGACGGTACACTCTCTGTACTTCCTTGAGCAGGTAGTTCTGTACTGCCTGGATGCCCTTGATCTTCAGCAGATCGTGAGGGTTGACAGAGCCCTCAGTCAGCTCATCGCCGGCCTCAATTGTCTGACCGTCCTGAACCTTGATACGGGAGCCGTAAGGAATCTGGTACTCCTTCGTATCGCCGGTTTCATCATTGGTGACTGTGACGGATCTTGTCTTCTTTGTGTCCTTGACCTCGACTGTGCCGCCGAACTCGGAGATGATCGCAAGTCCCTTCGGCTTTCTGGCCTCGAACAGCTCCTCTACACGGGGAAGACCCTGTGTGATATCGCCGCCCGCAACGCCGCCGGAGTGGAAGGTTCTCATGGTCAGCTGTGTGCCGGGCTCACCGATGGACTGTGCCGCGATGATACCGACAGCCTCGCCGACCTGCACCATCTCGCCGGTCGCCATGTTGGAGCCGTAGCACTTCGCGCAGATGCCGAGGTGAGAACGGCAGGTGAGGATTGTCCTGATCTTGATGGAATCCTTCTCAGGATCAATCGGCTGTCCCTTCTTGTTGACGCCGTGCGCCAGAACCGCCTGTGCTCTGGAAGGTGTGATCATGTGGTTCTTCTTCACGATCACATTGCCGTCCGCATCCTTGATGTCCTCGCACGCTACACGCCCTGTGATGCGGTCGTGAAGCGTCTCGATGGTCTCACGGCCATCCATAAATGCCTTGACAGCCATGCCGGGAATGACATCCTTGCCTTCTGCGCAGTCGATCTCCCTGATGATGAGCTCCTGGGATACATCGACCATTCGTCTGGTCAGGTATCCGGAATCGGCTGTACGAAGAGCTGTATCGGACATTCCCTTTCTGGATCCGTGTGCGGACATGAAGTACTCCAGTACATCAAGACCTTCACGGAAGTTCGAAGTGATGGGCAGCTCGATTGTGCGTCCGGATGTATCGGCCATCAGACCTCTCATGGCTGCCAGCTGCTTGATCTGCTGGGACGAGCCGCGGGCTCCGGAATCTGCCATCATGAACACGTTATTGTATTTATCGAGGGACTTCATCAGAATGTCGGAGAGTCTCTGGTCGATATCCGTCCAGGTCTCGACAACCGCTCTGTAGCGCTCCTCGTTTGTGAGGAGACCTCTTCTGAAGTTCTTCTGAATCTTATCTACCGTCGCCTGACCTTCTGCAATGAGATCCTTCTTCTGCGGCGGCACACTGATGTCGGCGATGGAAATGGTCAGCGCTGCAATGGTCGACCACTTGTAGCCGAGCGCCTTGATCTGGTCATCGACCTCGGCGCACTTGAATGTGCCGTGCGTATCGATAACGGCCTGCAGGATCTTCTTCAGGTCCTTCTTCTTGACCATGAAGTCGACCTCGGGCTTCAGGAAGTTCTCAGGCTTGCTTCTGTCCACAAAGCCGAGATCCTGCGGAATCGCCTCATTGAAAATAAGTCTGCCCAGTGAAGTGGGAACCTCACCCGTCACAACTGTGCCGTCCGGCTTTTTCTTGGAAAGTCTTACGAATACCTTGGACTGCAGGGTGATGTACTTATTTTCATAAGCGAGCCATGCCTCGTTCATGGAGCTGAAGTGCATACCCTCGCCCGGCTCACCGTCTCTCTGCTGTGTGATGTAGTACACGCCGAGGACCATATCCTGTGTGGGTACGGCAACAGGGCCTCCGTCAGAAGGCTTCAGGAGGTTGTTCGGAGAGAGCAGAAGGAATCTGCACTCTGCCTGTGCCTCTACGCTCAGCGGTACGTGAATAGCCATCTGATCGCCGTCGAAATCGGCGTTGAAGGCTGTGCAGGCCAGCGGATGGAGCTTGATGGCCTTGCCCTCTACCAGGATGGGCTCAAATGCCTGGATGCCCAGTCTGTGCAGAGTGGGCGCACGGTTGAGCATGACAGGATGCTCCTTGATGACATCCTCGAGGATGTCCCAGACCTGCGGATCCACGCGCTCGACGAGCTTCTTGGCGTTCTTGATGTTCTGAGAGATGCCTCTCTTCTCCAGCTCCTTCATGACGAAGGGCTTGAAGAGCTCGAGTGCCATCTCCTTCGGCACGCCGCACTGATAGATCTTCATCTCAGGACCTACGACAATAACGGAACGGCCGGAGTAGTCGACACGCTTGCCGAGAAGGTTCTGTCTGAATCTTCCGGACTTACCCTTTAACATATCGGAGAGAGACTTCAGGGCACGATTACCGGGGCCTGTGACAGGGCGGCCTCTTCTGCCGTTGTCGATCAGGGCATCCACTGCCTCCTGCAGCATTCTCTTCTCATTTCTTACAATGATGTCCGGAGCACCCAGCTCAAGGAGCTTCTTCAGACGGTTGTTGCGGTTGATGATTCTTCTGTACAGATCGTTCAGATCGGACGTCGCAAAACGTCCGCCGTCGAGCTGTACCATAGGACGAAGATCCGGAGGGATGACCGGAATTCTGTCCATGATCATCCACTCAGGCTTGTTGCCGCTCTCGCGGAACGCCTCAACGACCTCGAGTCTCTTGATGATGCGGACTCTCTTCTGGCCGCTGGACTCCTTCATCTCAGCGGAGAGTTCCTGATATTCCTTCTCGATATCGATAGCGACGAGGAGCTCCTTGATGGCCTCTGCGCCCATGCCGGCGCGGAACTTGTTGCCCCACTTCTCCTTCGCATCCTGATATTCCTTCTCGGTCAGGACCTGCTTGTACTCGAGATCCGTTGTGCCCTTATCCAGTACGATGTAGTTGGCAAAGTACAGAACCTTCTCGAGCACCTTCGGGCTGATGTCCAGAATAAGACCCATTCTGGACGGAATTCCCTTGAAGTACCAGATGTGGGAGACGGGAGCCGCCAGATCGATGTGGCCCATTCTCTCACGGCGGACGGAGGACTTGGTGACCTCAACGCCGCAGCGGTCGCAGATGACGCCCTTGTATCTGATCTTCTTGTACTTGCCGCACTTGCACTCCCAGTCCTTTGTAGGTCCGAAAATGCGCTCGCAGAAAAGTCCGTCTCTCTCGGGCTTTAATGTTCTGTAGTTGATCGTCTCAGGCTTTGTTACCTCGCCGTGGGACCACTCGAGGATCCTCTCGGGAGACGCAAGTCTGATGCGCATCGCATCAAATGTTACCGGCTGGTAACTCTGTTTTGTATTCGGCATTCTACCCTCAATTCTGCTGTCGTAGGACAGCCTACCTTGTCAGTTACTGCAGCGGTGATGCTCACTCCTCGTGGTTGCCGTCACCGAAGTCATCCTCATCTGCAGTGCTGCCTGCTGCGGCATTTGCTTCCTCCTCCGGATTCTCATCCTCAGAGTTCTGCAGCTCGCCTTCTGCGTTGAATTCCTGAACGGTCATGCCGCCCTGTGCAAGGGTTCCTCTGTCCGTATCTCCGGTATCCTTGAAGTTGTTGGCCATAGCGAACTTGTAGATTGCGGAATCGCCATAGTCGATGTCCTCGGAGATCTCGACTTCCGTCCCGTCGTCCTTGAGAACCTGCACATCAAGCCCCAGTGCCTGGAGCTCCTTGAGCAGAACCTTGAAGGATTCAGGAATGCCGGACTCAGGAATATTCTCGCCCTTGATGATGGCTTCGTATGTCTTCACACGTCCTACGACATCATCCGACTTGACTGTCAGAATCTCCTGCAGTGTGTATGCAGCGCCGTAAGCCTCGAGAGCCCACACCTCCATNNCCGCCGAACTGGGCCTTGCCGCCGAGAGGCTGCTGTGTAACGAGGGAGTAAGGGCCTGTGGAGCGCGCGTGGATCTTATCGTCTACCAGGTGATGCAGCTTCATGTAGTGCATGAAGCCAATGGATGTCGGGTTGTCGAAGTTCTCTCCGGTTCTGCCGTCGCGCAGCTGAACCTTTCCGTCGGGACGGATCGGAACGCCCTTCCACTCAGCTCTGTGGTCTCTGTGATCCCACAGATACTGCATGATCTGCGGATCAACCTTGTCCTTGTATTCCTTCTCGAAGTTCTCCCATGTGTCGTTGGCGTACATATTCGCCATATTCAGGAGATCTACGATGTCATCATATTTAGCGCCGTCGAAGTTCGGGCTGGTCACATTGAAGCCGAGCACCTGCGCTGCGAGCGAAAGATGAAGCTCGAGGACCTGTCCGATGTTCATACGGGAAGGCACGCCCATCGGGTTCAGCACAATGTCGAGCGGACGTCCGTTCGGAAGGAACGGCATATCCTCGACCGGAAGAACGCGGGAGACGACGCCCTTGTTTCCGTGACGGCCAGCCATCTTGTCGCCGACGGTGATCTTTCTCTTCTGTGCGATGTAGATGCGGACCGCCATGTTGACTCCGGGCGGAAGCTCATCGCCGTTTTCTCTTGTGAAGACCTTGGCATCAACTACGATGCCGTATTCGCCGTGCGGCACCTTAAGAGAAGTATCACGCACCTCACGTGCCTTCTCGCCGAAAATCGCACGGACAAGTCTCTCCTCCGGGGTAAGCTCGGTCTCGCCCTTCGGCGTAACCTTGCCGACCAGAATATCGCCGGCACGGACTTCCGCACCGATGCGGATAATACCGTTGTCGTCGAGATCCTTGAGCGCATCATCGCCGACACCCGGAACATCTCTTGTAATCTCTTCAGGTCCGAGCTTGGTGTCTCTCGACTCAGCCTCATACTCCTCAATATGCAGAGAAGTATAGACATCTTCCTTTACAAGACGCTCGCTGATAAGGACAGCGTCCTCGTAGTTGTAGCCTTCCCATGTCATGAAGCCGATCAGCGGGTTCTTGCCAAGGCCGAGCTCACCGTTCTTCGTGGAAGGACCGTCCGCAATGATCTGGCCCTCTTCCACATGATCGCCGTTGTTCACGGACGGCTTCTGGTTGTAGCAGTTGCTCTGGTTGCTTCTCTCAAACTTGATGAGATGATATTCACTCTTTGTCCCGTCGTCGTTGTTCACACGGATCGTGGTCGCATCAACGAATTCGACTGTTCCGGACTTCTTTGCAACTACGCTGTCGCCCGAGTCCTTCGCTGCCTTCGGCTCAAGACCAGTACCGACGATCGGAGCTTCCGTAGTGAGAAGCGGAACCGCCTGACGCTGCATGTTGGAACCCATCAGAGCACGTGTCGGGTCATCCGACTGAAGGAACGGAACAAGTGCGGTAGCGACCGAGAAGACCATTCTCGGAGAGACATCCATGAAATCGAATGCCGTTCTCGGGAACTGTGAAGTCAGTGTCTTGTAACGGCCGGAAACCATGCGGTTCACGAAATGACCGTCCGCATCAATCTTCGCGGAAGCCTGCGCTACATGATAATTATCTTCTTCATCCGCAGTCATGTAGACGACTTCATCTGTGACACGCGGATTTGTCGGATCGGACTTATCAATTCTGCGGTACGGAGCCTCAATGAAGCCGTACTCATTGAGACGCGCATAGCATGCAAGAGAGTTGATCAGACCGATGTTCGGGCCTTCAGGNNTCGATAGGGCACATACGTCCGTAGTGCGTGTAGTGGATATCGCGGACTTCAAGTCCTGCACGGTCTCTGGACAGACCGCCGGGGCCCAGTGCGGAAAGACGTCTCTTGTGTGTGATCTCAGA
>DEKA01000055.1:8929-11161 GCA_002353635.1 Lachnospiraceae bacterium UBA2734
GAACCGAAGAATTCCTTCACGGCAGCCTGTACCGGCTTGATATTGATCAGCGTCTGCGGCGAAATCGGATCCTTCGGATCATGGGTCGTCATGCGTTCACGGACAACACGCTCCAGTCTCGACAGACCGATGCGGTACTGGTTCTGAAGCAGTTCACCGACACAGCGGATACGGCGGTTGCCGAGGTGATCGATATCATCCGCATTGCCGATGCCGTACTCGAGATGCATATTGTAGTTGATGGAAGCAAGAATGTCTTCCTTGGTGATGTGCTTCGGAATAAGCTCGTGAACACTCTTCTTGAGCGCATCAGCCAGTGCCTCCGGATCCTCGTTGTCCTGATACTTGAGGAGGATCTCACGGAGAGCCGGATAATAAACCTGCTCATGGATTCCGAGTTCTTCCGGATTGCAGTCAACAAAGTGTGTGATGTCAACCATAAGGTTGCTCAGCACCTTGACATTGCGCTCTTCTGTCTGAATTACAACACTCGGAATAGCCGCGTTCTGAATGGCATCCGCCATCTCACGCGTAACGGTTTCGCCTGCGCTGCCGAGTATTTCGCCGTTTGCCTCATCGACGACATCCTCTGCGAGGACATGGCCGACAATACGGTTGCGGAGGGCAAGCTTCTTATTAAATTTATAACGGCCGACCTTGGCAAGATCATAGCGGCGCGGATCAAACAGCATCGCATTGATCCCGCTGTCTGCAGACTCCACCGAGAGCGGTTCGCCAGGACGAATCTTCTTGTAGAGTTCGAGAAGACCGGTCTCGTAGCTGTCGGACGGATCCTTCGAAAGTGCAGCACGAAGCTTCGGCTCGTCGCCGAAGACCTCAAAAATCTCGTCGTCGGTGCCAAGTCCAAGGGCACGAAGCAGAACGGTTACCGGCACTTTTCTCGTGCGGTCAACACGGACCCAGAACACATCGTTCACATCGGTCTCATATTCGAGCCATGCGCCGCGGTTCGGGATCACCGTGCAGGAATACATCTCCTTGCCGAACTTATCCTTGTCGATTCCGTAATAGATACCGGGAGAGCGGACCAGCTGCGAGACAACGACACGCTCTGCGCCATTGATGACAAACGTTCCGTTGTCCGTCATGACCGGCATATCGCCCATAAAAATTTCCTGTTCGGTAACAGTCTGGTCATTCTCCTTGTCGTACAGACGGACACGAACCTTCAGAGGAGCCGCGTATGTCGCGTCTCTTTCCTTGCACTTTTCGATGTCGTACTTGATTTCATCCTCGCAGAGTCTGTAGCCCACAAAAGAAAGGCTCAGATGACCGTTGTAGTCCTCGATGGGACTGATGTCATCAAACGCCTCCTGCAGGCCCTGCTCGAGAAACCATTGATAAGACGCCTTCTGAACCTCGATCAGGTTTGGCATTTCCTGAACTTCCTTCTGACGGGAGAAGCTCATTCTCATGCTGTTGCCGCTTTTCATGGGACGCATTCTGTTATTGTCCATTCTTTCACCCCGATTTTCTAATCCATGCTGAAGTGTCCGACTCCGGAGCGCAGAAACTGCCCATTTTCCCTTTTTCCGGCAAATGTGCGCACCAAAAAAAGGCATAATGCCTCCGAAGATATGCGGAAGATATTATACTGCTGATTCTGTCAACCTGTCAACGAAAATTCGTACAACTGACCTATTGAAACAACCACGAAGATATATGCAGCAGGCCTCCAGAAAACGCAAAAACCTCCGACGGGATTTCTCCCGCGGAGGTTCCTTCACGTGAAAGATATTCAGAAGTCCGTTGTCGAAAATTCGGATTCAGGCTTCTCCACTGATGCAGCTCTTCTGCGGAAGGTCCGCATCGGTGGGCTAATTTCGTTCGCATCTGATTACTTCAGNNCGTGCAGCCAGGGACGGAAATATTCGTGCAGCTGAGGACGGATATATTCGTGCAGCCAGGTGCGGAAAAGTCTTAGGTTAATTGCAGCAGAAGTTCCACCGGCATTTAATAACAGAAGTCAACTCTCCCGGGGAAATTTTGAGCACCGGCACAGAAAACAGCCATGAAGATGCATGCAGCAGGGAGCCTGAAACGCAAAAACCTCCGCCGGGATTTCCCCCGCGGAGGTTCTTTCACGTGAAAGATATGCAGAAGCCCATTGCCAGAAAGACAGCTCGAGGCTTCTCCCACCGCATTGCTCTTCTGCAGAAGGGCAGTGCGGCGGTCCTGTTTCGTTCACATCCGATTACTTCAGAGTGATCT